>NZ_KQ130496.1 GCF_001050375.1 Catenovulum maritimum | reverse complement strand
GGTGCGTTGAGTTCGCTAGCAATAGCCAGCTATTCGATTACGTACGCAAATTCGCCTTGTTCTAAGGAAAAATATCCCCCCTAGAAAAAGTTTTAAGTCTTTGTTAATAATTACACTGAATTCAGCTTATTCAGGTATAAAAAAAGCGCCGATTGGCGCTTTTCATATTAATGCGTAAGAGCAGAGTAAATTATGACTTTTCTCTTGAAGCACGTTTACGTTCGTTTTCAGTAAGATGACGCTTACGAATTCGAATGTTAATTGGTGTAACTTCAACTAACTCATCATCAGCGATAAACTCTAATGATTGCTCTAGAGAATATTTAAGGTGTGGAGAAAGCGTTTGAGCTTCATCTGTACCTGATGCACGTACGTTAGTTAATTGCTTACCTTTAAGCGCGTTAACCGTAAGGTCGTTGTCGCGGTTGTGAATACCAATTACCATGCCTTCATAAACTTCAACACCATGACCGATAAATAAACGACCACGCTCTTGTAAGTTAAATAATGCATTCGTTAATGCTTTACCTGTTGCATTAGCAATTAATACACCGTTATTACGAACACCAATTTCTCCACCTTTATGCGGCGCATAATGTGAATACGTATGGTAAATAAGACCTGAACCAGAAGTGATTGTCATGAAATCTGTTTGGAAACCAATTAAACCACGGCTTGGCATTAAGAAGTCTAGACGCATGCGGCCTTTACCATCTGGTGCCATATCAGTTAATTCACCTTTACGTAAACCAACTTGCTCCATGATTGAACCTTGGTGCTCTTCTTCACAGTCAATTGTCACTGTTTCAAATGGTTCTTCAAGTACGCCGTCAACAGTACGTAAAATAACTTGAGGACGAGATACGGCTAATTCGTAACCTTCACGTCTCATGTTTTCGATTAAAATACCTAGGTGTAATTCACCACGACCAGATACACGGAAGCTATCAGGATTGTCAGTATCTTCAACTCTTAATGCAACGTTGTGGACTAATTCTTTATCTAATCTCTCACGAATATTACGTGATGTAACGTATTTACCTTCTTTACCACAGAAAGGTGAATTATTAACAGAGAAAGTCATAGTTACTGTTGGTTCATCTACTGATAACGCAGGTAAAGCTTCAACATTATTTGGGCAACAAATAGTGTCTGAAATTTTAAGCTCACCACAACCAGAGATAGTAATAATGTTACCAGCAAAAGCTTCTTCCGCTTCAATTCGCTCTAAACCAAGGTAGCTTTGAATAGAGCCAACTTTTGCATTTCGTTTAGTACCGTCTGCAGAGATGATAGTCACTTGTTGGTTTGGTTTTACCGAACCACGTTTAATTCTACCCACACCTAGCACGCCAACATATGAGTTGTAATCTAGTTGTGAAATTTGCATTTGAAATGCACCGTCAAGCTCAACAACTGGAGGAGCAACATTATCAACAATCGCTTGGAATAATGGTTCCATGTTCTCAGATGGATTGTCTAAATCCATTGTTGCCCAACCGTTAATCGCAGATGCATAAACAGTCGTAAAGTCTAATTGCTCGTCTGTTGCACCTAGGTTGTCAAATAAATCAAAGATTTGATCCATTACCCAATCAGGGCGAGCACCTGGCTTGTCGATTTTATTAATAACAACAATTGGTTTTAAGCCTTGCGCGAATGCTTTTTGAGTTACGAAGCGCGTTTGTGGCATTGGACCTTCTTGAGCATCTACTAATAGCAAAACTGAATCAGCCATTGAAAGTACACGTTCAACTTCGCCGCCAAAGTCAGCATGTCCAGGGGTATCTATGATATTGATATGGTAGTCTTGCCATTCGATTGCAGTGTTTTTTGCAAGAATTGTAATACCACGTTCTTTTTCAATGTCGTTAGAATCCATAACGCGTTCTTCGTTTCCGCCGCGGGTTTCTAAAGTACCTGATTGTCCTAACAATTTATCAACTAGGGTAGTTTTACCATGGTCAACGTGCGCGATGATCGCGATATTTCTCAATTTTTCTAACACAAGATGCTTCCGAGATTAATAGTTAAAGTAATTCATGCTCATTTTACTTTAAAAATAAACAGAGCATTGAATAAAATTGCGCGCATTGTACACAGGGTTCGACTTTTATAGTAGTAAAACCGTCGAAAAACTGATCTATTTTACGATAATTGTTGTTTCGCACTTGCCCTAGCTTACTTTATTACTGTATTTTATGTGGGCGATTTTGGGTGAATGATGTCAGGATGGTTTTTCAAAAGCATCATTACTGTGCAACCTACGCACCAAATTAAAGCAAAGCGTTTTGTGAATAACCCTGCAGAGATTGATACATGCCTATATTATTTGAAGATTTAAGTAATGGCATGCTATTTGCTGGTAAATTCGCAAGGCGTGAATTTTAATTAATTAGCGCTAATTAATAATATAATATTCCGGAGAAATGCAATGTCTGCAGAAATTCTTGCTACGTTAAAAGACAACGAAGTTAAATTCGTTGACTTACGATTCACTGATACTAAAGGTAAAGAACAACACGTTTCTATTCCAGCTCATCAAGTAAATGATGACTTCTTCGTTGACGGTAAAATGTTCGACGGTTCTTCAATTGCTGGTTGGAAAGGTATCAACGAATCAGACATGATTCTTATGCCTGACGCATCTACTGCTGTTATGGACCCTTTCTCAGAAGAGTCTACTTTAATTATTCGTTGTGACATCATCGAGCCTGCAACTATGCAAGGTTACGACCGTGATCCACGTTCAATCGCTAAACGCGCAATGGAATTCTTAAAATCAACTGGTATCGGTGACGATGCTTACTTCGGTCCAGAGCCAGAGTTCTTCTTATTTGATGACGTTAAATACGATCAACAAATGGGTAGCGGTTTCTACAGCGTAGATTCAACTGAAGCAGCTTGGAACTCAGGTAAGTCATACGACGAAGGCAACATGGCTCACCGTCCAGGTGTTAAAGGCGGTTACTTCCCGGTTCCACCAGTAGATTCAGCACACGACATCCGTGCAGCTATGTGTTTAATTCTTGAAGAAATGGGTCAAGTTGTTGAAGCACATCACCATGAAGTTGCTACAGCTGGTCAAAACGAGATTGCTACTCAGTTCAACTCTATGGTTGAAAAAGCTGATGAAGTTCAAATCAAAAAATATGTTATCCATAACGTTGCTCACGCATACGGCAAAACTGCTACTTTCATGCCTAAGCCTCTTCTTGGTGATAACGGTTCTGGTATGCACGTTCACCAATCAATTGCGAAAGACGGTAAAAACGTTTTCGCTGGTGACAAGTACGCTGGTTTATCTCAAGAAGCTTTATGGTACATCGGTGGTATCATCAAGCATGCTAAAGCAATCAATGCTTTCACAAATGCGTCAACTAACTCTTACAAGCGTTTAGTTCCACATTTCGAAGCGCCAATCATGTTAGCTTACTCTGCACGTAACCGTTCTGCTTCTATCCGTATTCCATACGTAACTAGCGATCGTGCACGTCGTATCGAGTGTCGTTTCCCTGATCCAACACAAAACCCTTACTTAGGCTTCACGTCTATGTTAATGGCTGGTATCGACGGTATCATCAACAAAATCGATCCAGGCGCTGCTATGGATAAAGATTTATATAACTTACCTGCAGAAGAAGAAAAAGCAATTCCAAAAGTTGCTCGTTCTTTAGAAGAAGCATTAGCAGCATTAGACGCTGACCGTGACTTCTTAAAAGCTGGTGGCGTTATGAGCGACGAGATGATCGACGCATACATCGAACTTAAATCTGAAGAAGCACAACAAGTTAGCGTTGCGCCACACCCAGTTGAGTTCCAATTATACTACAGCGTATAATTTTACTTCACATTGAGTGAATAAAATAAAAAGTCCACTTCGGTGGACTTTTTTTATGGCATTTTTTTAGTTCTCAGCATAAAGTAAACTAACGTTGAATTTGGTTAAAGGTGAAGCAATGAAGCTTAAAGCAAGCCTACTCGGCTTACTATTAGTGATTTGGATACCCTGCTTATCTGCTGAAAACGTCTATATGTATCGAGATTCTAACGGCGTCTTAATCTTTACCGACCAACCAAAAGATGAAAGAGCCAAACAAATTTCTGTTAAAGCCAAAATATCATCCTTCCCTAAATATCAATCCAAGACGCAAACGAAAGCGGTTGCAACAGACTCAAACATAACGCCTAAGATTAAAGTCTTACAACCAAAGTCTCAAGCTACGATAAGAGACAATCAAGGTAACTTATCAATTGCAATTAGCTTATCGCCAGTACCTGAATATGAGTATAATATCGAGTTATTGCTGGACGGTGTTCGTATTAACACTCCAACTAAAAAACTCATTCACCATATAAATAATGTCTATAGAGGTGAGCACGAACTAAAAGTCAACTTACTTGATAATAGCGGCAAACTTCTTGCATCGTCAGAACCAGTAACTTTTTATATGCATAGAACAACGATTTCAGGCGCTAAATAAGCTGCCTAATTTTACAGTTATTTCTATTATTGCTATAAAATAGTGCTGTGCGCACTTTTGGTGCGAAAATTACCAAGCAAAGAGGCGGCCGTGTTTAGCGATATCATTATTAATAATATTAGTAGCTGTATGCTCATTTTAGATGCTGAGCTTAAAGTTATGTATGCCAATCCTGCTGCAGAAAACTTTTTCAATTTAAGTATTCGACGCCTAAATGAGCTTTCTTTTGATCAATTGTTCAGATATAGCTCTCTCGATTTAGAACGCGTCCGACAAGCAGTTCCAACACAACAAGGTTTTACGGATAATGAAGTTTCTTTAGTGACGCTGGATGAACAGCATTCTATGGCTGAACTGACATTTAACCCAGTGATTAAAGACGGCAATAATTACCTTTTGGTAGAAATTCACGCCATAGATCAGTTGAAAAGAGTAAGCCAAGAAAGTTTTGTTCAATCTCAGATGCATGCTTCACGTGATTTAATTAGAGGCTTAGCACACGAAATAAAAAATCCACTCGGTGGCATTCGTGGTGCAGCTCAGTTACTAGACAAAATGCTAACTGACAATGACTTAAAAGAATGTACCCAAATTATTATCACGCAATCCGATCGTCTAAGAAACTTAGTTGATCGACTACTTGGGCCAAATAAATTACCCCAACGAGGTTTAGGCAATCTTCACAAAATTATTGAAGATGTACGAGCTTTAATAGAATTAGAAACAGAAGATAGCAAAGTAACCTTTGCTCGTGATTATGATCCTAGCATCCCTGATTTCATTATGGATGAGGAACAAATCCACCAAGCATTTTTAAATATTGCCCGCAACGCTTTTCAGGCTTTGCAAGCACAA
This sequence comes from Catenovulum maritimum, assembly GCF_001050375.1. Lineage (GTDB taxonomy): Bacteria > Pseudomonadota > Gammaproteobacteria > Enterobacterales > Alteromonadaceae > Catenovulum > Catenovulum maritimum. Next base: position 103,382 of record NZ_KQ130496.1, on the reverse strand, counting down.
GGTCAGGGCAAAATTACTTTTAAAACAAGAATAGCAAGCCAAGAAACAATTGGTGGTCAACGACATAAACTCGTCGCTATCATTAATATAATAGATAATGGCCCTGGCATACCAGAGCACATTCGCGACACCCTATTTTATCCAATGATCACCACTAAAAGCGACGGGACAGGCCTAGGCTTGTCAATTGCGCAAACGCTTGTAAACCAACATGCAGGTCGTATCCATTGCGAGAGCTGGCCTGGTCATACAGAATTTAGCGTATATATACCGATTGAGTTATAGGAAAAAAGATTATGAGTGCGACCAAAGTTTGGATTGTTGATGATGACAGCTCAATTAGATGGGTAATGGAGAAGGCATTAGCCGCTGCTGATATCAGCAATACAAGCTTCGAATCACCACTGGATTTACTCGAAGCATTAAAAACGGATAGTCCAGATGTGATCGTTTCAGATATTCGTATGCCAGAAATGGATGGTATGGAATTGTTGAATCAAGTTCATTTACACGATGCTGAAATCCCAGTCATTATCATGACTGCCCACTCTGATTTAGACTCTGCTGTAAACGCCTACCAGAGTGGTGCATTTGAATATTTACCTAAACCATTTGATATAGACGATGCAGTTAGCTTAACCCAAAGAGCTTTATCGCACGTTAAAGAGAATAGTAAGAAGAAACGTAATCGTCCTTCTGACTCATCGATTTCTACCGATATAATTGGCGAAGCGCCTGCGATGCAGGAAGTATTTCGCGCGATTGGCCGCCTATCTCGCTCTAGCATAAGTGTACTTATTAATGGTCAATCAGGTACAGGTAAAGAATTAGTCGCCCGAGCACTTCATAAACATAGCCCGAGAAAAGATAAAACCTTTATTGCGTTAAATATGGCTGCGATCCCGAACGATCTAATAGAGTCAGAACTATTTGGTCATGAAAAAGGGGCATTTACAGGTGCGAATGCTGTTCGAGAAGGACGCTTTGAACAAGCAAATGGCGGTTCTTTATTCTTAGATGAAATTGGTGATATGCCACTTCAAGTGCAAACACGTTTATTACGAGTCTTGTCTGATGGTCAATTTTATCGAGTGGGTGGCAGACAACCGCTTAATGCAGATGTCAGAATTATCGCCGCAACACATCAAGATTTAGAAAAACTGGTCGCAGATGGAAAATTCCGTGAAGATTTATTTCATCGCTTAAATGTAATCCGAGTGCATTTACCACCGCTGTGCGAGCGTAGTCAAGATATCCCTAAATTAGCTGCTCAATTTTTAAAGCAAGCAGCAAAAGAAATGAGTGTTGAAGAAAAACGTCTATCCGTTGAAGCTTCTGAATATTTAAGTAATCTACCTTGGCCAGGTAATGTTAGACAGCTAGAAAATACTTGTCGCTGGTTGACTGTTATGGCAAGCGGCCAAGAGATTCTAATTGCCGATTTACCACCAGAGCTTTTAACATCAGCTGAATCGACGGGCGCAACGACAAATCAAGCAACTCAAGTCATTACTGGTGATTGGCAATCTCAACTAACTAACTGGGTTGATGCTGAGCTTAATGCAGGCAAAAATGACATCCTAGATAATGCGCTGGCAATTTTTGAAACCATAATGCTTAAACGTGCATTGCACCATACTATGGGGCATAAACAAGAAGCCGCTAAACGCTTAGGTTGGGGGCGAAATACCATCACGCGTAAGATGAAAGAGTTAAATATTTAAGCTTTTGAGAGGGTTATCTCCCAATAACCCTCTCAAAATTTAATGAAATCCGCCTGATTATCAGCTAACCTATAACTAATCCAAGCTAAAAAAGATAATGACTGAGTGAGCTTTTCAAACTACTTTCCGTTAGACCAACGCGAAGCCCAATGGCAAGCTTTTCAGCACCAAGATATTCACCCTTTTTGGCAAGAATTTGCAACCGAATCTGTCTACCAAACTCAAGATAATATTAATCTGCACTACGCATTTATCAAAAACCCAAATTCAAAAAAACTGATCGTCTTATTACCAGGACGAGTTGAATCCTATCTAAAGTACAAAGAGCTAGCATACGACTTATTTCATGCGGGCTTTAGTATATTTACGATAGATCATAGAGGTCAGGGTCAATCAAGCAGAAGTTTAAAAGATCCCGAAAAAGGCTATGTAAAGAAGTTTGATTATTTTGCTGACGATTTAAATGCAGTATTAGAATCAACTCAACTACTCCAACACCACGAAGAAGTATGCTGCTTGGCACATTCAATGGGCTCTGCTATTGCTTTAAATTGGCAACACAGATATAAAATTGGACTTAAAAAACTCGTTCTAGTGGCGCCTATGCTAGGAATAAACGCAGGGCCATTAACTCAAGTCGGCGCCAAATGGGTCGCTTCAATCTCAGATAAGCTTGCTCGCTGCATCAAACCTGAAGCCCCCTACTTCATAGGTCAGCATGGATACCAAAGGCACGAATATAAAGACAATAACCTATGCCGAAGTTTACATAGGTTTGAGCACGGACAAGATATACTGGCCAAATATCCACTTGGTGGCGTAACAACGACTTGGTTATACCAAGCACTCAAATTTATCTCAACCTTACCAGAAGTCGCTAAGTCACTCAGCTGTGATACTTTCTTACTTCAAGCAGAAAATGAATTAATTGTCAGTTTAAATGCGCAAAATGAATGGACTTGCTTGGCCGAAGGCAAAGTAACTAAAAAGCTAGTAAAAGAAGCTCGGCACGAAATTTTAATGGAAAGTGATAGGATAAGAGAACCCCTAATCCTTGAATTAATTGAGTTTCTTACCAGCAATTAAGCAGTATACATATAAAACTAAATTGGGTGAGTAGGTTTATTTTAAACTTAACTCAATTTACGTATTATAAAAAAAACCTGAGAACCATAAAAATAATTAACTTTAAAAATTAATAAGTTAACCACCTATTGTAAACTTACGTAAAGATATAAATTTTCATAAAAATCAAAAAAAATACCTATCTACATGATTTAACTTACATTTCCCTTAATAAATTTATCAAATTTTAAACTTTTGGTCGTAGTGTAAAGCTATGTATTAAAGGTTGAATAATTGTTACCAAAAAGTAACTATCAGTAATTCCTTATGCTTACGCATGAGTTTGAAAGCAAAACTCTGGTTGTTATTCATACCAGATATTGATGAAAAATAACTTTTCTGCACAAAAATGACGGGAATAATATGAAACATATAATTAAAACCTCTTTGTTAACTGGCTTACTATCTTTATCTGCAAGTGCAATTGCGGGAGGCACTTTAACCATCTCAAATCAAACAGGCACTATCGTTATTGACGATAATAATGACTATGATGAAATTGTTATTCCTGCTGGAAAAACCCTCCAAGCGAATATCCAAATTTTAAAAGGGCGAACAAACGATGTTGTCATTAGAGGCAATAATAGAAGCACATCAATTATTGCGCCTAATGGTTTATTTGGGGAGTCACAAGCAGACGCTAAAGGAGTTGAAGGCAAGAAATTAAGCTCAATTTATGCAGATTGTAACTGCACGGTCTCTATTTCAAAACTCACTAGCAGAAACCCAGAGAAATTTCACATTTTAGGGGATACAGATAATTCAGTGATGTTAGTTGATAATGTGAATATTTATACTCGTATTGCAAGCGGCAGCGATGTCCATCACCACCACACAACGGATGGTTTTGGTGGTGGTATCGGCTCATCGATTCGTAACTCAGTGATTGATACCTTTGATGACAGCGTAAAAGTATATAGAACGGAAATGACTGTAGAAAACCTTAAGATTTACCATAATGAATTTGGTGCGCCTTACCAATTTGGTTGGGGCGGATTTAATTATGCCAAGCTCATTGCTAAAGGTACAAATACAGTTGTAGATAATGATTCAAGCTATCGCCATGGCGTGTTCGGATGGGTAAAAACCAACGAACCGGGTTTAGTACGAAAAGTCGATTTTAGAGGCACCTTTAACCACAATGTTGCATCAGGTAAAACCCGCTCTGATTTGTATACATTTGGTCACTTAAGTAATTCAGCGAATAAAGTCACTGGCGCAACATTAAACTTATTCGGTAGTAAGTGTAAAGCGTCAACGTCAACAAACACCTCTATGCGTCAAGGTAGTAGTTTAAATATCACTAATGGTACCTACTGCTCTTAAAATTAATATATGAGTGCTTGGTAACATCAGGCACTCAATAAGATAAAATACCTATGATAAAAACTCTAATTTCATCACTATGCATAAGTTTTACGCTTTTACTTTTATTCTTTATTTTCCATAGCTCAAATGTTTCTAATTCAGATAATTTAGTACAAGTAAATCAACAACAAACAACTCAAACTAACTTAGACTCTGGGGTTATTAATACTCATATAGCTTTTCCTACTTTTATTAATGCAAAACCAGATGCAACCTCAGATCTAACCCACCTATTGTCAAACGTTAAATTAAGAGCATTAAACCGCAATAAGCTAAAACAAGCACTAAAAGCAAACCCTGAACAGTTATTGGATTATATTAAAAATAATCCGAATATAGACGAATTTGAACAAAGGATTATTCTGGACGTGGTTTATCAGTTTAGCGATCAATACCGTGAGCAAGTCGGATTAGAAATGATGTATGCAAAAAATCCAATATATAGATCTGCAGGCTATCAACTACTGGCTAGCGCAGGCTCTGAAGATGAGACATTAACAAGCTATTATATAGGCTTAGTTACAGAGGCGAGTTACACAGAAACAGACATCGATGTATTGACTGATATAATGACAATTTACCATACTCAAACTATCTCAGATGAAGTAAAGCCTAAAGTTATTAGCCGCCTTTCGCCTCTATTAGCTCATCAGAATACGAATTTACAAATTGAAGCGCTTAAAGCTTTGTTAAATGTAACGGATCTAGTAACCAGTACACCATATATAGTGGAAAATTTAGCAGCCCAAGATACAAGTAAACTAGCTCAAACCATAGATATTTTATACTCAATATCCACACCACCAGCTAAGTTAGCTGAAGAACTAGAAATTCTTAGCCAATCAGAACTAAGCACACCAGAGATAAAACAAGCAGCACTCGCCGTTATACAACATTGGCAACGCTGAACAAAAGTGAGAAAGTAAAAAAGAAAAGGTGAAAAGACAGCTTGTAAGCCGGGTTCTGTATCTATAAAAGATTAGCAATCATTCGTCTAGGCCTTAATTCGCACTAAGGCTCAAGCAATCTACCCGGTTCCAACGTGGGCCACGCCATAAGGAACCCTATTTGATCTTGCTCCGAGTGGAGTTTACCGTGCCACAAACTGTTGCCAGCTGCGCGGTGCGCTCTTACCGCACCCTTTCACCCTTACCTGTGCTGTTGCCAGCCATCGGCGGTATACTCTCTGCTGCACTGGTCGTCGGCTCGCGCCGCCCAGACGTTATCTGGCACTCTGCCCTATGGAGCCCGGACTTTCCTCTCCTTCATAAATGAAGCAGCGATTGCCCAGCTGTCTTTTCGAGGGGCATTATAGGTTGTAGAGCTATTTAGTCAAACAGATAAACTATTATTTGTTCATACTGGTTCTATAATTCGAGCCGGAACTAGCATTAGATTAGGGTGTGTTGATCTTTTGAGTACAGCAAACGTCAAGACACCCTAGCGACAGTATATTTTAAAAGTAGTGTACTAAAGCAATCGCAATCGTATCCGAACTAGCACGACTTGCTTGCTCCGACTTCCCGTTTAATCTCAGTTGCCATTCTTTATTCAAATGGTAGGCAAGCTCCAAATTATAAGTGGTAAGGTGTTTTGTTGCTCCTTGCTCGTTAAACACTTTAGAATATTCTGCTAATAGGCTAAAAGCAGAACCTTGATACAGGTAATTGATATGTGGGCCAGCTCCAACAAAGTAGCCTTTGTCTAATCTTTTATGCGCATAAGTATCCAGATTTAACATGAAAGTTAATTGGCCAAGAGCCAAGTTGTAGCTTCTTCCGTAACCTGCAGCAAGATTAAACATAGGGTAATTAGCTAGAATAGACTTTCGTTCAAATCCAAACTTTACTTGCCATGAATTAGAGCTGAGTAAACCAGAAACTGGCGTTAATGAGCGAATATCGATAAAACTAAAATTCTGTAGCTTTATCTCACCTTGTCTATAGCGCCTTGCCCCAAAACTAAACATTTCTAGTTTAGAATTCGTAATATAACCCTCAGGTAAGTCTAATAAATCATGGTAAGCTGGACGATAATTAATACCTAAATACTCATCTTGAACATGCTTCCCTAACTCAATTTCAACTCTTTGTGTTGCATGTCCCTGATCATCTCGATATTTAGGTGTAGGTACTACAGTTGACTCATCCTCTTTTATAGATAATTTACTTCTTGCTGATAAAAGCTTAATTGAACGAGCACCTAAATGCAGGATCTTAGATTTCTTTTTAGCTGCTAAATACCGGCTGTACTGATAAGCTAAATCCAAAATTTTGGCTTGCTCTGCTACTAGATAACGACCTAACAATTCAGGCTTAAATATTTGCTCTTCGACTAATCGTTTAGCTAACTCAATTTCACTCTGCGCTAAATTTGACTGTAGGCTCGCCATTTCAGTTAAAGTAGAAGGCCGATATTGAGTTGATTTTATTAAACCTGCCCTGCCTAAAACCCTGATTGTATCTGTTGGAATTGCTCTAAATGAAAAATGATGAATTAAAGATATTCTATCGCTACTGGCATCAAGCATACTTAACAATTGATACGCACAGTTCTCGGTAAAAAAGTAATAATCCATGTAACTGTTCTTCATTTCCCAAATGTGCCGAACCATTTGGTTCACTTCTTCAGGTTTTAAATCTAACTCATACTCCCATATATCCCGACTCTCTAAAGCACCATATTCTTGAACTTTTTGATAATAAGGCATTACAGAGAAAACACCTGGATACTTACCTGCAAGTCCTTTGTAACTAAAAACAAGTTGATTGTCATTTGGATCGGGGTTTGCTGCGTAATTTACAGCATAGTCAAGTAACGCATTTGTGCTCCCTGACTTTTTAACTCTAAATAAAGTGTGTCCATACATAGATGAAGGGCTATTCAAATATGCAGCCGGAAACACTAAATATATTTTTTCTGGAGAAAGGGTTGCTTGCCAAGTGTCGAACTCGGGGCAACTCAGTTTATATTGCCTAAGTTCAGGTATTTTTTCTGAAAGCCAATAAAAACGAGCAGGAAAACGACATTGAGCTCTACTATCAATTGATAATTCATTTGTCGATTTAAAAGCCGAAAGGGTCGCTAATAATTCAGCATGAGGATCAAATTTACCGTTAATGGCTAAGAAAAAATTTTCATCATCCACTTGGCTCTGGTTTTTTATTGAAAAGCCGGCCTTGTGATAATGAAGTAAATCTAACCAATATCGTTCTTGGGATAATTTAGCCAAATCTAGACAAAAAACAGATGGACTAAAAACAATGACAGCTAAGAGAAACAGCCTAACTAAGCAAATATTCAATTTCTATTTCCATATATAAAAAAAGGCGGTAAACCGCCTTTTATTCAAATGTAAAACTAGATGATTAGCCTAAATATTTTACTAACACTTGATCTTGATTCATTACATCTACAATTGCTTGATAAGCAAAAGTCGCATCTACAGATTCAGAAGCAAAAACTTTATCAAAGTTTGCTTTCATTGTTTGGTTAAATAAAGCTTTATCTTCCGCTTTAATTTCCATTAAATCAGCTAGGGCAGCTAAAGTTTCGCCTTCACCTTTAGCAACATCAACCGCTAAAGGTTCTAAGTTTTCATTTAAAAACATAGCTAAACCTTTTGCTAGAGGACCATTTGCAGATTCACAACCTAAAGTACCAGAAGTCATACCAAATGTTTGGTTACCTGATGTACCATTTGTTGTCGCTGCTAATACATGCTCATGAAATTCATTTGCATTTTGAAAAACAACAGCTGTACCTAAACCACATCCAGCAGGACCATTCGCGAAAGCACCAAAAGAAGCACCGGTTAAAATTACTGATAACACTAATTTTTTCATTTTAAATTCCTTATATAATTGGTAGTTACTGCTGTTTCATTATAAGCAGTGAAACGATTAAATTACAAAGAGTAATTATCGCTACAACGAGATCCCTATCTCATAAATGGCTTTCTTTTTCACACCATAAGTATCTGCTACTATACCTGCGGCTGTTTTTAAAGGCATGTGGGGGGTTAATTTTTTTAATAACTCAACGCACTTTTCGTCTATTTCATTATCTGATTTGTCGGCTTCAATCACTAAAACAAATTCGCCTTTTTGCTGATTGTGATCTGCCTTAATCCACTCCAAGCATTCGCTGACGCTTGCTGAGTGTATCGTCTCAAAGGTTTTGGTTAGCTCTCGACAAATTACAATTTGTTTATCTGCGCCTAGTGCTTTTTCTAAATCAGCTAGACAAGCCAAGATTCGATGAGTCGACTCATAATAAACAGCAGTAAAACTTACGTCTTTTAATTTTGCCAAAGTCGCTTGGCGAGCATTTGATTTCGCAGGTAAAAAGCCGCCAAAATAAAATTCATCGGTGGCAACGCCTGCCGCGCATAGCGCTGTTATCACTGCGCATGCACCAGGTACAGGAATCACTCTAATATTATTTTCTCGACATCGTCGAACGAGTTTATAGCCAGGGTCATTGATTAGCGGAGTGCCCGCATCTGAGATAAGCGCAATAGAAACACCAGCTAAAAGCTGTTCAATTAATCTTTGGCTTTGACCATCTTCATTGTGGTCATGATAGGCAATACATTTAGTTGTGACTGAAAAATGAGACAATAGCTTGCCTGCATGCCTTGTGTCCTCTGCTGCAATCAAATCAACATTATTTAAAACACTTAATGCTCTTTGACTCATATCTTCTAAGTTACCAATTGGCGTAGCAACAACAAATAGTTCACCAAGCTGTGACATCTCAACCTCATTATCCAATGACTTTTTTAATGGGCAGCAGTATATACGTAAACCATATTAATGTGAGATAAATTGTTTCAAAACCAAGCTAACGAGTGAGTCAAATTATGTCCAAGAAAACTCAAGTGTGTGCAGTTTAACCTAGCCAGTATAACGGCATTGGGTATATACTAACTTGGTTGATAATCAAGACAGAACCTTTTGTTAAATGTGTGTTATTAAAAACCTTTTCGTTAAACTTGTACTTATCCTATGCTCCATTCAGCTAATTAGCTGTGGTTCAACAAAAAAAGTTGAACCAGTAAAAAAAGTAGTTGAAACACAAGCACCGCAGGTACAAAAATTAACTGCAGATGATTATTTACAAAAAGCTCAAAACGCGGCAAATGACACTCATGCAACACTTTGGTATGTAAGGGCTGCTGATGCTTGGCTAGAACAGCAAGAAACCGCAAAAGCTTATGCGCTGTTATCTAGCCTAGATACAGTTCTAATGAGTAAATTTATCAAAAATCAATACGCTTTGTTTAAAGCAGAGTCTCTAATCCGCTACCAAAAGTATGCTCAAGCCTTTCCATTGATTAAAGACATAGACACATTACAAGGGTTTGAAGCTAGGTTGTTTCTAGCACAAAGCGTAAGTGCCTCTAACACCCAACATTTCTTAGAAGCGGCAAATGCGAGGATAAACCTAAAAAATTGGTTAACCGATACTGCTGATATTGATCAGCAAAACAGTTTAATTTGGCAAGACCTCATTAACTTAGAAAGCACAGCGTTTAGTTATTTTCAGTCGCCCGATAAAGTTGAACTAAGCGCATGGCTAGCCCTGCTGAATATCACCCATTCGTATGCACATTCAGCAGAACAGCTGTTAATCAATATTCGTCGTTGGCAAGCACAAAACCCTAGCCACCCTGCCGCTCAGCAATTACCAGAAAAATTACAATTAGCGCTAGCAGTGGAAACCTTTACGCCGCAGAAAGTCGCTGTTTTCCTACCACTAAGTGGCAAATTTCATAAACAAGGTGAAGCGATACAACAGGGTATTTTAGCAGCTCGCTTTAGTCCAATTAGTTCAAATGCAACAATAGAATTTATCGACACCAACTTATGGCAAGCAGACCAAGCATTAAATCCTAGCGAATTTATCGCAGCAGAATACGACTTCATCATAGGTCCGTTACTCAAAGACAATATCGTTAAATTAAATGGACTTGGGCTAGAAATACCAAAACTTTGGCTTAACGCGCTAAATGATGAATTAGAATTGAGCGAAACTGAGTACAGTTTTACTTTAGCGCCAGAAGCAGAAGCAATACAAGCGGCAAGCAAAATGATTAAGTTAGGCTATAAAAAACCTATCGTTTTAGCGGCAGCTGATAGCAAAGGCAAACGAATGGCCGAAGCTTTCAAACAACATTTTTTGGCCAAAACAGAGAACGAACCTGAAATTAGTTATTTCAGCAACACATCAGAAATGAAAAAAAGTGTTGAACAACTAATGGAAACGGGTCCAAGTAAATCAAGAATTAAAAGTATTAAATTACTCTTTGAACAGCCAAAGCAATTTGAAGCAGATGCCAGAAACAGAAGAGATATAGACGTAATTTATATTATAGCTGATGCCACGCAAACCCAAATATTGAAGCCATTTATTGATGTTAATACAGCGCCATTTGCTCGTCTAATTCCGATATACGCTAGTTCTAGAAGCTATAGCAGCGAATTAAACCAAGCCGATTTACGAGACTTAAACCAAGTTGTATTCAGTGACATACCTTGGCGATTACCCGGCAAAGCAAATCAAGCTGTTTTAGCTGAACAAATGAAAAGCATTTGGAAAGATCAAAATGACGATTTAAGCCCGTTTTTTGCGTTAGGCTACGACAGCTTTAATCTACTGCCTAACTTAGCCAAAATGAGAGTGTTTCCGGGCTTTATCCATCAAGGTTTAACCGGTGATATTAAATTAAGTGCTAAAGGAAACGTAGAGCGGGATCTGCGTTGGGCTAAATTTGAAAATGGAAGAATAACTAATGTCGCCCTTATTTCAGAACGTCAGTAAAAGACTCGTTGGGCAAGATTACGAACAACAAGCTAAAAAATTTTTAGCTTCAAACAATGTTCAATGTATAGAGCAAAATTTCAACTGTAAAACGGGCGAAATCGATCTGATTTGTATTGAACAAAGTACTTACCTGTTTGTCGAAGTAAGATTCAGAGCAAAGTCGAGCCATGGCTCAGCTGCTGCGACCATTACACCAAGCAAACAAAAGAAGGTAAAATCTGCTGCTATGTACTACTTGCAACAAAACAAACTAAATATAAACCACACTGCAATTAGATTTGACGCAGTGGTTTTTGATCAAGACAGTAAAAATCCTAACTGGATTAAAAACGCCTTTTAAGTAAAATAGTCCCCACATAGTCATTGGCTTATCGATATTCAGATGCAAGAATTAATAAAACAAAGTTTTACCGAAAGTATACATACTAAAATTGCAGCATTAGACGTATTAGCGCCTATTATCGAAACCGCTGCAATGACAATGCTAAACGCATTACTTGCGGAGAAAAAAATCATTTGCTGTGGCGAGAGCTTTTCTCACCCAATTTCACTCATTTTAGCAAATGCGCTTAACTACAAGTTAGAGCATGAAAGACCAGGGTTGCCTGCAATTACCTTGTGTCCAGATCCTATGCTTTCTTCTATGTTAAGCGATGAAGATCAAGCAACACAGCAGTTTGCAATTCAATTAAGAGCCATAGCCCAAGCTGGAGATGTTCTGGTCATTATCAGCTCTCACCCTAATTCACCAACCGCGTTAAGAACAATAGAAGCAGCTTTATCTAAAGATATGTTGGTTGTGGCGTTAACTGGGTCAGATGGTGGTGAAATCGCTGGGTTGTTAGGTCCTAACGATGTAGAAATTAGAGTACCTTCGGATATACCTATCCGAATTAACGAAGTGCATCAGCTCGTAACTCACAGCATATGTGACGCAATAGAAAAAACTTTATTCCCAGGAATGTAATATGAAATTAGCTTTACCCCTTCTCACTTGTTTAATCTTAACGCCAGTTTTATCTGGTTGCGTCGCTATGTTATTTGCAGGCGCTGCAGGCACAACAGCCGTGGTTGCCAACGACAGACGTACACTCGGCGCACAAGTTGAAGATAAAGAAATAGAAAGCAAAGTCGTAAGATGGTTAAAAGAAGCAGAGTTAGACGAATCTGTTAATGTAAAAGTACTCAGCTTTAATCGTCATATCTTATTAATTGGTCAAGCGCCATCTGACTTTTTACGAGATAAAGTGCTCGACATTAGCAGCCAATACCCTAACTTTATTGATTTATACAATGAAATTAGAATAGATGAAAAAATCACAGCATCTGAAGCCGGTAAGGATGCTTGGATTTCAACTAAAATAAAATCCAGAATGCTTGCGGATAAAGAGTTAAACGGTAATCACGTTAAAATTTACACTGAGAAAGGCGAAGTTTTCTTAATGGGGATGCTGACTCCGAGAGAGAAAAAAGTCGCGATCACTATTGCCCGAAACATTGCCGGTGTGAAGAAAGTCACTGACGTTTTCCAAGATTATCAAGAACCCGTTAAGCAAGGCTAAAATTTTGCCAAACTACTTTATCGCATTAGATGGTGGCGGGAGTAAAACTCATGCGGTTTTATTCAACCAAGAACACAAAGAATTAGTCCAATTTATAGGTAAAGGGACTAACTTTGCAACTGACTTTGAACAAGCCATTTCAAACTTGCAAGCCACTGTCGATGGCTTATTAAAAACTGCAAATATTAAAAAAATCCAACGCTCAGACTGTCACCTTTTAGGAGGCTTTGCTGGTGTCAATGTTCCAGCTGTCGCTGACAGACTCAGAATTTGGCAGCATGATTTTAAGCAATTTGATTTCACCACTGACCTGCATTTATCAGTTTATGCAGCAAGTGACTCTCAATATGGCTCGGCAATTATCACAGGCACAGGAAGCTGTGCCTTAGCCATTACGCCTGAAACTGAAATTATGCTCGGTGGCCATGGTCTATTACTGGGAGATCAAGCTTCAGGGGCGTGGATAGGAAAGCGTTTAGTTGAACATAGCCTATTAGCCTTAGATGGCTTCGAATCTATGTCAAATATAGTCAATCAGGTAATGCAAGCAAGTCAGTGCCAAACCGCAACCGAGCTTTGCCAATATTGGCTCAAAGCAGCACCAGCTGAATATGCCAAGTTAACCCCTTACTTTTTTGAATCCATTGCGCATTCAGATCCAATAAGCTTAAAGATATTAGATCAAGCTATTGCATACTTATCCCAATTAATTAGCCGTCTCAGTGACTTATCAAGCAACCCAATTTATCTAATGGGCGGCATTGCGTCTAAGTTAGCTAAACACTTACCTAGTGAATCTCAAAGCCAAGTTATAGTTAATAACATTGCACCTGTATATGGCGCTTTTCAGTTATTAAACACAAAACCAATACAAACTAATAACAAATCACTAACCTCTGGCGTTTTTTAATGTCTTTCCTGCATAGGCTAGGATCAAATTGATATATAAAAGCAATTAACAGCAGAGTAAATCCTGTTAGAGTTAATCATTAAATTTAGGCGATATTAGAATAGCAGAACAGTATATGACTGACGCTTTATTAATCAAGGAAGCCAAAGAAACTCCAGCAAGGGTTGCTGAACAGTTAGATGAAAATGAGCACACAATTGAAAAATTAGGTTCTCATTTAAAAATTATGCAGCCCAAGTTCATTTATATGGTTGGACGGGGTTCATCAGACAACGCAACTGGATTTGCTAAGTATTTATTTGAGATAGAAACAGGTATCCCCGTCGTTACCGCTGCGCCATCAGTGACCAGCATTTATGGTAAACAAATACAATTATCGCAATCTCTTGTTATTGTTATCTCTCAGTCAGGCCGTAGCCCAGACATCTTACAACAAGCAAAAATGGCAAAAGATGCAGGCGCTTTTGTAGTTGCAATAGTCAATGACGAAAATTCTCCACTAGCTGAACTCATCGATGTCATCTTGCCTTTAAAAGCAGGTACACAAGAAGCGATAGGCGCGACTAAAACGTATTTAGCAACTTTATCTGCACTACTTCAACTTGCAGCAACTTGGTCACACAATAAAGAGCTCAAAAGATCGATTTTGCAGCTGCCTGAATATTTACAGCAGTCAATAGACTCATCTCCAATCCTGACACCTGATAATTTTGCCGAAACAGAGCACTGCGCAATATTAGGCCGAGGTTTTGGCTACGCTGTCGCAAAAGAGATATCGCTTAAGCTAAAGGGACTGTGTGGTATTCATGCAGAACCATTTAGTACAGCTGAGTTTCAGCATGGCGCCGTCGGATTAGCAGAGCATAGACTTAAGATTTTAAATGTATTAATTAATGATGAATCGTATCAATCGCACATGGATTTTATTAACCAATTCGACAAAAGTCACAGTCAAATACATCATGTGCAGCAAAAACTAAAGAATGTTCCTGCTAGATTAGAACCTTTAACTCTGCTACAAAGATTTTATTTAGATATTCCTGCAATAGCACAGGCTCATGGTGTAAACCCAGATAACCCACCTGGTCTACAAAAGATAACTAAAACAGTTTAGAGATTAAAGCTTGTTGATCTGTTAAGTGGTTAAACCTAAAAAGGCTTAACCACTGCAAGAATGACGACAGCAAATAAAACCAAAACAGGCAACTCATTAAACCATCGATAAAATTTTCCGCTGCGCGTATTTCGGTCTAATTTAAAGTCTTTCAACAACTTAAAGCAATATGCATGATAAGCATATAAGAAAATAACTAGCGACAGTTTAGCATGTAGCCAATGGCTCACTTTAAACCACTCACTACCATATATATAAATTATCCAAACCCCAAATACAGCCGTTAATACCGCAAAGGGAGTCACAAAAAAGAGTAACCTGCGCTCCATTACTTTAAGTTGCTCTGAAACATTCTTATCTTGATTTTCAGCGTGATACACCAACAAGCGTGGAAAATAAAAAATGCCAGCAAACCAAGCAACCATAAAAATGATATGGAAAGCCTTAAGCCATAAAATTGTCATTATTCAGGTCCCTCAAGTGAGCCTTTGGTTAATCTTTTACGCAACTGTTCCCAGCTGATAACGCCGATAATCGCGTCCAGCTCTTCTTCAAAAATATAAACAGAACCAGTTCGTTTATGTTGTAATATTTCGTAAGGCTCGGCCAGAGTATATCGAGATTCAACCCCCTGAAGCTCTGTAAATTGAAATGGCGAACTTGCGTGCGGATCGAGAGACACATCGTAATTAACAAGCTGAAAACTCGCGCCACCTTCTATACACTGCTTATAAATAACTAATTTTTTACCTGCTCTATCTAAAGCTTTTCTGAGTACAGACTCGTCGTTTGATTTAACTAAAATGAAGTTTTGTTTCATCTCAGCCATTACGCCGATTTTTTGCAACACCTCATATGTAGGGGGTGTATTGTAATCTAACTTTTGTAATTCAAGCTGTTGTAAGAATAACGACCGATTCTTAAATACCTGCCCAGCGACCACATGAGCACAAACTATCACTAACATAGCAGGTACGATTATTTCTTGGCTATATGTCATCTCCATAGCGGTTGTTAAAGCCGCCATTGGCGCATTTAAACAAGCAGCCATTAATCCAGCTAATCCTAGTACTCCATACATGTTTGAGTATAAATCTACATTGCCAATAAAAGCAGAAGCCAATAAAGCCAGTAAAGTGCCTAGCATCATACCCAGACCTAAGATAGGTCCGATAACCCCTCCTGGTACACCTAAACCAATAGCAAAAAAGGTAAGTAAGGCTTTACAAATAAACACTGTCATAAGTAATTGCGCATTACCTGTATGCTCTTGAGCAACAACAATAGCACCTAACCCAGTCCCAAGTGCTTCAGGCACGATAAAGCCAATAATGGCGGTCAATAAACCAGCTAACAGTAATCGAGGTAATAAATTTACCTTTTTGAAGCCCCTTAAAATTTCAATCAACTGGCGATTAAAAGCAAAAGCAAAACAACCGATTAATATCCCCATTAAAACTAAATATGGATAATGTTCAATCCCTAAAGCTGTAATATTCAAACCACTCAAATCTTGACTATGGCCAAACACCAGTCGGCTCGATACAGCACCGACAACAGAAGCGAGCATTACGGGTACGAATACATGCGTTTTATATTCGCGTAATACAACCTCCATCACAAAAATAACCGCAGCCAATGGCGTGTTGAATGAAGCTGAAATAGCCGCAGCCATGCCGCAGGCCGAAAGCGTTCGAACTGAGTTATAAGGGAGCTTCAACCAACTACCTAAGTAACTCGAAGCACCTGCCCCCAAATGCACAGCAGGGCCTTCTTTACCGACAGAAAAGCCACTCGACATAGCGACAATTCCACCAAAGAATTGATTAAATGTATTTCGCATCGGCATCATGCCATAAAAAGCTTTTAATCGATAAATAACAAAGGGAATACCGAGTCTAAAATGCTTAAACTGGGTAATTAATCCAACCGAAACAATTAATAAAGCGCCAATAATAGGGAGTAAGAAACGCGTAAAGCTATCTAGATCTGTAAAATCATCCGGTCGGGGAAGATAAAGCAATTGAATATTTTCAATACACCAACGAAATGCAATAATAA
Source organism: Catenovulum maritimum (assembly GCF_001050375.1). Lineage (GTDB taxonomy): Bacteria > Pseudomonadota > Gammaproteobacteria > Enterobacterales > Alteromonadaceae > Catenovulum > Catenovulum maritimum. The sequence continues at coordinate 86,690 of NZ_KQ130496.1, read as the reverse complement.
GAGCAGACGCACTTAATCCAGCTAAAAGCCCTAACACACTCAATTGAACCGATATTTTAGGGTAAGATAACTGCCGTCTAAGTTGTTTTAATTGATATTTTATCTGCATCTATATTTTAATTTTATTTGAGTTGCTTCCATACAAACTGAGGCAGTTTAAAACTACATAAGAATGAACCATTTTGAAAAAACACGTAATACGTAATTTTGACTTTATTTTTCGAGCTAATCTTAGATTTTATTCGACAATAACCGGCATTGTACTATTAGGCATCGCAGCCTTCCTAGGTTTCAGTATAGCTAAATGGCAAGACAAAGTTCAATTAGCTGAAGCAACAAAAGTGAAACAAAATTTATTAGTCAAAGAAAAAGACTTATTTTCTGTAGAACAAAAACTCAATTTCACTCGAGTTGAACTAGAGGTAGGTAAACTCAGCTTACAACAATTACAACAGGACTTAAGAGAATTACAACAAACCAACACCCGACTAAAAGAGCAGCTTAGTTTTTATCAAAATGTAATGGCGCCAGAGTTAACCGCTGATGGCGTGATGATAGACACGCTACAAATAGAACCAACCGTCATTGAAAACCAATTTCGGTATCGAGTTGTTTTAGTCCAAACCAGCAAACAAAAGAAATTTGCTAAAGGCTACATAGAATTAACGGTGAACGGTTCAAGAAATAATAGAAATGCAGCATTAAATTTAACCGATCTAAAATCAACTGAAAATGACTACACCTTTAGTTTCCGTTATTTTCAGATTTTGGAAGGTGAATTTGTACTCGACCCTGATTTTACGCCAGAAAGAGTGCACTTAACCGTCACTTTGCCTAAACGTTCAGGACAAAGCTATAGCCACACTGAAAAAGAATTCGATTGGCAGCCTGAAGTGATCCACAGAGATTAGCTTCAACTAGCTAAAATAGTTGAACGATTTAGTCAGGTATTAGATAATAGCCCCAATTGACTTAAATAAATGTATTTAAGTTTTAATCTATATTGATTTAAGAAGGTACAGTAAATGGAAGCCATCCCGCTCAATTTTACCGAAGCAGCAGCAAAACAAGTAAAAACTTTAATAGAGGAAGAAGAAAACCCAAATTTAAAGTTTAGAGTTTACATTACTGGTGGCGGCTGCTCAGGTTTCCAGTATGGGTTTACTTTTGATGAAAAAGTAAACGAAGGCGACATGCTAATAGAAAAAGAAGGCGTCACTCTAGTAGTTGATCCTATGAGCTTGCAATACTTAGTCGGTGGTGAAGTCGATTATACATCTGGCTTAGAAGGTTCTCGCTTCTTTATCCAAAACCCAAATGCGACAACAACTTGTGGCTGTGGTGCCAGCTTCTCAGTTTAAAACACGAGACAGTTTCCTTAACGATTGATTCGTTAAGGAAACTCGCTGTAACCTGTATATTCCCTACCTTATTATTCTCTCGCCATATACATTTCATTTGTAATAGAGGTATTGAATGAGCCAACTCAAAATTTTCCATGAAAACGCCCCCTCTAAACCTATATTGGACACATTAGATAGGCAGCTAATTACAGCCAGTCTACGAAAAATCAATGTAAGATTCGAGGCATGGAATACGAATAAAATTCCTAAGCCAAATGACGATGAAGCAAGCATACTCCAGCTATTTCAAGCGGAAATAAATGAATTCATAAAAGATCATGCTTACCAGTCTTATGATGTGGTCCACATGACACCTGATCACCCAGAGAAGTTACTGGCTAGGGAGAAGTTTTTAACTGAGCATATCCATAAAGAAGACGAGATACGTTTTTTTGTTCGAGGTCAGGGGCTGTTTACACTACATATAAACAATAAAGTATACTCTATTTTGTGTGAACAAAACGACTTAATCTCTGTGCCAGCCAACCTAAAACACTGGTTCGATATGGGTCAAAATCCTGACTTCACCGTTATCCGTATTTTTGATAATCCGAAAGGCTGGGTCGCCCATTATACCGGCGATGATATAGCTAAAAATTTTGCAATATTAGAAAACTAAGAAAAATAAAGATTAACGCCAACTGACTTAAAAACATAAAAAGTAGAAGGTTTATCTTTGTTGGAATGAGTTGGTATAAAGGGGGGAAGGTGGCGGAAACCCGCCACCACAATTAAATATCATCTTATCCTGATGAAAACAGCCATGTTATAGTATTCCCTAAAACGTTAAAAACGCATCTCCATAAAATCTTATTATATTTATTAATTCACTTCCTGTTGGATTCCACCAATATATCCTTTGTTACTCATCCTAAGCTATCCATTCCATATGCTCCTGCTATTTCCTTATCTATCCACCTTGGATAAAACTGCTCCATGCTCCTTAACTATCCTTAGTTAATCCTAATATATCCTTATTTCATATCCTTACGAAAAGAAAACATCATGTTTTCTATTAGTCCTTATCGTCCTAGCTCCTGCTAAGTCTGTCCTTAAGCCATCTTGGCAATAAAGTACTCCATGTATTCCGTCATCCACCCTTTCATTTCCATGTTGCTCTTTTCCTTTATCAAGTCCATTTCCCTAAGCAACGAGTCTATTCTAGTTAAGTGACCCCAGGTCTTAAAGAACCCCAAAAATATATTTTTTTAAATTAATTATTGAAACAATCTAAAAATAAACTTTTAAGCATATATAACAATAGGTTAAGATTTTAATCTTCTTTTATTCTTGTACGTTAATCGACATATCCACTAATCTTTGTAGGAGATCTCTCACACACAAAGACGACACTTGTCCCATTGTCTTCTTTGACAAAATCAATACATTATTAACCTGGACTAGGGATAAGAAGTTAGCTAAGACTTAAAACGTTATTCTAGGGTGATATTACTCTTAGAATAAAGCAAATTTGCGCACGGAATAGCTGGCTAATCCAACACAATAATAGGAAAAAATAGCCCATAGAAAGTATGAGATGAGTGAAGATTTATATAGAAAGTTGCAGAAAGTGCTTAAGCAGAGTACTTAAGCACAATAAAAGATTAGCGTCTTTGGTAGGTAATAAATTGGTGTGGATACTGATTTTTTTCATCCACAACGCCATCAAGGGACTGAGTAATTTCCCACTCACGTTCATTAATTTCAGGAAACTGAGTGTCGCCTTCAATATTGGCTTGCACTTGGGTGATATAAAGCTTATCTGCTAGCGGTAAACAAAGCTCATAAATTTTACCACCGCCAATAATCATTATTTCATCGGCTGTCTCTTGTTTTGCAAGTTCAATAGCCTGCTCTATGCTATTAACCAATTTAACATCTGGGTGAGGCAGTTCATTTGAGCGGCTTAGAACGATATTAGTACGACCCGGTAAAGGTCGACCAATAGAGTCAAAAGTTTTACGCCCCATGATCACAGGCTTACCTAAAGTTGTCTGTTTAAAAAATTTAAGATCAGCCGGCATATGCCATAATAATTGGTTATCTTTACCTATATATCGCTCAGGTGTCATTGCCACTATCATAGAAATTAAACTCACAAACCTACTCCTTATTTTTGATAGATAATTTCTGGGCCATCTTCGTCGTCATCCCAGTCATCATCATCTTCGTCCCAGTCTTCATCTATCACTTCACCCATGACATTTTCATGGTATGACTGCCATTTAAATTCGACTTGCTCTTCAGTTTTTTGTTCATCTAAGCTTGGTAATGGATTTTCTAATAACCAATTGCCTAAACTATTCATTAATTCATCTAAGCCTTCACGCTGAACAGATGAAATAGCAAAACTCGGACCTTCCCACTCTAACGCTTCTTTTATTTGCTCAATTCTTTCTTGAGCATCTTCCGGCAACATTAAATCAGTTTTACTAAAGACTAACCATCTTGGTTTTTCGGCAAGTTCAGGCTTATAAAGTTTTAATTCATCAACAATTGCCAATGCGTTATCAACTGGATCTGAGCAATCTTCAGGTTCAATATCAATTAAGTGAATTAAAACTCGACATCTTTCAAGATGTTTTAAAAATCTTAAGCCAAGACCAGCACCTTCAGAAGCGCCTTCGATCACACCTGGAATATCAGCAATAACAAAACTGTTCCCAATTCCTTGTCTAACCACACCTAAATTAGGTACTAGAGTGGTAAACGGGTAATTTGCAATTTTCGGTTTAGCTGCAGAAACTGAACTGATTAATGTAGATTTGCCTGCATTAGGTAAACCTAATAAGCCAACATCTGCTAACAATAATAATTCTAATTTTAATTGGCGAACTTCGCCCGATGTACCATTCGTTTTTTGTCTTGGTGCTCGGTTCACACTACTTTTAAAGCGGGTATTACCTAGGCCATGGTAACCACCTTTAGCAACCAATAATTTTTTCTCATGCCCCATAACCTCACCGATCACTTCGCCGGTTTCAGCATCTGTAGCACGAGTACCTACTGGTACTTTTAAATACTTGTCTTCACCGCGACAACCAGTACAGTTTTTACTTTTACCGTTTTCACCACGCTGGGCTGCATGGAATCGAGTAAATCTATAATCGATTAGAGTATTTAAACCTTCATCACCAATTAAATAGACATCACCGCCGTCGCCACCATCACCACCGTTAGGTCCACCTTCAGGTACATATTTTTCTCGACGAAAGCTAACGCAGCCGTTGCCGCCGTCACCTGCATCTACTTTGATCTCAACTTCATCGACAAAATTCATTTACATAACCTCATAGGAACCAATCGGAGCAATAATTTAATACACGTCAATCATCATTTTAGTCTATCTGGTATTTGAATACAGGGGGTTTCAGAAATGATTTTTGACTTTAGGAGTAAAAACAAAAAAACCTGCCGAAGCAGGTTTTTTTCAGTATTTTTTAAATCTTAAATTAAGCAGCTTCGATGCTGATGAATTTACGATTTTTTGGACCTTTAACTTCAAATTTAACTTTACCGTCAGATAAAGCAAATAAAGTGTGGTCTTTACCGATACCTACATTGTTACCAGCGTGGAATTTAGTACCACGTTGACGAACAAGAATGTTACCCGCTAAAACAGACTCGCCACCAAAACGCTTAACACCAAGGCGTTTAGCTTCTGAATCGCGACCATTTCGAGTACTACCGGCTGCCTTTTTATGTGCCATTTTATAGTCTCCTAAATATTAAGCGTTAATGCCAGTGATCTTAACATCAGTGAACCACTGACGATGACCAGCTTGCTTACGAGAATGCTTACGACGTCTAAATTTAACGATTGTAACCTTCTCACCACGACCGTGACCAACAACTTCAGCTGTTACTTTACCGCCGTCAACATAAGGTGCACCAATTTTAATGTCTTCGCCATTAGATACTAAAAGTACTTTATCAAAATCTACTGAAGCACCAGCTTCTAGTTCGATTTTTTCTAGGCGAACAGTTTGGCCTTCTGCTACACGATGTTGTTTACCACCACTTTGGAAAACCGCGTACATAATTCTACTCCGCTCACTATATGCGCTCGTTGTTTACAATAAATTTAAACGAACACACAATTTCTTAAAAACAGGGCGCGAATTCTACGCGATGAGATTTCAGATCGCAAGCCTAAATATGCAACAATTGACTGAAAACTGATCAATAACCAACAAAGCGAGATAATCTGTCGTTTAAAATGCGTAATTTCTCTTAAAATTGTGTACACTTAGCTAAATTTTTAATCAGCCAATAATAAGCTATTGTTCAAATGCAGTTAAATCAGATCAAAGCACTGACAGATAACGACATGTTATTAGTCAATCAAGTCATCGCAGACCAACTCCAAAGTGACGTATCACTCATACAACAACTTGGTTTTTACATTGTAAATAGTGGTGGAAAGCGAATACGGCCATTAATTACGACACTTGCAGCTAGAGCTTTAGGATATGACGGTAAATCACATTTAACATTAGCCGCTATTATAGAGTTTATTCACACCGCGACTTTATTACATGATGACGTAGTAGACGAATCCCTAAAACGCAGAGGCAGAGATACTGCTAACGCTTTATTCGGCAATCAAGCATCTGTGTTAGTCGGTGACTTTCTTTATACCCGTTCATTCCAAATGATGGTTTCGCTAAACACCATGAAGGTTATGCAAGTATTATCTGATGCCACCAATGTGATTGCAGAAGGTGAAGTGATGCAGTTAATGAACTGCAACAACCCAGATACTTCAGAACAAAGTTACATGGATGTAATATACAGCAAAACCGCTAAACTGTTTGAAGCTGCGACTAGGCTTACCGCTGTTATTGCAGAAAAAGACCAAGCCACTGAAACGGCATTAGCTGATTACGGCCGATATTTAGGCACAGCATTCCAGTTAATGGATGATTGGCTAGATTATGCTGGCGATTCTGAAAGTTTAGGCAAAAACGTAGGCGATGATTTAGCCGAAGGTAAACCTACGTTACCTTTAATTCATGCAATGGCAAATGGCAATGAAGCACAAGTTAAACTAATCAGACAAGTTATCGAACAGGGTAATGGCTTAGACCAACTAGACGAAGTTTTAGCGATTATTAAACAAACCGAATCTTTAGATTACACATACAAAAAAGCAGAAGAACACGCGCAAATGGCAGTAGATGCACTTGCTATACTACCAAATTCAGAACATAAAACCGCACTTGAATCTCTTGCTTGGTTATCAGTAAAACGAGATAACTAAACCACTAAATTAGCTTATCTCAAAATTCGTAGCTCTAACGAATTTTGAGATGAATTTCCAGCTAAAAACCTGATAATAACTTTTTGAATTAAACAATTTGTTCTATATTCTTTTGAGATAATTAAAAATTAGAGTTGGGCGTAAATGTTTAGATTAGACGAAAGATTACAAGCTGATTGTTTTGAAATAGCCGATTTAGAATTAAGCACACTACTATTATTAGATAATAGAAGCTTACCTTGGTTGATTTTAGTACCGAGAAAACACAAAGCTAGAGAGCTAACAGATTTAGATTACGAAGAACAACAAGAGCTCCTTTCAGAAATAAATTTAATCACTCGTGTACAACAAAAATTGTTTACACCTGACAAAATAAATACAGCCGCAATTGGCAATGTAGTTGATCAACTACACATACATATTATAGGCAGATACAAAACAGACCCTGTTTGGCCTTCTCCTGTATGGGGAAACCTGCAGGATGAACCCTATAGAGAAGGCGAGTTGCAGCAAAGAATACAATTACTCAAGCATGCGCTTAGAGTTAATTAGCCCCGCGAAATAAATCATAATTTAGCTTTATGTTGAATATTTGCTCGGTTATCCGAGCTCTACCTGTTATTTTGCCTGTCTTCACTTATACTTGCAGTCAATAAAACTCGTTAATAAATTTGATACTGTCGTTCCTTCTATTAACGAGTCGTATATCCAATAAATAAATTAAGGCTGGTACAATAATTACAAGTCGCTTTTACTACTTAACATAGTAAAAAGATAAATCAGCTGGATTAAAAAATTAACAATTACTTAGAGGTATTTAAATGAGTCTGTATCAAGAATATTTGGCTGAAATCGAAAGCCGAAAAACTGATCTTGGTTTAAACCCGAAGCCAATCGATAGTGCTGACCTACTATCTGAAATTATTGCCCAGATTAAAGATACTGGAAACCAGTACCGTGAAGATTCATTAAAATTCTTCATTTACAACACATTACCGGGTACAACAAGTGCCGCAAGTGTTAAAGCCAAGTTCTTAAAAGAAATTATTCTTGGTGAAGAAAAAGTTGAAGAAATCACGCCTGAGTTTGCATTTGAATTACTTTCACACATGAAAGGTGGTCCTTCAATCGAAGTCCTTCTTGATCTTGCATTAAGCGACGATGCTTCTGTTTCGGCACCTGCGGCTGATGTATTAAAAACTCAAGTATTCCTTTATGACGCAGATACTGCTCGTCTTGAAGCGGCTTACAAAGCAGGCAACGCCGTTGCTAAAGACATCTTGGAAAGTTATGCAAAAGCGGAATTTTTCACAAAATTACCAGATGTTGCAGAAAAAATCGAAGTGGTTACTTATATTGCTGGTGTAGGTGATATCTCTACTGATTTACTATCTCCAGGTCACCAGTCTCACTCTCGTGCAGACCGTGAATTACATGGTAAGTGTATGATCACGCCAGAAGCACAACAAGAAATCGTTGCACTTCAAGCGCAGCATCCAGATAAGAAAGTAATGCTAGTTGCTGAAAAAGGCACTATGGGTGTTGGTTCTTCTCGTATGTCTGGCGTAAACAACGTAGCATTATGGGCAGGTGAACAAGCTAGTCCTTACGTTCCATTCATCAACATAGCACCAGTGGTTGCAGGTACTAACGGTATCGCACCTATCTTCTTAACGACTGTTGACGTTACAGGCGGTATCGGTCTTGACCTTAAAAACTGGGTTAAGAAAGTTGATGCTGACGGTAACACAGTAACTGATGAAAACGGCGACCCTGTATTAGAAGAAGCTTACTCAGTAGCAACTGGTACAGTATTAACAATTGATACTAAAGCGAAGAAATTATACAACGGCGACAAAGAGTTAGTTGACGTGTCTTCTGCATTTACTCCGCAAAAAATGGAGTTCATGAAAGCAGGCGGTTCTTACGCCGTAACATTCGGTAAGAAATTACAAACATTTGCAGCAGAAACCTTAGGTGTTCAAGCGCCTGCAGTATACGCACTTGCAAAAGAAGTTTCTCACGAAGGCCAAGGTCTGACAGCGGTTGAAAAAATCTTTAACCGAAATGCGGTAGGTGTTGCTTCTGATGCGCCTTTACACGCGGGTTCAGATGTTCGTGTTAAAGTAAACATTGTTGGTTCTCAAGATACAACTGGTCCAATGACATGTCAGGAATTAGAAGCTATGGCTGCTTCTACTATTTCTACATCTGTTGACGGTGCGTTCCAATCTGGTTGTCATACAGCATCTGTATGGGACAACAAAGCGAAAGCAAATACGCCTAAATTAATGGCATTCATGAACGCATTCGGCGTAATCACAGCACGTGACCCGAAAGGCGTTTATCATTCAATGACTGACGTTATCCATAAAGTATTGAACGATATCACGGTTGATGATCGCGCAATCATTATTGGTGGTGACTCACATACTCGTATGTCTAAAGGTGTTGCGTTTGGTGCTGACTCAGGTACGGTTGCGATTGCATTAGCGACAGGTGAATCAGCAATGCCAATTCCAGAGTCAGTAAAAGTAACCTTTAAAGGTGAAATGGCTCAACACATGGATTTCCGTGATGTTGTTCACGCGACTCAAGCACAAATGCTTAAGCAATTTGGTGGCGAAAACGTATTCCAAGGCCGCATCATTGAAGTACACATTGGTACCTTAATGGCTGACCAAGCGTTTACTTTCACTGACTGGTCAGCAGAAATGAAAGCAAAAGCTTCAATCTGTATTTCTAATGATGAAACACTTATCAAGTCAATTGAACTTGCTAAGAGCCGTATCCAAATCATGATCGACAAAGGAATGGACAACGAAGCAGGTATGTTAGCTGGCTTAATTAAGTTAGCGGATGAGCGTATTGCAGGTATCAAGTCAGGCGAACAACCTGCATTAGCACCTGATGATAACGCTAAATACTACGCTGAAGTAGTGATTGATTTAGACGCTATTGCAGAGCCTATGATTGCTGATCCAGACGTGAATAACGAAGATGTATCTAAGCGTTATACGCACGACGTTATCCGTCCAGTATCTTACTACGATGGTAAGCCAGTAGATTTAGGTTTTGTTGGTTCATGTATGGTTCACAAAGGTGACATGCAAATCATAGCTCAAATGTTACGTAACCTTGAAAAACAAAACGGTACAGTTTCATTTAAAGCTCCATTAGTTGTTGCGCCACCAACATATAACATTGTTGATGAGTTAAAAGCTGAAGGTGACTGGGAAGTATTAGAAAAATACTCAGGTTTTGTTTTTGACGATGCAAACCCTAAAGGTGCTGCTCGTACTAAATACGAAAATATCCTTTACCTAGAACGCCCTGGTTGTAACTTATGTATGGGTAACCAAGAAAAAGCAGAACCTGGTGATACAGTAATCGCTACATCGACTCGCTTATTCCAAGGTCGTGTTGTAGCTGACTCAGCTGAGAAGAAAGGTGAATCTTTATTAGGCTCTACACCGTTAGTGGTTCTTTCTACTGTATTAGGTCGCTTCCCGACTATTGAAGAATACAAAGCAGCGGTTGAAGGTATCGACTTAACTAAATTTACACCGCCTGAAGAAGCAATGACAAATAAATTTAGCCAAGCGATTCCAGCACAAAGAATCGATTAAACTAACCTTGTAGGTTTAATCAAAAAATAAGACTGATATCTTATGTAAATGCCGTCCCCTTCAGGTGGACGGCATTTTTTTTACCCATTTTTCATCTCCTCTATCTCCATAACTAATAGAGCTAAACCAATATGAAACCTGATGTAATGACTGCACCAGCCAAGTATTATTAATCAGATACTGAGAAAGTAATTGGTAAGGCGTTGAAAGCGGTAGAACTAAGGATAGGGGTTTTGATCTGCTAATTAAAATGCCAACCAATTAACTGATTGGCATGAGACTGAAGTCATTTTTTATGACTAAAATAAAGCGGTTACAATAATTAACTTTCAATTCAAGTTAATTAATCTAAATTCGAAATAGGTTACTTAAAAGGTTTAGCGCCTTCAAACCCAAGCTGTCGCCAAGACTCGTAGATAAAAATAGCAACCGAGTTAGACAGGTTTAAACTGCGGCTCTCTGGCACCATAGGCAATAACAAACGATTTTCAGGCTTAATCATGCCTTCACGAATTTCAATTGGCAAGCCCTTAGTCTCAGAGCCAAATAACAGCATATCGCCAGCTTGATACTCAACATCAGAATGAAAGCGTGTACCGTGTGTTGTGCAAGCATAAATATTGGCTGGTTTTACTTCATCAACACAAGCTTGAAAATTAGGGTGACGTTTTACATCGGCAAATTCATGATAATCTAAGCCAGCTCGTTTAACCCGCTTATCGTCCCATTCAAAGCCTAATGGCTCAATTAAATGTAACTTAAACCCTGAGTTTGCACACAAGCGGATAATATTACCTGTGTTAGGTGGGATCTCAGGTTGATGTAAAACTATATGTAACATGACAATTTTTCCAAAGCGATACTTGCCACCATTGTAATGCTTTCAGCCTAATTCAAGAAACCTTAATTTAGATAAATTAAAAGCGGATAATCAATTAGACATATCCTCTAAATCTCGCTTTTCGCCAAGCACACGATCCATCTTTTCATGCAGCCGCATTAACTCCAGTTCCAACTTTAAATTAATTTCAAAAGTTGCTTCTTGTTTCATACGGTCTTTTTCAGCCTGTCTATTTTGCGACATCATAATAATAGGCGCCTGAAAAGCAGCCAAACTAGAAAGTCCAAGATTCAACAAAATGAAAGGATACGGATCAAATATTTGCTCACCAACTAACCAGTAAGTGTTAATGACAATCCATACAAGAATGAACGCAAAAAACAGCCCAATAAAGGCCCATGAGCCACCAAAAGTCGCAATTTTATCTGCAGTACGCTGACCAAAGGTTAACCCACTTTGAAAGGAATTATTTACGTTTTCAGAAACAGATGTACTTTGCGCGATACTAGCAATAACCTTTTGCTCACCAGAGTTTAAATCACTATATGGCACACCCAACAAAGCATTCGCTAAATTTTCAAAATATTTCTTCATAAATAACACCCAATAAATTTCATAGCTCAAAAATTCAATCCGACTAACAGTTAAGTCCATTTCATTTAGGAGTTTTGCATTTAAGCTAAAGTTTGACACTAAAGGATGTTAAAGGAAACAAGAGATTAAAGCCTAATGTAAAACAAATGAGGCATAAGAAAAATTGGCAAATAAGGAAGAAATAAGGAAGTTTCGCAAGAATGTGTAAAACGATTGGATACTCTTAAGATTTATAGCTAGGGTATAACTAACCAGATCCAAAAACCTGATTTTGTGCCTGCACTAAAGCAAGCAAACACAACTCAAAAAAACAGGTTAACAAAGCAAACCGAGGTAAACATGAATAAAACCTACCTAGCCTTAAGCGCTTGTTTATTAATAAACGGCTGTCAACTAAGTGTGAATCCAGACGAAGACACATCTGATAATAATGATGGTGGCACTGTAGTTACACCAAGCTCACAACCTAACATCCTATTAATTATCAGTGACGACCAAGGCATAGATGCCTCAGCGCAATACAATTACACTAATGACAAACCAACAACTCCTACACTCGATAGCCTAGCAAGTGAAGGCATTGTATTTGACAATGCTTGGGCAACGCCTGCTTGCTCAACGACACGAGCGGCATTACTCACAGGCCAATATGGTTTTCACAGCGGTATATCATCTGTACCGGGTAATTTAGCGGTTGGCACAGAAACAATTCAAAGCCTACTAAAATCACAAACCGAAACTCAAAACTACCAAACAGGCTTTTTTGGTAAATGGCATTTAGGGACAGACAACGACGACTCAAGACCAAACCAATTTGGCATAGACCATTACGCAGGCAACCTAACTAACCCAGGCGACTACTACAACTGGCAGCTAACAATAAATGGTCAAACAACGACATCAACCGAATACCACACCAGCAAAATTACCGACCTTGCGATAGACTGGATCAACAACCAAGATCAAGAAAAACCTTGGTTTACTTGGCTCGCTTACTCAGCGCCCCACTCGCCATTTCACTTACCACCGACCGATTTACATAGCAGAGATTTATCGGGCGACAGCACAGATATCGACAACAATAAACGTGAATACTTTTTAGCAGCAATAGAAGCAATGGACAAAGAAATTGGCCGCTTACTAACCAGCTTGTCTGCAGAAGCAAGAGCAAACACAATTGTGCTCTATATTGGAGATAATGGCTCACCGGCGGCAGTGCTCGACAAGCTAAAATTACAACGAGGACAAAACAAAGGTACATTATATGAAGGCGGCGTAAATGTCCCATTTGTCGTATCTGGCGCTGGTGTTACGCGTCAAGGCGAAAGAGAAACTAAACTCGTAAACTCAACTGACCTTTTCACCACAATAGCAGAAATTGCCGGCTTAGATCTAAATGAAAAACATGACAGCGAAAGCTTCAAAGACATACTATCAACAGACACAGCCAACACCCGTGATTACTCATTTGTAAACTACCAAAGTGACAGCACAAACGGCTACGCCATTCGTAATCAAGACTACAAATTAATCGAATCAACAACCGGCACTCAAGAATTTTACAGCCTGAAAGATGAAACGGTCGAAATCACAGAACTACTAGCAACAGGTACATTAACAACAGAACAAAACCAAGCCTATCAACTGCTAGACAGCAAATTAGATTCCATCTTAGAACGAGATAGCAATGGCGGCAATACAGATGCAATAGACATCACCAATGCCACCTTTACCAACAGAAGCGAAACATGTACTAGCTACGTTAATAACTACATCTCTGACGTATTAGACATAAACGAATCACTCTCACATCAAGGTGATTTAAAAATCACGCAAGTCGGTGATAAATGTGTGTTTAATACCAACGCGATCCCAAATCACAATTTTAATGACGGCGACAGCAGTTTTCCAAACCAAGTGTCGGCCCAATCTGATCAATTTCAAGTAACCACAACGCCTAGTTTTGCAGCACAAACAACCGCGCTATCTTTACAAACTGACAACGCACTCTTATTAAATGGCGTAAAAGTCGACTTATTAGCGGCAGGCTGTTTCGGTATAGGTAATGGCAAAGTGGGCTGTAACGACATGTCGACCCCTTGGCGCTACGATCCAATGCATGCAGCAAATGGCTTTAGAGTGGATACACACAACGCACACGCCCAACCAGATGGCACATACCACTATCACGGTACTCCAAACGCATTCTACGACCAAACCGAAGCGGTTGAATCACCAGTGATAGGGTTTGCGGCGGATGGTTTCCCAATATTTGGTCCTTTCTTTAAAGACAGCTCAGGTGTGGTTCGCAAAGCTGTTTCTAGCTATATGACAAAAGCAGGCACCAGACCAAGTGGCGATGGTGAACCAGGCGGCAGCTACGACGGCACATTCAGAGACGATTACGAATATGTACAAGGACTTGGCGATTTAGACGAATGTAACGGCATGACACAAAACGGTGTATATGGTTACTACATTACTGATAACTACCCATATGTACTTGCTTGCTTTAAAGGCACACCAGACTCATCATTTGACAAATGAAGGGGTCGGAACGGCCGCAAACAAAACAAGGGAAAAGAAAAAAGAAAAGGTAAAAGGAAAGACGCCCAAAAACGCAAACAAAAGCTGAATAAAACACAATCAGCCGCACAATAACCAAACAAGCCAAATTGGAGTAACAACCAATTTGGCTTGTTTGCCCTAGCTGTCCCTACCACAAACAAATTTGAATACAAACACAGTAAGCAAACCCAAAACACCGAAAATGGACTAATGAACATCAGTCAAAGTATTTAAGCAGTTGTTTTTCAAACAAATGGGAATAAACTAATTTAATATCAAAGGACAAATATAATTAAAAGGAATTAATTTTGAGCCTCAAACTGCAAGCATCCAATAAATCGGCTACAAAAAGATTCATTGAAATATGTATAAATTGGCAAGGCTACATCACGCCCGCTTGCTTAGCGAAACAATTTAACTACTCAGCGGCAACCGCTAAACGCGATCTTCAAGACTACAAACAAGAACACCCAGACTATCTAGATTACAACAACTCAGAGAAAGCTTGGTTCGCAACAGAGAAATTCACCTTACATTACAGCCATGGCAACTTAACCGAATTCGCCCAATTTAATACAGAATTAAATTTAATAGAGGTAGATCAAAATGAGCGATATTTTGATCATGTACTAACCCCACCTAGACATATAAACAAACAGATATTTCAACAAATATACAAAGCCTGTATAAAAAACACTCGATTGAAAGTTAACTACTTATCTCTAAAAAGTGACGAATTTACGACCCGAGTAATACAACCACACACCATAGTGTTCGATGGATTACGCTGGCACGTTAGAGCATACGACGAAAAAAACCAAACCTTTTTAGACTTAAACCTATCTCGTTTTTCAGCGCCAATAAACACAGAGCAAACATTTGAATATAAAAGAAAAACAAAGCAAGACGATTACGACTGGCAACACCAAGTTGAACTGATCTTAGTGCCTGATCCCAGACTAAGTTCGATTCAAAAAAGCTGTATTGAGACCGAATTTAAAATGCAAAACGGAGAGCTACGCATTAATTGCCGAGCAGCATTAGTAAAATATTTGCTGATAAAGCTAAGAATCGATATTTGGCAAGCAACACCAGAAGCCCAACAAATAATTTTAAAGCCCGAATGCGCAAAACAACTAAAACCATATTTACCGCCTAAATAACCTAGGTCAAATTGATCGCTGTATACAAAAACAGACATTGCAGCAAACATAAAACCAAGGTTGAATAACCAAAAACGGAGGTAAGTATTTTGAAATTTTTAGTGTTACTACTCGTAATTGGCTTACTGTATTTAATTGCCTTAAACATAATATTAAGCCTAACAAAGCCCTCTAAAAAAGTATTAAAAGCCAAAAACGGGGAGCAAGTTGAACAATGGCAAGTACAGCTAAAAATAACCTCTACCTACCCAAGCAATAAAACGCCCCTACCCGCTACATTAAAAGCTTTGGGGGTAAAACAAAATAGCAAGGATGAACAACATGGATGATTTATCACCAAGCGATTTAAAAATGATTTTGCATTCAGACATAAGAGATTTTTGTAATGGACAATAAAAGCATGCCTTACTTTAAATACTGGGGTAAAGCGAAAAAAGATTCAGAACAACCAGGCGCTGATTATCACTTGTTGCCATATCATTGTTTAGATGTGGCGGCGGTTGCTGATGTCTGGCTAACAGAATCACGCATTTTATTAAAACAAATAGCCAGTCAAATTAATCGTACAGAACAAGAAGCGCGGTCTATTATGCTGTTTTATATATTGCTGCATGATTTGGGCAAGTTTGATGCTAGGTTTCAAAATTTTGTTGAAGATATTCGCCTCGAACTTCAAGGTGATGAGTATGAGGTTACACCAGAAAAATATAATCATGGCTCACATGGTTATTTACATTTTATACAAATGTACGACCATAACGAGGCAATGAAAGCTGTTGCTGGCCATCACGGCTATTGCGATATGTCAATTGACAGAAATTTAATAGAACCTGATGCAGACGAGGAGCTAATCGAACTTGATAGCTTCGCACGTCAAGAATGGATAGCCTTTTGTTTAGAATTTACAGGATTATCCGAGATACCTGACGTTGGTGAAATTACTATGCTAGCTGGTTTGTGCAGTGTTGCTGATTGGATTGGTTCATCAATCACCAATTTCACCACAGAAGAAATGGATTTATATGTTTATTACCAACAAGGGTTATCAAGAGCCAAAGCTGCTTTAATCGAATCAGGTGTAATAAACAAACTGAATGGTTTTGGCTTCGAATTTTTGTTTGCACCTTATCAGCCAAGGGGTGTGCAAACAATACTTGCTAAATTACCGTTATCAACGGGTTTAACCGTAGTGGAAGCTGATACCGGTTCGGGTAAAACTGAGTTTGCATTGGCGTACGCGTCAATGTTAGTCGAGGCTAATTTAGCCGACGGAATTGTTTTTGGCTTACCCACACAAGCAACTGCCAATGGATTATTTGATCGGATAGGTGAGGCTGCAAACAAACTATTCCCAGATAGCACGCTTACCCTGGCACATGGAAAATCAAAATATTTATTTCCTGATGAAAATGGTTTTTTGCACCAATCCAATAAACGGGCATTTTTAGGTTCAATGTCGGTAGCGACAGTTGATCAAATATTAATGGGTGTATTAGGTATTAAACATCAGTTTATTCGCTCATTTGGTACGCGTAAATCGGTATTGATTTTGGATGAAATTCATAGTTTTGATGCGTACATGTATGCACTAATTGACCAAGTGTTAAAAGGACAACATCAAGCATTTTCCAGCGTAATTTTATTGTCTGCCACCTTGCCAAGTGATCTTAAAAATAAATTGCTAAAACCTTATGGTGGCAAGGCGGTTAGCAAAGAATACCCGTTAGTTACGCATGTGGATTTATCAGGGAATACCCAAGAATTTACGCTAGAACAAGCAACACTTAACAAAATAGTCTCGCTAGAAAATTGGACTTCAGATACTTTATTGCCAAATGAACAGCAGCAATTAAATTTACTTGAAAAGGCGCAAGCTGGGGCTGTTATTGGCATAGTTTGTAATACAGTGGCCGACGCCCAAACCTTATATATTGAAATGAGCTCCCTTGCAGAAACCAGATCAACTTGCATTGAAATCGATCTGTTCCATGCTCGTTATACTTTTGCAGATCGTGGTAGCAAAGAGAAACAAGTATTAGCTACCTACGGCAAGCAAGCTATACGCACAGGCAGAATTTTAATTGCCACCCAAGTTATAGAACAATCATTAGATTTAGACTTTGACTTAATGATCAGCCAAATTGCGCCTATTGAGTTTTTGATGCAACGTATGGGGCGTTTATGGCGTCACGATCGAATTAATACAGAGTTGCCTGCAAGAAGTGGAGTTATCACACAACCTACATTCATAACTCTTTTACCTAGAAATCCAGTTAAAAATTGGAAAAATCACTACCTTGGGAGCGGTTATGTTTACCGCAATACCAGAGTTCTTTATCGAACCGAACAATATTTACAAAAGCAGGAACATGAAGGTCTAGTTTTTCCAGCTTGCTATCGCGAAGCGATTGAATATGTTCATGGAGAACAAGCTTATGTTAATGAGCCTGCTGAATTAGCTGGTTTGTATGAAGTTTATCAGCAAGAGCAAGATGGTTCTGCATACACGGCCAAAATGTATAGCGTATTAGATTCAAAACCATTAAATGATGTTGATCCTCGCTGTGCCATGTTAACCCGTGAAGGCGAGATGACAGTAACTGTTGTGATATTAGACGAGCAAGGGAATTTGTTTCATGGCGGTAATTATAACGAACAGCAAGACAGGGAGCGCAGCACAATTTCAATTGCTAAAAAGCATGCCAAAGGCAATCAAGATACTAATCTTTACTGTATTAAAGCCGTTATCAATAAAGATATTATTTACAACGAGTTAGGGGCTATTTTGCCTAACTTGCAAAATAAAAGTTAACAAGGAGGACATAAAGTGTATATCTCATTAGTGGCATTAAATGTCACAGATACCTATCAACAACATCAGGCAATTTGGGGGTTATTCCCCAATACGCCTGAGCGCAGGCGCGATCATTTGTTTAGAGTTGAAAACCAAGCAAGTAATGGGAAAGTAAGCGTTTTACTGCAATCAAGCAGTCAGCCAACAAGCCATGCCAATGCTCAAGTGTTGCAAAGCAAAGCATTTAATCCGCAATTGCATGCCCAAGATTTCTATAAATTTAAGCTATTGGCTTATCCAACAAAATGTTTAAGCCAAGGTAAAAAAGTGATTGAGATAAAAGATGAAAACGAGCAAATCGCTTGGTTACATCGCAAATTAACGGGTGCCAATATCACAGTTACAGCCATGGAACCGCGCATGGTTAAAAGCAAAAAAAGCTTTAACAATCGCTTTGTTTGTTTTGAAGGCATTATGCAAATAATCGATCCAGAACAAATTTACCAAGCACTTGTCATGGGGATTGGTCGGCAAAAACATGCAGGTGCTGGCTTATTGTCTTTAGCAAAGGCGGGTTAACAAATGGAGAAGTTAATGTACCAAACTATTTATAACGCTTATGCAAGTTTATCCAAAGGCGATTTAGCCGAATTAAAACGCTGCAATTTAAAAAAGTTAGCTAATTGTCCTGCTTATTTTCGAGTGCTGAAACTCACGGGAGCTAAGGATAACTCGCAAACCCAACGAATTTTATTTTTACTGTCTTCGATTGATATAACTGATGAGTCTGAAGCAGATTCTGTTGCTATTGCATTGAACAAGGCCGGTGTTAAAGAAACGCAAATCGTACAAATCACCCGTGGTGGTGATAATTCAATTGAATATTTAAAACGCCAACTTATCCGCTGTAAAAAAATAAGCTTAACCAGTGTCGGTAAGCTTGCCCAATATTGGGGTGAACAAGCCAGACGAGATTTATTAAAAGACTTTATTTTAGCAAGCCAAGATTAATTCAGAATTCAATTTATTAAGGACAAAATTATGACCACTTTTATCAATATCCACGCTTTAATTTCTCATCCTTCATCAATGATGAATCGTGACGATTCGGGTTTGCAAAAAACAGCAGTATTTGGCGGCACAACCCGCAGCCGTATTTCTAGCCAATGTTTAAAGCGAGCAATTCGCCAAAGTGATTTGTACAAAGAAAATGTAGATGAGGTATCAATTAGAACACGCCTTGTTGATGAATTGATTGAAAATATCGCGTCACATGTTACTGAATTTCCAATGAATGAAATAAAAGCGGTTATTGAGGCACTTTCTATCAATCCTAAAACTGATAGTTTGAAATCAAATATTGAAACTGAAGAAATTGAAGTCGATGAAATTACAGAGGATGGTACCAAAACAAAAGTAAAAACAGGTGAAAAGATACGCGTATTTAAAACAGTTCAACCATTCTCAGTTGGAGAAATTAGAGAGTTAATTGTTATATCAAAAGAGTCATTTCCTGATCTTTATGCCGCGATTATCCAAGGATTACCTGAAAAACCAAAAAAAGCAGATGTAACAACCTATAAAAAATCTTTACAGGCATTTCATGAGCTTATTTTCTCTGTGATTCCTGTTTTGGATGTCGCTTTATCTGGTCGCATGGATACAAGTTGTCACAATAGAAATGCTGAAGCATCAATGAGCGTGGCTCATAGTATTACTACTCATAGTGCTGATATAGAAGTGGATTGGTTCACAGCCTGTGATGATTTAGCTGAGCAAGGATCAGGTCATATTGGTACAACCGAGTTTAGTTCAGGTGTTTTCTATCGATATGCGTCAATCAACGTTGACTTACTTGCACAAACAATAGGCAAACCTGTAATTGAGACAGCCAATATTGTGTGCGCGATTACCAAGTGCTTCGCACAGATTACCCCCTCAGCTAAACAAAAAACTTTTGCAGCTTATAATTTTGCAGAATTTGTGATGTTAGAGCAATCGACACAACCTATTTCGTTAGTAAATGCCTTCAGAAAACCAATTCCAAACACAGGCGAAGTGATGGAAGCTTCAATTGAAAGTTTAGTTAAACATTACGAAACCTTAGTAAATGGTTATGAACTTGAATCAAAGGCTAAAGCGTTTGATTTAACCAATACGCTCAACAGTAAGTTAGTGGAAAAAGTAAACAAAATAAGCGAACTGACGTTTTAAGGTTGTTGAACATTAACTTTCAATTAAGGAGTTAAATATGCAGACGCTTATTTTAAAAACTGAAGGTTTGTCGGCTTACGGCTTACAAACCTTTGATGTGCACCGTAAGGTAAACCATTTTCCGACTCGTTCTGCGGTTATTGGTTTGCTTGCGGCTGCTCTAGGTATTGAACGGACTAATCAGCAACAATTGTTTGAATTATCCGAAAATATATTGGTTGCTGTGCAGGTGAATAATGCTGGCGAGAAAATGATGGACTATCACACAGTACAAAACTTTCGAAGCCCAGACGGAAAAATTCAAAAAGGCACCAAACCGACTTACCGAGAATATTGGTGTGATAGTGAATATACCTTTGCGATCACTGCGCCAAGTGAACTTATCCAAAAGTTAATTTGTGCAGTTAAAGCACCTAAATTCACATTATTTCAAGGCCGAAAATCCTGCCCTTTAACTCGGCCTTTATATGAAGACTTAGTGGATATTGATAACCCAGCAATCGCTCTAAAAAGCCGTGCTGAAAAAGGGCAAATATTCAGTGATATTCAAGGTGAAAACTTAGTAGCAAGTTTACAAGTTCGAGATAAATTAACCCCAGTATTCCGGAAATATGCCATGAGAACTGTATTTGTCAGTGGCCAGTTATTTAAAGATGTGCAGGAGGTTAATCATGAATCTGCTTAAAGATCCGTTTATTTCAACTAACCATGGCAAGGCTTCGTTAAAAGAGATATTAACAACTGATACTGATTACCAATTACAGTATTTTTTTGACGAAATTCAACTAGCTATGCTTCAGATGTTAGCCTCGTTAACAACTGTGGTATTAAAACCAACTGTTACTGAGTTAAAAGGCTATTTAGATAGTGGGATAACTGCTGAGCAATATGATACTACACTAAGCAAAATTGAAACTAAGTGGTTTGAAGACGATAGTTTTATGCAATCCAAATCTAGTGGTGAGAAAGGATTTCAAACCGCTAGTGTTTCAAAATTGATATCAGGAATCGAATTTGGTGACTCTAAAGATGCATCAGGCCTTTTTTCTGATGCTGACAAGGTAAGTATTGCCTGTTCTGACTGTATTCATGTTCTAAATTACAACTTGCATATGAACATCAGTGGACAATATTTTGGAAGATACGGGGCTACAGGAATCCGAGGTGGAGGGGTTTTAACTACATTAATCAGTGGCAAGTCATTGAAGGAAACAATTCTATTTAATACGGTCGCAATAGATTTCTATGATTCACTCTCTGTTCTTAATGAGTCGGTGAGTGACTTGCTAATGTGGGCAGACCCACCGCAAGGCAAGTTGTACTCTGCAAGTGAAATAGGATTGAGTCGAGGTTTATTTGCTCTGGCATATCACATTAAACTTGGTAAGCAAGAAGGCAATTGCGTTTGCGATATTTGTGGTGCAGAGTCAGGTGTAACCTATCGCACGCTCGATTATTTAAAATATAATGGAAAATATGGCTCGGTTAAGACGGACAAAGGCAAAGAAAATGGGGCTGGGCTATGGCTACACCCGTATACACCTAGAAGCGTTTCTGAAAAAGGAGTGTTTTCTTTGGTACCTATTGGACTCACTTGGAGCTCTTGGCAAGATTTAGCTTCCTTAGTGATTGAGCAAGATATTAACGATAATAGCAATGCGATCCCTTCCTACATTGTCACCCAATTTAGAGAAAATTTTAAAGTACCTATAAACCTGATTATTGGTGGAAATATTACTAAAAAGGCATCGGTCGTTAGTCGCGTTTACGATTTATATTCAATGCCATCAACCTTATCCAAAAATACGAGGCGCATTTCTGAAGTTATTGATACCGGACTGCGGCAAAAAGAAGCGTTATCACATGCTTTCAATAAATTGTTTGTTACTGGTTATGACAAGAATTTTGTTAGTAGGATAAAAGAACAGGCCATGCAACGATTTGTCGCGAATGCACAGCAAATTATTCAACAGATATTGTTAGACGTAGATAGAAAGGAAGCAGCAGATTTAAGAACAGAGGCTAAAGCTGCGCTTAACAAAGAAGCGAAAGCCGTCTTCAAAACAGTACAGCGCAAATATCAGCATGACTTGCCTTTGTTTAAAGCTCTAGTTAAAGGTAGAAGTGCACTTTATAGGACAAAGTAAATGGATATTAAGCAGGATTATTTATGGCTTTTCTCCCGCTAAAACCCATCCCTATCAAAGATCGTAACTCAATGATCTTTGTTGGCATGGGACAAATCGATGTGAAAGACGGTGCATTTGTTGTCATTGATAAAAATGGCGAACGTATGCACATACCTGTAGGCTCTGTTGTCAGTATTATGCTTGAACCTGGTACAAGGGTGAGCCACGCAGCAGTAAAACTTGCATCCGCCACTGGTACATTACTTATTTGGGTAGGTGAAGCTGGTGTACGCTTGTACTCTGTTGGACAACCAGGGGGCGCGAGATCAGACAAATTACTCTATCAAGCAAAGTTAGCTTTAGACGAAAATCTGCGCCTAAAAGTAGTACGAAAAATGTTCGAGTTAAGGTTTGGCGAACCTGCACCAGATCGAAGAAGCGTTGATCAACTAAGAGGTATAGAAGGCGCTAGAGTTCGTAAAACTTACCAATTATTGGCTAAACAATACAATGTTGACTGGAAAGGCCGATCATACGACCCCAAAGATTGGGAAAAAGGAGATGTTACTAACCGCTGTATTAGTGCCGCAACATCTTGCCTTTACGGAGTAACTGAAGCAGCCATTTTAGCTGCCGGTTATGCACCAGCTATCGGCTTTATCCATACAGGTAAGCCGCTTTCTTTTGTCTACGATATTGCCGATATTTTGAAGTTTGAAACGGTTGTGCCTTTAGCATTCAAAATTTCAGCTGCCAAGCCTTATTCACCAGATAAAGAAGTAAGAATCGCCTGCCGAGAACTGTTTCGCACAAATAAAGTATTGAAAAAATTGATCCCGCTTATTGAGGAAGTGTTAGCTGCGGGGGAAATCGCACCACCTAAACCACCAGAAGATGCCCAACCACCAGCCATACCTGAGCCAGAATCAATAGGCGATATAGGGCATAGGACTAAATAACATGAGTATGATCACAGTTGTTACTGAAAATGTGCCCCCTCGTTTACGTGGAAGATTAGCTGTGTGGTTATTGGAGGTACGCGCTGGTGTTTATGTGGGCAATGTATCTCGACGCATTCGAGAAACTATTTGGTTGCACATTACAGAATTGGCGGAACAAGGAAACGTGGTTATGGCATGGTCAACCAATACAGAATCGGGGTTTGATTTTCAAACTTATGGTGAAAATAGGCGTGAGCCAATAGATTTAGATGGATTACGGCTTGTGAAATTTAAACCTCTAAATAATGACAATTAACTTATTTGCTCTTTAAAATTTTGGTAGAATTTTAGTGCTTTTAAAATGATATATAAAACAGCTATATACATTTGGAGTGTTCCCCGTACCCACGGGGCTGAACCGACGGGGTTTATTCGGCAGACGATACAACAACGGTGTTCCCCGTACCCACGGGGCTGAACCGTTGCTCTGCACTGGTTAATTGCTCCGCTGCAGGTGTTCCCCGTACCCACGGGGCTGAACCGGCATTCGTCTCGTTGTTCTAACGTGAAAAAACGTGTTCCCCGTACCCACGGGGCTGAACCGCATCAGCAAAAACTCTATATGGCGTTGCAGGTGTGTTCCCCGTACCCACGGGGCTGAACCGGCGGATAACCTATAGGGCTTTCACCCAAAGGCGTGTTCCCCGTACCCACGGGGCTGAACCGGTGAAAAAATAATGCAGGGCGCAGGAAATAACGTGTTCCCCGTACCCACGGGGCTGAACCGCGAGGTGCTAGATTTTGGCGAATCCATATCACGTGTTCCCCGTACCCACGGGGCTGAACCGCCTTAATGTATGGCGGTGCAGGTTTGGCACTGGTGTTCCCCGTACCCACGGGGCTGAACCGCTGTTTTATGCCTTGCAATGACAGAAAACGGGGTGTTCCCCGTACCCACGGGGCTGAACCGCGAATCAATAGAGCTAGCAGCCGATGTTAACGGTGTTCCCCGTACCCACGGGGCTGAACCGAATTCAAAAACCCAGTCATGGGGTTTCGTGCTGTGTTCCCCGTACCCACGGGGCTGAACCGCGATCGACAACCGCGACCGAGAATTTGAAGAAGTGTTCCCCGTACCCACGGGGCTGAACCGCAACGACAACCCATGCAGACGCTATTACACCAGTGTTCCCCGTACCCACGGGGCTGAACCGCTGCATAAGCAAGGGGGTTAACGTGGATTTAGGTGTTCCCCGTACCCACGGGGCTGAACCGTTTCTGCAGTTATCCCAGAGCTTGCGGCAAAAGTGTTCCCCGTACCCACGGGGCTGAACCGCGGAAGTATGAGCGCAGATTTAGCACATTATTGTGTTCCCCGTACCCACGGGGCTGAACCGATTTATGATTACGAAAAATCAAAAAATAAAAAGTGTTCCCCGTACCCACGGGGCTGAACCGCCGAAATACCTTCATGTTATGTAACTGGAGAAGTGTTCCCCGTACCCACGGGGCTGAACCGTAGATATGATGAATTATTTTTGTCAGCTTCTAGTGTTCCCCGTACCCACGGGGCTGAACCGGCGTATTGTGAGTACCTCAGAAAAAACCAAAAGTGTTCCCCGTACCCACGGGGCTGAACCGATGATGGCTAAATATAATGATGGTGAATTTATGTGTTCCCCGTACCCACGGGGCTGAACCGCTCAGGTGACATTGTTGACTGTATTGAAGAAAGTGTTCCCCGTACCCACGGGGCTGAACCGCCGCACAATGGGCAATTGATTGAAGTTTACGAGTGTTCCCCGTACCCACGGGGCTGAACCGCGTTTCGTTGATTAAGTTAGAACGCCACTGCGGTGTTCCCCGTACCCACGGGGCTGAACCGCCGCTATGAATAATGTTATCCCATTAGTACGAGTGTTCCCCGTACCCACGG
Organism: Catenovulum maritimum; assembly: GCF_001050375.1. Lineage (GTDB taxonomy): Bacteria > Pseudomonadota > Gammaproteobacteria > Enterobacterales > Alteromonadaceae > Catenovulum > Catenovulum maritimum. The sequence continues at coordinate 61,215 of NZ_KQ130496.1, read as the reverse complement.
GGCTGAACCGGATCTAAATTAATTTCTTGTACATTAGGTTGAGTGTTCCCCGTACCCACGGGGCTGAACCGGTATACAGGGTGATAAAGGTGATGTGTTCCCCGTACCCACGGGGCTGAACCGGCAATACCTTATATTATGGTAAGAACTCAAAAGTGTTCCCCGTACCCACGGGGCTGAACCGTTTCTATCGTTACAGAAAAGAGCTATTAGAGTGTGTTCCCCGTACCCACGGGGCTGAACCGCATCGACCAACCCATAAAAAACAATATTTTTACGTGTTCCCCGTACCCACGGGGCTGAACCGACTTTGAGCTGCCAAATCCAGCTTCGGTTAATGTGTTCCCCGTACCCACGGGGCTGAACCGTTAGTAGACAGCGCATTTTTCATGAAAACAATGTGTTCCCCGTACCCACGGGGCTGAACCGCATTTTGATACACCCAGTCAGTTGACCAAAACGTGTTCCCCGTACCCACGGGGCTGAACCGCGGGTAATTCATCATCTGACCATACTGGTTTAGTGTTCCCCGTACCCACGGGGCTGAACCGTTGTGATTTAAATTTTGATTAAAATTAAGCGGGTGTTCCCCGTACCCACGGGGCTGAACCGAAACAGAATTAGGGTTTAAATCACATACAGCCGTGTTCCCCGTACCCACGGGGCTGAACCGTGCGGAAACTAATCTTAACGAAACTAATTAATGTGTTCCCCGTACCCACGGGGCTGAACCGCCTTGGAGACCTTGAAAACCTTGTAAACCTTGGTGTTCCCCGTACCCACGGGGCTGAACCGCCCCAGTCTATGCCGTGGTATGGAGTCCAGCCGTGTTCCCCGTACCCACGGGGCTGAACCGCATTTGCATATCACTCAGAACAACCTCGGTTGGTGTTCCCCGTACCCACGGGGCTGAACCGAAACAAAACTACCTTGTACGTTCTCATCATTGGTGTTCCCCGTACCCACGGGGCTGAACCGATTGGAAAATGCTTGATTATAATTTCATTTGTGTGTTCCCCGTACCCACGGGGCTGAACCGGCCGCAAAAAATTTGCTCGTTTCTTCCATTGGGTGTTCCCCGTACCCACGGGGCTGAACCGGCTTTGAAATGACAGAATTAGAATCTGAATATGTGTTCCCCGTACCCACGGGGCTGAACCGACAACGAGTTCGATGAATATACATAAATGGCAGTGTTCCCCGTACCCACGGGGCTGAACCGGAATGGCCGGAATGCGGAACAAAAACTGGTGGGTGTTCCCCGTACCCACGGGGCTGAACCGTTGTAATTTAAATTTTGATTAAAATTAAGTGGGTGTTCCCCGTACCCACGGGGCTGAACCGAAAGAAAAAGCTATTGATGAATTAATGATTGAGTGTTCCCCGTACCCACGGGGCTGAACCGATTATTAAACGCAAAAAAAGAGGGGCGTAAAAGTGTTCCCCGTACCCACGGGGCTGAACCGAGCTATGCACAGGGCCAAGTGAGTGTGCTTAAGTGTTCCCCGTATCCACGGGGCTGAACCGATTCAATCCGCGTTTGACGCAATGAATGACGCGTGTTCCCCGTACCCACGGGGCTGGACAGGAGAAAGCGAAATTGAAGAAAGTTATGTATAAATTAAGCGGTATCTATACACCCTTTCCTCTTTATAAGCTTTGAACTTTCACCTTCCTTGATTTTCGCTAAACCCCTATTCAAGCAATTGATTCAGAGTGTAATAAACGCTTGATACTGACATTTTTTCACCTGATTTATTCATTAAATTAGGAAAGTCTATTTGCACTATTTTGCCTGCCGTTAAATCCAGCGCTACATCAGCACTTGTGTGAGTGTGATTCCAATTTATTGATTTTATTGCCAACTGGGTTAAATCTTGTTTAGCTGAGCCATAATTACTGCTATACAAATAATGCCATTGCTGCACTTTTATTTGCTGCTCAAGTGCATGCGGGTTACTAACTGGCTGGGTAAAGTTTAGTTTAAAACCGGCTTTGGTCAGCTTAATATCCAATAGTTCGAAAGGTGTTGTTCCATCCCAAGTTACTTTTTGTAAGCCATATGGTTTATCACCTTGCGCCGACCAACCTCGGGTTGTTTGTGCAACCCAGAGCTGCCCTTGATTATCGAATTTAGTGCGAATATTGCCACTTTGAAAACCATTAATAAAATTAATCACAGCGCCTTGGTACTGGCCGTTTACCTTATCTAATACCACTCTAAATATATTGGATTGGGTTTGATCACCTATAAATATTTGCCCACTAAACGGACCAAATTTTCCAGCGCTGGTATCCCACTCAGGATTACCGGGTGAATTAGCAACTTCTCTGTGCGGTATCCAAACTACAGGTAACTCGCGCATTTTTTCAAACTCTGTTGTGGCTGTTTGTTTAATTTTTTCAAGGCTCCAACCTAGTTTATCTCTCAGTGAAGTTGGATGACCATAAAAGGCATCTTTTTTGAGTAAATGTAGTTTTGAAGTTTCTACCCAATCACCTTGATTGTCGGTAAAAAACACGTCATTTTGCGGGCTAATTCCAATGCCAGCTGGAGAGCGCAAGCCACTCGCAAAAGGGATAAATTCACCCGATGGAGTCACTTGATACGCCCAACCTCGATAGCCACCAGCAGTGTCCATGGCGCCTAACGAAAATCCGCCCGGAGTACCATGTCCTAAATTGAGCGTGCCATAATAATTGCCCTGCTTATCTTTAACTGGACCAAAATTAAATTCGTGATAGTTATCGTGAAACTCCCACCCCGACGCTAGGTGAATATATTCATCCGCTTGTTGGTCGCCATTGCTATCGACCAAACGGGTTAACTCAGGCTTTTGCGCTATTAAGACTGAATTGCCTTCTAACAATAACCCTGCGGGTTCATGTAAGCCTTCAGCAAATTGCGACCATTGATTATTATGGTATCGCCAAACTTCGCCTAAACGCGTAGCAACATAAATTTCGCCTTGTGCATTCGCGTCTAGCCCAGCGATTTGAAACTCAACTTTATCTGGCGTTTTAATAGTTTCTATTGAATAACCTTTAGGTATATAGCTGTTTGCTAATAGGTTTATTGGGCTAAATAAACAAGCTAATACTAGTGTTTTTACAGTAAGTAATTTCATTTATTGCGCCTTTATTGCATTTTGGCTAGTTTGAGTTGCAAACTAAAGCTTGGGTGTTTCGACAAATCGAAAGTTAACTTTCCGTTACAAATAGCAGCTTGTGGACTCTGAATCGTTAACTTATCCACTTGAGGCAATGCAAATTCAACTATATGCGAATGCCTTGCTTGCGCTGGTAACTTAGTTGCTTGGTAATTTAAGCTGAGCTGATTATTACTCTGGGTGGTCCCTGTCACTGCGAATTCATAACCCTGTTGTTGATAATAAAAAGTAGGATCATCTGTTGTCGTGTATTTTATAAATCGACAAGTCTTAGTGTCGTTAACCGCTTTTATGCTATTAGGTTGATGAAATACCCAATTGCCCATTGCCAAACTACCATCTTTACCTCGGCCTTGAATGTTTGGTCCAACATCTAAAAATTCACCTTGCCATACCCCAACAATCGCGCAGCTACGACTGTTAAAAGCATAATTAACCTTTTGTGGTAAGCCGACTAAAATTGAGTGGCTTGGTAAATTAACCGCTTTTTTCCGCTGTATCCTAGCTTTGTCTTTAACTAAAACCTCGTGTTTAGAATCCGCTAAATAAGCCTTAGCCTGCACACTAGTGGCGAATAACTTAACTGTCTGAGCTTGGTCCGTAACAAAGAAATGTAATCCATTGCCTTGCCAGTTAGGTCGTCCGACTGAGTTATAGCGTATCGTAATAGCTTGTTTGCCACGTTTAAGCGGCCATGCTCGTTCACCCCAAACAGGCTTGGTATACTTAATTTTTTCACCATCAATCCATAATTCGACTAGCATATGCGGCGGTAAAAATTGAATTTTAAAATGGGTGTCTTGATCGGTTGGCGCATAAAAATCGCCTGTCGTTTCAATAATAAAGCTTTTAATCTCAGGTAAATCAAAATTGATTAAGCCATTTTTGTATTTACCTTGGCTTGCGATAGGCAAAGTATCAATTGCGTCAAAACTCTTTTTGGCTTTCTCAGGCAATTGATAAATTGTGTAGCTCAGATCTCTAAACCCAAGCTGTTTCGACAAAATAAAGCTCACCACATCATTAATTTGTGAATCCGTCAAAATACCTTTAAAAGCAGGCATACCTGCTTGGGCAAAACCGCGCTGAATGTTTTTAACGATTTGCTCAGGCTTATTACCATGAATCCATTCTGCATCAATTAAATTAAACCCCACCCCACCAGTTAAATCTTTACCATGACAAGATGAACACAGGCTGGCAAAGACTTCTTGGCCTTGCTGGCTAGGCTGAGTTGCAGCCACTACCATTTGTGTAGTTAAGCTTGTAAGTAGAGTAACCACCAGCACATAGTATCTAGCTCGGCGCTTAAACAATACATTCATAGTTAGGCTCCCAAAATATTTTTGTTAACTGTATACAAAAACACATTAGGGAGATAGAGCTAAATATGCTCAAGCTTGTATAAAATTTACTATTTTGAATACAATTATTGATTAAATTAACTTCTACTCTGGATGAAACATGAGCTTAATAAGGAAATATGCGGAATAAAGTCGCAGCAAGTACCACCCAACAAACAGAGTTAAGAGTGATAATAAGCAACTAATAGAGAGACTAACTTTAGAAGATATTGGCAGAGGCAAGAATATGTGCGCCAATCCAGAATTGATTGGCGCTATCTAATGGCGAGATAATTTAGTGGTAGAAGTTACTTCTTCTTCGCTTTTGCAAATGCATCAGCAAAAGCGCTGTTCATCATACCGCCACCTTGCGAGCCACCAAAACTTTTGTTACCCGTTGGCTTTTGACCACGAGGTTTGTTGTTTTGCGGTTTACGGTTTGCTTGATTACGGCCATTTGCTGATTTATCCGCTTTGTTAGCGTGTAAATCAACTTCGTCATTTAAGCGCATAGTAAAGGCGATACGTTTACGTTCAACGTCTACTTCAATCACTTTTACTTTAACTATGTCACCTGCTTTGACGACTTTACGCGGGTCGTCGATAAAAGTATCCGACATAGCTGAAATGTGAACTAAACCATCTTGATGAACGCCCACGTCGACAAATGCACCAAAGTTAGTAACGTTACTAACAACACCTTCTAACGTCATGCCCACTTTTAGGTCGTTAATCGTGTCTACACCTTCTTTAAAGGTTGCGGTTTTAAACTCTGGTCGCGGATCTCGACCTGGCTTCTCTAATTCAGTAATAATGTCTTTAACTGTTGGCAAGCCGAATTTTTCATCTGTGTAATCTTCTGCTTTTAATTTAGCAAGTGTTTCTGTATTGCCTATTAAGCTAGTCACGTCACAGTCGTTCGCGGCTAAAATATTTTTAACCACAGGGTAAGCTTCTGGATGAACAGATGAAGCATCTAGTGGGTTTTTGCCATCTCGAATTTTTAAGAAACCTGCACATTGTTCAAACGCTTTTGGCCCTAAACGCGCCACTTTTTTCAGCTCAGTTCGGCTTTCAAAACGGCCTTGTTGTTCCCGGTATTCAACCACGTTTTGCGCCATCACTTTGGTTAATCCAGATACTCGGGTTAACAAAGGCACAGAGGCTGTATTTAAGTCGACACCAACTGCGTTTACACAGTCTTCAATAACAGATGTCAGTGATTTAGAAAGATCGCTTTGGTTTACATCGTGCTGGTATTGGCCAACACCAATTGATTTTGGCTCTATTTTAACCAGTTCAGCAAGTGGATCTTGTAAGCGACGAGCAATTGAAACTGCGCCACGAATCGATACGTCTAAATCTGGGAATTCGTTAGCTGCCACTTCAGAAGCTGAATAAACAGAAGCGCCCGCTTCACTAACCATAATTTTATTTAATTTAAGCTCTGGCTCGGCTTTCATTAGTTCGGCAACTAATTTGTCGGTTTCGCGCGATGCAGTGCCATTACCAATGCTGATAAGCTCAACCTTGTATTGGCGAATCATATTGATCAGGGTTTTCTTACTTTTATCCCATGCATTTTGTGGTGGATGCGGAAAAATAGTTGCATGGTTGAGTAGTTTACCTGTGGCATCCACTATCGCAATTTTAACCCCAGTACGAATACCCGGATCTAGCCCCATAGTGACTTTCGCACCGGCTGGTGCAGCCATAATTAGGTCTTTTAAGTTAGTCGCAAATACAGAAATAGCACCAGCTTCGGCTTTTTCTCTTATTTCAGAGAAAATTTCAGTTTCCATATGGGTCAGTAATTTTACTTTCCATGCCCAGCTAATCACTTGTTTTATAAAATCTTCCGCTGGTCTGCCTTGCCATTCAATGCCAAAGTGTTGAGCTATCATAACTTCAACAATAGAGCCGGTTTGCTCTTCAGGTTTTTCTGGATCAGCATTTAAGTTTAAGCTTAAAAAGCCTTCGTTTCTGCCTCTAAAAATAGCTAAGGCACGATGTGATGGTATGCTTTTAACCGCTTCGCTAAATTCGAAGTAATCCGAGAATTTTTGCGCAGCTTTTTCTTGGCCTTTAATCACCTTGGCATCTATGGTCGCATTTTCAGATAAATACTGGCGCACTTTTTTAAGTAACTTAGCATCAACCGCAAAACGCTCCATTAAAATAAAGCGTGCACCTTCAAGTGCAGCTTTAACGTCTGCTACACCTTTGTCAGCGCTAACATACTCAGCAGCTAGTGTTTCTGGTACAAGCGAAAAATCATTAAATAAAGCGTCCGCTAATGACTCTAAACCAGCTTCAATCGCGATTTGACCTTTGGTGCGGCGCTTTGGCTTGTACGGTAGGTAAATTTCTTCTAAATCTGTTTTGGTCAGCGCTTGGCTAATCGCTAGGCTTAGCTCTGGTGTTAACTTGCCTTGTTCATCGATATTTTTAACGATAACTGCTCGGCGCTCACCTAACTCGCGTAAATAGTTAAGGCGAGATTCTAAGTTACGCAGCTGAGTGTCATCTAACCCGCCTGTAATTTCTTTACGATAACGCGCAATAAATGGCACAGTTGCGCCTTCGTCTAATAATTTTACCGCTGCGGTAACTTGGCTATCTTTCGCATTTAGTTCTGCTGCGATGATATTTACAATATCTGTCATTTTTAACCTTAATCACGGGTGTGGTTGAATCTGCTAATACTTTGCTTGGCAAAATTTTAGCAACAACTCCAACTCACTTTTAATAAAACTTATCGACACCAGTCGACCGGATTCACCGGTTGACCTTGATGTCGAATTTCAAAATATAATCCGGGTTTTGCTTGTCCGCCAGATTGTCCAACTAAAGCGATTGGTTCGCCCGATTGCACAACATCGCCAACATCTTTTAGTAATGCTTGGTTGTGGCCATATAAACTCATGTAACCATTGCCGTGTTCAACGACCAGTACCAATCCATACCCTTTTAACCAGTCAGAAAAAATCACTTGGCCAGCGTGTATGTTATGTACAACCTCTCCTGAGTTCGCTTGTATGACAACACCTTTCCAGCGGAGTTGGCCTGATTTTCGGCGGCCAAAATTCTTTTTAATTGAGCCTTGGGTTGGCCATAAAATTTTGCCTTTTATGTCACCTAAACCGTTAAAATCAAGTTGGTTTGGCAGTTCTTCAATTGCTTCGGCTAACGCTTCTAACGCTTGGGTTAGTGCTGTTTCGTCTTGCTTTAGCGTTTCTATTCGTTGTGATTCTGTTTTAATAAATTTTTCTATACTGGCAAGGTTTGCTTTTTGTTTTGTTTTTAAGCTGACTAACTCGGCTTGCTTAGTTTTTTCTTCTTGCTGTAATTCGGCTAGCGCTAGTCTTTGTTGGTTAAGCTGAGTAACCGTTTCTTCTAGTTTAGCGAGTGTTTGTTTTAGCTTTTCTATCGCTTCAGTGCGCGCTTTATTTAAAAATTGGTAGTAGCTGAGTACCCGCTCTAGTTTGGCTGGCGAGTCTTGGTTCAGCATCATTTTCATAAAGTCGTGCTGGCCGACTTGGTAAATGCTTTTTACTTGTTCGGCTAAAATTTTAACTTGGGCTTGGCGATCTTGCTCTAAGGTTTCTTGTTGTTTTTCAAGTCGTTTTATTTGTTGAGTAACTTGTTGCAGTTTGTTTTCAATTTGTCTGAGGGTTTTACTCACATCACCAATTTTTTTATCTGTCTGGCGAATGCTTTGTTCAATTTTATTTTGTTCTGATTGTTTTTTTTCGAGCTGGGATTGCTTATCTAATATAGCTTGTTGAACTTGTTCTAGTTTTTTTAAGGTTTGCTGCTTTTGTTCGGAATCAGCATGTAAAGTAAAACTCGCAACCAGTAATAATATACTGGTAACGAATAGCAAACAGCCAGACATAAGTCTGGCTATTTTTTGTTGGGTATAATCCATTATCACTGAGCGATTAGCTCAATTTGATAATTGGTGTACCTGTCATTTCTTCAGGTTGTTCCATACCCATTAGGTGTAACATAGTTGGCGCTACGTCGCTTAGTACACCGTTTTGCTTAGCAACTTCAGTTTTGTTTCCACCATAGTAAATAAATGGAACTGGCTCAGAAGTATGCGCTGTATGTGCTTGACCCGTTTTAGGATTAACCATTTGCTCTGCATTACCGTGGTCAGCTGTAATTAAACATTCGCCGCCAACTTTATCTAATGCTTCACATACACGACCAATAGCAACGTCAACCGCTTCACAAGCTTTAACTGCGGCTTCAAAAATACCTGTGTGACCAACCATGTCACCATTTGGATAGTTACAAATAATGGCATCAAACTCTTGGCTTTCGATAGCTTCTACTAACTTGTCAGTTAATATCACAGAGTTCATTTCAGGTTGTAAGTCGTATGTTGCGACTTGTGGAGACGGAACCAATACGCGTTTTTCACCTTTAAATTCGTCTTCGCGGCCGCCGCTAAAGAAGAAAGTAACGTGAGCATATTTTTCAGTTTCTGAAATACGTAATTGGGTTTTATCGTGTTTTTCTAACCATTCACCGAATACGTTCACTAAGTCAGTAGATGGGAATGCAATACTTGCTTTAATGTCTGCTGCGTATTGAGTCAACATAACAAAGTCAGCTAATTTAGGTGCTTTTTTCTTTTCGAAACCAGAGAAGTCAGCATCTACGAATGCACGAGTAATTTCACGCGCACGGTCAGCACGGAAATTCATAAAGATAAGCGCGTCGCCATCGTCAACTGTCGCTGCATTACCAGCGTCATCTAAAATAGCAGTAGCAGCAACGAATTCATCATTTTCATCACGTTCGTAAGCGGCAGCTAAACCCTCTAAAGAATTAGTTGCTGTGTATTCAGCTTCACCTAAAGTCATTAAGTTGTAAGCCGCTTCAACACGATTCCATCTTTGGTCGCGATCGAGTGCGTAGTAACGACCAATTAAGCTCGCTACTCGGCCTTTGCCATTTTCAGCAAATTGCTTTTCAAACGTTTCTAATGTTGCCTTTGCGCTACGTGGCGGTGTATCACGACCATCTAAAAATGCGTGTAAGTAAATTTTGTCTGCACCGCGCTGTGCGGCTAAATCTATCATTGCAGAGATGTGTTCGTCATGGCTGTGTACGCCACCTGGTGAAGCTAAGCCCATAATGTGAACCGCTTTGCCTTGGCTAACTGCTGCATCTACGGCTTTAGTTAAAGCAGGGTTTTCAAAGAAAGTTTTTTCTTTAATGTCTTTAGTGATACGAGTAAAGTCTTGGTAAACCACTCGGCCTGCACCTAGGTTTACATGCCCTACTTCACTGTTACCCATTTGACCATCAGGTAAACCAACATCTAGGCCAGAACCAGAAATGAGAGTGCTTGGATAATCTTTAGTTAAACGATCTAAGTTTGGTGTATTAGCAGCTAATACTGCATTGTTTTCTGGGTTTTCGCTGTAACCCCAACCATCCATAATGATTAGAACTAAAGGTTTTTTATTACTCATAATAATTCCTAATTTTGCTTTTCAGGCTGATATCCGTCAATTAGATATCCGCGCTTGGCTTATTTCAAATTCAGTTAAGCTGATTTTACCTTGTTTTTGATGACAAACCAGAGTCAATCTGTGTATTTACCTTATTTTGCAGATAATTATGCTTTATTAAGCAAAATTACGCTGATTGGAATATCGTAATTTGAGGTAGTTTGGGTATAATCACAGCAATTTTTTATTCGTCTAGGTTAAAACATGCAAGAGTACATTGAGTTTTTTGCTCGCCATCCTTTTTTAAGCGCAATTTGGTTTGTTCTATTTTTTGCGGTTATTTATACAATATTCCAGTCAAAGTTTAGTAAATTCACTAAAATAAATGCGCAACAGTTAACGATAAAAGTAAACAGAGAAGACGCTGTTGTACTTGATATTAGAGCAGCAGCAGACTTCAACAAGGGTCATATCGCTGGTGCAATTAATTTAACACCAGAGCAAGCGGCTAGTGGTCATAAAAACCTTGAAAAAAATAAAAGCAAACCCATTATTGTAGTTTGCCAAGCAGGAATGACAGCAACAAAAACCGCAAATCAATTAGTTGACGCTGGCTATGAGCAAGTTGATGTACTTGATGGCGGTATGAATTCTTGGTCTGGCGCTAACTTACCTGTCGCAAAAGGTTAATAATATGGCAAATGTAATTATTTATACTAAAGCTTGGTGTCCTTTTTGCGTTCGCGCTAAGTCGCTACTAAGTCATAAAGGCGTTGAATTTACTGAATTAAAAATTGATTCAGATGCTCAACTTCGCCAAGAGATGATCAATAAAAGTAACGGTAGTTACACTGTGCCACAGATTTTTATCAACGAACAACATGTAGGCGGCTGTGATGATTTATACGCTGCCGAAGCAAACGGCACTTTAGACCGTTTACTTAAATAATATACCTAACAGAGGGGACACTATTATGTCAGAACAAACTCCAGAAGCAGGCGCAGATCAAGCTGCACCACAGTTTAACATTCAACGCATTTTCTCTAAGAACATCTCTTTTGAAACGCCTAACTCTCCTGATATCTTCAAAATTCAGTGGAAACCAGAAGTGCAAATGGATATCGATACTAAAAGCCAAAAGCTTGAAGGCGATAACTACGAAGTCGTTTTATCAATTACAGTAACGGCTAAAGTTGAAGACAAAACTGCATTTTTAGTAGAAGTTGAGCAAGCTGGTATTTTCACTATTACGAACTTACCTCCGCAGCAAATGGCTCATACTATCGGCTCTATGTGTCCTGGTATTTTATTCCCTTATGCTCGTGAAGCTATTTCTAACTTAGTTAACCGTGGTACTTTCCCGCCGTTAAACTTAGCACCAGTTAACTTTGATGCGTTATTTGCAAGCTACATGCAGCAAGTTGCACAGCAACAAGCTGAAGAAGGCGATGATGCGCCGCAAAAATTAGACTCTTAAGCTAAATTTATGCAAAAACAATACGATATTAGCGTAATTGGTGCTGGTTCATACGGCACCGCATTAGCAATTTGCATTGCCCGAAACGGCCACAATACTTTAATGTGGGCTCGCAATGCGGAGCAAGTTGCGTTAATGCAGCAAGAAAACGAAAACAAACGTTATCTTGCCGGTATACCTTTTCCTGAATCTCTTGACCTTGATTCTGATTTAGAACAAGTTGTTAAGGCTAGTAAAAACATTTTAATTGTTGTCCCTAGCCATGCATTTTCGGAAACGTTAAAGCAAATAAAACCATTTTTAGCACCAGATGCAAATGTTGCTTGGGCAACTAAAGGTTTGGAACCAGAAACAGGTCGTTTGTTGCAAGACGTTGCTCGTGAAGCCCTAGGCGATGAGGTAACGTTAGCGGTTGTTAGCGGCCCTACATTTGCGAAAGAAATGGCAGCCGGTATGCCTACTGCAATTTCAGTCTCTTCGACAAACAGTGAATTTATTCAAACCTTGTCTGATCTCATGCACTGCGAGCGTAAATTCAGAGTTTATAAAAACAATGACTTTACTGGTGTACAGTTAGGTGGCGCGGTTAAAAATGTCATTGCGATTGGCTCTGGTATTGCGGATGGTATTGGTTTTGGCGCAAATGCTAGAACAGCGTTAATTACTCGAGGTTTAACTGAGCTTTGTAGACTAGGCGAAGCATTAGGCGCTAAAACAGAGACCTTTATGGGTATGGCTGGTTTAGGCGATTTAGTATTAACTTGTACTGATAATCAATCTCGTAACCGTCGTTTTGGTTTAGCACTTGGTCAAGGTAAATCAGTTGAGCAAGCGATGACAGACATAGGTCAGGTTGTCGAAGGTTACCGAAATACGAAAGAAGTCTACATGCTGGCACAACGCATGAAAGTTGAAATGCCAATTGTGGATCAGATTTATCAGGTTTTATATCAAGGTAAATCGCCAAAAGAAGCTTCTATTGCATTGTTAAGCAGAGAGCAAAAATTTGAATAAGAGGGTCTCCTCTTATTCTATTTCCCTAATTTCCATTTCCGACTGTCATTTCTTCTACACTTTGGCCTTTCAGATATTTCTCACAAAGCTGTAAGTTATTCTCACTTTAATGCTTAATAATTAACCGATTTAGATAGTGAAATATCTATTCCAATTTAACTTTATCTTTTTAAATTCAATTAGATGAAAATTCTTATAGCGTAAAATTAGCAAACTTAAAAAAGTATTATATTAACTATCACCATATCGCCCTTTCCTCTCGCTAAAGTAGAACTTGAAATAATTCGAGTAAAACACTTATAGGTGTGCCACTAGGGAGAGTTATATGTTTACTGTTAAATTTTTCGCTCGACATTCAGTCTTAGCTTGCAGCTTATTTTTTTCCGCTAGCTTTCTTCACGCAGAGACGATTCAACATCCGACAATATCAACAGAATCTGATAAATACGCTGCAGGATTATTGAAAAAAGCGATTCAAACCGCCAATGCATCATTAATATTATCAGAGTCTGAAATTGCAGCTAATAACCAAAGAGCCATTCATATGCTTGAGGATAAAGAGTTAGATGTCTTATGGTTAGCAACCTCAACAGAGCTAGAAGATAGCTTTATCCCAGTTAGGATCCCTATCTACAAAAACCTAATGAGTTACCAAAAATTATTGGTTAATAAAAATAGTGGTTTAACGGCGACTCTAGCGGATGTAGACCAATTTGAGACATTAAGAAAACTTAAACTGGGCGTGGTTAGATACAGTAATCACAGCAGTATTTTGCAAACTCAACAAATGAACTTGGTCAGCACAGTAAAAGCGATTAATTTACTTTCCATGCTTGAAGGCGGTCGGTTTGATGCCATGCCAATTCCAATTGCTTCTGTATCAGACATTCTATCTAATCATCCAGAATTAGAGGTAGTGCCAAACTTAGTCTTTACTTGGGCCGATCCAACCTATTTTTTTGTAAATATTGATAACCCAGAGCTAGCGCAACTGATAACCAAAGGCTTGACTCAAATGTTAGAGTCGGGACAATTTGATGCTTATTTTAAAGCAAGTAATCTCGCTTTAAGTAGCTTGCCAGAGCTTTCCAGTGAAAGTAATAAAATAATAGAGGTTGCCAACATTCATTTACCGAAAAAAACACCGCTATCTCAATCTAAACTTTGGATTAAAGCGAGCAATAAAGAAATTTTATTGTCATCGCTTTAAAACCTAAGCTAGCCACCACGCCGTACTCAGTTTAATAACTAAACACTCTTTGGGTTTAAACTGAGTACAAATTTTAATCACTTTATAATCTAGATCAAAGCCTAATGCATATAGAGGCACGCCTAAATAGATAATTGATCTGAAACAACTTTATTCCGTAACAGTTTGCGAGAATGACCTCAGTTAATTTTAAGAGGTTATTATGAAATCATTCATCAAACTAGTTAGTTTAAGCTCAATTTTCGCAGTTTGCTTTCCTGCATTTGCAAATCTATCTGTTAATTTAGGGGTTATTACCGCTGAGCCGTCAGACAACAGCACGCACTTATCGGTAGTTGAATCTTTAGCTGGATTAGAAACAGACTCAACCCAAGCAGCAGTTGGCACCAATACTCAAATCGGTATTACGATAGATTATCAACTAAACCCAAATTGGACTGTTGAGCTAATTGCTGCAACTCCATTTACTCACCAAATTAGTGTTAAAGGGTCTGCCGTTGATGGTTTAAAGATTGGTGAAACTAAACATTTACCACCAACATTACTGATGCAATATCACTTTGGTAACCCAAGTGATGATTTAAGATTTTTTGCTGGTGCTGGTTTAAATTACACGGTCTTTTTTGATGAATCTGCTGCACCTGAACTCGTTAGCACTTTACAGGCTTTAAACGTAGCCACAGCAAGTGATAAAGTTGAATTGGACCTAGATGATTCGTTTGGCATTGCAATGCAATTTGGTGCTAACTATAAACTAAATGATAACTGGGGTTTACATGCCATGGTTAGCTTTATGGATATAGATACGGATGCTGAAGTAAAAGTAAATGGTACGACAGCGCAAGCAGTAGCAGTTGAAATTGATCCTATGGTTTGGATGCTAGCGGCTAAGTATTATTTTTAAGATTAGGCCGAGTTAAAGTTTAATAGATTTAAAAGGCGCTATTTAGCGCCTTTTTGCTTTGTAGTTTAGCTGTGTAAAGCAGATATTAATCTGCTTTGTCTTGAGGTTTATCTTGATTTAGCCAAACGGTTTGATACAAATCTCGCCTCTTATCTTTCGAGTTAGTAACCGCCCCTTCCGCTTTTAATATTTTTAACGCTTCTAAATTCACATTCGCAAACATCAGCATTTCTGTATTTGGTGTTGTTTCTGATAACACTGCATCGTGTGGAAATGAGAAATCAGAAGGCGTAAATACGGCCGATTGCGCGTATTGCACATCTAAACTATCAACACTAGGTAAATTACCAACACTGCCTGCAATCGCTACATAACATTCATTTTCAATCGCCCTAGCCTGAGCACAGTGTCTAACTCTTAGGTAAGCATTTTTGGTATCAACCCAAAACGGTACAAATAAAATTTCTAACCCTTGCTCGGCAAGTAATCTACCTAACTCTGGAAATTCAACGTCATAACAAATCAGTATGCCAATTTTACCAGCATCTGTATCAAACACCTTCAGTTGATTACCGCCTTCAATCACCCAGTCCCATTTTTCATGCGGGGTTATATGCAGTTTTCTTTGCTCTTCTACCGTACCGTCTCTCCGACATAAGTAGCTGACATTATATAAGCGCTCGTCCTCAACTAACGGCATTGAGCCGGTAATAATATTGATGTTATAACTCACTGCCATACCAGACATTTGAGTGCAAAACTCTTCGGTGAAACTAGCTAAAAAACGAATAGATCCTGTGCGTGATTTATCCGGTGAAAGTCCCATTAAAGGTGCATTAAAAAACTCAGGAAATAACGCAAAGTCACTTTCATATTCGGATAAAGCATCAACAAAAAATTCGACCTGTTGCATTAATTCTTCAACGCTTTTCACTTCTCGCATTTGCCACTGAACAACCCCTAAGCGAACCTGTGTTGGACGCGTATCAACCACTAAAGCATCTGGCTCATACAAAATATTGTTCCACTCTAGTAAGGTAGCGTAGCCTGCTGATTTTTCGTCTTCGGGCAAATACTGCTTTAAAAGTCTTTTTACTTGAAAATCATTCGACAACTGAAAGCTTAAAATAGGATCGTAAATTTCTTTTCGCCCTACTTTATTAATATATTCAGAAGGCGATACCGTATCACTATGTTTGTGATATTCAGTGATTCGACCACCCGCGAGTATTGCTTTTAAATTATATTGGCGACACAACTCTTTACGCGCATCATATAAGCGTCGGCCTAATCTAAACCCTCTATATTTTGGGTGAATCAGCATATCTAAACCATAAACCGCGTCACCTTTATCGTTATTTAAAATGATGCTTTGTGGGCCAATTAAGTCATCATAGGTATGCGGGTTACTAAATTTTAGATAATCAACTCGAACAGATAAGGCAATACCAACCAATTTGTCATCATCCATTAAACCGAGCTGACCTTCAGGAAAATCTTTAATCATCTGGCTAATTGTTTTTTCTGGCCAAGCGCCGCCAATATCGGCGTAAACCAGATCCATCAATTTTTGTACTTGTGGGTAATGCTCTGGCTGTAAGTTAATTAAACTAAGGTGAAGATCATTTAAGCTCATATATACCTGCTCAAGAAAATGGAAAATGTCCCTTTAAGGATTTAGCATAATATGACCTAAATTACCGGATACTCAAGCTTTTTATCCGATCACTGTACGCTATTTTTAAACCAATTATGTGTGGTTAGATAACTTTAAACCAACGCTCTATTTTTTCGCCTTGTTGATTTGTTATCGTGAGTAGGTGCCAGCCTGAATTAACCGCTATTTCTTGATCGTGTATGTGCTGGCTAGTGCCAATAAATTCATTGTCTAAATGCCAATAGAGCACTTCATTTTGATTAATGTGATGCGCTTTGGCTACCAGTCGGCCTAGCTTTCCATCTAACTCAACTGGTAGTTTAATTTTGGCTCCTTTGGGTGGATATTCAAACGCAAAGTTCAATTGCTCCATTGCGTCAACAGCCTGTTTCGTACAGTCAGTTCGCCACTCTGGTGGCGTGCGCCAATTCGGGTTAGTTTGCCGATAATAATAAGCCGTTACAGCTGGTAAAATTAAGTAGCTTTTTTGCCACATTTTAGCTGGGCTAAAGCACAACCCATGAACACGCTTTAAAGATACAGGATCCAAATTGACTTGCTTGTGATAAGGCGAAAGTTGAGTAAATTCAGCTTCAATCGGCGCTAAAGCTGTTGTGGTTTTGCAGCCACCCGCAGCGAGATAACCATCCGCCTGACAAACCTGATAGCTTTTTAGCTGCCTTAGCGGTTTTTCTGGCCAAGTGCCTTTAGGCAATATATTAAAAATATCCAACATAAGCGGGGCTGAGGTTAAGCTGCCTGAGAGCTTTCTTGCTTCTTCGCCATTAGCATTACCAGCCCAAACGCCAACTGTATAACGGCCATTAGTACCAACTGCCCAAGCGTCGTGCCAGCCATAACTTGTGCCTGTTTTCCACGCAATTTTTTGCTGGCTAGCAAAACTTTTCCATAAACTATTAATACCAGGTCTATTTAATCCAGTTAGTACCTCTAAGGTTAACCAAGCTGCAGCTTGATTTATTGGGAAAGGTTTTACTTGTGAAACTTGATTGACCAAATAACTTGGCATTAGCTGACTTTCTAACTGGCCTTGGGCACTTAACATTAAACGCGAATACGCTTGCGTCATTTCAACTAGGTTCGTTTCTGCGCCACCCAAAATCAAAGACAATCCATATTCATCTGGTTGACGCCAAAGTGTACTTAAGCCTATGTCTTGTAAGTTCTGATAAAAAAAGGGCACGCCATAATCTGCCAGTAAATTAACAGCTGGTACATTAAGCGACTGTATCAGCGCTTGCTCTGCTGAAACCAAACCTCGATATTCTCTATCATAATTTTTTGGCTGATAACCTTGGTAATAACTTGGAATGTCTGGCAGCAAACTACTGGGTAAAATCATGCCTTGCTGAAAAGCCATAGCAAACAAAAAAGGCTTTAATAAGCTACCTGACGATCTGGGCCTTTGCGCTATATCTAGACTTTTCGCATAATTAACATTTTCACTTAGCGTTTGATTTCCTATGTAAGCAAGTACTTGCTGATTAGCATTATCTATTACGACTGCCGACAAATTATGAATGTTATCATGCGACAGCCCCAAGCTTGCACCAGACAATAGCTGGTTAATGGCTAGCTGGGTTTGAAAATGAATATGAGAATGGAACAAGTGTTGCTGCGGATACTTTTGTTTTAGGCTAGTTAGTAAATGACTTGCATGCTGGGGTATGGGTTTAGGTCGACTAGGTAAAGCTTCTAACTTAGCGAGCTTTAAATCAAGCTCAGAAATAAAACCGCGTTGAGCTAGGTTATCCAGCAGCTTATCGCGCTTTTGTTTAAGTTGAGTTCGATTTTTTGCTAAGTGAATCATAGCTGGGTTATTGGGTAAAACCGCTAACATGGCCGCTTCTGCCCAGCTTAACTCAGCTAAACCATGATTAAAATAACGCCAGCTTGCAGCGCTAATTCCCAAAATATTACCGCCGTATGGTGCACGCGCTGTGTACTCAATTAGAATCTGCTCTTTGCTCAGTTGATATTCAAGTTTAAGTGCGAGTAAAACCTCGCTCAATTTGGCGGAAAAGCTGCGTTCGTTATGTTTTTTTAATAACCGCGCCAGCTGCATGCTAATTGTGCTAGCGCCTGAGACGATTCTACCTTGATTAAGGTTAAGCTTGATGGCTCTGGCAAGTGCCAAAAAATCAATTCCTATATGCTGATAAAACCTTTTATCTTCAAAGGTAAGTAAGGCTTCAACATATTTTTCTGGCAGTGCTTCACTGGCTGGAAAACGCCACTGCTCATCTTCAGCTATGCTGGCGGCTAACAAGCTTTTATCTTCGGCGAATAATACCCAACTATAGGGCTGCTTAAATAATGTAGCGTCGACAGGCGTATTAATATAGCCAAACAAGCCCAAACTCAGTAAGCACAAGCAAATCGCAAATATTCGCATCAGCCGGAGTAGAGTTTGGCGTATATTTTTACTTGTAAACATAACTTAAGGCTCTGAAACGACCTGAATCCATTTACCTTTTAATCTTGCCCAAACATTATGATCGTACATGCCTTTTACATGCCAACCAGGTAAATAAAACTCACCTTTAAACGACGCGTTAAACTCAGTTTCTATCCTGACAGATGTTTGATTAATATCTTGATAACTTAAGTATTTACCTAAACTAAAATAACTCAATAACTGATCATCTCGTATATCTTGGTAATCTAACCCTTTAGCAATTTTGGCTCCCGAAAGTCGGCTGTTCTTTAACTGCCAACCGCTAGGCAAAGTCATGGTTAATGCTAAATTTTCTAACCTAGCCGACTTATCTAAAGCGCGGATCTCAGTTATCGCTTTAAAATCTGTTCCCTGTTTAATTTTATCAACACTGATTGGGTTATCGTCTAGGTCAGTAAATACCACAGATAAACTTAGTTTTGATTCCCCTGCAATCTCATCACCACTTTCAGGAATACCGATATTAGTTAATTCTGTGTATAAATTTACGTCACTCTGATTTGTGAAATGGATCGCCACCTCGCTTGCTTTGTTTAGCTTAGGATCGACTTGGCTAGCAATTGGCAACTGATAAATCGCATCTTGAGTATTCACCTGGTGTTCAGCTGCTTGATTCAGCCTGTAGCTAAATTGGCTATCGGATTTTTCATAATTAAATGCTGCAGCTAATGCAACTAAACTCCAAGCTCTGGATTGAGTTGAAAGGTAATCTTGACTCGATAAGCTTTGGCTTAACTGAGTTGCACTTTCCCAGCTTGCTGCGCGATCTTGTATCGCGCTTTCCGTCATCAATCTTATCGCTAAATCTCGGGTTTTGGAGCCATAGTTATAACCTGAATATGGGTAAGCTTCTACTTGCTTGTCGGTGAAGCTAAATACTTGCTGAGCTGCATCTATCGCTCCTGCTTCAGCATAACTCATAGCAAGTAACCAAGCTGAAAGTTTTAGATCTTGCTGCTGATGTTGGGTTTGCTGCTCTTGGTTATTTGAGTTCAAGTTAACTTCTAACTTGGCTTTGAGCCGGTTCATAGCATTAAAGTTTGGTTTATCAGCCAAAGCTAGGGTATAAATTGCGTAGGCAATCGAACTATTATTAGCTTGATTTCTAAATCTTTTTTCAACATATCTTTGTTGCTCTGCGAGCCAACTAGAAACGAGTTCAGCTGGTACAAAGTAACCCAGTTTTTTAGCTTCTAATAAAAAATGTCCAGCGTAGCTATTCGCCCAAAGGTTGGCATAATTGCCCCCTTGCCAATAACTAAAGGCCCCAGAACTTAACTGAAATTGTTTAAGCTTATCTATACCGATTTTAATATTATCTTCGACCTCGGCTTGCTGCCAATCACTCAACTGAGTGAAACGATTCAAATACAGCTGGGCAAATAACTTTGAGCTAGTTTGTTCTAAACAACCATGCGGATACTTAATTAAGTAGTCTAGCTGTTCAGCAAGGTTAATCGCAGGGAAACGGCTCACGTTAAATTGAGTTTGGTTAGTATTCACTAAACCATTTGGGGTTAAATTCAAACTCGCGGTTTCGCCGGGTTTAACCAACTTAACTTGAGAAATGCTTTGAGGACTATTCACTGAGCGCACTTGAAGATAAATTGTTTGGCTGGCAACCTGATTCGCGCTGGTGGCTGTTACAGTAATTTTAGCTTGGCCAACTTGATTTAAACTCTTTAACTTTAGTTCGACAATTTCATCTCCCCTTTCACCTTCAACCAGATCAAAGCTCAGTTCTGCACTGTCAACTTCTGCTGCTAATAACTCATTCGTTTTAACCGCGACTTTAACCGGACCTAATTTATGATCACTAACAAAAATATTAACCGGCAAACTGAAAGTTTCATTTGGGGCTACCACTCTAGGTGCCGTACTAAGTACGCCTAATGGCTGGCTCACCACGACACTTTTCTCTGCCGCACCAAAAGCCGCTGCATTAGGTTTTGATATATTGGCAGCAACTAGCATCAGTCTCACTTCGCCCAAATATTCTTCGAGTTGAATTTGATGGTTTTGAACCTTTCCTGCAGCCAGCTCAAATGGACCTAAAAATTTAACCACAGGCGGAAATCGCCTTTGGTTAGCTAGCTCTGCGTCTTTTTTAGCCTCATCACTTCCTCCTAAGGAAATTAACCCAGATATTGAATGATTGTTATTCTTGGCCAACAAATCATACATATCCCAAGTGAGTACACCTAGAGCCTCTTTTTGATAAAAAGCATGGCTTGGGTTAGGCGTTTTAAAATTCGTAATACCGAGTAAACCTTCGTCCACAACCGCGAGTGTGTAAGTCATTGCTTGGCCTGACTGCTCGCTCACTTGCACATCAAATTTTGATTTAGGCCGCACTTTCTTCGCCGCATTAATCACTGGGTGTAATTGATTGTTAGGGTTATTAACTAGGATAGGTACAACACCATACAAGCGCACGGGTGCATCATTCGTTTTACTTTCAACCGCTTGAATCAAGCTAATGTGAGCATAAACATTAGGTGCCATTTCTGCTGTGATAGGAATAGCTAAACGATTGCCACTGATTTGTTCGCTCACCCAAGAAAGCGAAATAACTTCGCTGCCGTTTTCTAACGAGAGTAAATATTGCGCTTTAGTCGCGCTTGGTAAACTTTGCGGTATTGTTAAGTAAGCCGTATCTCCAACTTGGTATTCAGCTTTATCCAGAGTCAGCATTAACTGAGTTTCTGCTGATGGATTTTTGCTATCTTGATAGCTCCAACCTAGATAAACAATTTTGCCTGAGCAATGTTGGCTAGCTTGATGACAAACACGAATTAAATAACGTCCCCAATCATATTCATTTCCTTTGAGCTGCCAGTTAGCTAAGCCTTGGTCGTTAGTTTTTAATTTCTTTCTCAGTTGCAAATCCGCATGAGCACTATTTAAGTAAGCACCTAAATTATCGCGAGAGTAGTCCCACCACCAGCGCCAACTTAGTTTATGTAAGGTTAACTCTAAATTTTGATTTGGCTCAGCAAGCCCTTTGCCATCAAGAGTAACGAACTGAATATTATGATCTTCGTCTTTTGATATAGAGTCGTTCCAACCGCTGCCTTTAGGCACATTAAGCCCAGCCAGTTTTTGATACGGCATAAAATTTAGATGCGAATACTGAGTGCTAAATTGACCGCCTTGTTCAAATACCCGAGTCGTAAAATTAAGTTTTACTTGCCCAGGTGACGACGCAAAAATAGGTTGGTATTTAAAATTGGCTTGGCCTTTATCATCTAATTTACCTTCAAAAATCAGCTGACTTTTAGATTGCAACTGTCTGCTAGGATCATCAAAAACAAACTGATTATAGGTTTTAAATTGTGTTTTAGTCGGTATAGCACTAACACTGACATCTGCTTTTAGCGCCTTTGCAATTGCACCATGTAGCCACTGAGCGGTTAAATTTACTGAATATGGGGGTTGATCAAAAGTGAGGGGCTGATTTGCTTGCTGACCCGATATTTCCAGCGCCATTTTAAGACGATTAGGCGTTATCGTTTCTACTGGGATAGTTTTTGAAAAATAGGTTTGTCCCAGTTTAATAATAGCTTTCCAATTCCCTGTTATCGCTTGCTCTGTGGTTTTTAAATTAAATCGATAAAATCCATTTACAGGTTCGGATTGGGTTGTTACTGAAACCTTAGCGCCTTTAGGATCAAAGAAGTCGAGCGAAAGTGGATAATTTTCAGGTAAGCTTTTGCTTTTATCTAACATAATGAAAGTTAGATATATATCATCTCCCGGTCGCCAAATTGCACGTTCTGCATAAAAATAGCCTTTAATACCATTAGTATTGAGCTCACCACTTGTATCAAATACATTGGTCGACAGTGCTGCATTTCGGCTTAAGCGTAAAAAGCTGATATCAGCCCCTTGTCGAGCAATAATGTAATAAGGGGCAGTCGCTGGGTTTAAATGCACCATACCGAATTCATCGGTTTTTGCTGATGTAAGCAATTGATGTTGATAATTATAAACAGCCACATCTACATTTTTAGCTGGCTTTGCTGTATCTAGCTGATTAACCACAACATGAAGCTGATGCTTCATTGCCATTTTAGCAATTAAGCCTAAATTTGAGCTTGAGAAGTATTTAACCGCCTTGGTTGGATTATTATAGTAATTGTAATAACGTGTTTTACATGGATTATTCCTATCACGCCATGAGCCATAACCTTGAGACCGGTAATAACGCCTTACCCAAGAAGGTTCTGTTTTAATTTGATCAACCGCCCAGCTAGCTTGCTCCAATTGGTTATCGTGCAAAGGCCTAGCTTCGCCGCAATCTAAAATGCTATTACTTTGATCTATACTCAGCTCTAGTGCGAGTAAATCTGAAGAGGTTTGCGGCATTAACTCGGTTAAATCTAATTCATAATTTCGCCATTGGTCTTTAGCAACCTCTGGTAAAACATAGGTTTTTTGCCACAGTACCTGGCTAGTTTTTTTATCTATTCGATTACTCGACAATGGATTATGTTGTATAAATTGGGGTAAGTTTTGTGTCTGAACCTGATAGGCTTTAATTTGTATTGAATCGACATTAGCTGCGCTGATACTGACCGTTTTTTTCCCTGAGCGAGCCAATATATTGTGTTTACCGACAAAACGTACACCTGGTTTAGTGTTCAACAGAGTTAATTTACTGTCGAATGCTTGGGTTAAAGCTTGGCCTTTATTACTCTTTATGCCCGCCAACACGGTTAGTTCAACTTCTCCGCTTAAGGTATCTGATGGGAAAACTTTTAAGCTATTGCCTTTAATCAGCACTCTTCTTGGCGCCCGGCCGTTAACTAAAACTAAACCTTTAACCGATTGTTTGTTAGCTAAGGCTTTTGAGAACAAAACTGAAATATATTGACCATCAACTTGCTGAACTGAACTGGCAGTTACAACAAATTCATCCAAGCTAGGAATGTCTATAATCTCAGAGCCAAACTTATCAACTGTTATCGCCTTGCCCGACCAAGCAAGTTCGATTTGATAAGGGACAGATTTACGTTCTATATTCTCAATTTTAAATTTATGCTCTGTCGCAGATGTATGCTGCCATTGAATCGCCAGTGATTTATCGGCTAACTTGGCAGTCAGTATATCTTCTATATTGTCGTCTAGTTCAGCATCATCTGTAACTATCTCACCTGAAATATAGTTGTTATCGTATTCCTCTATCATTAAGCCATCTAGCTTTATGCTGAAATCTTGCGCCATTGCTGTCACTCGAACTGGTAACTCGGGCAAATTACTCGGTATGTTTGCTAAAGGCTTACTCGATAGCCAAAAGGTATATTCAGTGTTTCGCTGCATTGGCTCTAATAATTCAATCGAGATTTGGTTTTGACTGTCAAATCGAGTGATAAAATCAATTTGAGGCTCTGCAGATATCAGGCCTTCAATAGGCTGGTTTAACTCATGTTCAGCAGAAACGTTTTGGCTAAATTGTATGATTATAGGCTGATAAGCAGAAACCCAGTATTTGGGTAGTGATAATAAATAGCTTTGCCATTTTTGATAACTAGTCGAATCTAACACACTCGTTTTAGCGCTGGTTTTCGAGTTAACAATAGGTTGTTTTAGCTCTACCGCTTCTGGTAAAACATCAGGCTTAGTGTGTATTTGAGCTTGGTTCAGCCTTTGGTTTGCTTGCTCTGTAACATTTTCACTTCTATTTTCTGCAGCATCGTCTTGATTACAGCCAGCTAAAACTATCCAGCTGAAACATAAAACCAGCCCCGTCATCCATTTACTAACCAACATACCTGAGTCCTAAATATAAAAAATTCATAAGTATTTGCTGCTCTAAAAAACCAGAAATTGGATTAATAAAGCGTTTGAAATATGAGCACTGCATTATGAATTAGTTCCAATCAGAGTCAAAATGTAAAAAAGTGTTACATATATTACAAATGAACGATTTTGTTTATTTATTGTTATAGACTCGCTTCATTATTTAATGAATCAAAGTGGAGTTTGAAATGAACAGACGTGAGTTTATGACAGGTGTTGTGGCTGGTACAGCAGGTGCCGCACTCGCTGGTTGTAGCACGACAAAAAATAATCTAGCTGCTGCCTCTACGCCTTTAATCTATGACCAATCAAGTAATGAGCCTCATTCTGACAATTTTCATGACTGGGCGAAACGCCCTCCACTTGGTTGGAATTCTTACAACTGTTTTGGTGCCGCTGTCAAAGAAGCAGAAATAAGAGCCAATGCGGATTACATGGCTAAGCACCTGAAAAAATATGGCTGGGAGTACATAGTCGTCGATTACTGTTGGTATTACCCGCACCCACCAGGATCTATTCAAAGTAATCCCCCTCAATTTAGATTAAAAAAAGATGATGCACCTGTGCCATGGTTTGGCATGGATGAATACGGCCGTTTACTGCCCGCTATTGAAAAATTTCCAAGTGCAGCCCGAGGTAATGGCTTTAAAGAATTAGCAGATTATATACATAGCCTAGGGTTAAAATTTGGTATTCATGTAATGCGCGGTGTACCTCGTCAAGCTGTTTGGGCAAAAACGCCAATTAAAGGCGCTCCGGGTATAGATGCCTCTATGATTGCGGATACTAGAGAAGAAATGCAATGCGGCTGGTTAAACAGCATGTATGCCATTGATATGTCAAAGCCTGGCGCACAAGAATACTACGATTCTATTGTTGAGCTATACAACGAATGGAATGTGGATTACATCAAAATGGATGACCTAGACAGTGGTAACCCCAAACGTCCGTATCGTAAAACAGAAGCCGAAGCTATGCGTAACGCAATTGATAACAATGGTAAACCTATTGTTTTGAGTTTATCACTGTTTTTAAAGCATAAAGATCGTGAGCACCTAAAGCAAACAGCCAACCTATGGCGTATTTCATCTGACTTTTGGGATGATTGGGGAAAGCTGAAAAAGCAGTTTGATTGGTGTTTTCAATGGCAAGACGAAGTGGGCACAGGCTATGGCCCAGATGCAGATATGCTGGCATTAGGTTCATTAGCAAAACGCGGCCCGGTAGGCATACCTAGGATAAGCAATTTTAATGAGGCCGAGCAATATACACATATGACACTATGGAGCATATTCAGATCGCCATTAATGATGGGTGGGCATATGCCCGAAAACTCAGAGTTCGTAAAGTCACTCCTGAGCAATAACGAAATTTTATACGTTAATCAGTTTGGACAAAAGCCGAAACAATTTAGCCGTCAAAACGAGCAGATCATCTGGGTTGCTGAAGATTCTCAATCAAGCGCAAAGTTCGTCGCCGTATTTAACCTAGCAGACAATGAGCAAGCTATTTCATTTTCGCCAGCCCAGTTTGCATTCGGCAAAGGCGCCAACATTCGAGATTTATGGCAAAAACGTAATCTAGGTAAGTTTGATTCTTTATTCACGACTAATGTCGCGCCTCACGGTGCTCAAATATTTAAATTATTCGCATAGTAAGCATTATAGGAAACAGAATGAAAAATATTTTTTTGCAGTAAAGTATTCTAGCTTGATCTTAGCAGGTACTTTAATTGGTTGCGGCGGAGGCGGCGGTTCAGATAGCCAACCGGAACCTATTGATAATAGCCCAAATGCGTCTATTTCTGGGCGCTACTTTATAGATGAAAACAACAATAATCAGTTTGATGTAGAATCTGGGCTAGCTTTAGCCGATGTATGGCTATTAAATGCTTCTGACCAAGTCATTCAGCAGACAAAAACAAGTTCAGACGGTACATTTTCTTTTACTCGTCTTGAAGCCGCTAGCTATAAAGTCAGGTTTTCAGCTCCGATTTCTGATCATGCGTTTGTCTCGGCCAATATTGGTAACGACACTATAGATAGTGACGTGGTTACAGCCAATAACAACAATCAAGGTGAAACTGATTTAATCAAGTTATCAAAATCGGAAGTTGTCTCATCTGTCTTTGCTGGAATTTCAGGTAGATACTTTAACGATAACAATAAAAACAACCTAGATGATCAAGAGCCTGGGGTGGCAAACGCCAACATCTGGCTACTCAATGCTAATGGCCAAATCGAAAAACAAACGCAATCGAATAGCCAAGGTGAATATCAATTTGAAAAAATAGCAGCAGGTAGCTATCAAGTTCAATTTGCTGCACCAACCGCAACTAAAGAGTTTGTTACTGCGAATCAAGGCGCGGATGATTCAATTGATAGTGATGTTGAATCAAAAGCGGCTTCGGGCGCAGGCTTAACCGCCATGATAAAGTTAACCGATGACAAAGTATTAATGGATATAGATGCGGGTATTCGTGAGATTGAAATCTCGGGTAAAGCAACTTGTATCGAAACTTACGACTGGCCGACAGCACCTAGTGAAGCATTTCTATCTGACAGGTACTCTGTTAGCTTTAGCCAAAACGGAAAAACAATTCCTGCTCAAGTCATTAAGTCTATCTCTAAAGATATTGAAATAGCGGATTCTTGGGTTTCAGAATTTAAAGCGATAACGCCCGAGGAAATTCGTACATTTAACAGGGCATCTTTTTCTTCTAGTTTCTGTGATCCTATCGACGTAACGGTTACTAAGCTGTGGGGAACAGGCACGCAAGATGTTGAAATAGTCCCATCACCTTATGGTATTACTCCAAACGTTTCAGCTGATGGTATGTCAGTCACTTTCACTATGGATGAACAAAAATATGTCGCCGTTAATTTTAAAACGGATGACAATAAACAAACCAGTGATGGGGTTGTCAGACACGCTTTTATGCTCTTTGCTGATCCTGAAGAAAAAGATATACCAGATATGAATGACGCAGGCGTGCATGTTTATTCTGAAACTTCAACTAAAGCTGAAATGACAGCTGCGGATACTATTTACTTCCCACCTGGCTATCATGATCTCGGTCGTTTATTCAAAGATACCAACCCAGACTTGTCTGATTCTAACGTCTGGAAAACCGAAACAGTAAGTAATATGGGACCTGTTTTATCTGATGGCCAACAAGTCTATTTTGCTGGTGGCGCTTATGTGCATGGGCGTATATACACAAGTGTAAATGATGTAAAAATATTCGGTCGTGGTGTCCTTTCTGGGCGTGATTTTAAATGGGCAAAGAAACTAGATACTAATGGTGGTGTACTAGGCGTAGACTCATACAAGGAAGGCGCTTCACTTATCGGCTTAAGTGGTGATAGAAATATTATTGAAGGCGTTGCAGTTTGTGATTCTGCTGGTCACGGTGTGAATTTAGGTAATGAAAGCACCTACCGACATTTTAAACTGTGGGGTTGGCATGCTAATAACGATGGCGCTCGTCCTTGGGGTAACAAACCAAACATAATAGATAAAAGTTTCTTTAAAGCCGTTGACGACGTTTTCTATAACAAGTCACTTATCGTTACGGATACTGTCATGTGGCAAGGCAGCAATGGCTCTATTGTGACTTTGGGTTGGAATGGTGGTTATGACACTGAAAATTCCGTTTTTATTAATAACTATATTATTTATCCAGAGTGGCGAGGATTAGGCAATAACAATGGTATTGTTATGTCACAAATCGACTTTGATATGTCTGGTACCAATGTCTTAATTCGTAATTTACATATTGACGGTAATATTCCAGCTTTAGTTAATTTGCATAATAACTCTAGTCAGTTAAATAAAGCCGAATTAAAAATTGATAATCAACACGCCAATCGCACGACCGTAGGTAAAGTTCAAGGTGTTCATTTTGAAAATATCACAGTAACTGGTAAGCAGGTTATTTTTGATGGCAGTGGATACCAACAAACACCCAAGGCATCTAAAGGTTTAATTGAAGGCACAATACTAGATAATGGCGATATGTATAAAATATCTGATGTCAGTTTTAACAACGTCACGATCGACGGTAAGTGCTTAGATAATTCAAACCAAGATAGCTATAACAGTGTAGATTCAGCAACAACCGAAAACATTGTTTATCATGGTTGTTCAACACAACTGCATACTATTTCTTTAACTAGTTCTGATAATGGCTCTATTAAACCACTAGAAGGCAGTATGGAAATATTAGAGGGCAAATCGCAAACCTTTACCTTTAAAGCGGATACTGGCTATAAATTATCAGATATCCTAGTAAATGGAGAATCTAAAGGTGCTCTAGCAAACTATACTGTTAGCAATGCTTCTGCTGATGTCAGTATAGAAGCTGTCTTTACTGCAAACTAATTTAAATTTGAGCTAATATCAGAACCGATAAGCTCAGGAGTTCATCCTGAGCTTTTAAGATCTAGATTTCAATTAAGACACTTTTCGTTAGTACTTCGACTCTAACTGGTTGTAGTGCTAAGCCTCTGAAATTGAGCTGTTTAAAGTCTAACAGAACAATAATAGGTAACGAGTGATGAAAGGCTTTTTGCAGCCAATCGTTAATATCATTACGCTTAAAACTAGACTCTGTAATATCCGCATTGATTAATTTTGGCTCTATAATTTGTAGCTTATGTAAGGCTTTATCATAAGCGACTTGGCCATCGACAGTGACTGTGCCTATCATAAAATCAGCACTTTGCTGTATTTTAAAATGTGCGGTCACTTGTAGACGTTTGTTTTCACCTTTTACAGTTACATTCGCGTTCGTCAATTGTATCTCTGCTTGCTCATAATTAAAGGCAAGCGGAAAATAAACCGACATTAAGCTGTTGATTTGAATTTCATTAAGTTCAATAACAAACGAATGGACTGGGTTGCTAGTAAATAAAACAAAACTAGTAAATATAATTCTTAATAATTTCATGTTTATCCCCTATTCAATATCTAACATTTCACCTTCGCTTTGAAACGCATCGTTCAATTGCTCAATGTGTTCCACCACGTCACCAACTTGCTCAAAGTTTGCAACGTGATACATAGCGGAGCCTTCTTGTACCAATGGGATATTTTGCTTACCTATAATAATGCCGCTTCTTGTCGCGACTATAGGCTCGATAAAACTACCATTTGGACTACAAATTTCAGCGAGGACCTCTCCTTTTTTAACGCGCTGCCCTAATTTTTTTAGATCACGAACCATTCCACTGGTACTGGCTCTGACCCAACTGCTTGAGTAAGCAACAAAAGGTTCTATTCTGTCTGTTTTAGACCTTTTTCGAGGTGGTAACATGCCAAGTTGAACCATTACATTCATAATTCCTTTAATTCCAGCTCGAATTGATAACTCATCAAACCGCAAAGCTTGCCCAGCCTCGTATAACAGAATTTTAGTGCCTTCTTCTGCCGCGATTTGACGCAACGAACCATCTCGTAAATCTGAATTAAGTAATACAGGAACGCCAAAAGCGCGAGCTAGCATCTGAGTCTCTTCATCCGCTAAATTAGCTCTAACTTGCGGATAATTACTACGATGAATGGCTCCAGTATGTAAGTCGATTCCATAATCGCACTTGTGTACTATTTCATTTAAAAATAAATGAGCTAAACGTCCTGCTAATGACCCCTTCGCAGACCCAGGAAAGCTACGATTCAAATCTCGCCTATCTGGTAAATATCGACTTTGGTTTAAAAGCCCGTGGACGTTTACAACAGGAACTGCGATAAGTGTTCCTTTGCTTAATTTAAACGATTTTTGTAACAATAAGCGGCGTACGATCTCGATACCATTGAGTTCGTCCCCATGTATAGCTGCACTAATAAATAAAGTCGGTCCAGGCTTACGTGCTCGTATAACTTCCACCGGCATAGTTACATCAATATCTGAATATAAACTAGCCACCGGCAGTTCAAGCTTTACTCGTTGGCCTATTCCTATCTTATGTTCGCCAATTTGCAGGATGTCAGCCATGGTATTAACCCTTACCTTTAGTACGAGTACTCGCTAAATTAGCTTTATTTTCAATAAATTCAAAAATTAAGCCTGCAACATCTTTATCTGTTGCAACCTCAATTCCTTCTAAACCTGGAGATGAGTTTACTTCCATAACCACAGGTCCACGGTTAGATCTCAATAAGTCAACACCGCATACATTTAGGCCCATAGCTTTAGCTGCTGCAACTGCAGTTGCACGTTCATCTCGAGTTAATCTAATCAATTGCGCCGTACCACCACGATGTAAGTTAGAACGGAATTCACCTTCTTGACCTTGGCGTTTCATGGCCGCAACAACCTTATCTCCAACAACAAAGCACCGGATATCAGCGCCATCTGCTTCTTTGATAAATTCTTGGACTAGAATATTAGCTTTTACCCCCATGAATGCTTCAATTATGCTTTCAGCCGTTTTATTGGTTTCAGCTAATACCACCCCGATTCCTTGAGTACCCTCAAGTAATTTAATAACAACTGGGGCACCACCAACGTTCTTAATTAAGTCTTTAATGTTATCAGGGCTATGAGCAAAACCTGTACGAGGCAAACCGATACCTTTACGAGAAAGTAACTGCATTGAGCGTAATTTGTCACGTGAGCGGCTAATCGCAACAGATTCATTGACACTGAAGCTACCCATCATTTCAAATTGGCGTACAACTGAAGTACCATAAAACGTCACAGAGGCGCCTATACGCGGGATAATTGCATCGTATTTTGGCAATGGTTCGCCTTTAAAGCGAACCGCAGGATTGTTACTTGTTATATCCATGTAGCAGTGAAGTGTATCAATAACATCTACTTCGTGGCCCCTTGCTTGTCCGGCTTCAACTAAACGACGAGTAGAATATAACTTAGGGTTACGGGATAAGACTGCAATTTTCATAGAATTCTCTTTATTAATTAAGTTAATACAAACCTAAACGAAGAGAATCTATAAAAAGTCACAAAGTATGTTCGATATTTTAAATTAATTTTTTTGTTCTGAAATCAAATTAAGTTTTTCCAATGCTCGCTTACATCGCATTTTTACGGTACTTAATTTTAAGCCAGTAATATCAGAAATTTGTTGAAACTCTAATTCGCTAATTACTCTAAAAATAATGATAGATCTATCATCTATACTAAGTTGATTTAATAACAATTCAATTGAAGATGAATGCGCCCCATGTTCCGCTATTGGTGATGATTCTATCTCCATAGCTTCATCAATGCTGACTTGATCTAGCTGTTTTTTCCGTAACAAACTCATACATAAGTTATGTGCAATGCGAAATAGCCAAGTCTTGAAATTTGCCCTTTCCTCATAACGTTTTAAATTATTAAACACTTTAAGCATTGTATCATTGGCGCATTCCTCCGCTTCTTCAACCGAGTTTAAGTAGCGGTAGCAGACGTGGTAAACCTGTTTGAAATAACGGTTAAACAGCTCTTCATACGCACTCGTTACATAAGGGAGCTGTAATTGTGCGATCCTGACTAACTCTGCATCATCTAATTTTGATAGATTCAACGAAGCAGCAGGCACACCTCGCCTGTTAAAAGACATCAGTCAATGCTCTATATGATGAATTTAGGCTTGAATTAAGCTAAAGGCTTATATTTATATTGGCCATTAATTAAACTACTATTAGGCACAGATAAACGTTGACCTTTTTTATTTTCTATTATGGTGGTGACATTTGTAATGGCGACTATGTTACCCGTGAAACCATCTATTTCTATTTCATCACCTGGTAATAGCTGCTCACGAGCGTAGATACCGGAAACCATGTTGCTCGCAATATCTTTACTCCCAAAACCGAGTGCTAATGCAATAGCTAACCCTACACAGCCAAGTACAACAGCGAAAACTGTATTTAATAATCCGGTTTCAATTTGCAGCTGGGAGACCGCAAGTGAAAATGTCACAAATAAAATAACGACCTGAGCCAGACGTGCTGCTGTAGTGCTATATTCGACGCCTAAATTATCTAACGTCTTGGTTAATTGGCTTTTGACTGTATTAGCAATGAACAAACCTAATAAGGTAATAATGAGCGCTCCAACCACTTTAGGCACATATAAAATAAATGCATCGAACACATTACTTATTGAATCAAAACCTAAGCTAGATGCTGCAGCAACAAGAATACCTAAAATGATAAAGATATGAATTAAACTGCCACATAATTCTGAAGGAGTTTGTTGAAAACCCACTTTTTGCAATAAATTATTTAAGCCGATGCCCTCACTTACTTTATTAAAGCCGATTCTAGCCAGTAGTTTAGCTAACCATTGAGTTAATAATTTAGAAAGCAACCAGCCAACTAAAACAATTAACAAAGTGGCTAAAATATGAGGTAGGTAATTAACGACCTGTAATAAAAATTGACTAAGTGCCTCAGTAAAAGCAGAAAACCAAGAGGTTACATTCATTTGGTTAGTTCCTTTTTATGGATTGGTTTTGATTGTTTATTGCGATTTATTTTATGGTAATGAGTGTAAGCATTTGAGCCTAAACCAAGTAACAGCACCCAAAACCAACTTACAAATAAGCCTCCAATATCCTTAACATTGTTTATATGTTGCGCACGCTTTATTACATTATTTAAAGAAGGCTGTTTAGGCTCTGGTGGAGCCCCATTTTCTAATAATTTTTTTAAATTTTGTTCTTGTTCATTCATAAAGTGTTCTTCGCAATTACAAACCTGACTATAGAAACGAGGCGATTAGACTTAAAGTCACATAAATAATAAAAAAAATTGTGACTCTTTAGTAGTTAATTACGTTATTAATTCGAAGTTAGTCGTACATAAAAGAATTAAGAGGGTTAAATATGGCAGATGAATTACCTCAATTAATAGAGGAAGTCGTTGCAGCAGAGCAAGCTGAGAATGATTCTGCTTCAACTATTGAAGACTTAATTGCATCACAAGATGTAGAAGAAATAGCATTATTACTAGAATCTTTGCCTCTGGATCAAAGACTAAAAGTTTGGGTTAATGTACCTAATAGAAAAAAATTAGATGTATTAGTTCAAATGCGCGCTGACCCGCGCGAAATATTAATAGCAGAAACAGATGAATCCAATTGGACTCGAATTTTTGAAGATATAGACGCTGAAGATTTGCTTGAATTAGCTGACTCTTTACCTAGAGAATTATTAGAGAACGCCTTATCCGTAATGGATAAACAACAGCGTCAATACTTCCAAAACGCAAATCAATACGAAGACGAACAAATTGGTCACTGGATGTGTCAAGACGTTTTAGTACTGCCAAGTAATGCGAAAGTGCGTGATGGTATGCGTATCGCACGCCGAGAAATAGCAGTGCATACTGACACTATATTTTTAATAAACAGGAATGGGCAATTTTCTGAAGCGGTTAAAATCATTAATTTGCTCAGTTCACCAGAACATATCCCATTGTCAGATATTGCCGAAGAAACCATACCAACCATAGTAGTAACGGCAGATTGTAGCTCATCTGCAACCAACGTCTTAAAATCAGGTTTTGCGGCCTTACCGGTTGTCGACGAACAAGGCAAACTTATGGGTAAAGTAGATGTAACAACTGCAGGTGATCTACTTCAGGAATATTACGAATACCAACTAATGGCAAGTGCGGGTATGGATGAAGATGAAGATTTATTCGCTCCCGTAAAGAAAAGCGCTAAAAATCGAGCTTTATGGCTAGGCATCAACTTATTAACGGCCTTTTTGGCAAGCTGGTTTATCGGCTTATTTGAAGCAACCTTACAAGAAGTTGTTGCGCTAGCTGTGCTCATGCCTGTTGTTGCGAGTATGGGAGGGATTGCAGGTAGCCAAACTTTAACTCTCATTATTAGAGGATTAGCACTAGACCAAGTAAATAGCGCTAACTGTAGAGCCTTGTTGATTAAAGAACTAAGCGTCGGTGCGCTCAACGGGATTGTTTGGGCAATCGTAATAGGCATAGTCGCTTATTTATGGTTTGACTCTAGCTTAATTGGTTTAGTCATCGCTGTTGCTATTTTAATGAATATATTATCAGCAGCTTTGGCTGGTGTAATTATTCCTGTCATTTTAGATAAAGCTAAGCTAGATCCCGCTTTGTCTGGTTCAGTCATTTTAACAACAGTCACAGATATCGTTGGCTTCGTCGCATTTTTAGGCTTAGGCACAATTTTTTTACTTTAATAGTCATTTTTGTTTGTGGAGAACACTTTGGACATATTTAATTCATTAGGCACTGACGCGCTAATTTGGATTGGCATTATTTTTTGTATTTCGCAGTCAGCTATGTTTTCTGGTTTAAACCTAGCATTTTTTTCATTGAGTAGATTACAACTTGAAGTTGAAGCGACTAATGGCGATAAAGCTGCGCAAAAGATTTTAAGACTACGCGAAGATTCTAATTTTTTATTAACCACTATATTATGGGGCAACGTCGGTATAAACGTCTTATTAACGCTATTATCTGATTCAGCGCTAGCAGGATTTGTCGCCTTTGCCTTTTCAACTGGCTTTATTACTATATTTGGTGAAATATTACCCCAAGCTTATTTCTCAAGAAATGCACTGAGAATGGCATCAATTTTATCGCCGGTTTTATTTTTTTATCAAATACTATTATTTCCAGTCGCTAAGCCTTGCGCTCTAATTTTAGACGGTTGGCTAGGTAAAGAGGGTATAGATTATCTTCGTGAGAAAGATTTACGAAGAGTCATTAAAAAACATGTGGAAGCCGACGAAGCTGATGTAGACCATGTTGAAGGTATTGGCGCCCTTAATTTTTTAGCAATTGACGACATCAAAGTATCGCAAGAAGGTGAATTAATTGATCCCGAGTCAATTATTAAACTACCCACAAAAGTAGACTTACCTATTTTTCCAGAAATTACGAGAGATTCTAACGATCCGCTATTAAGGCAAATAAATAAAAGTGGCCGTAATTGGGTTATATTAACAAGTGAAAGTGATGAACCTCATCTTATTTTGGATGCGGATGGTGCCTTAAGAGCGGCTTTATATAATTTAGATGAACCCTTTGATTTATATGATTACTGTCACAGACCACTCGTCATTACAGATCCAAACTTAACCGTAGGTGATGTTATTTGGCACTTAAAAGCAAAAGAGGAACACGATAAACACCATGATGCCGCTATAGAGTTTGATGCGGTGTTAGTTTGGAGTGACAAACCACGAATTATAACTGGTGCCGATATTTTAGGTAGATTGTTAAAAGGTATAACGCCTCAGAACAATTTATCAAATAGTAAAGAGGCTACTGAGATTATTGCTCATACCTAATTTAACCTAAGTTCGAGATAAGAACTTGGTTTCTTGAGAGATTCCTCCTGATTACAGCTTTGAATTCTTACGTAATAGCCAGCTATTAAGTAAGAAAATTCGCTTTTTCTAAGATCAAAAATCTCTCAAGAAGTAAAAATAAAATAAAGATTCAATAAACCAGCCTATACGCCAAATGCGCAACAACACAATTAAAGCTTACAATAAGGCTTATCCAGAATATTGAATATAATTTCAAAGAGGCTGAACAATACTATTCAATGAATTGTTTTTACGATATTTTGTCTTTATCAATTTTACTTTGAGTGTAAGGAAAACCATGAAAACTGTATTAATCACAGGTGCAACCGCAGGTTTTGGCGAAGCGGCTGCAAAGCGCTTTATCAAAGAAGGTTGGCAAGTTATTGGAACGGGTCGAAGAGCGGAAAGATTATCAGCATTACAAGCCGAACTGGGTGATAATTTTTTTCCACTGGCATTTGATATACGAGACTTTAAAGCGGTTGAATCAGCGATCTCATCTTTACCTGAACAATGGCAAAAAATAGATACACTAGTGAATAATGCTGGACTTGCCTTGGGTTTAAATAAATTTGATGAAGGCGATATCAGTGATTGGGAAACCATGATAGACACGAATATAAAAGGCCTGCTGTACGTAACTAAAACCGTGCTGGCAAAGTTTATTAAACAAGAACAGGGTCATGTCATCAACCTAGGCTCGACAGCTGGCACTTACCCATATCCCGGCTCTAACGTATACGGCTCAACTAAAGCTTTCGTTAATATGTTCTCATTAGAACTTAGAGCCGATATTACAGGTAAGAATATACGTGTTACTTGCATTGAACCTGGATACTGCGAAACTGAGTTTGCCGTCGTGAGGTTTAAAGGCGATGTTGATAAAGCCAGCAACTTTTATCAAGGAATGGAGCCGCTAACAGCAGATGATATTGCTGAATCTATATATTGGAGCGCATCTTTACCACCACACATGAATGTAAACAAACTCGAGTTAATGCCAACCAGACAAACCTTTGCTGGCTTTAATGTCGAAAGAAAGAATTAGTGACAAAATAAATGACTAAGTTAAACCCCCAACTCACGCCGCCTTATTATGCGGTCATTTTTACTTCGATTAGAACCAAACAAGATCCATTTGGCTATGCTGATGCAGCAGATAGAATGCATCAGCTCGCAAACGAGTATCCCGCCTTTTTAGGCCTAGATTCTGCGAGAAATGACGTTGGTATTACAGTTTCATATTGGCGAGATTTAGACACAATAAAGCAATGGAAAAACCACGCAGATCATAAACTAGCACAAGCCCTAGGTAGAGAGAAATGGTATCAAGCTTACTCAGTAAAAATCGCAAAAGTTGAAATGGAGTATGACTTTGAAGCTGAGTAAATTCCCCTCTTAATCAATAAAAAGCGCTGCACTAAATCTCACAGTAGATTAAACTAACCTAAATTCTATGTATGAGCTCCTTTGGTGGAATCCATACATAGCACCCAGGTTAACTAGCAAAAATACATGAATAAGAGGAGCTTCAATGCTTGCGTCAACCCAAGCCGCTACTATGCTGGCTTTACAAGATAAAATGAATGCAAAAGTAAATCCTGACTGGATTGCAGTAAAATCACCATTTTTACGTGCTGTTGTCATTGAAGCTGCAGAGGCAATTGAGCACCATGGTTGGAAGTGGTGGAAAAAACAAGATTGCGATCTTGAGCAACTTCAAATGGAGCTTGTTGATATTTGGCACTTTATTTTATCCGCTATCTTGATTAAGCACGAAGGCGACCAAGCTAAAGCATTAAATGATGTTTTAGCTGAATTGGATTCAACCAGTCTGACATTTGATGGTGTTGAATACACCTATAGCGAATTAAACCTATTAGAAAAGTTAGAACTCACTATAGGTTTAGCTGCAGCAAAACGTTACGACTTAGGCTTATTTTCAGCTTTATTAACAGACTGCCAAATGAACTGGGACGACTTATACGCTCAGTATGTAAGTAAGAATGTACTCAACTTTTTCCGCCAAGATAATGGCTATAAAGAAGGAACTTACGTAAAAATCTGGGCTGGCCGCGAAGACAATGAACACCTAGTAGAAGCTATGGCGGCATTGGATGTGAAATCGGCAAGCTATCAAACTGATTTGTACGATGAGCTAGTCCAACGTTATCAGTCTCTCAATCCGGCCTAATAGCGGATAATTGAGTGTCTGCGCCCAATTTAACGAATTGGGCGACTATTACCCACCTATTTCCAACCCACAAACACAAATGATAACAATTATCATTTACAAAGATAAAAATAAGTGTATTCTATCCTTATTCTGAGACCTAAGGAGATGAATATGTTTAAACCCAGTATTTTAATTCTGATTGTGGCAGCCCTTGTATCCTTAATGGGATTTAAAGCCTATAACCAAATTAGCCTATTTCCCGCTGAGTTATCGCACTGGGTTATCAGTTTTGTACTTTTATTCATTATTTCTAATATTTTCATTTGGTCCGTTGCGTCCAAACTTAAGTCAACTCAGATTTAATACAACTTTCAGAGCAGAGCAAACTTTGCTTTATACACTAGCTGGAAGCTAGCTAGTAATAACGTAGAAAAGTGGAAATAAAGATCTCTAGGATAATTTAATGATACGTAAAAGGAGGTTAGCGTGACATATATAAAAGAATATTTAATTCATTCATGGCGTGCTTTACTGTACAAAATAGTACCGACAAAGTTGAAAATAGGCTCGTATGTAATCGCTAAAACCATTACTGGTGACACAGTAAAAGCTTCAGTATTTAGAACAGCTCAACTACCTGGATACCCACCAGAATATTTATTGATTGATGAGAAAGGTAATCATAAAGGCTGGTTTAAACAGCAGCAAATATCCTCTTTAACAAGATAGTTGCTGCTATCGTTTCGGCTGTTATTCAGATTTATTTAATATCGCGATATTTTTATCTGAAATAATAGGACCTTTAGTCGTTAAATTTTCCTGAGCTTCCACATCAAGCGTTTGCTCACTTAAGTAACTCAACAAGCAACTACTATAGTTAACCTCAGCTTTAGCCACTTTAGTTCCATCATTGTTAGTTAGCAACACAGTATCACCTATCGCAAACTCACCATTAACAGAAACGATTTCTTCTGATTTGAGTTTACTTGGATCATCTGCAAGCTCTGGTGAGCTATTACAATCAATCACAACCTCTCCCTGAGCAGAAGCCGTATGGGTCATCCAGTGAATATTTTCTTTTAACGGATTTTGCTCCGGTAAGAAAACCGTACCAGGATTGCCACCTTGCAATAGGGTATTAAACGATTGCTCAGTAAAACCATTTACAATATAAGTGGTGATACCGTGTGAGACTGCTTTTTTTGCTGCCTGTATCTTGGTTTTCATACCACCAGTACCAACAGAGCTAGTTACACCGCCGGCCATTGCATAAATCTCATCATTGATTTCAGCAACCTGAGGGATCAATTTAGCCTTTTTATCAACTTGCGGGTTGGCTGTATATAGGCCATCAATATCAGAGCAAATAATCAAGGCGTCAGCATCTGCAGCTGTTGCTATCATGGCTGACAAATTGTCATTGTCACCTACTTTAAGCTTGTCTGTAACTATAGTGTCATTTTCATTAACTATAGGTAATAAGCCATACTCTAATAAAGAGAATAAGGTTTCTCGAACACTCGTGTATCTTTCTCTGTCTTTTAAATCGGCATGAGTTAAAAGTATTTGCGCGGTAGGGAAATCAAATAATTTATCCCAAGTTGCCATCATTTCAGTTTGCCCTGCAGCGGCCATCGCTTTTTTGGTTGCGATATTTTTCACTTCGCCAGGGAATAAGTGGCTGCCAGCGGCAATAGAGCCTGACGATACCAACACGACTTCAATATTTTGTTCGCGACAACGAACAATAAACTGCGCAATGCTTAATAGATAATGAGAGCTACAACCATTACCATGTGGAGCAATTAACGCACTACCAACTTTAATAACGATACGTTTCCATTTACTAATTTGCATAATTTAATAAGTTTCCTGCATTTTTTGTTCAGCACTTTGATAAAGCGCTCGATAGTTTTCTGTTTGCTTGCTATCAAACAAACTCACTAAGACAATCGTTAGACTACTAACGATAAAGCCTGGGACAATTTCATACATAACAGAACTTAATGTCTGTTCATTTTCCAATACAGGTAGATATATCCAAATAAGCACAGTTGCTGCGCCTGATAACATACCCGCTATTGCGGCTCGGTGGGTTAAGCTTTTCCAGTAAAGACTAAATAAAACTAACGGCCCAAAGGCTGCACCAAAGCCTGCCCAAGCATTACTCACTAAACTCAGAATGCTATTACTTGCATCCCAAGCTAAACCTGCTGCGACAAGCGCAACAAGTGCGACACAAACTCGACCATAAACAACCAGTTGAGATTGCGTAAATTCTTTTTTACTAAATCTTTTAAGTGCATCTTCAGTTAGAGAACTTGAAGAGACTAATAATTGAGACGAAATCGTACTCATAATGGCCGCCAAAATTGCAGCTAATAAAAAGCCACTAATTAACGGATGAAACAACACCTGAGAAAAGTAGATAAATATTGTTTCTGGATCTGTCAGACTCACATTAAATTTATTGATATAAGCTACACCAGTAAAGCCTGTCGCAAGTGCACCAATTAATGTTACCGACATCCAACTCATGCCAATTCGTCGAGTGGTTTTGATGTCACTAACAGAGCGTACTGCCATAAACCTAACAATTATATGGGGTTGACCAAAATAGCCTAAGCCCCAAGCCATACTTGAAATAACACCCAGTATGGTCGCGTTAGCAATAAACTGATCAAAACCAGCTATAGTACTAAACCCAGCTTGGTTTAAATCAGCCAAGCTATCAAAATTGAAAAAGGCAACAACTGGTACTAGCACTAAAGCAACAAACATAATGCAGCCTTGTACAAAATCCGTCAGGCTAACCGCTAAAAAACCACCCAATACAGTGTAGGCTACTACAATAGATGCTGTCACAAGCAAACCTAGTTGGTAATCTAAACCGAAAGAGCTCTCAAACAATTTACCGCCTGCGACTAAACCAGAAGAGGTATACAAGGTGAAAAATATTATGATAACGGTTGCGGATATCAGCCTAATTGAACTATCAGGCTTATTAAAACGCTTGGCAAAAAAATCAGGTATGGTCAGAGCATCATCAAAAAACTCGGTAAACCCTCTTAATTTGGGCGCGACATACAAGTAATTTAAAAAAGCACCGACTAATAAACCAAATGCAACCCAGATAATATCTAAGCCAACGGTAAACATGGCACCAGGCAACCCCATTAGCATCCAGCCACTCATGTCTGAAGCCCCTGCAGAAAGCGCGGTAACTTGGGGACTGACTTTACGCCCACCGAGTAAGTAATCTGAAACATTTGCTGTTGATTTTCGATATGCAAACAATCCTATTGCGAGCATAACGGCGAAATATAAAAATAAAGATATATAACTATAATAATGCATTTGATTAATATTTATTCCATCTGATTTGGCATTTAATTAGAATACAAACTAATATTCGGGGCGAATATTAGCACAAGCTGAAGTTTTTTGCTAACCGAGGACAGAATTGATTGGAAATCAGACAAATAATTAATTAGAGTACTAACAATTATTATATTCCCCTCTTAAAAGGTTATTGATGGAAAACTACGAAGTATTGCTAACGTCTCTTAGGCGAGTTATCCGAGCCATCGATTTGTATTCGAAAAAACTCAGTAAAGAAACAGGACTGACCAGCTCGCAGCTCATCATAATGCAAGCGGTTTCAGTCCAACCTGGCATTATGGTGAAAAACTTAGCTGAGAGTATCAATTTAAGCTCAGCAACAGTAACCAGTATTTTAGATAGATTAGAACAAAAACAATTTATCAAACGTCAACGATTTGAAGATGACAAACGACGCGTTGGTTTATATTTAGCAGAGCAAGGCGAAGCTATATTAAAAAATGCCCCCAAAGCACTCCAATCGCACTTTGTGACTCGCTTTGAAGGATTAGAAGAATGGGAACAAATGATGTTGATGTCGAGCGTACAGCGTATCGCAAGCATGATGGATGCTGAGTCTATCGATGCAGCACCAATCTTAGAGATAGGTCAGATCCAGACTAAAGATATACAAGCTCAAATTCAGCTTGATGAAGCCAC
Organism: Catenovulum maritimum; assembly: GCF_001050375.1. Lineage (GTDB taxonomy): Bacteria > Pseudomonadota > Gammaproteobacteria > Enterobacterales > Alteromonadaceae > Catenovulum > Catenovulum maritimum. The sequence goes on along the minus strand of NZ_KQ130496.1, from coordinate 19,152 downwards.
TTAAAACTGGATTTTCAGATTGATTTTAGAGCTCTAAAGTCAGTATTTTTGATAATCTTTGGTAGTTATAAAGTTTTTGTTTTTGCTGTGGTAAGTCTTCAACCTTCCCAATTTTAAAGCCATGTTCTAAAAACCAGTGAATGCTACGAGTCGTTAAGGCAAATACTTTTTCGTAATTGCGTTGACGCGCTTTTAGTACAATATGCTTTAATAAAGTTTGACCGCGATCGGCGTCTCTATATTCTGGATGTACCGCCAAGCATGACATCTCACCACAAGATTCTTCATTAAACGGATATAAAGCAGCACAGGCGATAACTAAGCCATCACGTTCAATCAAAATAAAGTGATCGATTTCCATTTCTAATTGTTCGCGCGAGCGACGAACCAATAAACCTTGATCTTCTAGCGGGCGAATTAAATCGATAATACCGCCAATGTCACTAATGCTAGCGGCACGTAAACGCTCTGCAGGCTCAGTAACGATTTGCGTACCAATACCATCACGAGAGAAAAGCTCTTGTAGTAATGAACCATTAATTTGATGACTGACAAGGTGACATCTTGGCACGCCTGCCCTTGCGGCAGTCACGGATGCTCTTAAAAAAGCGCGTAAGCTAGAGCAGCCTTCTTCATTATCGACCATTTTATGGTAGATAGATTCCGCTTTATTTGGCATTAGCTCAGCTATAATTTTACCGTCTTTATTAAACACACCATTAGCTTCGCTAAAACCTATCATCTTATCGGCTGATAATTTAATTGCGACTTGCGTCGCGACTTCTTCAGCGGTCAAATTAAAGCTCTCACCTGTGATTGACGCAGCAATCGGTCCCATCACCACAATACAATTGTTGTCCAACTGGCGTTTAATACCTGCGACATCAATTCGTCTCACTTTACCACTGTGATGATAATCAATGCCATCATCGACCCCAATTGGTTGAGCAATGACAAAGTTACCACTGACTACGTTGATTTGAGCACCTTGCATTGGGGTATTACTTAGGCTCATTGAAAGCCTAGCGGTAATATCTAGCATTAAGCCGCCGGCAACCTGTTTAATTAACCCAAGTGTTGAGTCGTCGGTTATGCGTATACTTTTATGAAAGGAAGAGGTTAGCTGGTTAGATTCAAGTGCACTCGATATTTGCGGACGAGCACCGTAAACCAAAACAATTTTAATACCTAGGCTATGCAACAAAGCAATATCATTGATAATTTCATGAAACTCAGCCTGTTGTATGGTTTCACCACCCAATACAACAACAAAGGTTTTCCCCCTGTGAGCATTTACATAAGGCGCTGATTGGCGAAAGCCAGCAACGATTTCGGTGGTACGCACTTGTTTATCTAACATATAAATTCTTGCTTTACAGTTTTGTTACTTTCTTATACCAAAAAGCGAGTCAATTGACTCGCTTTTTATTGACCTTAATGGGAGAAGTTCCCATTAACCTCGTTTACTTAGCTTTAGCTGCTATCGCGGCTTTAACTTGTTCTTTAGATGTTCCACCTAAAGCAACACGTTTTTCTAAGCAAGCTTCAATTGTTAAGTGTTGGTATACGTCATCTTCAATAACATCACTAAACTCTTTTAGCTTTTCAATTGGTAAATCTTCAAGCGGTTGCTTCAACTCAATTGCAGCAACAACAGCAACACCAACAATATGATGTGCTTCACGGAAAGGAATACCTTTAGCCACTAAGTAATCTGCTAGTTCAGTTGCGTTTGAATAACCTTGCTGTGCAGCTGTGTAAGTACGTTCTGGATTAGTTTTTAACCCATCAATACAAAGTACAGCCATTTGTAAGCAAATTGTCCAAGTGTCAACTGCATCAAACAAACCTTCTTTGTCTTCTTGCATGTCTTTGTTGTATGCAAGTGGCAAAGCTTTCATGGTTGTTAACATGCCAGTTAATGAACCAACAACACGACCACATTTACCACGGATTAACTCCATTGCATCTGGGTTTTTCTTCTGTGGCATCAAAGATGAACCAGAAGTTACATTGTCAGCCATTTCTAAGAAACCAGCTTCACCCGAATTGTAGAAGATAATGTCTTCTGCCATACGAGATAAATGTACGCTTGAAATAGAAGCAACTGATAATAATTCCATTACATGGTCACGATCAGATACTGAATCTAAGCTATTACGTGTCGCACGAGCAAAACCTAAATCTTTAGCTAATGCTTCACGGTCAATTGCGTATGCAGTCCCAGCTAATGCACCACAACCTAAAGGCGAAGTGTCTAATAGATTAAGGGCATTGTTTAAACGGATTAAATCACGTTCAAACATTTCAACATAAGCTAAACACCAGTGTGCAAAAGTAACAGGTTGAGCTCTTTGCAAATGCGTGTAACCCGGTAAAACCGTATCTTGTTCACGCTTAGCTAATTCAACTAAAGATTCAATTAAGTTCTCTAGTAAACCCGCTAAAGTCGCAACTTGCTCTTTACACCAAAGTTTTAAATCTGTTGCCACTTGGTCATTTCGGCTACGACCTGTATGTAATTTTTTACCTAAATCACCAACAGCATCGATTAACTTGCCTTCAACCCAGCTGTGAATATCTTCAGCATCAGATAATAAAACGATCGCAGGATCTGCTTTAACTTCAGCTAAAAGCGCATTTAATGCCGCTTCTAGATCTTGTTGCTCTTGTGCCGTTAATACATTAACTGTCGCTAATGCACGCGCCCAAGAGATAGAGCCAACAATATCTTGCTCTGCCATGCGGTAATCCACAGGCAGAGAGTCATTAAATGCTTTAAATAAATCACTTGTTTGACCGGTAAAACGGCCGCCCCAAAGTGCCATTATTTTTTCTCCGCTGCTTGCTCAGCTTTATTCATTGCACCAATGCGGCTTGATAAGCTGAATAAACGGATGAAGCCTTCAGCATCTTTTTGGTTATAAACTTCGTCTTCACCAAAAGTTGAGAATTCTTCGTTGTATAAGCTGTTAACTGAACGACGTTGTGTAACTGTACAGTTACCCTTGTATAAACGTACCACGATATCACCTGTGATATCTTCAGCAAAAGAAGCTGCCGCTGCTAATAAAGACTTAGATAATGGCGTGAACCAACGACCGTCATAAATAACATGAGAGAACTCTAGGCCAACTTGCTCACGGAATTTAAGTGAGTTTTTGTCCAGCACCATACACTCTAAAGCTTTGTAAGCTTTCATTAATACTGTACCGCCTGGTGTTTCATAACAACCGCGAGATTTCATACCAACTAAACGGTTTTCAACGATATCGATTCGACCAACACCGTGTGCTGCTGCTTTTTCATTTAAGTAAACTAATGCGTTATAAGCTGATAATTCTTTACCATCAACAGCAACTAATTCACCTTTATCAAAGCTTAATTGAATTGTTTCAGACTCGTCAGGTGCATCCATAGGATCAACTGTCATAGTCCAAATGCCTTTAGACGGCTCACACCATGGATCTTCAATTTCACCACCTTCGTGTGAAATGTGCCATGCATTAGCGTCGCGGCTATAAATCTTAGTTAAAGATGCAGCACAAGGAATATCACGCTCAGCTAAGTAGTTTAATAAGTCTTCACGTGAACGCATTTCCCACTCACGCCAAGGAGCAATTACTTTTAACTGTGGCGCTAATGCAGCAAAACAAGATTCGAAACGAACTTGGTCATTACCTTTACCAGTACAACCGTGACATACCGCGTCTGCACCTACTTTTAAAGCAACTTCAACGTGTGCTTTAGCGATTACAGGGCGCGCCATTGACGTACCTAATAAGTATTCACCTTCGTAAACAGCGCCTGTTTTAACGATTGGGTAAATGTAGTCTTTTACAAATTCTTCTTTAAGGTCAACAACATGACATTCAGAAGCACCAGAGGCGATAGCTTTTTCTTGAATACCTTCAAGTTCTTCTTCGCCTTGGCCAACATCGGCACAAAAAGCAACAACTTCACATCCATTGTAAGTTTCTTTTAACCACGGAATGATAGCCGACGTATCTAAACCGCCACTGTATGCTAATACTACTTTTTTGATATCTGACATGTAAATTTACTCTCTTTGTATATCGGGCTTAGCCGACATTTCAGTTTTTCAGGCTAAGCCTGACCTACATTAATGTTTTGACTACTTATTTAGTAAGTAAGGTCATTAAAACAGCGTTTTGCGCATGCATGCGGTTTTCCGCTTGTTGCATAAGCAAAGAATCTTCGCCATCTACCACTTCGTCTGTTGCTTCAATACCACGATAAACAGGTTGGCAGTGCATGAAATATTTAGCGCCTAATTTAACCATTAATTCTACATTGGTTTGGTAAGGTTCAAATATTTTTTTGATCTCTTCAAGTGATTTAGTGTCACCCATAGAAATCCAAGTATCATTATAAACAGCCTCGACACCTTTCGCATCGTCTACATTATGGCTCAGAATGATTTCTCCGCCATTTTCAGCTGCTAATTTCTGAGCTTCTAATACTAAATGAGCATCAGGTGAATAGCCAACTGGGGTAATAACAACAACTTTAACCCCTAAGATAGCACCAGCTAACATTAAAGAATGGGTTACATTATTACCATCACCAATATAAGCGATTGATGCGCCTTCTAAAGAGTTACCACGTGCTTCGTATAAAGTTTGATAATCAGCCATTGCTTGGCAAGGGTGGTATAAATCACATAATGAGTTAACCACAGGCACAGAACCAAATTCAGCTAACTCAAGTAAGGTATTATGATCAAAGACGCGCGCAACAATACCATCAACCCAGCAAGATAAATTTAGTGCAAAATCTTTAACTGATTCACGTTTACCCAAAGCGCCATTTTGCTGATCCATATAAACCGCATGGCCGCCTAACTTAGCAATACCAACATCGAAGCTAACACGAGTACGTAATGAAGGCTTCTCATAAATTGTCGCGATACTTTTGCCCGCTAATGCTTGGCTGTACTTAGCTGGATTTGCTTTAAAATCGACAGCTAGTTTGATGATATCCATCAGCTCTTCTTTAGAGCGATCTTTTACCGTTAAAAAATGTTGCACAATACAACTCCATTCATTTTCAGGTTAACTATTTGCTGGAACAACTGTTGTGCCGCAAGATTGGTCTGCTAACCATTGAGAAATTAACTGCGGATAACGCCAGTTTAAAATACCGATTGGCGCGCCTAATGTCGTCGCAGTTTCGATTGCCGTATTTACTTTTACTACCATGCCATCGGTAATCACTTGCGCTTCAATTAACTGAGCGGCTAGCGACTTGGTCATAGTTGAGATAACTTTTTTCTCGCCATCTAAAATGCCATCTACATCAGACAATAAGATTAACTGACCGTTTAATATTTTAGCTAAAGCTTCTGCTGCTTGATCGGCATTTACATTAAGTAAGGTGCCATTTGCATCGGTTCCAATTGAACTAATCACAGGTAAATAACCGGCATCTAGCAAAGTATTCACTAAATCTGCTTTACCTGATTCCACTTGACCAACACAACCTAGGTCTGCATCTGGAACGGTACAAATAATTTCAGCACCATCGGCTAAGCTAATACCAACGGCTTTATCGCCGATAGCAGTTGCAGATGAAACCATTTGCTTATTAGCAGTACCTGCTAATCCACCAACAACATAAGGAATATGCTCAGCTGGCGTAATACGTAAACCATTTTTCTTTTCGCTTTTAATGCCTAAGTCAGCTAACAACTGCTGAACTAGCGCACCACCACCATGAACAACAACCACTTTATGTTGTTGGCGGATTTTTTTTAATTCAGAAAAAAACTCTGTCAGGCTTTCAGCGCTTTCTAATAAAGCACCACCGACTTTGATCACTAGAGTTTTAGAATTCGTTAATGCATCTGACGTAATTTCTGACATTTCTGGAGGTCTAACCTTAAATAAGATAAGGGCTGCATTAGCCCTTATTAATTTTTACTGATAATACATGCTTATTAGCTTAATAAGCTTCTGCCGAAGCCTTACTGGATTAAGCCTCGACCTGAGTCAAAGCCAAATCTTAAGTTTGCGCACTGTACAGCTTGTGACGCAGCCCCTTTCAATAAATTATCAATGGCAGAAACCACAACTAAGTAACCTGTATTTGGATCAAATTCCCAATGTAGGTCAACAAAAGGCGTATTCTCAACATCTTTAATTGAAGGCCAAGCCTGACGTAAACGAACTAAACTCTTACCTTCGTAAGCTGTCGCATAAGCCGCATTAACTTGATTTAAATTAGCGCCATCCACTAATTTAAGCGTGATAGTCGCTAAAATACCGCGCTTAAAATTACCTAAATGAGGCGTAAAAATAACTGGGTTGCCTAAATGCTCGGTAATTTCCGGCTGGTGTCTGTGATTAAGTACACCGTATGGGTTCAAGCTAACTTCACAAAAGCTTGAACTTAATTTAGCACTACGGCCAGCACCAGTAACACCACTAGTCGCGTTAATGACAGGTAAAACATTAGTATCGATTAATTTAGCTTCTTTTAATGGTTTTAATGCAGATAAAGATGCAGTTGGATAGCAACCAGGTACAGAAATTAAATTCGTTTTTGCAATATTTGCGCTATTCCACTCAGCTAAACCGTAAACAGCTTGGGTCAATAAATCAGGGTGCTTATGAGAGAAACCGTAATATTGCTTGATAACCGCTAAGTCAGAAAGACGATAAGCACCAGATAAATCAAATACAACGCCACCAGAAGCAATAACTTTAGCCACCATTTCAACACTCGCTTCGTGTGGTGTACATAAGAATAAAGCATCGCATTCTGCGACGATTTTAGGGATTTGATTCTCAGAAATAGGGATTAATGTACGATCGATTTGGTAAGCAAATTGACCATGAATTGCAGAAAACGCTTTATAGGCATCTGCACTGTTCTCAGAAACGTATAAACCAGCTATTTCAAACTCTGGATGTTTATGAATAATGCCTGCAAGCTCAGCACCTGTGTAACCACTTGCACCAACAATAGAAACTCGAATCATTTATTTTACCCTTCTCTTTTTTCTGAGCGCAAAACCAAAGGCGTATTGTAACAATCAGCTAGCTAAAAAATAAAGCGCACGGTGAGGACAAATTGAAAAAAAATGCCTGAACCATGCGCTAATTTGTATAAATTGACTAATTTGGCTTGAATGAGCTTAATAAGTTTTCAAACAAGGAAAATAGCAAACTTCAATTGCTGATATATTAACCAGCAAATTAGATATTCTCAAGCTAAAAAGTGAATATATATTCAAAAAAAGTGAATATTTAAACACCTATTTAGCATTATTAGCAAAAAGTTAATCCAATAATGAATCTAAAGCTTGTTTAACATCTGTTGCTAATTCTTTGCCATCTTCGATACCAACAGAAAAGCGTACTAAGTTCTGCTTAATACCAGCCGTTAATTGAGCCGCTTCATCCATTGCTGCGTGTGTCATAGTTGCAGGATGACACACTAAACTTTCAACGCCACCTAAAGACTCAGCTAATGAGAAATGATGCAATGCGTCGATAAATTTGATCACTTGATCTGTGCCGCCTTTAAGCTCGAAACTTAACATAGCACCAAAACCAAGTTGCTGTTCACGAGCAATATCATGACCAGGATGGGTCGGTAAACTAGGGTGATAAACAACATCAACAGCTTCGTGTCCATTTAACACATCAACTAACAATAATGAGTTTTCTTGATGTTGTTTCATTCTTGGAACAAGCGTGCGCACACCACGTAAGGTTAGATAACTGTCAAATGCTGAGCCTGTAATTCCGATACAGTTTGCCCACCAAGCCAATTCTTCACCCAGCTCTTTTGATGCAGTTACAACTACACCACCAACAACGTCACTATGACCGTTGATATATTTAGTGGTTGAATGCACGACAATATCAGCACCTAAAGTTAAAGGTTGCTGGAATACTGGCGAAAGGAAAGTATTATCAACAGCGACATAAGCACCACAAGCTTTTGCTCTTGCGCTGATATTTTTAACATCAGTAATGCGTAATAATGGGTTGCTAGGTGTTTCGACCCAAATAACTTTAGGCTTAGCTGCAAACGCTTCATCTAATTCCGCAGGGTTTGTCTGGTTAATCACTTTTAATTTAAAAGCACCACGTTCTGCAAGGTTAACGAATAAACGATAACTTCCGCCATAACAGTCATGCGGCACAACTAATAAATCATCTGGCTTTAATAATTGGCAGACAAGGTGGATCGCAGCCGTTCCGGTTGCAGTTACAATACCGTGTTCGCCCTGCTCTAATTCAGCTAATGTGTTGGCTAAAATATCACGAGATGGGTTGCCACAACGGCTGTAATCATATGGACCTTTTTGGTCAAAGCCTTCAAACGCATAGGTACTTGAAAGATAAATTGGTGGAACAACAGCGTTATATTGGCCATCATTTTCGATACCACCGCGAACAGCGATAGTTGAAAGATTCTTTTTAGTCATAATTAGCTTCTTTTATGTTGGTTCAAACTGCTTTAAAGATAAGAATCTTAAGATAGCTTGAGTATGGACGTCTATACGGCTAAAATGTAGCGATTGAATTCGTTCTGGTCAAGTTGTTTCAACTTATTCGTTATATAAACCAGCATATAGCAGGTATTTGCATACAAGAGTTTATTGACGAATCATGTGTAAGGGTTACAATTTTGCCAGAAAAATAAATATTAAAAAAGTGAAGTACTCATTATGGCACAATGGAACGGACAATATATTCACCCTTACGCACAACATGGTAAAAAAAGTGAACTAGTCAAAAAGGTCACCGTTTCTATTCCAACCAATGTTCTAAAGGTTTTAACTGACGAACGCACACGTAGACAAGTTAACAACTTAAAACACGCCACTAATAGCGAATTACTTTGCGAAGCTTTTTTGCATGCATTTACTGGCCAGCCTCTTCCGTCAGATGAAGATCTAGCCAAAGATTCAACCCATATCATTCCAAAAGAAGCACAAGAAATTATGGAAGCTATGGGTATCGAGATTGATGAAGAAGATATTTAACCTAATGTGATTGTTTCCTCCCACATTAGGCTATTTAAGCGAGAATAAACCCGCGTAATTATTATCGAGTTATCCGTTCAGAAGCATCTTTAAGTGCTTCTCGTACATCTTTGTTATTACGTAGTACTTCATATAAAGCCGTGTCCATATGATTCCAGTACCTAGCCATTTTAGGAATATTCGGCATAGGCTCACCATTTTCCCAAACCTTACTCGCATTCGCTAATCGAGTATTTCCTTTTGAAAGCGTCTGCATATAACCATTATGAGTCACTGCACCGAGGGGCTTATCGGCATTAATCATAGCAAGACCAGAAGGTTGTAATAAATAGTCTTCAATAAACTGACTTACTAAAGCAGAATTAGGAGAACTTGGATTTACCATTGCAGAAAGTACACCAATGAAAACCTTAGGCTGACCTTTATCTACTTTGGGTAGACCTGAAATACGTATATCTATCCCAGATTTTTTATAATCTTCCCAAGACCAAGGACCATTAACAATACAGGCAACTTCTTCATTCTTAAATGCATCATCAACCACAGAGTAGCCGATTTCTGCAGGGAGTAATTTATTCGTCAATAAGCGTTTTATCATAGACACACCGGCAATTGCACCTTGATTATTAACGCCTGTGTTTGATGGGTTATAAGCGCCATCACTAAATTTAAAGGTGTAGCCCCCTTCTGATGTGATGAAGCCATATGAAAAGTAATTATTCATATAATCCCAAATAAAAGCTTTTTTATTTTGACGCTTCAACCTAGGCGTATCTTGCTCTACTTCTTTTATCGACTGATAAGCCCTATCGACCAATTTAGCATTGCAAATTTGCGTGACTCCCTCAACCGAAATTGGGTAACCAAATAAGCGACTGTCGTAACTAACCGCATTCCAGTAATTTTGATTGATATTTTTTAGCGTAGAGGCCTTAGGTTTAACCTCGGCAATCAAACCTGCTTGTGCGAGTTCGCCAATTCGATCATGTGTTCGAATAAAAATATCTGGACCTCGGTTTAACACCACCTTACGGTTATAGTCTCGTGTTGGTTGATCATCCACTAAAGACTCTGGCTCAACTATAGTGATTTTTTTACCCGTTTCACGTTCAAATTTTTTGGCCAACTTAATAAAGCCTTGATTGCCAAAGTTTTCCGGTTTGGTCCAAATTAATAATTCATTTTTTTCCCAAGCATAACTGTGAGAACTAAACATAAAGAGTAAAACGTAAAAGAAAATTGCTCTGTTTTTCATAACCTTACTCATTCTATAGTTTAAATATTGAGATTGACGATTTTAGCTCTTCGCCCTGATCAAACATTCTATGCCCACCATCTTTATTTTCATTTGCTAGCTGTAACAACTCAAATGAAGAATTCGAAAGATTGGATAACTGAGTTGATATATCAGCAGATGCAATCGACTGCTCTTTAGAAGCGGTTGCAATTAACTGAGTTAAATCCATAATCTCATGCAACGAGCGGCAAATATCGCTAATCGCATCAGAAGTGCTTTGAGCTTGCTCAACACTACTACTACTAACACTAATTGATTTTTTCATTGCCGAAACAGCAGTAGTCGTTCGACTTTGTAACCCCTCAATCGTTTGGCGTATTTCCACCGTGCTTTCCTGAGTTCGACTAGCGAGTGAACGAACTTCATCAGCAACAACTGCAAAGCCTCGACCTTGCTCGCCAGCCCTTGCGGCTTCAATTGCTGCATTCAATGCAAGTAAATTTGTTTGTTCTGCTATACCTTCAATAACAGCTAAGATCCCGCCTATGCTAGCAACATCTTTTTCTAAATCGTTAATAGTTTGCTGGGAAACGTTTAGCTGGTGACTTAAATCTTGAATGTTACTAATGCTTTGCGCCACGACATCTAAGCCTCGTTGACCAATAGCGTTTGCATCTTCAGTTGTTTTGGCGGTGACATCCGCATTAGTTGAAACCTCTTCTGCTGAAGCTGACATTTGGGTGACAGAAGCAGAAACAGTTTCAAGCGAATTTTGCTGTGATCGAATTAAATCATTTAGACTATCGCTGCGATTACTCATTAGCTCAATTTCATGTCCTACACCATCAGCTGTCGAAGTAACTTGCATAACGACCTGCTGGAAGGTTTCCATCATATTGTCAACATCATTTGCAATTAAACCAAATTCATCTTGTTGAGAACGATTAATTCTTAATGACAAATTCTTATTCCGACTAATTTCAGTCAAGTTTGATGCAACCTGCTTAGTTGCACTTTTGAGTGAATGGGTGAAGGAAACAACTAACAACATAGATATGCCAATCACGACAATACCAACAATAAATACCAACTGGCTAACCGAAGCAACCTTATCAATAATTTTATCTACACCTTGGCTAACCAGATCAGCACTGGTGTTTACTTGGTTAATCTCACTGACAACATCTCTAATATTATTATTTACGTCTTTGGTGCTTTGCTGACTTAATTCATCTAACACTTTAGAAATAATGCCGACTTGCTGATTTAAACCAACTGCCATATCACCTGCAATGGCAGATAAATCATCCAACAAAAAGTCATTCATTTTATTGCCGTAAACATTAGCCGCATAAAATGCATCTTTTACCGCAGGAATTTGGTTAGAAATACTTGGGAATTTATTTAAAAAGCTCAGAACTTTTGGTTCCAATTGCTTCATGGCTTTATTAGCAGCAACCAGATCGGTATTTGTTAAAGTTAAACTCGCGTTAGCAAAAGCGTACTGAACAGAAAATAACTCTCGCTGAATATTTGAGATTTGATTCATCAAATCAACCGCTGGTGCAACTTTACTAGCTTGAGCTTTCAAGGTAACAACCAACTCATTTTGTTTTAACACTTGAATTTTTTGCTGATCAGCTGTCTCACCCACATCTGAAGTGGAATTAAAAATAGTTGATAAGCTACCTAAAATGAGTAGGCCAATTAAAGCCATAAAAATACTCAATCGATTTCTTAAATTCATACCCAACCTAAAATTGCTCAATCCTTTAATTAAAAAAGGAAAGTCCGTAAAAATGTTTAGATCTTTAGATTAGTGCAATATGGTGATAATTGAGAAGTTTAGAAATAAAAATGATGTAAAAGGGAAGAAAAAAGAAAGAGAGATAATTTATAGACTCTAAAGTGATGCTAAAAAGCGACTTTAGAGTCTATAACCTTTAGTTTATTTTTTAGTTAATAAGTAATTCACTAACTCAGCGTAAGCAGCTTCGGTTTTAACGCTACCTAAAATCACTTTATATTTACCGTTAACAACAACCGTTGGTACGCTGTCGATTCTGAACTTTTTCTGTTCGTTTTTCATTTGGTTAGCCATCCCAGAAACAACAAAACTATTATAAGCCGCGTCATATTTTTTCGGGTCTACACCGGCACCAACAACCTTGCCTCTAACATCAGTCATTGAAGAGAAGCTTTTTCTGTCAGTATGGATATGATTAAAAATAGCCGATACCGCTTTTTCTTCTTGTTTCAATATTTGTAATGCGCCCATGGTTTTAGATAAACCTTGTGCAACCTCACGATTGTTTCTTGGCATAAAATCCACATGGCTTTTACTGAATTTTACATCTGCCGGTAAAGATTTTTTGATTGTGTCTATATAAGGTTCAAAAGCGAAACAATGTGGGCAATAAAACGAGAAAAACTCTTTAACTTCTGGCGTCTTAGTCGCCGCTATCGGTAATACTTTGTAATGCTTATCTTCTTCAAATTTCTCGGCACATGCCGTCAAAGGCAATAAAATAGAGAAAACAACAGCTAAGATTTTTTTCATACTAAATTCCAATTTTTATCTTTTATTAATAATTCATCATTCTAGAAACGAAAATAACTTATCATAGACCAGACATCAAGCGTAAAGGTTCCTCATGTAACTGAGATAACTGCTCTTTAAACGCTAGTATTTGCTGTTCCCAATATTTTCCTTCGGCAAACCATGAAAAACTACGAGGAAATGCAGGGTCACACCAGCGTTTTGCAATCCACCCCATATAATGCACCATACGCATAGCTCTCAGCGGTTCAATCAGTTTTAATTCAGCTGGATTGAAACTGCAAAATTCTTCGTAGCCGTCAATCATAGTATCTAGCTGCATTAATTGCTGCTCTCTGTCCCCAGATAACATCATCCAAATATCTTGAATAGCAGGGCCATTTCTAGCATCGTCTAAATCAACAAAATTGGGACCATCTCGCCATAAAATATTACCGGCATGGCAGTCGCCATGTAATCTAAATTGTTTAATACCGTCTGTCTGGTAAAAAGTTTTAGTCGCAGCACATAGCTGTTCAAGAATCGTGATAAATGGGGTTTCTAATGACATAGGGAGCAACTCGCTCGCTAGCAATTGTTCGCTAGCACCATCTAAATAATCAGCCAGTTGCATACTAGGTCTATGCTGAAAACTTTGTTTTTGGCCAATTAAATGTATTCGGCCAATAAAGCGTCCCATCCATTCCAAATGATCTAAATTATCATTTTCAAAACAGCGTCCGCCAACACTTGGATAGATAGTAAATAGATAACCTGATGCTTCATGCAAGCTAGTCCCATTTAATATTAATGGCGCAACGACAGGGATCTCGTCATCCATGAGTTGCTTGGCAAACTCATGCTCTTCTAAAATTTGTGCTTTTGTCCATCTTTGAGGGCGATAAAACTTAACAACATAACGCTTAGTGTCGTCGGCAACAAACTGATAAACGCGATTTTCATAGCTATTTAGTGGAATTAAACCGGAAGAAGGGAAAATGCCAACCGATTCAATTAAATCTAAAATTAAATCAGGTGTCAGCGTGCTAAAAGAAAAATCTAAAGCTTTATCAGCAGTCATAAATATCAATCATTTGGTAAAAACTTAAGCCATGATACATGGCTTAAGTTAACTCAGGTAGTGATTCATTCGCGAATCTTTAATCTACGTTTGACTTGGTCGCGGATTTTACCGTCATCATCAGGGATATTGTTGATAGCTTTTAACGCGGAATCTTGATCCGTTTTAGACCAATACTTATACGCGTTAACATATAAGTTAACTTGAGCACTGCGCTTGCCTTGAAAATTATCTTTAATAAAATCAATTTCGTGACTTAACGAATGATAGCTTTGTTGTCTGGCGCTCTGAATAATATCAACACCTGCGTTGGCTTTTTTTCTACTATCTTCAATCCGAGCTAGCCAAACACCGGCTTGTTCCAAATCTTGTTCTGCCAATTCCGAAACTAGGTTAACTGCAACATTATCTTTTAATCTAGCATCCTGAATCGCATCATAAAATTCGGTTAAGTCTGATTGTTTACCTTGTTCAATATACTGCTTGGATACTTGATTAACCGTTCGGCTACTGGCGATATCTTCATTATCAAGAATCAGTTCTGCGGCTTCTGTTGCATCATTTTCGCTAATTTTTTGAACGGCACTCTCAAATAAAATGGAATCAATTGTATCGTTATTTAATGCTTTATCTAATACAGCGTAAACATCTTCTTCAGCCATGAGTGCGGCAATTTTTCTCTGAGTGTAATTAACATAATTGCGTGACAGTAAATTAGAACTTGCTGCAAATTGATAAACATCTTGCTGCAACTCTGGATTTTTAGCAGCCTGACGCAAAACACTCGAAACCGCAAAGGCTGAATTACGTTTCGATAAAAAATCTCCCGTAGCTTCGGTATCGGCTGATTTCAACCAATCCCAAGCAAACTCTGGTTCAGTTCTCGATAGGCTAACAAGCACATTTCGACCAAAATCAGCTCTTTGTTCCTTCGGCATTATGTCCAATAATCCAATCGCCAATTCAGGGTGCTGCTCGGAAAAACTATTCAGCAACAAGCCTGTCGTCATTTTTAAATTATGGCTTTTTTCATCCGATAAGTTAGCTAAGATGAAAGCTTGCTGCTCTTCAGGTGAGCTTTGTGCAATAGAAGCGACCAATTTTAATAAATCTAAATAGCTGCTATTACCTTGCTCGTATTCCTCTACGCTTGTTTGCCAATCTGTTGCCGCGGTTTTCTCAGTCGGTAATTGCTCGACTGCTTCCAATTGCAGAGCAGACTTAGAGTCTTCAATATGATTTGATTGAAAAAAATCAGAAAACGAGATCGAATCAGATTGTTCGACAGGCAAGTTAGTTTGGCCCGCTAAATTAGAGGTTGGGGTTGGTTTATCAGAGTTTAACTGTAAATAGGCAATTGAATAGCCTAAAGCTAGGCTAAAAGCTGCAAGTAAAACCGTTTTAAACATAGCACCTCTAATTAGTTTCCATACCCTTGGGAGTATAATTATTATCTAAAGCATAGATTAAAATTTACACTTTATTTGCAATAAATTCAGCCTAATTTTAAAACAACAATGTTTTAACCAAAGTAATCCTATTGTTCAGATAAAACTACTGCCGAGTACTTATAAATAAAGACTTTTAATCCTTTACCGGCAATCGCATCTGTAAATACTTCAGGCGCAGAGACTTGCTCAACAAATTGACATTCAGGGCAATATTCAGTAACTGTATCGGTTAAGAAGGCTTCATCCAGATCTGGAGAATTTAAACACAACATAATTAAAGCGCCGTCTGCCATAAATTCAGGTATGCGTCGTATTATTTTTTTGTAATCTCGCTCTATCTTAACACTGCCTTTTTGAAACGCAGGCGGATCACAGATTAGTAAATCATAAGGGCCATGCTTTCTAACTCGACCAAATGATTTAAACAAATCAACAGATTCAAATTTGACTATGCTAGTGTCTTGCTGATTAAGGTGATGATTTTCACGACCTCGATTTAAAGCCGCTCGGCTCATATCTAAATTAAGTATTTGCTTTGCGCCACCCGCATGCGCCGCAATAGAAAAAGCACAAGTATACGAAAATAAGTTTAACACTCGTTTGCCTTGGCTGTTTTGTCTAACCCAGTCTCGGCCATATTTGATATCCAGAAAAATACCATGGTTTTGAGAGCGGCCTAAAGTTAAACCATATTTAAGCCCAGCCTCTGTCACTTCTAATGCATCTATCTCTTGACCCCAAACAACTTCAATGGGCGCTTGCATCAAATGTCTAGATTGCACCTGAATAGATTGGCATGCCGTTATATTAGCTTGGATAAACTCAGAGATTTGATTGACTAACTCAGTTGCGGTTTCTTTATATAAAGTAATCAAAACCACAGGTTTAAACCAATCAATACAAATATGCTCAAATCCAGCAAACCTATGCCCACGGCCATGAAACAAACGTTGGCAATCATCGTTTTGAGGAATAATTAAATTAGTAAACAAGGTTTCTGGATTTATCGACATGACTTATTATGCTTAAAAGAAAATTGGCCGATAGTTTATACGCAAACGCACTATGACGCACACAAAACCCAATAAGAAATCATCACCATTACACAAACTATTTGCTCGCCAACTGCAAAAACATCAACCTACAGCTAATAGCCAAGCCCTGCTAAAAACTTTCGCTGAAGATGATTACCAACAAATTGCTAGGGTGATTAAATCTTGGTTAAAAAAAGCAGAACAAAACGACAAGCCAGCACACAAAAAATAGTAAAAAAACACAACAACATAAAAATCAGTCACTTACGATTCCATTTCTTTTTTATCGATTTTATTCCGTGATCTAGTTCTCATTTTATTCCAAGTTTAAAATTTATCTGGAATAAATTCGCCAGTCAGTACGTTACCTAAGTGAGATTAACAAATATATAGGTAAAAAATTATGACTAACTTCAACTTAACTAAAACTGCACTAATCGTAACTTGTTTAATTTCTTCTGCGGCAAATGCAGACATAGCAATTACGGCAAGCCACAACAACCACACTCAAGCAGATGCTACGACTCAAATTGAGCAGGAATCTACGCAAGCTAGCCAAGCTGAGCAAACTTCAAATGTTGAAACCTCGAAAGAGGCTGAAGTAGCAGCAGAAAGTAGCCCTGCGACACCAAGCCAAGATACGGTTATGACTGACGATCAAGAGACTGAGACAGAAGACTCGCAACTGGTTGCAGAAACAGACGAAGCGCTGACTGACGATAGCGAAATAATAGCTGACAATTCAGCGCCACAAGATGAACCAACTGAAACTGAATCAGAATCAAACACAGAGACCACTGCGAGTAATGATGAATCAAGTGATGCCACACAGAATACAGAAACAGCAGACACCAGCTTATTCAGCATGTTCGCCGCTTGGTTTAAATCAACCAATGATACCAGTCTTGATGCGCAAGCAGACACTCAAGACCAAGTATCAGAAAATGTTGCGCTTGCAGGAACAACTATGACCGAACTAACACAAACTGCTGAAACTCAAGTTGAAAGCAGTGTTGAAGCATTAACTCTAGTGAGCAGCAATATTGAAAACAGTGTAAACCAATCAATTGAGAGCAGCCTAGATTTGTCCGCTGAAGTAATTGCAACAACGAATGACTCGGTTTCACAAACAATTGAAACGGCTGTGACTGAGAACATATCGATACTCGCTGAAGAAGCTGCAACGACTAGCGTTACAGAAACGGTTTCAACCCAAGTGACTGAAGCAATCAACTCAGAAGTAGATAGCGTGATTGAGTTAACCGTAGAGAATACTGTCGAAAACTCTATCTCAGAAAGCATCAAGGCTTCTATCTAGCCTCAAGCCTAACCTTAATCCAAACCAATGTGTAGTTTACTGCACATTGGTCAAACTCCCATTTATCACCAACGCTAAGGAGCTATCAAAATGAAAGCTTTATTCCCTGTTATTTTATTTAACTTATGTGCAATTCAAACCCTTAACGCTGAGCCAGTTAAATTTGGCTTAGGACTAAACTCAGGTGTTGAGCACGACAGTAAGCTAAAAGTAGTTGAACTAGACCAAGTGAGTGAAAAGTCTGACATCTCACTCAAGCTATCAGCTAAGTTAAAAGCAGATTGGCAAATTAGCGATAACTTAAACTGGAGTTCAAGCTACCTCTACAGCACTAAAAATTACCAGCAAGAAGATGAATATAATCTTAAGCTAAATCAGTTTTCGACCAACCTAACTTATGATTTAACTGCATCAACCATTGGCACCAGCTTTTATTCTACTCAAGTAAAACTGGCAAAAGCTGATTTTTTAAAACTTAATCAACTTAGCTTTTATTGGTCTAAATTGCTAAATCAAGATTTCTATTTAAGACTCAGTAGCAACTTTAAAGATAAAGATTTTGCTAATCTAAACAGTAGAGATGCCAAAATAATGGAGCAAATGATCGATGGTTTTTACTTTTTTAATCAAACCTCGAGCTTTGTCCATATAAACCTAGGGATCAGCAATGAAGATGCGGAACATAAAGAATTCAGCAACCAAGGTTTCCAAGGCCAGCTGGCGCTATCACATAATTTTAAATGGCTGGAATTAGACAATACAGTGCAAACTTGGTGGAAGTTAAGCCATAAAGATTATTCAGATGACTTTGAATCGAATCAGACAAGAGAAGATAAACGCCAAGTACTTGGGTTAGAGTGGAAATTGAAATTTACGCCTCAATTTAGCCTAACGAATAAAGTTGAATATGCGGATAATAACTCGACGCTAGCCTCATTAACTTATAATGAAACTATTAGCTCAATCCAATTAAAAGCCAACTTTTAAGCTCGCTAAAATTTGACTAGAGCCCGTAATATCTCGAATTTAAAACCGGTATTTGAATTAGGCTAAGCTCAGCGATGAATGAGCTTAGCTTTTACTTACTCCAAATAAACAAAACGGCCAAGACGAAAAACGCTAATCTATGTAATTAGCGGTAGGGTTTATAACCTTTATTTATAGCTACACATCTGCAAATTCGCTTTCGTTACAGCACTCTGTTACTACAAGTTTTAGCCCCCCCAACGTTTAGGTTACTTTACCCTTGAGCTTCACTGTATTGGTTTGATGTTACATAACTCCTCAATAACTTGTTCTTTATGCTTAGAGCGCAGTTCACCTAAAGCTAGAGCCTTCATTGATTCCCAAGAATCGAAACTCGAAGTTTGTGCCACAAATTCATTCCATGTTTCAGTTTCTAAGTCATCAATTTGACTAATGTTAATTTGAGAACTATCAACATATTCTTGTAAACTATTGTATGAGGTG
>NZ_KQ130495.1 GCF_001050375.1 Catenovulum maritimum | reverse complement strand
TTTTTTGAAGATAAACATTAACTAAAAGTTCAAAAAACATTCAAAATAAGTTTAACCTGCTTTTCTTAAGTGCACCAGTGAAGAAAAGAGAAATGTAACATTTATGTGATTATTAATATTCGAGATACAAAAAAACCGCTATTAAAGCGGTTTTTTATCAAAAGGTTTTAGCGATTAAAGATCTTTAATCATAAACTCTATTACAGCTTTAATTTCATCATCTGAACAAGCCATACATGTACCTTTTGGCGGCATAGCATTAAAGCCTTTAATTGCATGCTCTAATACAACGTCCATGCCTTGTTCTAATCTTGGTTTCCAGTCACTGGCATTGTTTGGCTTTGGAGCGCCTAACACGCCAGCGGTATGGCAAGCTGTACAAGAGCTATTAAATATATCTTCAGGAGAACGAGCACCGCCGGCAGCTTGAGCATCAGCACCAGCTAAATTAACCGAGCCTACAGGTTTAATTCGTTCTTTTATTGAATCGTATGACATGTCATCAGCACCAACAGAAACACTTGTTAGTAAAGCTGATAGCACAGCAATCGCTTTAAATTGTTTATTCAAAATGCCCACAAAATTCTCCGTGCATTAAAAAAGTAGTTAATTTGTATAAGCTGTGATACTTATTGAAAATACATCAGCTTACTTTTGCATGGATTATAGCGAAAATATTATGATATTGAGTACTTTTTTTGATTTTTTCGCCGTTCTTAAACCAAATAACTTGTGTTAAAACAAAAAGCGAGCCATTTGGCTCGCTTTTGATTACATCTTATGTAATGTTATCTTAACACCAGCTCCGACAGCAGCTGTATCTGCGCTATCATCTACAGGCTCAGCAATTAAAATATAATCACCAGTCATGCCACCTTCACCGAAGGTTTGACTATTTAGCTGTTTAATTACAGTGTATTCATCTTTACCAGCATTAACGCCAGCAACAACAGCAACCTTAACTGTATAAGTGCCAGAGGTAATCAGTGCATTACTTACATCACCTAACTCAAAAGAACTAGGATTCGCTGCATCAAAGTTACCATCTTTAGTTAAAAACAAACTAATTGAATCTGGTGTTTCATTATCTTCATCTGGATAATGCTTTAACACTGAATCATTTAAAAGATTAACAAAGTAGATATAGTGATTTGACGTTTCTGGCCTTTCGATATTAGCAAAAGTAACCGTCTGCACCTTGCCTAAATCATTACGGTAATAAACAATCGTATTATCCGCACCACGCGTTAAAGCAAGTTTTCGACCTGTAAAAGCAGTGTTGCTTAAATCACTTGAAACCAAATCAACTGTATAATCTTTAGGCGTAACAGCTGCTGAGTCAGTCAAAGTATCAGATGCTTTAGCATCAACTAATTTTACTGGCGTATCTAATACGTTATCAACTAAATCATAAGTGCCTAAAGAATCTAAGCTATTGTAAACTCTGAAATAAGACTCTAATTTTTCGTTTGAATAGGTAAATGGTGTTGATGACGCTGCACTTAATAATACTAAAGCAACATTATCTTGATTATTTATAACTCTATCTGTGATAGCAAAAAACACGTTAATCCCAGCTGATGCGCTTGAATATAAAGAAGAAGCATCTGTACGAATTAACTCTTCATCGCCACTCGTCACAACAATATCGTAAGTACCTTCAACAATGCTTTTTGTTGTCGCTTGACCATAACTAGCTTGCATTGAATCTACAACATTTGCAGTGCCTGCATCATAAAAAGTCACGTCAATATTGTCAGCACACATGTCACTTTCATGACAAATTTTAGCTAAGTCTATTAAGTTAAATTTAACATAGTTATCTTCTGGTAGTTCACTTGAAAAAGTAAACATTAAAGGCTCATCACCACCTGTTTCAGCTAAAGTACCAACCGAAACTAAAAAATTAAGATCATTTGCTTTAAAGTCGATAGCTTGCTCATACAAGCAAGATTCAATCTCATCTTCTTCCACACATAATTTAATATCTTGAGAACCTGTAGCCAGTGTGCGTCGGCCTGAAGTGTTCAAATAACTTACACTTGTAATAGAGCTATCATCAGAATAAATGGTTGTGATAGGTGCATTAGAAGATAAGTTGTAATAAGTTAAATAACTTTTCTCAACTGTGTTGTCTGAATCGCTACCACCACAAGCAGACAAAATAGAAGCAGCTCCTAACATTAGAGCAGGCATTCCAACTTTAAACATACGCATGAGTACCCCTTAGTAACTCGATATTCTTAGATTTGTAAACCACGTTCAATTTTAAAATTACTTTGAGTATTGAAAACATAGTTAAATATAAACGGCGCTAATAATAGACTTATTTGGACATTGATTAAACAAGAATCTACCTAATCAGCATAAATAAAAGATAAAACTTAATTATTTAACTAATCTGGGTAAATGGACTCGTTAAAAGCAATTAAGTTCCCATTTTAACGCTTTGTGAATTAAATTGCCTCTGCTGTTCAATTAACCAAGATATTGCAGATTCTTTGTCTGAAAAACACTGAACCAGCCAACCCTTATTCCAAGGCAAAGATTTAATTGTATTAATACTAATGCTCGCGGATGAGCAATCGCCATAAATAGCGGTCGCAACTGGACTAAATATTTTGTTCAGCACTTTTAATGCTGAATAGGAATAGGTATATGAGTTAGTTTTATTCACTAAAGAGATGTGTGGGTATTGAAAATGCTGCGATAAAATAATCGCAGCTTCATCAACCATGTTGTCCGTTAGCTCTATGCCTTCATTAACGCAAAATTCGACAAGATGGCTATCATGTTGAAGCATTACTCCAAAAGAACAATAATGAGTTTTCATTGCAATCCCTGCTAATATTAAATTACAGCTTAATTTAATATGGATGCTTTCTAACGATCTTTCAACCAGCTCGCCATATCTTTCGCAAAATAGGTCAATATACCATCGGCACCCGCACGCTTAAATGCTAGTAAAGATTCAGTAACACAAGCTCTTTCATCTAACCAACCATTTTGTATAGCAGCTTTATGCATGGCGTACTCGCCTGATACTTGATAGGCAAATGTTGGCACTTTATAAGTATCTTTTACTCTTCGGACAATATCTAAATACGGCATGCCAGGTTTAACCATCACCATGTCGGCACCTTCTGCAATATCTAGCGCAACTTCTCTTAACGCTTCGTCACTATTTGCTGGATCCATTTGATAATTTTTCTTATCCGCGCCTTTTAAATTACCTGCAGAGCCAACTGCATCTCTAAATGGTCCATAATAAGCTGATGCATACTTAGCTGAATAAGCTAGTATTTTAGTATTAACTTGCTGGTTATCTTCAAGTGCATTTCGGATCGCGGCAATACGCCCATCCATCATATCCGATGGCGCAACAATATCAGCTCCAGCTTCAGCGTGTGATAACGCCTGTTTAACTAATATCTCTGTAGTCACATCATTTAATACGTAGCCATCATCATCAATAATTCCATCTTGTCCATGTAATGTGAATGGATCTAATGCAACATCTGTAATCACACCTAACTCTGGGAATTCAGACTTTAAAGCTCGCACCGTTTTTTGCGCTAAACCATCTTCGGCCCATGCTTCTTCAGCCATGAGAGATTTTTTTTCTGCAGGCGTCACTGGAAATAATGCGATAGCCGGAATACCTAGTTCAACTAAAGTTTCAGCTTCTTTTAGCAGTAAGTCTATCGACATACGAGAAACACCAGGCATAGAATCTACAGTTTCAAGTCTATCTTTACCCTCCACAACAAACATAGGATAAATTAAATCATTAGCCGTAATCTGATTTTCTGCCATTAATCTACGACTAAAATCGTCTTTACGCATACGGCGCATTCTTGCTAAAGGAAATGGAGATAGGTTCATAGTAATAACTCGATTCTAGGATTAACTTAAATTAATAACTTCTTCTGCTAAGCTGACTTTGTTTCGGCCATTCTTTTTTGAATAATATAAAGCTTTATCTGCAGAATTAATGGTTTGCTCTATATCTGAACTAGGTTCAACTTTAATCGTAGCAATACCGAAACTAGCCGTAATGTTTAAATTGGCTTCACTTGTTTCAAATGTCTCGGATTCAATTGCTTGCCGCATGTTTTCTGCTACCTGAAACGCCCCTTGAGAAGGTGTGTTAGGTAAAATAATGGCAAACTCTTCACCGCCATAACGACACAAGCAATCTGATGGTCGGCAGAGTAGCTTTTTAATGACTTTAGCCAAATAAATTAACACTTGATCACCCGCTAAATGTCCATACTCATCATTGACCGACTTAAAGTGATCAACATCCAACATTATAATACTTAGCCAAGACTGCTCTCTGCGCCCTCGTCTAAATTCAGCAAGCATTTTTTGATCAAAGAAGCGTCTATTCTTCACTTGTGTCAGCGCATCTATAGTATTAATTTTTTCGAGCTCTGAGTTTTTATCTTGCAGCTCCCTTAGGGTTTCTTGCAATTCAAAATTACGCTCTTGCATTTCGACTTCAAGTAACTGGTACTCTTCCTCCTGAGATTGAAGTAACGCATAATATTCAAGTTTTTCTTTTTCTGTTTTAGTTAACCTAGCGTCCTGATCTGAAATTAGAACTTGCTGCTTTAATATATACTCAGAAAAAATGATGTAGCTATAGCAGGCACCAAGTAAAACAACCGTAATCAATACAAGGTTTTGACTTAACTCCGCGTGAGATAATAACTGTGGAAACAAGTTCAACACTAAGCCAACTAGAAAAATGATATTTATAAACAGAGCTTTAATGGCAAGTTTAGGCAGGGTGTTTACTACTCTCAAATATGTATAAACTAAAGCACTCAAACTAACTGCAAGTATAAGCCAAGTTGCGAATTGAATATGGTAATAAGAAATGACGCTTGGAAAAAGCATTGGAATGATAAGCCATCGAATCGATTTGAATTTGATTGTTTGAGCAGAGACGGCATTAAATAACAGGGTAAAAGAAAAACAATACAAGCCTATCGCAGCAAATTTAAATATCGGATTTATTTGGCCAAGATTAACCTCAAAATAAAAATCGAGCGCAATAAAGCTAGCAGCAAAGCTATAAACAGAGATAAATAAAAAATTATTTTTCTTCGTTAAGTAACAAAATAAAAAACCACTGATGGCAAGAATAAAACTAAAGCCTAATACAAAAGCCGACGTGAACGTCATCATAAGCAGCTCTCTTTTGATAACTTAAAAAACTCACAGCTATTGTGCCAAACTTGTGACGCTAAGGCTTCAGTATCGACTTCTTTTACTTCAGCAATCGTCTGTAGGATATGCGGTAAGTATTCGGGTAGATTACGTCTAGATTTGGGTTTAGGCTTTAAATCTCTTGGTATTAAGAACGGTGAATCAGTCTCAATTAGTAGCCGATCATTTGGGATCAAAGGCACAATATCCAAAACTGATTTGCCTCTTCGCTCATCGCAAATCCAACCAGTTATTCCGATATAATAACCTCTGTCAATATATTCATTTAGCTCAGCTTCACTACCAGTAAAACAATGGACAACTAGCCGATTTGGCTTAATCGCAACATTATCTAGCACTTGAATGAAAGCATTGTGAGCATCGCGTTGATGACTAAAAATAGGTGCATCCAGTTCTGAAGCTAATATGAGTTGCTGTTGAAAAACGCTTAGCTGGATATCTTGAGGTGAATAATTTCGATTAAAGTCTAAGCCACACTCACCTATCGCCACTACATTCTGATTATTTAAATATAAATTTTTAATATCTTCAACAAACTCAGCTGGGGCTTGACTAGCATCATGAGGATGAATCCCCGCTGTAGAATAAAGCCCATCAAACCCCTTGCAAAGCTGATTCGCAGTAATAGATTCGTCTATATCAGTTCCAGTTATAACCATACGCTCAACGCCACTTAACATAGCCTGATGAATAACAGCCTCTCGATCTAGATCAAACTGTTTATTGGTTAAATTGATACCGATATCAAATAGCTTCACTTGTTTTCAACTTCTGTATTATCGTCTTCTTCAGCTTCATCGTCCTCTTCGTCTGTATCTCTCTTTTGATAAAAGCGAGAAGCAAGTAGACCTATTTCATATAACAACCACATAGGTAAAGCGAGTAAAGTTTGAGAAATAACATCAGGTGGCGTCAGTAGCATCCCAGCAACAAATACACCTACAATCACAAATCTTCGTTTCTCTGCAAGCTGCTGAGGCGTGGTCACGCCAGCCCAAACCAATAAAATTGTCGCTATTGGAATTTGAAAAGCAAGACCAAACGCAAAAAACAGCTTTAAAACAAAGTCTAAGTAGCTATTAATATCAGTCGAGACAGTTACCCCCTCAGGGGCTGAGCCAACAAAAAACGGAAACGCTAACGGAAAAACAACCCAATAAGCAAATGCTATCCCAGCGTAAAACAAAAACGAGGAACTAAATAGCAAAGGGGCAATTAAACGTTTTTCGTGTTGATATAAAGCCGGTGCGATAAAGGACCAAATATGGTATAGCGCATAAGGCATAGCCGCAAAAATGGATAACACCATAGTTAACTTAAAAGGCGTTAAAAATGGCGTTGCAACCCCTGTTGCGATCATAGTTGTCGATTCAGGCAGTGATTGAATCAAAGGTAAAGCTATCAAATGATAAATGTCATTAGCAAAACTGACTGCTGCAACAAATATCAATAAGACAAAAATAACAACTTTAACTAACCGATTTCTGAGTTCTGTTAAATGCGCAATTAGCGGCTGTTCACTCATCTTTAGTTCTTTTCACTTTTATCAGAATTTTCATTTACCAGGTTTTTATATCCCTGATTAACTTCGGCTGCAGCTTCTTCAAGCTCTTTAATTGCTGAGTTTTCTTTATCATTTAGACCTTGCATCCCTTTTTTTTCTGCTTCTTTCAATTGCTGATGAAGCTCAGAGACGCGAAGTTCATGATTAAGTTCTGATTTTAGGTTATTGGCGGTTTGTTTAAGATTTCTAACCGTCTTAGCAATAGAGCGAGCTGCGCTTGGTAATCGTTCTGGCCCGAGTACAACCAGTGCCAAAACCGCAATTATGACTAACTCCCAAAATCCAATATCAAGCATAACTACTCAGCTTTTTCTTTATTAGTAATGGTTTCTTTTAATTTAGCTGATTCTTGTTCGGTTATTTTTTTTGACTCTTCAGGGGTATCCGAGGCATTATCTTCACCTTTGAATTCATCTTTAAAGCCTTTAACCGCTCCACCTAAATCTTTGCCTAAATTTTTAAGCTTTTTGGTACCAAACAATAATACGACTATGATTAATACAATGACTAATTGCCAGATACTAATTCCACCAAGCATTAATAACTCCAGTTTAAGTTGTAAGTGAGGTCATATTTGCAATTAAATAAACAAACATACCCAAACTTTATTAGTTTGCTGTATCTTAAAGTAACTCGGTATAGTTTGCCAATGACTCAAATCATATTGTTGTGTTTTTTATTCATTTCGACTGGTTTATTTGCCTCTGAAGCCAAAAGTAATGATAAAAAATGGCTTGATAACCTGCACCAAGGTGTGAGTAGTTCAATTTACCAAAGTGCCAACTGGTTTGATGGTTTTTTTAAACAAGAGAAAACGCTTGAAAAAGCACAGGCTACAGCAAAATTAAGGCTAGGATATGTCCCTGCTGAAACCAACCTCGCAGGTCTAGAGCATAGAATTAAACTAAAGGCTAAGTTACCGAATCTAAAAAATAAATGGGATGTTATTTTCTCTGATCATGACGATACCAATCGAGATTCAACAGCAGACGAAGTCATTAGTGATATCGAAAATAATAAAGATGATGATTTAAACTTAGCCATACGCTTTACCCATTCCGCAACTAAAAAGAAATATATCACCACTCGCCTTGGCTTGGGTAAAGGGGCTGATATATATTTAAGAACTCGATACAGAAGAAATTTTCAACACACTGACAGCTTTCAAACCATTATTGAGCCATCAATATATTATTACCTTCGACATGGCTGGCATTATCGACTCTTATTCAATTTTGAATGGCAGTGTTCTAAAGACTGTATGTGGCAACTCAACAATCGATGGGATCATGAATCAGAAGAAGATTTAACAACATGGCGCCACAGCTTACTTTACTATTATCAATTAAATGAAAAAGCCGCTGTGGTCAAAGGTATTTTCTACACTGGTAATATTGAGCAGGGCTACCAACTAGAAAACAAAGGGGTATTTATCCGCTATAGGCAGCAGGCCCTACGCGATTGGTTTTATTATGAAATAGAGCCATTCATACATTATCCAAAAACCAGAGAATTCAAGCAAACCTTAGGAATAGCGCTGAGGATTGAACTGAACTTTGGATAACTTAATATTGATAACTAACACTTAGGTTAATTCTGTTATCTGCTGTGTCTGCGTTTAATTCATTCGAAATTCTTTTTCTTTTAGATAATTCAACCTTTGAATTTAGTCTCCTTGATAATTTAGTATCAAGAGTAAAGCTAAGTGATTGGTTTTCATCTTTCCTTTCATTCACATTCAAAACGCTCCCTTCTGGTATAAAATAAAGTATGTCATTTTGTCTAAAAGAAGCATTAAAACTTGATTTTCTTGAAAGTTGATATTGAAGGCTTAGACTTAATCCATTTGTTTTTCGATTACTATTAATTGACTGAGTTTGCTCTAATGATTCTTGCTTAGAATATGACACTCTAGCTGAAATTTTTACCTTCCTTAAGTTGTCGTATGTTAGATTGAAGAATCCATTATTAACTCTTACAACTTCATCATTTAACTCAGTACTAAAAGCACTCGATTGGTTAGAGTTAATATCGATCCCTTCTCTATAATTAGCACTTGATTGAATATAACGGTTTGCTAATTGAAAATTAAAACCATAGGTTTCACCAAATTGATTCCTATCAACTGACAACTTAAGCGAAGTTCTCTTAGATAACACCCAATTAAACTCACCAGCAATATAATTCCGACGCTCTTGCTCACCCGACTTTGAAGTTTTAGCAAAAATACTAAGTGAACTATCTCTAATAAAGCTCCATTCCAGGCCAGTCCCCAATTGAGTGAAATTTAGATCTTGCTCGCCAATAAAGCCACCTCCGTCTAACTCATTTTTGTTAACCGAAGCATTTGAAACCCAAGATAACATGGGGTTAAAGCCCACGGCCAAATTAGCAGACAAAAAATTAGTTTTATAAGTATTCAGCGACTCTCCTCTCTCAGACGTTGAGCTCCCCATATTAATGCCCCAGTTTACTGCTCGAGGCGAACTACCACTACCAACAAATAAACTAAAACTGGAAGTATCTGTATTTAGCAGAGCAGATGATTGTTGGGGGGTTGCTGAATCTTCTAATGAGTCCGCTTTAGTCGATTTATACGAGAGATTCGCATTTAATCGAATGACTCGTGGATTTGGAATGCTGTAAATCAAACTAGAGGAAGTGCTATTCACATCCACGAGATTTTCAGAACCAACTATTTCATCACTAAACACACCTTGTTGTGAACTCGAAACTCTTTGAGATAAACTTTTAGAATTTAAGAGTTTCAGTGAATCCCCTATAATTTTTAATTCAGAGCTTAAATTATAATTAAAAAATTTCTCTTTAGCGTCGTCAGTTTCACTGTGCGTAATGTATGAATAGGCTGCAGTTGCTTTAATATCTGCTTTTTTACTATCAAATTCACTAGATAAATTTAAGCCATACTTAGTCACATTTTCATTAATCGAGCCTAACTGGAGGCTCTCGACCTCCACGTTATAGTAATCAATCGCTGTTCTTGCACCTAATTCAAGTTGCCCTGCATAAGATTTCAAGCAAGGAACTATTATCATAAGAGCAAATAAGTAGAAAAATTTATTCTTTCCCAGCATAAGCATATGCGTATCCATATCCATAGCCTGAATCAGAGCTTTGCTTTTTAGATTTGTTCATAACAAAGCCAATCGCTTTGTCTTTATCCAATTGGGCTACTGCAGCTTTTAACTCAGAAACTTTTGTTTTTTCTTCTTCCACTACAATGACAACTTGTCCAGAAAGGTTTGCAACAACAACTGTTTCATTGATACCTAGTAGTGGTGGAGAATCCATAATCACAACACGATCAGGGTAGCGAGTAATAAACTCTTCGGCAAGATCTGCCATTTTCTGGCTGGCAAGTAACTCTGTAGATAAGTGACTCGGTCGACCAGCAGGAATAAACTTTAAGTTATCCAAGTTGGTTGAGTACATAATATCTTTAACATCTTGTACTTCATCCAACAAATACTCCATCAATCCATCGCCAACCTGCTCTGTGACTTCCAGCTTTTTACTCACTGAGGGCTTTAAGACATCAGCATCAACCAAAAGAACCGTTTTATCTTGCTCAAGAGCAATCGAAAGCGCAAGGTTGATTGCTGTGAAGGACTTACCTTCGCCTGGTCGAGTACTAGATACAGTTATTAAATTACCACCTTTAAGCGTTTTAGAGAGTCCTCCAAAAGCATTATTTAATAATTTACGCTTAATTGCCCTCAACTCTTCGTTAACTAGTTTTCTTTTAGAGCTAACAGATACATAACCTAGCTCATCTAGCTTTTCTAAAGGAAATATTAATGATTTCTTAGCATCAAACTTCTGAGTCTCACTAGAGGTAGAGACCTTAGGTTCAACCTGACGTTCCTCTGTCGCGTGAGCTGGTATCAGCGGCTCATTAGCTTGTTCGTCTATAGCATCAGGCTTAGGTGCTGAAGCAGATAATTTTTTCTTAGCTAAAGCTTTTTCAATAGTACTCATTATAAGAAAGACCTCACCTGTTGAGAAGCGACTTCAAATAAGCGATTCAGGAACTCGCTGTTTAATCTATACCCCATAATGTCCATCACAACTAAGCCAGCAAACCCAATAAGAATAATACTATTAGAAGCCCAAAAGAACATCGTTTTCTTATTTTCGATTTGATTCAATTCGGCTAAATTTGCATGCGAAATTGTCCCTAGAACCGGTACACCTGTCAGCTTAGTTAATTGAGAAGGTCGCAAAATAACGGGTTGCATCTGGCTAATTAAAAAAGCTACGGCAATCCCTGAACCAAACCCAAGCACAAGAATTAATACATAATACACCATTCTTTTAGGACCAGAAGGCTTAAGGGCCTTCATTGGTGGTTCAATGACTCGGAATTGAACATCATCTGATTGTAAATCTGCCTGTTGTGACATTAATACTGATTCACGCCTATTCAGAAGTTCCCTGTGCTTAGATTTTGTAATATCGTAATCTCGATTCAAGCCAACCATCTCAGCTTCAATCTGAGGGATTAAATCCATTTTATCTTTTAGAGATGCTATTTTAGCTTGATAAGATTTTTTTCTAACGGTTAAGGAAGCGATTTCATTTTTCAAGTTTTGGATAGAAATAACTAACTCTTGACCGACTCGACCTTGTACATTTGAAAGTTCTGGCGAATCAGTGTTAATTGATTTCTGATAATTTGCAATTTCACTTTCTCTTAACGTTTCTAATCTTTGGAGAACACTTCTAGACTCAATCACATCAGGATGTCGATCTGTATACTTGATCAATAAGTCATCCAATTTAACTCTTAAAGACTCGATTCTAGAATCAAACTGAGTTTCAATTGCCGAATTATTTGGACCAGTAGATGTGACAGTTTTTGACTTTTCCCAAGCACTTTCAGCTTGCGTTAATCTAGACTCAGTTTCATCTAACCTCAGGTTGATATTTTCTAACTCTTGATTAAGCTTAGAAAGTTGTCCATAAACACCGCCTGTGCTTTGTACTAAAATGTCTGAATGTTTTCGTTTAAAGTCAGACAAGCGTATTTCCGATGACGCCAAACGCTTTTCGAATTCTGCTATTTGAGAATCAAGAAATTTATTTGCAGTGTCGGACCCTTGCCTGTTTGAACCTAGTGTTGATTCGACAAACAAGGTTAAAGTTTCTTCCACTACTCGCTTCGCAATTTTAGGATCTGAGTGCTCAAACTTAATAGTATAAATATTCTCACGTCCAGAAGTATTGAATCTAATTTCCTTCTTTAACATATTAAGTAAAGCTTGATACTCAGCATCATTCTTCGTTTTGATATCTAAATCAGTATTTCTTGCTATTTTTTCTAGATTTGGTCGACTCAATAAGGTTTTAGCCATTAATTGGAGCTCTTGATCTATATTAGTTTGCAAAGCTAACCCTCTTAATAAGGGTTGAAGAATAGACCTGGTATCAGCAAAAACCTTAGCTGAAGACTGATAAACATCAGGCATATTAGCAACATATAACCAAGTTAGCGGGCATAACAACCACGTAGAAACGATAATGAATCGCTTCTTGATCCATATCCCTTTTATATAGCCGATAATCTCTTCTATCGTCTGTTGGATATTATCCATTAAAACAAAACCTCTAATCGCATTTCAGTATTAATTAAAACCAAGCTTCAGGGACAATGATGATATCACCAGGTAACAAATCAACATTTGCTTTGATATCACCTTGATTAATCAATTGGCTTATTCTTAAATCATATGTAACTTGCTCGCCTGCAACAATCCGGATTAACTTAGCTGAATCGCCATCGGCAAATTCAGTTAAACCACCGACTTCAACCATTAGGTCTAACAAAGTCATCTGCTCTCTATAATTAATAGCTTTAGGTTCAGATGCTTGACCTATGATTCTAACCTGTTCACTATATGGGCCAACAAAGCCACCAACACTAACTGTCACGATAGGATCTTTGATATAAGTACTCAATATTTGTTCAATATTTCGAGCGAGCTGAGTTGGTGTTTTGCCAGAAACAGGTATATCTTCAACAAGAGAAGTTGTTATTTTACCATCAGGCCTTACAGTAAAAGTCCCTGATATTTCCGCGTTTCGCCATACAAATATATTTAAAGAATCACCCGGACCAATTAAGTAATTGTATTGAGAAATGTCTGAAGTTTTCGAGGCGTAAAGTGTGGCTGTCGGTAAATAATTATTTGAGCAAGCATTTATAAATAAAATTGAGCTTACAACAAAAAGTTTTAATATTTTATTGTTCATCAAAGACGTTCCTTTTCACTATCATTTAGCCGAATAAAACAAACTGCTGCAATAATAGAGCAATGCAAAATTAAATCAATCAATGTTTAAATTCTCTCCATTGTTTATTGAATTATCTGGTATTAGTCGACAAAGCTTCTCTGCTTCATATTGTTGTTGTAGATTCTGCGTAGTATACTCACAACAAATTTAAGTCTGATCATATAAAAACCCAATTTGATTAGTCCCTTAACAAATTCAGCAGGATATTGGAAATAATAAAAAATGGCTTATACCTACGCTGGTCATACACACCAAAAAATAAAACCACTCATTGTAATTGAAACAACAATTTTATGTATTGTTAGTTATATAGCTCTGTATCTTTCATCTCTGCAATACCCTTTTAACAATTTCTCTGCGGTGCAAGTTCACCTATCAAACATACTAATTTTTGTGTTAATCACACAATTTTCACTTTTATCTGTTGGTTTGTATGAGCTCAGGTTAAGAGAATCTATCCGTGGGGTTTCCAGAAGAATACTAGTCAGTGTTGGTATTGCGTTCTTTCTTCATGAAGGTGTCTTATTAAATCTAGTACCTGATCTAAAAGTAAATGCCATATTCATTGCAATTGCAGGGGCTTTAAGTGTTCTGTCTTTGACAGGTTTTAGAATGCTAATCATGAATAATGAGTGGTTTGGATTTTCTAAAAAGGACGTTTTAATTATTGGAGCAGGTGAAAGAGCTTCTATTATCGAGAAAAGAATGCGCCGTAAAGCCGACAGAAGAGGTATAAATTTAGTTGGTTTTATTCCTTTAGATGGCGATAAATGCAAAGGTATTAAAAACGAAACTGTTGTCGATATTAATATTCACGAAGATATTGAAAAATTTGTGATTGAGAATGACATCCATGAAATCGTAATCGCCTGTGATGAAAGAAGAGATGCATTACCACTTCAAGCTTTATTTAACTTTAAAATTCGCGGCATTGAAATAACAGATATTCTTGACTTCATCGAACGAGAAACTGGTCAAGTTGCAGTAAACCTTATTTATCCTAGTTGGGTTATATACTCAAATGGTTTCAGAACAACAAACCATTTAAGAGAATCTGTAGATTACCTTTTTAATGCCTTCATGGGCTTATTCGTTGTTATGCTCACTTGGCCAATCATGATCTTCACTGCAATTTGGATTTACTTAGAAGACGGCAGAAAAACAGGTGCATCGGTATTTTACAAACAAGAAAGAGTTGGTCTAGATGGTCGAGTATTTAAAATAATAAAATTTAGAAGCATGAGACCAGACGCTGAAAAAGGTGGTGCTCAATTTGCTCAGAAAAATGACAATAGAACAACAAAGATTGGTGCTTTTATTAGAAAGTACCGAATAGATGAATTACCACAAATATTCAACGTATTAAAAGGCGAAATGGGATTTGTCGGGCCGAGGCCAGAACGTCCACAGTTTGTGACTGACTTTATAAAACAAATACCTTATTACAACCAACGTCATAACGTTAAGCCAGGTTTAACTGGTTGGGCACAATTAAAGTATCCTTATGGCTCAACAAGTGACGACACAATCGAAAAATTAAAATTTGATCTTTACTATATAAAACACAGATCTATTTTATTTGATTTACTTATTCTTTTAAGAACGGTAGAAGTTATTTTATTCGGAAAAGGTAGATAACCTGTGATTGCACAAAAAAAGTTTGAGATTAAAAATGCAATGACAGTGGATGTTGAAGATTATTACCATGTTTCTGCTTTTGAGAAACAATTTACCCGAGATGACTGGGCAACACTGCCACAAAGAGTAGAAAAAAATACCTATGAACTTTTAGATTTATTTGATTCAAAAGGTTGTAAAGGCACTTTTTTTATTCTTGGCGCTGTCGGTGAACAATATCCTCAATTACTTAAAGACATACACAATCGAGGGCACGAAGTCGCAAGTCACGGTTATGCTCATAAAAGAGCAACAACTCAGACAAGAGAAGAATTTAGACTGGATGTACTACGTTCAAAAGATCATTTAGAAAACACCATAGGTGCTGAAGTCATTGGCTATAGAGCACCCAGCTTTTCAATAGATGAATCAAATGAATGGGCTTTCGAAGTACTAAAAGAACTCGGCTTTAAATACACTTCTAGTACCTATCCAGTTAAGCACGATTTATACGGAACGCCTCACTGGCCCAGATTCAAATATGAGCGACCAGAGGGAATCATCGAAATTCCAGTTCCAACCCTAAAACTTGGCGGCAAACAAGTGCCAATTGGTGGCGGTGGTTACTTTAGATTATACCCTACCTTTTTAGCTCATAAATTGGTCGATAAATATCTAGAGCAAGAACAACAACCCTACTCTTTTTATTTTCACCCTTGGGAAATTGATCCAGAACAGCCAAGAGTAACAGATGCACCATTTAAATCTAAGTTTCGCCATTACTTAAATTTAAGCAAAATGAAAGGTAGGCTTTCTACTTTGTTAGATAGGTACCATTGGTCAACTATGAAAGATGTTTATCAAATAAAATAATACTGGTTTCAGGATATAATTAAAAAGAATTGGAAAACATGCAAATACATCAACTTAACCAAAATTCGGACTCTAAAGCTTGGGATGATTATGTTGATAATCATCAAGAAGGATCTTTTTTCCACTTATCTGGTTGGATGCGTGTCATAGCGAAAACATATCAACACAAAAGCCACTATATATACGCGACAAACAAAGACAACCAAATCATTGGTTTATTACCCTTAGTAGAACAAAAAAGCTTTTTATTCGGCCACACATTAGTCTCAACACCTTTTTGTGTTTATGGCGGTGCAATTGCAGATTCACCAGAAGTACAAACAAAACTTGAAGATGAAGCGATCGAAATAGCAAAAAAACTCAACGTAGATCACTTAGAGTTAAGGTATAAATCTGAACAAAATAATCCTAAATTTTTAACTAAGGATACTCACTGCTACTTCACTTACGATCTAGAAGATTCTGATGACAAAATCTTAGCCGGCGTTAAAAAGAAACAAAGAGCCGTAATCAGGCAGTCATTAAAAGAATCATTAGAAACTGATTTTAATGCAAGTACAAAAATGGTTCATGACGTATATGCTGAAAGCGTCCGAAATTTAGGAACACCTGTATTTCCAGCCAAATATTTCGAGAACTTAAAACAAGAATTTGGCGAAAGATGCGAATTAATGACAGTCGCTAAAGAAGGAAAAATCGCATCGGCTGTGATGAGTTTTTATTATAAACAACAAGTCTTGCCTTATTACGGCGGTGGTTTATTTGAAGCGAGAGCACTAAAAAGTAATGACTTGATGTATTACGCTTTAATGTGTCACGCTCAACAAAATAAAAACTGTACTAATTTTGACTTTGGCAGAAGTAAAAATGATTCTGGTTCATTCAAATATAAAAAGCACTGGGGAATGGAAGCAATACCGTTACATTACCAATACTATTTGGTTAAGTCTTCAAAGCTGCCTAATTTGAGTCCAAATAACCCAAAATACCAAATGTTCATAAAAATGTGGCAAAAACTTCCCGTCAAAGTTAGTCAATTTTTAGGTCCTTTCTTATCCAAGTATTTAGGTTAGTAAAATGGAACCAATTCTATTTCTCTGTCATAGAATCCCTTTTCCACCAAATAAAGGGGATAAAATTCGCTCATTCAACATACTAAAGTATTTGAGTCAAAAATATGAAGTTCACCTTGGTGCCTTTGTGGATGATCCGAACGACTGGCAGTATGAAAAAGAATTAAGTACGTATTGTAAATCGGTTCAATTATTACCACTGACAAAAAAAAGAGCGACGTTAAAAGGGCTAACGTCTTTCTTAACAGGCAAACCAATTACCCTCCCTTATTATCATAATTGGGAAATGTCAGCTTGGGTAAAACAAATAGTTGATATGAACTCAAACCTAGAGAAAGCTTTTATATTCTCTTCTGCTGTAGCCCAATATTTAGAAGATCCTGAATATGATCACATCAATAAAGTAATAGACTTTGTCGACGTAGATTCGGATAAATGGAGGCAATATGCAGATGGTAAAAAAGGCATTATGCGTTGGGTCTATAAAAGAGAGTATAAAAAGTTAGAAGCTTACGAAAAGAAAATTTGTCAGCTGTTCAATGCAAGCTTATTTGTCTCGCCTCAAGAAGCAGAGCACTTCAAGTCTTTAGTTGATATTAGCTTACATAATAAAGTTGGTTATGTTCTAAATGGTGTGGATACTCAGTACTTCTCTATAGATAATAAAGATATTGAACCGTTAGATATTAATAAACCGAGTATATGCTTCACTGGGGCTATGGATTATTGGGCTAATGTTGACGCTGTTGTTTGGTTTAAAAATGAAGTTTGGCCTGTTATAAAACAACAAATTCCGGAATTAGAATTTTACATAGTTGGCGGAAACCCAACCGAAGCGGTAAAAAACTTAGCTAATGGCAAAGACATATTTGTCACAGGTCGAGTCAAAGATGTAATCCCATATGTAAATGCTTCCTTTGCAGCAATTGCACCGATGAGAATCGCTCGCGGTATACAGAATAAAGTACTAGAAGCAATGGCGCTTTCTAAGCCAATTGTTATGACGCCAATGGCTGCTGAAGGAATTAATCTACCAGCTTCACAGCTCGAATTAATCCAAACTGAACCAAAGCAATTTGCAGCTAAGATAGCTCTGTTGTATCAAGATGATCAGTTAAGTAAAAAGATCGGTCAAGACAACTTAGATACGATTCGACTAAAGTATGAATGGGACGCTGTTTTAGCCCCATTAGATAAAATTTTATAAAAAATGAATAAGCTAATGGAGTATATCAAATCGAAACTAGGGATTAGTTTTTTCTTATCTCTGACTATCTGGGGAATAACCTACTCTGGTCCATTATTAGATATGGTTAGAGTTTGGTCTCAATCCAATACCTATACCCATGGCTTTTTCATTTTGCCTATATCACTATGGCTGATATGGCGAAATCGTCAGCCGCTACTCGAATCATCCTATCAAAATGAAAAGTTATGGCTCATACCATTAGCGATTACTCAGATTGTATATTTAATTACAAGTACACTTGGAATCAATTTATTAAACCAGTTATGTGCTTACACTAGCTTAATATTAATAGTCGTATATTTGATCGGCTATCGAGTTTGCCTCAAACTCTTCTTTCCATTGTTTTATCTTATTTTTGCTATCCCTTTTGGTGAAGAGTTTGTTCCCCAGTTACAAGATATTACAGCACTATTCAGTGTTTGGATGTTAAACCTAGTTGATATCCCGGTTTTCAGAGAAGGACTTTACCTCTATATACCTAACGGTACATTTGAAGTTGCAGAGGCGTGTGCGGGTATCCGTTTTTTAATTGCCTCCATTGCGTTAGGCACACTATACGCTTATCTTAATTATCAAACATATTGGAAACGAGCAGTTTTCATTCTAGTGGCCTGTACCTTACCCATTTTAGCGAACGGGCTCAGGGCTTTTGGCATTATATTAATTGGCCATTATTCAGATATGCAGCATGCAACAGGTGCAGACCATCTAGTCTACGGTTGGTTCTTTTTCATGTTTATTATCGCCATATTGTTTTGGGCTGGACGATTTGGGCAAGAATCAGAAAAGTTAATAACACCTGTAACAATTAGCCAATCAAAACAGACAACCTACTCAGCTGTATTCTTGTTATCCGGGATATTAATCACCACACCTATATATAAAGCATTTGTTATCGATGCAAGCCAAGCAGTACACAATGTAAGCCTAAGCGAAAAGCTACAACAGCTACCAATAACAAAAAGCGAAGCTGGGATCGATTGGTTGCCTATATTTAAAGGCGCATTTGAAACTTGGCAGGGTGTCATCAATAACAGGCAAGCTTTTATTGCGTTTTATCCATTTGAGAACCAAGAGTATGAGTTAATCAGTGGTACCCATAGGCACTATGATATTGAAAATTGGACACTTCTAAATAAAAAGCAGATAAAATTATCAGCCAAACAGGCAGCTATAATATATAAATTAGTATCCATCTCTGGAAAACAGAAATCAATTTTGGCTTGGTATCAGACAAGCAGCTTACAGTCTCCCAATAAATTAGCGGTTAAACTCAACCAATTACCGGATCAACTAATGAATAGGTATCAAGGTGGTTATTTTATAGCAATCAATATAACTGATGGGATAAACGAAAAAGAGCTAATTAACTGGCTAAATATTTTTCAAACTTGGCAGAAAGATCAATGAATGAGAGAAAACACATAACGCATTTAGTTTATCGGCTAGATATAGGTGGCTTAGAGCGTGTTCTTATCAACTCTATAAACGCGTTGCCTGAAGATAAATATAGCCATAGCATTATTGCTTTGACAGAATATTCCAATGACTTTGCCAATTTAATTAATTCGAACTCAGTTGCCCTATATTCAATCAACAAGCCTGAGGGGCATAGTTGGAAAGCTTTTTATCAAGTTTATAAACTCCTTAAACAAACAAAACCTAATGTGCTTCACAGCTATAATTTACCGACCTTAGAATACCAGTTATGTGCTTTTCTCGCCCGTGTACCCAATAGAGTACATGCTGAACATGGCAGAGATATATATGATCCGGAAGGAAAAAACAAAAAATATCAACTACTCAGAAGATTGATATCTCCATTTATTAATAAGTTTGTGACAGTATCGAAAGACTTATATGATTGGCTTAAAGATACGGTACAAATAACACCGAAAAAATGTGAACTCATTTACAATGGGGTAAATACCACCAGCTATCAAACTGCAGATAGCAAAACGCTTATTCATGATAGTCAGAATGGGAAATTTGTATTTGGTTGTGTTGGACGATTACAAGGTATTAAAGATCACCAAAGGCTGATAAAAGCTTACGACATAGCATGTAGTGAAAATGAAAACTTTGCTAATAGTACCCAATTATCCATTGTCGGAGATGGTCCACTTAGGGCAGAGTTGGAGCAGCAGGCTCAAATTACCAAACGAAACATTTGGTTTGCTGGGGCAAGACATGACATGGCAGATATTTACCACTCATTTGATACCTTTATCATGTCATCGATTGGAGAAGGTGTACCTATGACTATGCTTGAAGCTATGGCATCTGGACTTCCGGTTATCAGTACCAATGTAGGCGGTATACCTGAAATAACCACAGCAGAAATGTCTATCCTAGTACCGGCTAAGGATGAAAAAACATTGTCCGAAGCCATGCTAAAAATGCATAGTAACAACAAACACCTGGTAACAATGAAAGTGGCATCAAGAAAATTAGCAACAGAAAATTTCAGTGAACAAAGCATGGTAAACAAATATCAAAATTTGTATCGCTAACCAAATTTAATGAGTTAGCTGTCATAGAAAGTAAATAATTAGAGTAAATATATGTGTGGAATTGCAGGGATTTTTTCATTTAATCAAAATGAAACGATAGACCAAAACATTTTAAAAAAAATGAATGATGCTCAGCAGCATAGAGGGCCTAATGACGAAGGTTACCACTTTGATACTAGCATAGGCCTAGCTCATAGAAGACTCTCTATTATTGACCTCTCCGGTGGACACCAACCTATTTACAATGAAACGGGTGATGTGGTCGTGGTGTTTA
Organism: Catenovulum maritimum; assembly: GCF_001050375.1. Lineage (GTDB taxonomy): Bacteria > Pseudomonadota > Gammaproteobacteria > Enterobacterales > Alteromonadaceae > Catenovulum > Catenovulum maritimum. The sequence goes on along the minus strand of NZ_KQ130495.1, from coordinate 89,143 downwards.
ATGGTGAAATCTACAACTTTCAATCCATAGCAGACGAATTAAAGCAACTCGGTCATAGCTTCAAAACCCATAGCGATACTGAAACCATTGTCCATGCATGGGAAGAATGGGGAGTGAAGTGTGTTGACCATTTTAATGGTATGTTTGTTTTTGCTATTTGGGATAATATCAAAAAAGAATTATTTATCGCCAGAGATCGTATTGGCGAAAAACCCTTACATTATGCTGTAACGTCTGAGAACCAACTGATATTTGGTTCTGAATTAAAAGTGCTAAAACAGCACCCACACTGCCCTAGTCAAATAGATCCTAGAGCAATTGAAGATTACCTAACTCTAGGCTACATCCCAGATCCTAAGTGTATTTATAAAAACGTATATAAATTAGAAGCCGGACACTACATTCACCTAAAACAAGGCAAAGATACTGAAGTAATTACACAAGAATATTGGGATTTACCTTGGCAAGAAACGAGTTATTTAGATAAAACAGAAGTAGAAGAAGAACTAATTGAGCGCCTCAAGAAAGCTGTTGATTTACGCCTAGTATCCGAGGTACCACTGGGTGCTTTTTTATCTGGCGGTGTGGATTCAAGCGCCATTGTTGCCTTGATGTCTCAACTTCAAGAGCAAGCTGCGACAACATGCTCTATTGGGTTTGATGTCCCAGAGTTTAACGAAACAGATTTTGCGCAAATTGTTGCAGATAGATACAAAACAAATCATAACGTCGAAGTCGTTGACCATGAAGACTTTGAGTTAATCAATGAACTCACAAAAGTATACGACGAGCCATACGCAGATAGCTCTGCTTTGCCAACTTATAGGGTATGTGAAGTCGCAAGAAAACATGTCACTGTATGTTTATCTGGTGATGGTGGAGACGAAATCTTTGCTGGCTACAGACGCTATAAGCTTCATTTACAAGAAGAAAAAGCACGTTCAAAAATCCCTTATGCACTTAGAAGACCTGTTTTCGGCACTTTAGGTAAACTATATCCGAAAGCCGATTGGGCGCCGCAATTTTTAAGAGCAAAAACAACATTCCAATCTATCGGTATGAGCAGCAGCCATGCTTATTTAAACAGCATGAGTAAACTCAGAGCCGATGAAAGACAAAAGCTTTATAGTAAGTCTTTTAAACAGAAGTTAAAAGGTTATGACTCTCGAGCAGTTTTTGATGAAGCGCTTGCAGGTAAAGAATTTAAAGACCCATTAAAAATGGTTCAATATTTAGATTTTAAAACTTGGATGACTGGAGATATCCTTACTAAAGTGGACAGAGCAAGTATGGCTCATGCACTAGAGGTTAGAGTGCCTATGCTTGATCATACTTTTGTAGAATGGGCGTTTAAAACCCCATCTAACCTAAATTTAGCTAAGGGCGAAGGTAAAGCTTGCCTTAAAAAATCACTCGAACCTCACCTAAGTGAAGATAACTTATATCGCAAAAAAATGGGATTCAGAATCCCTCTAGCACAATGGCTGAAGGGGCCATTAAAAGAAAAATTAGAACGTGTATTATTTTCCGATGCCATAAAAGCTGCCGATATATTTGATAGCAAACAATTAAGAAAAATGTTCAAGCAACATCAAGATGGAACAAGTGATCACTCAGCCGGTTTGTGGACAATATTAATGTTAGGCTTATTCCTTGAACAAGAGCTTAAGAAATAAAGGCACAGCATTGAAAATATTAACAATTTCAAGTTTATATCCAAACAATAAAGACTTTAAACATGGCGTCTTTGTAGAAACTCGCTTAAAACATCTTAGGGCTGAATATCCGGAGATAGAGTCGACTGTAATCGCGCCTGTGCCATGGTTTCCATTTTCTGCAAAATGTTTTGGAGAGTATGCTAGATTCGCAGGTGTAAAAGATGTTGAAGAAATAAATGGCGTAACTGTCTATCACCCAAAGTACCTAGTTATTCCCAAACTAGGCATGGCCTTAACGCCTATTTTTATGGCTAGAGCTATTGAGAAATGCTTACAAAGAATCATTAAAAGTGGTCAGCGCTTCGATGTTATTGATGGTCATTACTTTTACCCTGATGGTGTAGCCATAGCTAGAGTTGCCAACAAATTCAAAATACCTTTTACTTGTACGGCTAGAGGCACAGATATTAATTTAATACCTGTAATTGAAAAGCCTAAAAAAATGATCCAAAAGGTATTTAAACAAGCCGCCCATATGATGTCCGTATGCAAAGCGTTAAAAGACGAAATGGTTACTTTAGGTGCTGATGACAGCAGAGTTTCAGTACTAAGAAATGGCGTCGATTTAGATTTATTCAAACCAAGTAATAACCAAGAACAAGCAGAAAAAAGATCTAAATTAGTTGGGGATAAAAAATTAATTATCTCAGTTGGCTGGCTAATCGAGCGCAAAGGACACTACCTAGTCATTGAAGCAATGAAACAGCTAACCGATTACCATCTATTTATCGCCGGCGATGGTCCCGACAAACAAAAATTGTCTCAATTAGTAAAGCAATTGAACCTAGCTGAAAACATTACTTTCTTAGGTGCTTTGCCACAAGCAGAATTGAGTCATTATTATCAAGCTGCCGATGCGCTAGTGTTAGCATCTAGCCGAGAAGGATGGGCAAACGTTTTGTTAGAATCCATGGCAAGCGGTACCCCTGTTGTTGCCGCAGATATATGGGGAACACCAGAGGTCGTAGCAGCACCAGAAGCAGGTGTGCTGGTAAAAAGAACCTCAGATTCAATAGCGGCTGGTATAAAACAAGTACTAGCTAACAAAATAGATAGAACAGAAACTAGACAATACGCAGAAAAATTTAGCTGGAAAGAAACTTCAGATAAGCAATATGATATTTTCCAGCAAATAATAAAACAGAATAAATAAAACAGAGTATTTATGAAAATTCTTTATCACCACAGAATCGCTTCAAAAGATGGTCAATATGTCCATGTAGAAGAAATTATCAACGCTTTAACGAAACAAGGGCATGAAATTAAAATAGTTGCGCCTCAAGTTGCAGAAAACAGTGATTTTGGAAGTGATGGTGGCTGGGTCGATGCATTAAAAGCTAAATTACCCCAATTTGTCTATGAGTTACTCGAATTCAGCTACTCCTTCTATGCCTTTATCAAGCTAAGCATGGCTATTTTACAGTTTAAGCCAGACGTGATATATGAAAGATACAACTTATTTTTCCCTGCCGGTATATGGGCAAGTAAGGTATTCAAAATTCCATTACAACTCGAAGTTAATGCCCCGCTATACCAAGAAAGAAAAAAATACGATGGCATAAGCATAGATTGGTTAGCTAAATGGAGTCAGAATTACTGTTGGCGTCAAGCAGATAAAGCACTACCTGTTACTAACGTACTCGCTGATTACTTGAGAGAAATCGGAGTCAAAGAAGAAAATATTGACGTTATTCCAAATGGTATCAACAAAGAAAGTTTTTACGCACCGACAACTATACCGACTAAGTTACCAGACTTAAGCAACAAAACAGTAATAGGTTTTGTAGGGTTTGTAAGAGATTGGCATGGGCTTGATCGAGTACTCACTATCATGAAAGAACTTGATGACTCTAGCCTGTTTTTTCTAATTGTAGGTGATGGGCCTGCTGTAGAAAGATTAAAACAACAAGCAAAATCGCTGGGCTTATCTGAACAAATTTTTGTATCTGGAATCGTACAGCGCGCAGATATGCCTAACTGGGTGGCACAAATGGAAGTAGCCCTACAGCCTGATGTAGTAGCATATGCATCTCCTTTGAAAATGCTTGAGTACTTAGCATTAGGTAAAGCAATCGTAGCCCCAGATACGCCAAATATCAAAGAACTATTAACGGACGAAGAAAATTCCGTGCTCTTTGATATTAACCAAAAAGATTCTTTTAGTTTGCAACTCACAAAACTATTGAAGTCTGCTGATCTTAGACAGAAATTAGGCGTTCAAGCAGCCAAAACGATTGAACGCAAATCGTTAACTTGGGAACAAAATGCTAAGAAAATTGTTCAAAATTTCAATATATTGTTGTCATGTGCAACAAAGAAATATTAAAAGAGATAAAGTGATATGAAAATTTTAGTCACAGGTGGTGCTGGGTTTATCGGTAGTGCCGTAATAAGACATATACTCTCCAACACAGATTACAGTGTCATTAATTTAGACAAGCTTACCTATGCTGGCAACACTGAATCAATACCTGAGAATTTAATCTCTAATAAGTATATATTTGAACAAGTAGATATTTGTGATTTCCAAAAAGTAACTGAAGTTTTTCAGCGCCATCAACCAAATATCGTCATGCATTTAGCTGCGGAGAGTCACGTAGACAGATCGATCGATGGTCCTGGCGAGTTTATACAGACGAATGTAGTTGGGACATATACTTTATTAGAAGCGGCCAAAAACCACTGGTTATCTTTAGATCTAAAAAACCAACAAGCATTTAAATTTCATCATATATCTACTGATGAAGTTTATGGAGATCTTCCACACCCAGACGAATCAAAACCTAACGCAAAATTGCCACTATTTACTGAATCAACACCTTACGCACCTAGCTCACCATATTCAGCGAGTAAAGCCAGTTCAGATCATTTAGTTCGAGCATGGCAACGAACATATGGTTTACCGACTGTTATTACAAACTGTTCAAATAACTATGGTCCATACCACTTTCCAGAAAAGTTAGTACCACATATCATATTAAATGCACTTTCTGGTAAGAGTTTGCCCGTATACGGTGATGGTAGTCAAATTCGAGATTGGTTATATGTTGAAGACCATGCTAAAGCCTTATTAGAAGTAGCGATCAATGGTAAAGTGGGTGAAACCTATAACATAGGTGGACACAACGAGAAACGTAATATAGAAGTCGTCAAAGCTATCTGTGAAATACTAGAAGAATTAGTTCCAATTAGACCAGAGGGTGTTCAGAAATACGAAGATTTAATAGTTTATGTTGCTGATAGACCCGGCCATGATGTGAGATACGCTATCGATGCCAGTAAAATGGCCAATGAGCTAAACTGGCAGCCCGAAGAAACATTTGAGTCAGGAATTAAGAAAACGGTTGAGTGGTATCTAAATAACAAACCTTGGTGGCAACGAGTGCTTTCAGGAGAGTACAAGTTAGAGCGCGTCGGAAATAAATAATAGGACTGAAAAATGAAAAATTACAAAGGCATTATTTTGGCTGGGGGCAGTGGCACAAGACTACATCCACTAACAATGGCAACGTCAAAACAGTTGATGCCTATTTACGATAAACCTATGATTTACTACCCACTTTCCGTATTAATGTTAGCCGGTATTAAAGAAATATTAATAATTACAACACCTGAAGACTTAGATAATTTTAAAAAATTACTTAAAGATGGCAGTCAATTTGGCCTAAACATCGAGTACGCCGTCCAACCAAGTCCTGATGGGCTTGCACAAGCGTTCCTAATTGGCGAGTCATTTATAGGTGATGATAATGTTGCACTTGTTTTAGGTGATAATATTTTCTTTGGCCAACACTTCTCCGATAAACTCCTAAATGCAAGAGCACATGATACGGGCGCAACTGTATTTGGCTACCACGTATCCGATCCAGAACGCTTTGGCGTCGTTGAGTTCGATGGTTCAGGTAAAGCTTTAAGCATCGAAGAAAAACCGGCAACGCCTAAATCAAATTACGCAGTCACAGGGCTCTATTTTTACGACAATGAAGTCATTGAGATTGCAAAATCAATCAAACCTTCAGCCCGAGGTGAGCTCGAAATTACGGATGTAAATAATGCTTATTTAAATAAACAGACCTTAAATGTAGAAGTTCTCGGCCGAGGTTTTGCTTGGTTAGATACAGGCACTCACGACTCTTTATTAGAAGCTGGCAGCTTTGTACAAACGGTAGAGCACAGACAGGGTTTGAAAGTAGCTTGTTTAGAAGAAATTGCATATGATAAAGGCTGGATTAATAAGGAAAAACTAATCTCACAAGGTAATGCCTTATCTAAGACCGGTTATGGCCAGTACTTGTTAAAAGTCGCAAATGGATACAAATAAAATGAAAGTTATTCAAACAGCAATAAAAGATGTACTAATCATAGAACCAAAAGTATTTGGTGATCAGCGAGGTTTTTTTTTAGAAACCTTCCAAGCTAAAAGATACCAAGAGTTATGTGGAATAACGACTCCATTTGTACAAGATAACCACTCACGATCTCAGAAAAATGTGCTAAGAGGTTTACACTTCCAAAAAACGAAACCCCAAGGTAAATTAGTCCGAGTCGTCCAAGGGGAAGTTTTTGATGTAGCTGTAGATATCCGTAAGGATTCTCCTACATATGGACAATGGGCTGGCATCATATTATCCGAAGATAACAAGCGTCAATTATGGGTACCACCAGGATTAGCTCACGGCTTTATCGTTTTATCAGAAACAGCTGATTTTGAGTACAAATGCACTGATTATTATGATCCTAGTGATGAAGGTTGTTTAGCTTGGGATGATCCAACCATCAACATAGAATGGCCACAAGGTATTTGTCCTCAGCTATCCGAAAAAGATAAACTTGGATTAAAATTAGAACAGCTTTAGGAACAGTGATGAAAATATTGTTAACGGGTGCAAATGGACAGCTTGGGAAGTGCTTCCAAGATGTAATTCGTAGGTTTAATCTAACAAAAAATACTAAAGTTGAACTATTAGCCCGTGCATCTGATGAATTGAACATTACTGACAAAATCAGCGTAATGTCAACAATTAATGATGAGCGACCTGATTACATCGTAAATGCCGCTGCATATACAGCTGTAGATAAAGCTGAATCAAATGCTGAACAAGCGTATTTAGTCAATGAATCGGGTGTAGAAAATTTAGCCCTGGCTGCTGCAAAATACGATATACCTCTCATTCATGTGTCAACGGATTATGTTTTTGATGGTGAAGCAACAGCACCTTACCTGCCTGATGATGAAGTAAATCCTCAAAGCGTATATGGGATGTCTAAACTTGCAGGAGAACTTACGCTTGCAAAAACCCACCGACAACACATTATTTTCAGAACGTCATGGGTATTTAGTGAGTACGGTAATAACTTCGTAAAAACAATGATAAAGCTTGCGAAGTCAAGAGATAATCTATCGATTGTCGCTGATCAGTATGGCTGCCCGACTTATGCAGGTGATATAGCAAATACCATTTTTTCTGCCATTTTAAAAATAGAGAATGGCTTAAAACCTTGGGGAACATACCATTATACGGGGAATTTGCCAACAACTTGGCATGGGTTTGCAAGAGCTATTTTTTCAGATGCATTTACCCATAAAATTTTACCAAGACAGCCTGTCCTGAGGGCAATCAACACTGATGAATACCCCCTACCAGCTCCACGTCCGTCATACTCAGTATTGACGAATGCAAAACAAGCGGAAGTGTTGTTTGAACTATTACCTGATTGGCGACAAGCACTATCTTTGGTCATTTCTAAATTAAAAACTGAGAGCTCGTTATAAATGGAAAATAACAAACTAAATTTTGTCATCGCCGGTGGCCAAAAGTGTGGGACGACAAGTTTGGCAGCCCAATTGAGTCAACTGAAATCGATTTGTTTTTGTAAAGAAAAAGAACCTCATTTTTTTAGTAAAACACCGAATATCAAAGAAAAAATGAGCCATTACCTCAGCTTATTTGATGTTCAAAATGATCAAATTCTAGGGGAAGCTTCAACGACATATTCCTTTATCGATGAGTACCCACAAGTTCCAAAAATCCTATTCGAGCATAATCCCGATTTAAAAATAATTTTCATGCTCAGAGACCCTGTTGCACGTATCGAATCTCATTTTAACCATAGATTAAGAAACGGAAGCATCAGTAATAAAGCATTAGAAACCATCGGCGAGCATGTTTGCTTTTTAGAGCGATCAATGTATTTCAAACAAATCACAGCTTATTTAGAATACTTTCCTGCAGAACAAATCGAAGTCATATTTTTTGAAGATTACATTAAGAAGCCATATCAAACCTTAACTAGTGTTTGTAAGTTCTTACAAATTCAGCAGCCGACGAGAGACGAAGTCAATCTTGAGGCACAGAATGTGTCAGATGCATCGCTAAAGTTTAAAAATAGACGTATATTAAAATTGTTAATTAAGTTAGTTGAAAAGCTACCTTTTTCTTATAAGTTATCTCGTTTCTTGCCAATTAAGGTTAGATTTAAACCCGCTCTAAAACGCTTACTATGGTCTTCCTTAGATACCGACGTAAGTAACTTAGAAAAGCTGTTAAATGTTAATTGTGAGAGATGGCGAAACAAATATACCTTCGACAAACAAAATCGAATTCAATAACAATAGGTAATAAAATGTTTTTGAGTTACATACATGCATTCAGGGCTTTGGCTATTTTCTTTATTGTGTCTGGGCATGCTATTGATAGCATGCTATTGATCGCATGATATGGACAAATAGCTTTGAACTATCCCGTATTGTCAGAATATTTATGAGTAACGGTAGCGTTCTATTTGTGTTTATAGCCGGATATTTGTTTCAGCACCTCTCTGTAAAATATAGCCCAAATAAATACTATATTAACAAACTCAAAAATGTCATTTTACCCTACCTGATAATTTCCATACCCGCAATCATCGTCTTTGTATATTTTCAGCAAAGGGAGCGTGTGTGGGAAAGCTTTTACGATAATCCAGAGTGGCTCCAAATTATTTATTTTTATTTAACAGGTCGGCATCTTGCACCTCTGTGGTTTGTGCCAATGATTTCAATATTCTTCCTAATTTCTCCACTGCTTATTGCAGCAGATAAAAATAAGAAAATATATTATTTGCTACCCATCTTTTTATTAATTTCATGTTGGATAGAAAGAGGGTTACCTTACATCAGCTTTATCCATTTCTTTTCAGCTTACCTGCTTGGGATGTTTTGTAGTCACTTTAAACATAAATTAAACCCGATTTTAAGCCAACCCAAAACCCTATTACTACTCGGCAGTATGATCTTAGCTTTTGCCCTAGGTGAATTTTTCTTCATGAAAGGTACAATGACTTGGGTAAATTACTTACAAAAAATATCAGCTTGCCTGTTTTTCTTAGGATTATTAATATACTACGGAGACAAGCTCACATCCCCAATTATTAATGTAGTCGCAAATGCAAGCTTTGGTATTTTCTTTATACATTCATATGTGCTTACTGCTGGGAAATTATCCTATACTCAATTAGTAGGCGACTTACCGAGTGGTAATCCAGTACTCCATATAGTCATCACGCTATCCACGCTTTTTTTATGTGTCAGTATCATATTAGGCATCCAAAAATTATTTGGGCGAAGTAGCCGCTATTTAATTGGTAGCTAAGAGGAAACACTCATGAACTTGATTCGTCATTTAATCAATTTATTCACTCGCGTCTCATGCTGGACACTTTGCTTACTATGTTTTTCAAGCCAAGCATTCATTAAAAACAATGAAATAATTGTTGATGGTATTAGTTACCAGGAAGTAAAGAAAGCAAACCAAGCAATAAAAGACAACAGCCAAGTATACATAGGGCCCGGCATATATATTACAGGTATGCATATAAAATCTAACAATGTAACGATTACAGGAAGTGCTAATACACACTTCATTAATGCAGTAATTAAAGATAAGGGGACCTTTGTTGTCAGTGGTGATGATGTCACCATTGAAAATATCGAATGTAGCCAAGTAAAAGCATCTTCAAACAACGGCGCTTGTATACGCCAAGAAGGGAAAGATTTAACTGTCCTAGGTGTCAATTTTCACAATAGCCAGCAAGGAATTCTACAAAATCCAAAAACGAATAGCCTGACAATACGATATAGCCGCTTTGAAAATCTAGGCAAAGCAGGTCGAGCACACGCAATATACGCGCAAGGTGAATCATTACTCATTAAAGACAGTGTATTTTTAAGTAGTAAAGACCAAGGGCACGAAATAAAGGCAAGATCGCGTCGGGTTGTAATAGAAGATACTTTAATTGCATCGTTAACAGGAAACGATAGTAGATTAATAGACATATCAAACGGTGGTGAGTTAACCATTAACAATTGTATTTTGCAGCAAGGAAATAGCACTGTAAACAAACAAGCAATTGGTTTTGGGCTAGAAGGCACGAGTCCGCTACGCAAAAATTCGATAGAAATCACAAAGAGCCTAATTATATTAGAAAGGGAAAGAGGTAACACTTTCTTGGCCCTGCCTAAAGAAAAAAGTGGCATTAAGATATTGGTAAATCAAAACGTTATTGTTGGCAAAGCAACTGATACTAAACACTACCAAGAAGGCAATAGCTTTTATAACGATAGACTAGGTGCTAATTTATCCAGCTACCAGCTACCAGAAATCAATAACCTCCCTTTATTACTCGAAATACTAAACAATAACGAATGAAATTTAAATGGGTAATCGCCTTAACCATCCTAATAATGGGGCTGATATACAAAACAATTACTCCACCTGAATTTCTTTACCTGCTAAATATAAAGATCCAGCAATTAATTCAACAGAAAAGTCAAATATTGCCAGTTTCGGCGACAACTCTAGCTAATCTCAGCAGTACAATACTGCCTGAAATTTCAACTATAGACACTAAAGTGCATATTAATGATTGGCATACAAAGAATGCTCCATTAATTCAACATTATCACCCACTAAATCAAGTGCTCGTTTCCGATAGTCAGTCTTTAAGTGATGCGTTGAGTAAGCTGAAACCTAATACCATGTTGAGTTTAAATGGTGGGGTATATCAAATTAAACGAAACAAGATCAAAATAGACGCGAATAGCAGCTTAAGTCAACCAATAGTAATTACAGCGGTCAATAACAAAAGAGTAATTATTGAATTTTTTGGTAACGAAGGACTATGGATAAATGCACCTTATGTTCAAATAAGCGGGATACAATTTGAAGGAAAATGTGAATTAGATTCACAGTGTGAGCATGCAATTCATATAGTAGGAAAATCTGACCACCTAATTATTTCGAACAATATTTTTAACAACTTCAATGCACATATCAAATCAAATGGCATTAAAACACCCAATGGAGTTCGATTCCCTAACCACGTTACCTTGTCTCACAACCAATTTATTAATCATTGGCCTAGAAAAACAGCTTCCCCTGTCACGCCTATAGATATAGTGGGCGGGGAACACTGGCAGATCGACGGCAACTTGATTGCAGATTTCGCAAAGTTAGAAGGTAACGGCATATCCTACGGTGCGTTTTTAAAGGGAGGTGGTCAAAATGGCCAGTTCAGTAATAACCTAGTTATATGTGAAATGCACATTAAACATAAAACTAAATTAGATGTAAGAATTGGCTTATCTTTTGGCGGTGGAGGTACAGCGCACAAAAATTGCGTTAACGAAAAATGTACTTTTGAACATAAAAATGGAACATTAATCAACAATAAGATAGTTAACTGCCCAAATAGTGCCGGAATTTACTTAAACAATTCGATCAACATAAACATGTATAACAATCAATTAATCAGCACTTTAGGTGTCGATACTAATTAATGCCTTAAAATATAAGTAACAAAAAACACTTAGCTATTAATCAGCATTCAATACCAGAATAAAGCTTCAAAATAACTATTTATCCATATTTAGCCGCCTGATATTCGCCCAAAATATTTGTGAGATATCTCTGATAATTACAAGTTAACCAAAATTTCCTACCGTTGCTCAATTTCTATACTAGACTTGAAAGGCTTAGATAAATCTAAGTAAAAGTATTTAGTTGTTACTTAAAGGAACCTTAAAATGAGTTGTATTAAACGTTCTATCCAATTGGCATTTCTCGCCACAAGTATATATCCAGTATCTGCAATATCAGCAACCCAAAATATTATTCAAGTCGGTCCAGAAAAAACTTATAAATTACCATCTGAAGCAGCCGCAATAGCCAAAGAAGGAGATGTAATTGAAATTGATGCAGCAGTTTACTCTTGTGATGCTGGTGTAAAATGGAGAGCAAGTAACCTAACAATTCGAGGCGTTAATGGGCGCCCTCACATCACGTGGAAAGACTGCAGTGGGAGTATTCCTGGCGGTAAAGGGATATGGAACACTTTAGGTTATAATGTCACCATAGAGAATATTGAATTATCCTACGCTGAAGTTTCGGATCATAATGGCGCCGGAATTCGACATGACGGAGGTGGTAACCTAATCATTAAAAATAGTTATTTCCACCACAATGAAAATGGCATTCTCGTCACACCAATTACAAGTCGATATCCATCAGTTGGTAATAACGTATTCATTACTAGTTCAGAGTTTTCATATAATGGGTATAAGGATGGAAAATCCCATAATATGTACATCACGAATACAAATGTATTCTCAATCATTAATAGTTATAGCCATAGCGTTGATACTGGACACCTAATCAAAACTATTGCCAAAAATAATTACATTATTGGAAATAAGTTATCGGATAATACCGAAGGTAAGTCCAGCTACCATATAGATGTAACAGGCGGTGGCCCAACATATATTTCGGGAAACCTAATGATACAGACCGAAAATAGCCCCAATTACACTATGATAGCTTATGCAGCTGAATCAAGAGAAGGTTCCAGAAACAACCCAAATAAAAAGCTATTTGTTAATCACAACACCATAATCAATAAACACCCTAAAGGTCAATTTTTGAAGCTATATGACAATATGTCTGATTTCCAAACCGGTGTTATCAGTAACAATTTATATTATGGTTTATCCGATTCCAATTTTATTATTCACCGTAATAGCGCCACTAAAAACTTATTGGAAAATTATAATAACCAAGTCGCATTGGAAGAAGATTTTGAAAATTTTGGCTTAGATAACTATTACCTAACTGAAAGCTCTGCAGCGATAGACCAAGGCCAACCGATTACAAATGAACTTAGCAGTTATTTAGCCTTCCCAACTACAGAATTTTTACCGGGTGGGAAAATTAAAATGAGGCTTATTGATGCCACCCCGGATATAGGTGCATTTGAATATGATGGTGCCATACACGAAACACCAATAATCAGCTTTAGTGCCGATGAATATAGTATCGGTTATTTAACCGATACTAGATTAAATTGGGAGGTTAAAAATGCATTATCATGCCACGCCTCTGGTTCTTGGGAAGGAAAAATTGAATATAACGGAACAATTAACACTGAAAAATTATTTCGAGACAGTCAATTTGTCATTACTTGTGAAGGGCAAGGCGGAAACTCTACAGCGCTAGTTAATATCGACGTTTTAGACTCTCCTAAAGTTGCACTACTGCCTGATTTAAGTCGAGAAGAAATAGCAGACACCCAAATAAACCCTTATTTAGATCGAACAGACCCATATGTAAGTGGCGTAAACAAATATTGGCCTAGTAATACAATTAGCACAGTATATGTACCTCAAAACGGAAAAGTTTACATCGCAGGCGGTGGACAAAGAAGCTACTTTGGTAATGAGATTTTTTCGTTTGATGTATCATCTAGAAGCTTATCTTTAGAGCATGAAAGAACTGACATAGAAAAACTCACCATATTTGATGTGGGTGACCGTAACTACTGGGATGTATTTAACTGGGGAAACTGTTCAGGACTTTGGACAGAAGATAACATTAACTATGTGCCATCTTCACGCAATTTACTTAACAGCTTGGTTTACAATACCACGAGTAACAGTCTGTTTGTACAAGGCGGACTGGTTGGGTGCGGGTCTAATAGGGAAACAACGGATGGCTGGCTATATTCGCTCGATAATAACAATTGGACTTTGCTGCATGATGAATTAGAGGAATTTAAAGGAACAACCACACGCGCAATAGTGCATGATGCCAATACCGACATAAATATTATTACCCACAATCAGGGAACATATTTATATGATACAGAGACGAAAGTCTACAAAAAAGTAGGTGTAGGGCTAAACACACCGGGTGTTAATACCATAGTTGATAAAGAAAATAATTTAGCTTTTTATATTGGAAAAGGCACATTTCGTAGCTACAGCTTAGACGGCCTATCAATGGAAATGGATTCACTCAAAAGCGAAGGATGGGAGCTGGTAGGCGATTTAAGCTTAGTTGAAATGGAACGACCTGCGTTAACTTACAACACACGTTTGAATCAAATAGTTGGCTGGAATAAAAAAGATACCATTTATTACCTTGAAATTAATAAAGAAGCTAAGACAGTAGAAATATTAGCGAAACCGATGGAGTTATTGCCTGGTAGCCATTTACTTTATATCGAAGAACTCGAAGGCTATTTGCATATTGCAAGCAGCAAAACCAACTTTAATTTATTTAAAGAAGATAGATAAAGGCTTCGATTGGTAGTGGCCTATAATGGCCACTACGTTACCTACTCATAATTAAGCTAGGCATTGTATGACTATAACGTCTTATTTAATTAAGTTATGACTGAGCAACTTTTTAACAACATAGTCTGAACCAAATTTAGAAAAATGGCCATCATCGGCATATATATTAACCCCATCAACTAATACATCGCATTGACGCTCATCACTACAAAGCAATGATTTCATAGAAACATAATGCACATTGGGAAATGATTTCAAAATACTATCAGGTTTAAGAAACATAAAATCAATTTTCTTCATATAATCAAAGTTGCTGATTGATGCTTCATTTAGATAAACAAGTTTTTTCATTCTAATTTCAGGGGAAGGTCCCAAAATAATAACTGATTTCAACTTTTCCAATTTACCGAGATATGTTTCCCAATCTAAGTCTTCATATCCATCTCTTTCTGATAGTATCAATATATCTGGAGATATCTTGGTGATGTTATTATCAAAGAAAGTATTAGATGATCGACACCCTTTGGTGGAGCTGCCATGAAGTCGACAACTAAAAGCGGCTATCTGCAAAATATCAAACTCATCTAAATTTTTTTGTAAACCATGGTGAAAATGTAAAGCATATGAATCTCCATGTATCAGGATACTTTTATTTAAATAAGTAAAACAGTCTTCATGAATTTTTTCTTTTTCTTGCTGTTGTTTAGTTTCTGGATGGTATGCCCTAAAGTTACATTTAGGGTTCGAGTAATGATATCTAAAGTTTAATAGTTCTTCATGACTTTGCTCTGCAATTTTATGATTCGTATTTGAATTTAGAGCAACGACAAAAAACGGAATCGATAATACACTAGTCCCTAGTAACACTTTTTTAAAATTGATTTTTTTCTCAATGGTGTAATAGCTAACAACTCCCATTGCTATTGCAATTGGAATTCCAACTAAATTATTTTCGTGTTGATAATAAAATAGAACAACTAACGGCCAATGCCATAAATAGATGGAGTAAGACCAAGTTCCTACTTTCTGAGCAACAATATTTCCTGTAATAATACTATCCTGACGCTGAGCTTGGATAATAAAGTATGCACCCAAAACTGGAATTAATGCTAAATATCCAGGCCAAAGATCATCTTTTGAAATAAAGATGCAAGAAGCAATAATTAATATGATTCCTAACCATTCAGAAAGCCTCTTCATTTGATTATTGATTTTAAAAGGATATAAGTAAGCCACTCCTCCAAACATCATTTCCCAAGCCCTAGTTGGCAAAAGGAAATAAGATGCTAAAGGTGAATGATAGGTTGCAAAAACACAAAATATGAACCCCAGAATAGTCCCGACAAGAAGAATAGGCTTAATGAGTTTAATAGAAACAAATTTAGCTAAAAATAACAGTAGTAAAGGGTAAACTATATAAAATTGCCATTAGGCGGATAAAGACCAAGTATGTAATAACCATTTTTCACTAGAAGCGGCATCAAAATATCCAGATTCCCCCCAATAGACAATATTAGATAAAAAGACAACACTACTAATTACATGTTGAAGGAGAGGAGCAAAATCGAAAGAAGTTAGATAAAACCAACCAAATACAATTATGATAAAACAGACAACAGCCAGAGCTGGGATGATTCTTTTAGCACGAGCGTAATAAAACTTAAGTATAGAAAAACTATCTTTCTCTATACCTCGCATTATTATGCCTGTCATTAAAAAACCTGAAATCACAAAAAACACATCTACACCAATAAAGCCGCCTGGAAGCCATTTAGGGTTAAAATGAAACAGGACGACAGCGATTACAGCTATAGCTCGTAATCCATTAATATCGTTTCTAAATTGCAAAATGCCTTACCAAATAAGTGTAATTTATTAGAATACTATACTAATAACAGATCAGGTCAACTTAAAGAATAAAACTTTCAGCTATCGAGTTAATGACAAAATTAAAGGTCGTTTGGGAGTAATTTTGATGTGTAAAAACTAGGGAAAAAAAGCGATTACCTATAACTCAGCTAATTTAACTGACTTTAGCTAGTCTGCTCTCAATTCGGTGTGAAAGCTCCCGTTTCAGCTACCTCAAAGCAATAGCTGAAACTGACTAACTTCAGGAATAGCTTATAACTCGCTCAAAACTAACTTGGCCAATTTTCGATACACCCCGTGTTTGTATCTGTATGTGCCAATAAAATGTAAGACAGATGTCAACCGAGTATATGACTCTAGTTTTTCTTGGCCATTTTCGACAAAAGGAAAACCATGGTTCAAATATTTAGGCCAAGGTAACACGCTAGGCTCAGGACATAATGAAATCATCACATTCGCAGAGAATTGCTCACTCCCCCAATTGCGCCATGTATCAGCTCCAATTCGCTCTTCCATCTCGGCTGAGAAAGCCTGTAGTTGATCAAATGTAACAGCTTGTTTAGGAAAACCTGCAAATGCTGCACATCCCCGACAATAATGCGTCAAATTAATTGATTCCACATGCTCTAGTTGCCGCTCAGATTTAACTTGAATATGTTCGCTTATTTTATTTCGAGAAATATGGCTTATATATTCAACGGGTATCGGCTCTGGCCAATTTGGTTCGCCACCAATTGTAAATGCTTTATTGGCTTTAAACCCATTATAAACCTCAGGTACAGGCGCTATAGTTAAAGTATCTGTGTCAACCTGAATAACGTAAGCGTCTTGCGATAATTTTAAAATATGAATTAAGCGCTCCCAACAGCTCCCTTTAGGGCAACTGCCGACATCAATATCATCTATGTGAACTATGGTTAAATGAGGAATGTGATGGTGGAGTAACTCGTGATCACTTTTTGTCAAAGAACCGTCATCAATCACCTCAACACGGCCTTCACCGATCATTTTAATGAAGCTTTTTAAAGCCAATAAAGACATATCTAAAGCGCCACTATATACTTGTGAGACGATGACTAGCTCTGGGTTATACGTATATTGAATTGGTTTGGAATCTCTGACTTTTTGGAAAGTCTTTGAACATGCCTTTTTCTCTACTAGAGAAACCACTTTATTCCAATATCTAATCATATTATTTTCTCTTCACAATTAAATTTTTTATCTGAGTATGCTTGCCACAATTGCTCGGTTTTTATAGGAGCGATCTTCATATCGACTAAACACCAGTCTAGGTACTCAAATAGAGTATCCATTAATTTTTCAACTTTACCATCCCCTGTTGAATAAGGGTTTTCACCATCCTCGAAGGAGGTACTGTGTACAGTCACAATCAAACTATCTAGCTGTTCTTTAATCAAGTTTTTAGTGAGTATTTTCATTCGGCTTGCTGTATTCCCTTCTGGAGATAAACGAACAGCTTCACATGAAAAAATGTGTTTAGAAATAAATTGAAAATGTTTGGTAATCAGATCCGGTCCTCGCGAGAACATAGAATATGGTACCGGTACACACAACAAATTTTGAGTTTCGTCTCCCCACTTAGCCTTATTATCGATAGTTTTAAAGCTGGGGCCACCTTTACAGCTGAAATCAAATCCAGCAGATGGGCTTAAATCAATTTTAATACCTAAAGCGGCTAAATTTTCAAAGGAAGAATAGTCGACACCGTATCGACCAGCTCTATGAACAAGCGGCTTACAACCAAAAACTTCAATATATTGATTGACTAAACTATCTAATTTCAGCTTTTCATTTTCGAGTGATAGATTACATTGAAAACTTTCTTCAACATCCAATTTCGGAGGGGTATTCCAGGAATGCAAATGTATCCCTATCTCACACTCATTTTTTTTGTGCGCATCACGTAAAAATGCAACTGCAACAGGGTTCTTCAATATTTGATATGTTGCCAAATATAAAGGTGTTATTTTTCGATTTATGCATTTTGAATGGAACACCTTAAGCCCTGATATTTCACCCGAAGAGTGCTCACTAGATTCAGGTTCATCCCAATCAAAGGACTCTTCCATATCAATAGTTAGCAACATAGAAGTGCTTTTTAATGGCTTAATTTCAACGGCATCCAATAATGTGCCCGCACTTATAACTTGCCGTTTAGGTAATAAATTTGACACTGATGTCTTTAATCCCTCTTTCTTCATCATTAATACAACGCACTCTTTAATTTAGCCTTGCGTAACAAAGCGGTTACTGTATCAGATAAAACAAGGTAATCTGGATTACTATTTTTCAGTATCAAAGTCACTAGCGCAGTTAACAGCGCATAACAAATAACAAACACGCCGGAATTAGCAATTAATTGAATAAAATCCCAGTCAAACTCAATGAATGAATGGCTATAGAATACCAACCATGCAGATCCAATGGCACTAAAAACAAGTGGAGCTACAAATATGACAATCCGAGTTATGTTTAAATTAACTAATGTATGACATACAAACATTAAATATAAAATAAAGATAAAGCGCACAGCTAAGCTGATCCAAATAATTTCAAGTAAACCCGCACCATAATAAATAGCAGCCACCAAAGCCGATATAGAAAGTGTTGCGTACACACAATCTAAAAAGAATACTCGTTTAACTTCTCCGATCAAAGTAATAAAATCGTATAGCCGGCTCCATACAGGTAGCAGTAGAATCAGAAAACTGAGGAAAGGTAAAAGATCAACAACTGTCGACCACTTCACTGCATCGCCTAAAAACAAAGTGACGATTTCAGTCGAGCTTAGCAAAGGTAAGCAACAAATAGGAATGGTCAAAAAGAATATAAATAGTAACGTTTTTTGGCAACGTTCGAAAAATAGCTCTTTTTCAGAAAGAGATTCCGCCAAACCGGAATATATAACATTATCTAAAGGTTTCAATAAATAATCATTCGGAATTGTGGCGATACGCGTACCTAGATTAAAATAACCAACATTATCAATTGAGAGATATTTTGAAATTAAAAATGCATCGGCTTTATTCCCCGCATAATTAACAAAACCTTTCAACAATACCCAAGATGAAAAAGAAAACTGCTCTTGACACTTAGCCAAGCATAAGCGCGGTCGATGGTTAGAAATAACATAGCTGAAAATGCTGATGCAAAAATGTTGAACTAACATGCCAATTACAAAAGCCCAGTAAGATTGGTATAGATAAGCAGTAATAACTAAGGCTAGAAATGAAAGAAATTTAGCACCTGATTGAATAAAAACGATACGCTTAAACTCTAGTTTTTTTTGCAATAAAACTAGACCTACATTTTTTAAACCAATACACAAAGGAATAAGGGCTAATGCCTTTAATACAAACTCAAGCCTTGCATCATTAAAGTATAATGCGGCGTAATCAGAGGAAAGATACACTAGGCTAGCAATCAGTATCTGGGAAACCAACTGTATTGTCCATGCTGTGTTAATATCTTCCTTCACTAAATCCTGCTTATTCACTATATACTGCATAGTGCCGAGTTTAGCGAATAAGTCGAAAAAGCCAGTAACAATCGTCGCTGTAGCAATTAATCCAAAATCTTCTGGAAGTAATATACGCGCTAAAATAAGCGTAGACACAATCCCTAAACTTGAAACAATCCAAGTAGATAATGTCAACCAAAATGCGCCTTTAACGACCTTACTTTTCAAATCAGATGTCATGAGTGTTATCTAGCTCGCATCCTTATTCTTTGAAGGTGAATCAGAAGTAATGACGTTGATCATAGCTTCATTATTCGCTTTAACCTTTTGAATAATCGCAGATGCGTTGCGAGTCAAATCAGGTAAATCGTCTTCTTTAATCAACTTAGGTAGCTTCGATAACTCAGCAACGCTATATGATTGATTGTAAGGTGCAATGCTCCATTCAGCCACAAAAGCATTTAATTTTCCAATATTGATGTTTAAACCAAAATGTGGCAATCCATAGGCCATAGCCGTGATAACACCATGAAGGCTAGTCCCCATAAATGCTCTAGCCTGTTTTATGACAAATAAAATTTCCCAGACGTTAAGGTCAGATAGCAAAATAGTTTTATCGGGCAATACCTCGTGAATGTCTTGCATCAAGTGCAAATCATCATGTCCTGACGCATAACCTATCGGTAACAAAATAACTTTAGATTGAGTTTCGTCACTGAGTGTTTGAACTTGTTCTATTAAAGCGTCAACAGTGCAGTCAATTTTTGCAGGCGCAGCTTGAAATACATACTTAGGTGACTGGGAAGCTAACTCATATATAGACGATTTAACTTGTTTTTTTAAAAACTCATCATCCACAACGGCTGGTAATAAAAAAACAGAATCAGGTGACAAGGCAACATCCCTCTTACCAGCTGTTTGAGTTAGAGTTCTACTATCGCGAACTGAAAAATAATCAGCGGATATGATTCGCTTCATTACTTTTTGATACATATGCTTATTATTTGGGTTTACCTGACCACCAATCGTGTTGTAAAGCACCTTAACACCATCAGGTAAACAAGATTTATCAATAATAAATGGATAGTCCCATTTAGTAGAATAGGCAAATTGTGCATATAGGTTAAAAATCTTTGTGAGATTCTTGCGACAGAACACGGCAACTTTATGGCCAATCTGAGATTTTTGCATATGTAGCATTAAGTCAGCATTGGAGGCGCAAAGCACTTCACCTCCAATCACAATGATTGAAGATCCAGCCGGCAGAGAGTCTACAATATCGTTTATTTTCACTGATTTTTCACAATGAAAATTCTCTAAATTTGATGCACTAATTGCTGCGAATTCAAATTCGTATGAATCCAACACCTTCGGGAAATACTTAGAAACATAGCGCTGGAAAACGATTGGCATTAAGTTATCACCATAGTTATAACGGTCAAATGCGCCAAATAACACGATTTTTTTCAAATGGTTCTCCTAGTTTATAGCAGCTTTAGTTAAGAGCTTAATGTGCGGCCTATTTTCCTTTGAATCCGACCAGCAAACGCCAGTATATTGTCGAATAAACAAAAGCAGTGATGTAGTACACTTGCAGAGCCAAGCCCCTCATAAGTTTTAAACTCGTTTTCGCTAAAAGATAATTTATTTCTTTCACGGACTTCAGCCCAATCTGCATTACGTTGCTCCCGAGAACGAAACCTATCAATTTCTCGAGTGCCGCCTTTATGCACATCATGAGGATTTAAACAAACAATGCTGTCGACAACCGCAATACAAGGTTTATTTGTACGACTTTCTGCATGATAGCAAAACCACCAATCTACGCCCCCACCATTTGCAACAGGATCAAAAAATTCAAGAAAAGAAGTTAACTCTGAAGTTTTAAAAATAGGGCAAGTCACCTCAACAAAATTGGTTAACCTGTATTGATAATTTGGGTTAACCTTAGTAATTTTATGACTGATTTTCCCTCTTGCACTAAAAGCAGGCTGTATTATCGACAGTTCTTCTTTCATCAAAAACTCAAATAACTCATTTATTTTATCAGCTGGTAAAAGAATATCATCATCCATCACCATAATGGCATCATATGCCGAAAATACGTCCGGATCTTGAGTATAACAAAAGTGAATATTTTGAAACTTTCCACCTTTACGCTCTAAGTAATAATTGGCAAATTGTTTGGTATTGCTGTCACCGTTGCAATAGTCAACGACAAACAAATCAAATTGTGCGCCATTCGCCCATTGTTTAACATTTGCGCTTCGACCAGCTGAGGTAAAAACCAAAAACTTCGAAGACTTACTCTTAACAACTTCCACATTATCTCCTTAAATAAAGCATTTCAAACTCATTAATTTTTATTAGAATATAGTTATTCATTAATAATGTCACAAAATGCTTTGCCAATTGCCGCTTTTGAGTGTTTAGCTAGTGTAATCTGACGCGCAGAAATCGCACTGTCTTTTCTTAATTGATCTTGTTCTAAGTAGTAATTTATTTTCGAAACTAAATCACTTTCAGAATAATAAGTCTTAACCGCTCCCTGGAATAAAGTTTCAATTTCATCAAAGTGATCTGTCAGTAAAAACCCGCCACAAGCTGTAACATCAAAAACTCTGTTAGATATAAAACCCTGATCTCTCATCGTTTGCCAATGATCATTCAGTGTTATTTTTGCGTTTGCATAATGCTTCGGAAGCTCAGCATTACTAATATGGTGTCCTTTAATGTACTTTTGAGGAATAAACTTGTCCCAACCAGCCCCATATACATCTATGTTAATATCATTTTCGATACAGTATTTCACACTTTCTCTGTAAATACCCCTTGTATTACCGACAAACAATACATCATGCTCAAACGACTTATCGATCTGAGGCTTAAACCTTTCTTCATCAGTGAACTGAGGGATATAATGTAGGTATTTGTTGATCGATTTCAGTTCATCATACAGTTTTAAGCTCGCAACAATGACTCCTTTGTAACGTGCGAGTTCATCTCCAGATACCTTTTCAGGATGAGAAATAAGATACATGTAAGTTTTATCAAAGTATGGATTGTTGTCACTTTCAGAATATACGCCACGAATAAAAATAATTTTAAACGCTCTATTATTTAAGAATTGACTATGCCAAAAATCAATAGGTACCATAATACATTTGTAATTGGGATCTAGCTCTATGGAGTTGGCAAGTGCTTCAGCTAAATGATAATCCCCCCAACTAAATCGATTTTTATTAGCAGGGTTGCAAGTTTTAATTAAAATTATTTTTTTGTCTGATTTATATACTTTAGGTTTTAAGTAATATTCATATATAAATACACACAACCTAATATATTTAATAACATAAGTATTCTCAAACCAGCGATTTAAGTCCAGAACCAATTTACTTAGTATCGTTTTCAATTTTTTTACTCTTTAGGGGAGTTCCCATTTATTCTCTAATCTAACGCTACTGCTTTTTGT
Organism: Catenovulum maritimum; assembly: GCF_001050375.1. Classification (GTDB taxonomy): domain Bacteria; phylum Pseudomonadota; class Gammaproteobacteria; order Enterobacterales; family Alteromonadaceae; genus Catenovulum; species Catenovulum maritimum. The sequence goes on along the minus strand of NZ_KQ130495.1, from coordinate 65,996 downwards.
TCTTTCTTCATGTTATCTTTTGCAACTATCTCTAAACACACAGCAAAAGCAAAGTAGACTAGTAATATCTCTCGGTAAGCGAAATTGAGTGCAGCTCCCGAAACCATAAAAACAACAATTGAAATTTTTGAGAAGAAAGCAGCATGATATAACCAACTGCCTTTTTCTGCTTGTTTTTTTACTTTGCTGAAACTAGAGGTCGTTTTCATCAACATTAATGCAAATATAAATATTCCTAGAAATCCTTGATTTCCAAGAACTTGAAAATATGTACTATGCGCTACATGTGGGATATGTGGTTCAGGGCTAGGGATAAAACTGACTTTATCAAATGATTGCTTCAGAGCTTCCCAAGTAGGTATATCAATTATGGCATCGAATCCGCCACCAAAGAATGGATTTTCGATTGCTAATAACAATGACAATTTCCAAGAAATAACACGGCCCATAAATGAGCTATCTTCATCAGCAGACTTGATACTGTCCATTCGATTAAACCATTCATCTCCCATGACAGATAATGCTCCAATAGCAATAATAGATACCATCACGATTAAAAACATTTTACGTTCAGAGTTTAAAATGTAATAAATGGTCAAAACAACAAGTCCCAGAAAACCACCACGGGAATCAGAGCCTAAAACAAACATGACGCTGCCTAAAATAAACCCAAACAATATATACTTAAGTAAGGTATATTGTTTATATTGGGTCAATAAGTACAGACACATTGGAATACACATCAATGTTGCTAAGGCTGATAAATTATTATCGTTAAAGGTACTAGAAATCCCATTTATATTATGACCGCCGCCAGATATAATAAACTTCACAGCATCCAAACCAGCAATCACCAACACTGACATTAGACATGCACACATTACGGCTTCAAAATGAATTTTTTGGCGGAGCATCGAGCAACAAACAAAAAAGAAAATAATCGCTTTAAAATAGTTTTCCCATCTTTGCCAAATGTACTTAGAATCTGCTTCACTCAGCACAGTTGACATAGTGTTATGAAAGAAAAAGAGTAAAACTAAAAATAATAACCCAGAGGCCCTAAAGTCGTATTCTTTTTTCTGAAAAAGAATACCGAGTAAGGTACAGGCCGCAAACATCAAATTCCAACGAACACTAGTTGCCATGCCGTAACTCCATTGCTGCATTGGCACAAGTGAGGTCCAAAGCCACAAAGACAGGCTGATTATGGGTCTTTTAAGGGCGAAATAGACTAAAAAAGGTAATACACCCAGTAATAACAGATCTCTCATGACTCATTCTTATTATTTTTTTCTGATTCAGACTTAGACATTATCTGATTACACTTAAAACACAGCCAGAGCACACCAAAAATGCAAGCCACAAAAGTTAAAGTATCCATATTAATACCACCATATCAAAATATATCAGTAATGGCGTTCCCTAAGGGTTACACTATAACTATAAAAATTCATTATTAAACTTATGCAAGTCGTTTGAAATTATCCAAATCTGAATCTGCTTTTCGCGCACCTGACATTATTTAAAAATCGATTCAATCTTGAATCTCGCTCAAAGTATACCGCTTGCATTTCGCAATCAGTATCAGCCAAAGATTTTTTGTATCTAGCCTCACCTGCCATGAAATCATATTCAGCAATATTGTCTTTGGCATATTGTTGCATAATCAATGTATGGATCAGCAACCCTGGTTTAAATTTATTGTCCGAAATTGAATAATCAATACCAGATAAATAAAAGTACGCCTTGTCCTTATATACGAAATTGTAAAGACCAGCAACCATTTTGCCATCAAGCTCTAAGCTCACTAAATCAACCAAGCCCAATTCGCACTGCGCTTTAACAAGTTGAGTATGAAACTTTACAAAATACGGATTAGAAAAACCACTTGAGTCTCCCCATTTATTTTTGTGAAGCCCTGCAATTTTCTTAAAGATTACAAGCGCCTCCGTTTGAGAGGTTGCACGGCGTAGCTCCACCTCACCTAACGACGAAATATATTTATAACTTCTTTTAATTTGTGTTTTGGTATTTTTAGAAAACGTATTTAATAGGTAGTCATAATCTTGGCAATTCTTAGTCAATTTTTTAGAATACGATGGAGCTCTCCAAACACATCTGGCAATATAGCCAAGAGTATCAAAGCGTGATAAATAATCTGACTGGCTAACACCGATAACAAGAGAGGATTTAATTTTTCCTTCTGAAAAATGCTTGAGCAGATTAATATGTTTAGGGAACGAAGGGCCATGCAATAAGGCGTTATGCTCGATCCAAATTTGATCTTTTGCTTTAGAACCCGTTTTATTAAGTAAGTATGTGCTGCTTAGGAATGTTTTTTGGTGGCAAAGAATACCTAGGGACAAACTGCCTGATTCCATATATTTCAATAAATATACAGGATCAGGAATGGTATTTATCCAATTAGAAATCCACGCCCAACTAATAAAAAAAGAATTGTCAGCCGTGCTTTCTACAGCTCTCCATAATTCAGATAATTGAAGCAAATTACTTTTATCAATTGGCGTAATACTAAATGAAGAGTCAGTCACAAGAGAAATTAAACATTTTATTTATCAGCAAGAGAGTGTTTGAACCATTCCCTTGCACATAACCTTATAGTTTAGCTTTAATGTCATTGAGTTTTTCAGACAAAGAAGCTTCACTCCCAACAGGACTAGATTCAATTAAGTTAATGGCATCATTTAATTGAGACTTATCTGTTATATCAATAAGCACCTCTATCAGATTAGAAGCAATAGCCGTATTATCCGAATCTACTTGAAATGCCTCAAACAAATAACCATAAGCTTTGCTATATTCTTTATTTTTTAAATATACCATTCCTAATGTATCCATAATTTGAGGATTATTAGGACTAAGTTTGTTGGCAGATAGTCCATGCTCTATTGCTTTATCCATCTCTCCACTCTGAGAATATAGCCAAGCCAAGTTATTATGAGCAATATAATTTTTGTCATTCAAATCGATGCTTTTTAAATAAGCAGATTTAGCTTTGTTGGGATCCGTAGACAAATAATCATTGCCTAAAATAAACCACATATCTTTTGCTCTTTGAGGAAACTTTTCAGCATGAGTCGTTAAAAATTCATACGAACGATTTTTAGTTTTAATATCGGATTTCATCAATTGATATACACTTAATGCAGCTTTATTCGTTGGCTTCAGCTTATAATACTCCGTTAGTGCAAGTACTGAGTCATCATGCTTATTCAACAATAACGCCAGTTCACTCTTGAATCTCCATAATGTAACTAAATTAGGATCAAATAGTTCTACCTTCTCAATAAGCTTTTCGACACCTGTTGTATTTTTTAGTTTAAGCCTAAAGTTAATATCATAAATATCCAACTTTACATCATCTGGAAAATGAACTTTCGCTTGGCGGACAATAGAGCTACCTTTTGAGTATTGCATTGTCATTTCTGACAAAGAAAGTAATCTTAACCAAGGGCGGATAGAGCTAGGCGAAGATTTAGTCCAAAGTTCGAAAGCTCTAAACGCTGCTTCCAACTCTTTTAGAGCAACATAACTTTCAGCAAGCATGTACCAATGTTGTTCAGGATAAATTTTATTCGCCGAAGTACTTCTTAGCAAATCTATCACTTTATGATATTTTTTTTCAGAGAAAAGCGCTTTAGTGTATAAATAAAGAAAGTCCGCATTTTCTTTATTTGATTTGTATTTGGAGGCGAGGACTTGTATAGCTTGTTCCTCTAGTCCCATTCTTTTGTAGCCAGCATAATAATAGGTGTAATTAATCAGGCTTGCTTGTTCAGAGCCAATCAGCTTAGATAACATTTTTTGAGCGTTTTCTAAGTCTTTTTGAGCGATGTACTTATCCGCGAAAAACGTGATAGCCATAGTATTGTCTGATTTAATCGACAGCGACTTTTCAAAGTAACTAGCAGCTAAATCGTCACGGGTTAAATTCATAGCGCTATACCCTGCAACATTTAGCGCCTCTACATTTTCTCCGTCTAAAGCAAGCCACTTTTCCGCTTCCTTTAAAGCGTCAGAAAATTTCTTCTGGCGTAAATATACTGCGATTAATGCTAATCGACTCTTACCGTTAGCATTATCTGTATCAGAGAGGTCTCTTAATAAGCTATCATCTTGAGAAACAGAAAAATCTAAAAGACCCAACTTAGTCAGATCTTCTATTTTGGAAGGAGAAAGTGCTTTAGAGCGCTCAACCATCGCTTTAGCAACAGACTCATTTCCACTCTTATATGCTTGCATGCCTGCCTCAATAAACAGTGATGAGTCAGCTTCCGAAGTTTCCGTTAACGACATCAAATTATCAACTGCGTCATCAGAATAACCTAGTCTTAGTTGTACAACAGACAACAAACGTTTAATTGACTCATCCAAGGTTGATATTTTTTGAAGTGCAATTAAATGGCTGTAAGCTTCTTCTAATTTATCAATTTTATATGCGCAAGTACCTGCGATTAGTCGACTCGTGTTAGTTGATAGTCCTGCTTGAATTGCTTTTACCGCTCTAGAATGTGCTTGCTTGCATTGCTGCTGCTCAAAATGGACCATAGCTCTAAACAAGTTAGAATATCCATTAGAAGGAAATTCCTTCAATAGCTTGTCTAGTATTAATGATGCGGGTTTAAAATTTTTATCTTTGATATACGCGTCAGCAAGCATGAGCTTAATAATATGCTGCTCAGGCTGCAAACGTGAGTAATGCTCATAAAACTCAGCAGCAACGCCAAAATCTTGATTTAAATTAGCTAACCTAGCGTGAACTTGAACAAACTCTAGATGATTCTGATGTGCCTCAGCAATATTTTTGGTTAATGTATAAGCTTCTACACCCTTTTTTTGCTCTAATAACATAATTGCCTTATATAAACTAATATAAGGCTCTTGTTTAGCTTTGTTTAGGGAAAGTACAGAGAGCGCTTCGTCAATTTCCCCAAGCGCAAATAGATTCAAGTATTTATAATAATGCAGTTCATCCAGAGATAAATTTTCAGGCTTTATACCATCAATAACAGATAAACTTTCAGTAAATGAATCAACTAGGTATAACACTTTAGCGTAACTGAGCGCAATATCTTCGGTCGGGGTTAACTCATAAGCTATTTCAATCTCTTTTTGAGCTTGTAAATATGAACCTATTTTTAAATATTCATTACCGAGTAAATAACGCGCCTCAGCGTTTGATGGTTCGCTCGCAACCGCATTTTTTAAAGCAATAATGGCAGCTGATGTATCATTATTAGCGATGTAAGCTTTAGACTCTGCAATATAAGTATCTGTTGACTTTGAACTAAAGCAACCGGACAACGCTAAACAAAAAAAACAAACTCCCAAAATGCCAATATTATTATTCATATGATCCATATACTCATATTTATTAAAACCTATACATCGTATTTATAGCTTATAACTTTTAAATCGCTATGTGTAATAAAAATATTAATATTATCTTCACAACATAAAAAATGATTAGATTAGATATCGATTAATAGGAATGGAATGTCTCGGATAATATAATGACATTAAAAATTAATCAACAGAAAGTGTAAAAAACACTGACATACAATAAAAAAAACCGTTACTAATATAGTAACGGTTTTAGTATTTAGTACTATTTAAATTAAGCTTTTCTGCGACTTGCACCAGCTAAACCTAACAAGCCAAGACCGAAGATAGCGATCGATACTGGCTCTGGAACACCTACTGCGCGAATTGCGAATGCAGCATTTAAAAGGTTAGTTCCGCCTTCAGGAGTAATTAAACCAAACGCTTGGTTATTAGAGACAGAAACAACTTCTAAACCACTAATACGAGTTACAACTTCATAATCAGTGTGATAACCAGCAGCTACTGCACCAGTAAGGTCTAAACCTAAAGTGATATCAATATAGTCAGCACCAAAAGTTACAAGAGAGTTAAACTCAGCTGGAATTGATACGATAAATGCATCATCTGGCGCGTAGTCAAACAATTCAGGCGCATCATATGTTTCATTGAAGATGATGTCGAAACCTAATTCGATTAACGGTAACTGCCCACCAACAACTTCATTACTGAATAATTTCAAACCGTCAATCAAATCGATTGAAGTTAATGAAGGAGAACCAGTAATTTTATTTTTGTGTGACATTGTTGTACCAGTATTCCAGTTGGTACCACCATTTGCGTTAACTGTCGCTGTACCTTCTAAACGAGATACATCAGCGCCGTTTCCGTCTTTAAAAGACAAACAGCTAGGGCCTTTACCCCAACATATTTCATCATATAAAGCACCACTTGGAATGCCTGCAGGGTTGTTAACAGTAGGTTCTTCGAAAATTGAAAGACCAGTAGAGCTATCACTCACGTTAGAAGAACCACTAACATAACCCGCTGTTCCCAAATCATATACTAAACCATCTTCATAATTTAGTGCCCAGTTATTGCCATTAGTCGGTGATGCTGCACCAGTTGAATCTAGTGGCTGTAATGTATTCGGATCTAAAAATGAGTTTTTTGCGCCATTAACTGTTTGAACTTCTTTAGCATAACCAGTAGTCGCATTTGCGAAACCAGCTTCATTGATATAGCCCCAGTTAGTAATGATAGTACCAGCTTGAGAAAAAGCAGATACTGTACTTAGTGCAATCCCTAGAGCTAATTTATTTAACTTTTTCATAATTAAGTTTCCTGTATCGTTAAGAATATTATGTTGCTTGTAACCACAATAATGCAACCCCAATGCCAACTTTAAAAAACCCAATAAAAACAACAAATTAAGGGGCCCTGGTAAATATTTCAATTATTACCGAAACACTAGTGTAAAAAATACTGACATACAAACAGAATTTAAAACGAGAGCGATGTCAACAACTCCTAGAAAAGAAACTCAAGTTAACATTAAATATGGGGAAAGCGCTTGCTTGAGCATATACGTAACGAGAGTCAAAGATAATATACGCGCGGTAACTAGCATGCCTAATAGCATACCTAATAGCATGCCTAATAGCATGCCTAAAGCGTTAGTCAAGCTTTGTTAAGTGGGTAATTTTATAGCTAGGTAGATAGAATCGAACAGAACAGTTTCAAGTTAAAGTCTGGTCTTAACTTTTTCGTTAATAATTCTAACATTTTTATTGGCCACTGAGTTGACTATATAGCTTTATTATTGCCATATTCCTTGCCGAAGGAAAAGCAATTAGAATACATTCCTCTGAGTACTTTACTTCCTATTCATGTTATGACTAATTATTTCACTCCAAGATAAATTATATAGTCACCAACATATTTTAAAGTAAATATCCACGCCCACTAGACGTGTTTTTTTAATAAAAAGCAAGTGAAATAACCGTTTCACCTGCTTAGAATTTTAAAAACTTGTTATTTTTTAAGTACAACTTTCTTGGCGATGCTAAACATTAAGCGCTGGATTGGGTTTCTATTCCCCCAAGGACGCCACGTCTTAACCATTTTATTTTTATAAGCGTCAAAGTGTATTCCATAAGGCGCTTTAACGAGCTCTCCACGTCCGAGTAAAATTTTCAGAACATAAGAAGCCGCAGCACCTCCACACAATTTAACTCCCATAGGTAATGAAGGCGCTTTTTTAGCAATAAAATCACTTGTTGATGGATCGACTAAATAACTTCGTTGAATTAAAGAAGGACTCAAACCTATTAAGAATTTAACGAGTTGTTCATTTTCAGTTTTACAATCTTCAAAGCGAAAATATTCCTCATAGTTCATGCTATCTTCCGTAAAACACAATAGTGCAGTCCCCATCCCAATTGGCGCAGCAACTACAACGGGAATATTTTTTTCAAGGCACTTTTTATAAACTAATTTACGGGCTTGGAGTGCAAAATAATCTAGGCTATCAACATAAACATCAACATCTTGAAGAAACTCATCAACATTAGATTCATTAATTCCTTCCGGAAAAGACTTAATTTCAGCTTCTGGATTGATGTCTTTGGCGATTTCTTCCATAACTTCAACCTTTGGTCTGTCTATAGTAGACATAAATGCCCCAGCTTGCCGGTTAAAATTATGAACTTCATATTCGTCAAAATCAGATATATTAAATTTACCTATGCCTAATCTAGCTAAGGTAACTATATGCTCACTCCCAACTCCCCCAGCCCCTGCGGTTGCAACTCTTTTGCTTCTGAGAACTTGTTGCTCGCTTTCTGTGACCCAACCAATATTTCTTGAAAATGCGTTCTCGTAATTAAACATTTTACTAAACCTTTATATCCATTTTAAAAGAGAATGATGACTTTACATTAAGCCTTTTTTAAATGCGTCTTTATATTGAAGTTCAATATCATCTTCAATTCGGTACATTAATTTTTTAAAGCCAGGACTTAAGCTATCCATTAACATTTTATTACTAATATAATAAGGTGCTCTTTGACCATGGTATTCCACTGTCGGGCCTATTTTTTTAAATTGAATGCCGACAAATTTTAGGCTTCTGGCCAATCTAGGCTCCATCATAACAAAGCAATGCTTAATCCCACGTTGATGGGCGATAGACGCACAAGACATGTATAAACCAACGGCGATAAAAGGGAAACATCTTAATTCAGATTCTGAATAAGATACCTCATTAATAGCACCGGTTGCTGCTCCTGAGAATTTATCTGCGTTACGCCTCCTAAAGTCAGCGGGGATTGCAAGTCTAGATATTTCGCATATTTTATCGCGGCTAAAGTCACTAGGGTGGACTTCATCATTGTCGATAGAGTCAGGGCAATATTCTTCCAGAGGCAACTTTTCATCTAGGCTAGATGAAACGACCAAACGAACCGTACCAGCATATGCATCTGTATGCTTGTGCTTGATAGCACAATGGATGGAATGGGCATCAAAATGATCTTGTTCCATTCCAGATTCATGCTTTTCCAAAAATGATAGCTCTTCACAGTACACATTATGTCTAACTCTGTATGTATCTTGTTTAAGCTCAGGAGTTGTCGCAAGTAAAGGAGTTAAAAACTGGGAAAAATGTCCAGAGATACCATCGACTTCTTTATCTGCAAAATAACGAATAGCAGCTTTTACAACTGGACCAATAATAGGCTTATCTGCTAATTTCCGTAATGCTTTCATTTTATACCTAACTAGCCTTGTTTAAATAAAATTCGACTGTAATAACAAAGTTAGAAAATTCTAACAATTCAGCATAATAACTAAGATTAATATATATAAAGTTATTTTCTAAATAAATAAAAAATAAAAATATAAATCAGTTTAGCTTCGTGTAAGTTAAATTGATATATCTAATTGAATATTAGGCAAAATAAACAATGCTAATCAGAGCCGATAAAAGGCGAGTTATTGCCAACAGCAAACGCTAACCTTTCACAGGTTGAAAAAGCTTCTTAGGAATTATTGATAACACTGTCGAGTAGCCTGCTTGATACAACTCTTCCTTTTGTTCGTTATTTAGGTTGAAATCGACCGGTGAAATCGTGCCTGTGTCAATTACAATTGTGCTATGCCAGTGATTTGCTTGAACATATTCTCGAGAAACTGCTGTCATAAAAGTTCTAACTAGCATTAGGACATAATTTTTCAATGGAAAAATCGAAGCCCTTTGCGGTTTTTGTTTACCCGGTTTACTTTTTAATCTGAAGCAAATCGTTGGTGTTCCATCCCCAGCCCAATCATTAAATAAAGCATCTTCAGCTAAAATGGCGCCATCTGTTAAAATGTGATCCTCATATTTTTGGAAGCTGAACATGAGTGGTATAGACATAGAGAATCGAACAGCTTTAGAAACTTTTAAACTAGGTGTTCTAGTTTTATTAAAGACGACTGGACCGCCTCCATTTACATCCGTTGCTAATACATTTAAATTGTATTTTAAATCAGCAAATGTTGCGCCTTTTAAATGATGATCCATCCATTTTTCAAACTTATCACCTGAATCTAAGCCACCATCTCGAAATAAGCGAATCAGGCTGTAACCTCTGAACTGCTTAAAATCAGTATCTAAAGCGAGTTGCTTAATATCATTAATATCCATTCCTGAGCAGTACAATGCTGAAATAATACTCCCGCCAGAAACACCGACAAGGTTATCAAATTCAATTTTTAATTCTTTTAATGCTTGTAGTATCCCAATATGCGCCGAAGCTCGGGTTCCACCGCCAGAGAAAACGGGAACGATTTTGGTTTGATCAAGTTGCTCAAATTGAGCAAGTGTTTCTGCTAGGGTATCCATATAAATCCAAATTTATTTTAGTACGGAAAGCATCCATACCCAAATGTTACCTAATAATTCGTAAAATGCACGCTGAGTGTTATTAATCGCATCACCAGATGGTAATAAAGCATGAAAGCTCCCTCCCACTTCTCTAGCTAAAAACTCTGCAGGCACGGGCGTTACACTAATTCCCTGTGCGTCAAATATTTTTACAGCCCGTTTTAAATGGCTCGCAGAGCTTACTAATAAATTTGATTTACCAACTGCTATTGATTTTAAGCTAATTGCCTCTTCCGAGGTATCATTATTTTCTTCTTTTAAAACGATTCTTTCTTCATCTATGCCTAAAGATATTAATAATTGAGCCATGTAAGCTGGGTGGCTATATTCCCGACCTTTTGTTTTCTGCCAGCCTGATAAAATAATTTCAGCTTCAGGGTATACTCTAGCAAGCCGAGCTGCCTCAACGACTCTGTATAAAGAACAAGGTTTAATGTTTGCTACCAAAGGAAGTGAAGCATCCTCTGTATTATAGCACCCCAGCACTATGATATTATCGACACTTTGCTCAACATCTTGATATTTAGCGTAAACTGTTTCTATTGGTCGAAGAAGTTGAAAAGAAACGATAGGTGAGGATATAAGCAACAATAACAGGATTCCGATAGACAGAAAGCATTTAGCTCGCTTAATTTTGTTTAAATCCCTTTTTGCTTTAAATAAAATAATAAGGCCTACAAAAATAATAAAGCAACAAATTGGGAAAGGTGAAATAATAACACCAAGCACCTTTTTGATTGTAAATAAAATATCCATTAAATTAACCAAATCCGATAAGTTTAATTATGAAGAAAAGCTTAGTTTTTATTTTAACACTGATCATTTTAATCAGTTTCACAGCCAAAGCTAACTTGGTCGAGACTATAGCAAAAATCAAACCGTCTGTTGTAGGTGTTGGCGTATATAACCCATTAAACAGTCCAAGAGCAAGTTTACAAGGTACTGGATTTGTCATTATGCTAGGCCAGCATGTAGCGACCAATTATCATGTAGTTAGTAATTCACTTGACGAAAACGCAAATGAGAAACGAGTTATCTTTGCTGGTATCGGAAATAAACCAGAAATTTACTTTGTCGAAATAGTTTCAAGTGATCCAGTCCACGATATCGCCATTCTAAAAATCATCAGTGGTAAACTACCGGCTGTAAAATTATCCAATACTGAATTTAAGCCAGACGGAACCCAAGTTGCCTTTACTGGATTTCCAATCGGTGCTGTATTAGGCTTATACCCTGTGACTCACAGAGGTATTATTTCGGCTAAAACGCCTGTGGTAACGCCTTCATCTAATAGTAACCAGTTAACCATAGCGGCATTAAAAAGACTTAGAAACCCATTTTATACTTATCAGTTAGATGCTACTGCCTACCCAGGAAACAGCGGCAGTGCTGTATATTTACATGACACAGGTGAAGTCATTGCAATCGTTAACAAGGTATTTGTAAAAGAAACTAAAGAATCTGTATTAAGTGATCCCAGTGCAATTACTTATGCTATACCAATCAAATATTTAAATGAGTTAATCGAAAAGTTATAATTAAGGTAAATTCTGTGCTTCTTCTTTAGGAGTCTTATCTAAAGCATCTCTAAATTGCATCCATAACTTACGCATTAAATGGGGAGCTAACAAGCGTAATGGCATACGAATTAAGTGACCGCGCCAATAAGTTAAAAACGTTGCAATAGGTGTTTTCCAAGTTCGACAAGCTTTAGCATCTGGTTTAAATATATTTAAAAATGCGAAATCCCAACAAAATTTTTGTATAAATCTCTCATTATCCAATACATTTCTAATATCATTATTTAATGGAGTAAAAAAAACTTTATTAGTATATCTAAAGGCAAGTAATACGTAAGACTCTAAACCTAACTCACATGAACGTGTGTAAACATCATCAATAAAACAACTTTTTTCTTTTGAAAATTGTATAATCATACAGTGTAAATCCCATAGGTCTCTAAGCCCATTATGAAACTCACTCTCAGTAAACAGATGAACAGCACAATGTATAAACATATCATTTTTAGATAATGTTTTAATTCGACCAATATCTTCTAGATCAACATCTTCAAATTCAAAAAGTGAAGGGCTTAAACATAGTTGGTTGGTTTTCGGCAATATATTATGGTGAACATCCAACACAGTTCCTCTGCTTACATGCTGCATAGGTGGGATCTCATGCATCCATTCGCGATAATACTTTTCATCGTAATCTTCAACTTCAGTCTGTAGCCAGCCATTAAAATACAGCGCTCTTTCAACTTGAGCTAACTCAGCTTTATTAACAAGTAAATCTATATCAGAAAACAACCGCCCTACACTACAATCAAGGTGATGAATTATATAAGCAGCACCCTTTAGAAAAGTAACATCTTTAAATGCAGCTAAAGAAAGGTTTATATCTTTAATTTCTCTTAAAGCTTGTCTGCGCTGTTTATTAGCGATAATCAGTGATGATTCAAAGTGCCAAGAAACATACTCTGGTATTGATTTTTCTTTACACTTTAAATAAGTAAATAATGGCCCGACTAAATTAGCAGATTTAGCTTCTAATTTAAGTAAACTCCACTCTTTAACACCAAAGTTATTTATAAGTTCAGCATCATTCAATACAGCTATTAATATAGACATTAATCGACCAAACCATTAAAAACATCAATTGCATCGTCAAATGAACTATATTGAAACTCATAGCAAGGCGTTGTTTGTAATTGTTTCACTAAAAGCTCAAAGCCTGATTTTCCAATAATATGATAATTAAAACTATGTTGAGTTAAATTACGCAAAGCCTGCTCTGGTGAAATAGTATTTAAACGTGCGGCACTTCCTGCTTTGTATGTGGGAAAAACATACATACCTAAAGGTGCTGGTTCATGCATTCTCCTCACACTATCCGCAGGAGGTTTTAATAAAGACACTGTGCCTTTATGTGTATCCAATGCAATATTGCTAAAGACCGCATCTGGAATGTAATTTTTGATTATTTCGATTGATTCATTCTTTAAATTAATTGGTCTGGAACAAGGATAGAGCAATTCATCTTTCAAAGAAAATAATGCAATCTCATCAGAGAAAAGTCGCCACCCATTAAATACAAGTGCAGCTGTCAAAGTACTTTTTCCAGAACCCGACGTTGCAGGTAGCACTATCGCTTTTCCATTTTTTTCGACAACCCCAGCATGTAACATTAAATAATGATGCGCATGCTGGGCCATGCACCAATTCATCCCCCACTCTAACATTGGGTAGGCTTGTATAGCAGGAAGTGGTTTAAATGGGGAAAACTCATCAAGAAAGAAATTTGCTTGAGGTTTGATAATGCGCCTCAACCCCTTGCTATGCTGGATTGATATATTAAAGTCAATGAACTGATTAGGAGTGCACTCAGAAAACCCTTCATACATTTTGCCAAGTTCTTGGACTAGGTAACTAATATTACTATTTATTGAAAAGGAAAAAGGTCCAGTTTGGACTGTGAAACGACACAAATTCAACTTGGCACCACAACAATTACACCGAGCTTTTCTAAATGCATGATTAAATTTTCAGTTGACTCTTCAATTGAAAAGTTAGTAGATAAAAATTCGTTCAGATCATCGAATGTATCAATTGAGTTATTTAACCCACTCAACACACTAGAATAAGGAAAACCGATAATATGTGTATCATCGGTTAATTTATTATATACAGCCATGCTTTCTCCTAATTTAGAGTAAATTAGTGCATGGCTTAATTTTAAATACATTTAAAGAGCTAGATTAATTAATAAGCCCAATCAGACCCACCCATAATTTCACTCTCGTCATTTGACGCTAAAATCCATAAAATAGTAGCCTCTAAATGATCTTCAGAGTTCGCGCCTGGTAACTCACTTCTTATTTCATAAAAGAAATCCGAAGCAACAATGTTTGAAAAGTTTGCATTATTATCTGCTTCGTATACTTTCTTCATAGTGTAGAATAAAAATGCATTTAAAGCAGCTGTAATTCTCTGCCTCCAAATACCTGCATCATTTTTATTATCCAGTACCAACTCTGAATATTTTGTATTCTTATTTTCGTTAGTCTGCGTGATGTTTAACCTAGTTTTTTCATTATCACCCATATGCTTAATTTTCTTATCTTTCAAGAACATAAGTATTTCAGCGTCATCATCAATACCGTTCAAACCTGTACCTAAGATATTTTGAATTGGATGCGTTGGTTTCACTTTAGGGCTGGTATTTTGTTTAATAAAATCCCATCTAGCCTTTCCGTTACCATGCGGTTTGCTCCAACTCCCATGGCTATAACCTTTTAACTGACAAGCAGAGAAATCATGTGTATTAGATAAGTTGCCTGAGAGTGTTCCTGATACAGTACAGCTAGTAACACTACCCCAAGCTGATTTACTACTGATAGTGGTAACTAAGGCTGCACCAAGCGCCCCTTTTTTAATAAAGCTACGGCGAGGATTACTTGAGTTACTTTGAATTGTTTTATTAGACATCTCAGTCTCCATTTAAAAACTGTAATTTGTCAAAGACATTTACAGCTTAAGCAAATTTATACTATATACATGAACAAAAGCAAGATACGCACCAACAAGAACAAGTATTTGTTATTATTGAACTTTTATACTGATAAAACATCTATTTTTTTTTATTGTAAAAAAAGTAGACAGTTTTAATATGCTTAAGCGTGTCAATTGAGTAATATTGTGAACGAATCAAATAAATAATCAAGAATAATAACATGGACATACTTACCTGGCTCGGCTTTTTGCTCGCAACTATAGCTTATTTAGCTTTAACTTTACTGAGTTGTATCGGTAAAAACAAAAACCTCCCTCATAGAGTATTTATCTTATTCTCTTCTGCTAGTTTAATTTGGGGCGCAACTCATTTATTAGCTGAGTTTTCTTTGATAAATGAAACTATTGTAAATTGGGCTGAAAGTATTCGAATAGCAATAACCTGCATACTTTTATTTAGTATGCTCAATAAAACAGCAACAGCGAAAACGTTATTAACAAACCAATACACCTTAGGAATAAGTTTAGTTGCTATCTGTATTCCTCTTTTTTCACATTACAACATTATTTCACCAGCATTATTCTTCATCGGCTATTTGGCACTGACGGTTGCTGCCCTGATATTTTTAGAGATTTTATACCGCCGAGCAGCGGAGGAACTCTGGGGTTTAAAACCACTTATTTTAGGGTTGGGGACGCTATTAATTTTTGATTTCATTGTTTTTGCAGATGCAAGCTTAGTTATTCAGATAAACAACGACATGTGGTTAGCAAGGGGTTACTTACATACAGCCTTAGTGCCTCTTTTACTCTGGTCTGTGAAGCGAAGTAAATCTTTAGGCATTAAGGTTTACATATCCAGAGAAATGGTATTTCAAAGTAGTTTACTGATTGCTGCAGGATTTTATTTATGCTTAATGGCTATAGTCGGTTTTTATATCAAAAGTATAGAATCACAATGGACAGGAATGATTCAAAGCATCTTTATCGCTTTGGCCTTCACTATCCTCTTTGCACTATTTATTTCCGAAACTTTAAAGCGTAATTTTAAAGTTTTTTTAGAGAAAAACTTCTTTGCCAATCAATTTGATTATCGTGTTAGATGGTTAAATCTAACTAACTTACTCAACTTGCCATTGGACGAGGACAATAATTTTTACGACAGAAGCTTACAGGCATTCTTATACTCGACAGAGTACGACTCTGGCATGCTGATAAAACTGAAAAAAGGCACACCAGAATTAGCTTCTTATCATTACCCCAAAACAACAGAGCAATATAAAAACATCCCGGCAAATTCTAGCTGTGATCAAGTTTTAGACTTAGTCATTCCATTTATTCAAAAGAAACATTGGATCGTCGATTTAAAAGACTACCAATCAAATAGTCAAAATTATCCAGGACTGCATATTTCGTACGAATTAATTGAATCCTGCTCATATCACGTAATTATCCCAATATACCAAGAAGCCGAATTATGGGGGGTTGTATGTCTCAACAACTTGAGTGGTGAACAACTCATCTTTAATTGGGAAATAAGAGACTATATGACAGTTGTGACGAATCAAGTAGGACATTACATTTTTCAGCATGAGGCAATGCAATTAATCACAGAAAATGCCCAGTTTGCCGCTTTCAGCCGCATGTCTGCATTTGTCATTCACGATTTAAAAAATGTGCTCTCCCAAGTCGATATGATTTTATCGAATGCGGAAAAACATAAACATAATCCAGATTTTATCGACGATACTTTTGAGACATTAGGATATACCAAACAACGAATGGAAAAAATGTTGTCTCAGTTGATGAATAAATCCGTAGAAGAGAATATCAGTGTCAATAAACTTAACATTGGTGATTTACTTAGGCAGTTAATCAAAGATAAGTGCCTCAATATTTTACCTAAACCTAAGGTAATCGAACTTGAGACAGTGGAATTATCTCTAGATAGTGAAAAATTCTCAAATATCATGTACCACTTGATAGATAATGCCCAACAAGCGACACCTGACGACGGTGAAGTCAGTATTTCGATCAATAGAAGTGAAAATAATTTAATTATTGAACTAAAAGATAATGGTTGTGGCATGTCGAGTGAGTTTATTCGTGATAAGCTATTTAAACCTTTTGTAACAACGAAAGGAAATGCAGGAATGGGCATAGGTGCCTATGATGCTCAGCTCTATGTTGAGCAAGCAGGCGGACATCTCAAAGTTGATTCAGTCGAAGATGTCGGCACACGTTTTACAATTCAATTGCCAATCAATTAAACCAAGAAAATTCAAGGACTCGTAATGGCTAAGTTACTCGTAGTGGATGACGATAAAGGCATCCAAAAACAATTAAAATGGGGTTTATCCGACTACGAAATAATTTTTGCAGATGACAGGCAAAGTGCAATCACTCAATTAAGAAGGTTTGAACCTGAAGTGGTTACACTTGATTTAGGTTTACCACCTGACGCGGCAAATGCATCAGAAGGAATAGCCGCTCTCACTGAGATATTGTCACTAGCACCGAAAACAAAAGTTATCGTGCTAACAGGGAATACAGATAAAGAAAATGCGTTGAAGTCAGTTGAACTCGGGGCATACGACTTTTATCAAAAGCCTGTCGATGTTGATACTTTAAATACCATCATTGCCCGCGCCTTCAATTTAGTCGAACTTGAACAAGAGAATCGTCGCTTATCAAAAACCGATGCTGCTATGGGCACTATTATAGGTAATAGTGATTCTATTTTAGCCGCAGCGAAAAGAGCTGAGAAAATAGCAAAAACCGAAATAACAACTTTATTACTTGGTGAAAGTGGTACGGGTAAAGAAGTTTTTGCCCGAGCAATTCATAATTCAAGTGACAGAGCGAATAAAGCATTCGTCGCAATAAACTGTGCGTCGATACCTGAGAACTTACTTGAATCTGAACTATTTGGTTATGAAAAAGGCGCTTTCACGGGTGCAAATAAAACAACTAAAGGGAAAATTGAGACGGCACAAAGCGGCACTTTATTTTTAGATGAAATAGGTGATATGCCAATCGCTTTGCAAGCTAAAATGTTACGATTCTTGCAGGAGCGAGTGATTGAACGAGTTGGCGGAAGAGAAGAAATTCCCGTCGATATCAGAGTTATCTGTGCGACTCATAGAAACTTACAAGACATGTCAGCGCAAGAAACATTCAGAGAAGATTTATTCTATCGGATCAGTGAGTTAATTATCAATATCCCGCCACTTAGAGACAGAGGAAATGATGTTTTACTACTCGCAAAATCTTTCCTAGATAGTTACAACGATCAATTTAATAAATCAATTCGCGGTTTTAGTGACGACGCTAAAGCAGCGTTAGCTGGACACAAGTGGCCAGGTAATATTCGAGAACTGCAAAACAAGCTCAAAACAGCTGTGGTTATGGCAGATACCCCCTTTATTACCGCAGATGATTTAGGCCTCTTTGTAGCAAGCGATACGCCAACACCTGAATTTACTTCTTTAAATTTAAGAGAAGTGAGAGAGAAAGCAGAAACGGCTGCAATTCGCCATGCCTATAATTTGTCTGAGAAGAATATTTCAAGAACAGCAGAGTTACTCGGCGTAACTAGGCCGACGCTATATTCGCTACTTGATAAGTATGAAATGACAGATATAAAATCTTAACCAATCCCTTCTAAGCATAAATTATGCACCAGTTTATGACTGGTGCTTACTTTCTACCGGCTTCTCACAGCCCAAAGCTGTATAAGCTTAATCCAATGGCTTTTATACAAGGCCATACTCAAGCCTATCAATAAATACACACTATATAAATTCAGTGGCATAGTTATACAAACCTGACTATAAAAATTAAATATTGGGTGAAGATCGATTAAATGAGCAAAAACGGCAAAAACCTCAATCACCAAGCCAATAATCAACAGCATTAGTCCATAATATTCACAAGCTTCATTGGTATCATGTTGAATATCGAGTTGTTTTTTAGACGCGAACCGTTTCAATAAGATTTCACGACCTTCCAACACAACACCGAAACAAATTAGTAGAATAGCGATCCCTTCCTCCTGCAGCCAATATAGCTCAAGTTTCTTGGTAAAATCTTCATATTGATAAAACGCGTTAAATTGAAGAATAATTTGTAAACAAATTAAAACAATAGAAAAGTTTGTCACCCAGCCTAATAAAATACGGTTAACGAGTAATTTAGCTACGTGGTGTGAGGAAATCGGCATAAATCATCCTTGATTTAGTTGGCCCAATTCAGGGCTAATTATTTAATTTTTTATTTAAAAGCCTTGTTTCTAATAACAAGGCCCTCAAGAAAGCAAGTTGTTATCCCGAGCTAAGGTTAATAAGGTACTTACCTTGACTATTTTTATTGCCTAAAAGACTAAGTGTATTAACCAATACCGCATCTGCTTTGTCACCAGCAGCGACTTGACCAATGAGCGAGTATTTATTGCCACCTTGATATTTAGCCGTCGCCGTTAAATCTAGCACATCTTGATTACCAGAAACTTTAGCCACCAAAGCCCCCTTATCACAAGAAAGCGCGGCTTTGATGTCCCCATAATCAATCTGGCTCTTCATTGCATTAACTGACGCATTCAACCAATTAATTTCGCCTGATAATACACTACATACAGGTTGACCTAATTGAGCTTCTGCAACCGTTAACTTAACTAGACCTGAAGCGCTAGCTTTTATCGGTAAACGAATATTTTGCGTAATCAATTCAGATGGAAAACTTGACTGCCAATCAGAAATTAAAATCCCAGAAAAGCCGTAAGCGACTTGCCCCGTACCTTGAGGTTCTAATATTTTACGTTTGCTCCCAAATTCAAGGTCAACACCCGCTTTGGCTGTCAGCAGCTGTAAAAAATTAAACTGCCATTTAACATCTTTAATTAAGATGTTATTAACCAAGACCGCGTCAATTTTTCCTGACCAAATAGAGCCTGAAACATTGCCTAATTTAGCTTGTTTACCTATTTTATCTTGAGTAACAACTAAGTTAGCCGGTAGGGTAGCAATTAAAAAGATTAAATATAATAACAAGGCCCAAGTAAAACGATTAATCCACTGCTTTATCATGCTTTAGTCACCTGTAACCGTCTCACTTTTACTGCACCTGTTTTGTCTGATTGAGAAATATCTAGAGATTCTAATATTAGACCTTGCTTGGCGGTCAACTCATTTAACCAACCTAGTAACGCATTAAATTCGATCTCATCAATTTGAACTTGTAATGAAGCACCTTGCGGTTGCATTCTAGCTAAAGCAATTCCAGATTTTCTAGCTGAATTATTGACAATTTGAGTTAAAGAGCCAGATACGCTGCGCTTTGTTTGTGACTTACTATTCTTTAAAACAGCCGTCTTCTCTTCAACAAATTTCAGTAACTTTTGTTTTTTCTCTAATTTAGATTGAGCTTGGGACAAATTTTCATTCAAAGGGCCTATGACCAATTGGAAAAATAAACCTATGACTAATACTATACCAGCAGCAATCACTAACTGACGCTCTCTTGGCGCTAAGCTTTCAAACCACTGCTTCATGATGCACTCCTAATACTAATCGCACCCACAACTTGAGAACCTTTGCTATTTAACGAACCTTGCTCAACCACCAGGTCTGATTGAGCTGCCGTCGTCTTAAAACGCTCAAAACTTTGGAAATTATTGGCACTTGCATTAATTCGTATTTCCGCCCTTTTAGCATCATAACGAATACTATCAGGTTTTAAATCTGGCACGGCTGAGAATGCCTGTGCGCTAGCATCAATTAAATGCAAAAAACTAGCATCGCTACTTGTGCCTGAAGCGGCCAGCTTTTTCTTTATTTCTTTACTAATTAAAGCAACACTTAAGTTTCTTGCATTAGGGAAGACACTCGAATAAGTCTGTCTAATTTGCTTATCCAAACTAGCAACTTGTTCATTTAAGTTATTTACTTCAATTACTTTACTGACGATATTAACACCAATGGCGATAGCAGCGACGATGGCAGCATTGCGCCATATTTTGACAAATTGCGAACTATCTTTTTTAAATTGAAATTGGCCTTGGCGTAAATTAAATTTGCTCTCTTTGC
Source organism: Catenovulum maritimum (assembly GCF_001050375.1). GTDB lineage: Bacteria > Pseudomonadota > Gammaproteobacteria > Enterobacterales > Alteromonadaceae > Catenovulum > Catenovulum maritimum. Next base: position 45,129 of record NZ_KQ130495.1, on the reverse strand, counting down.
AGCCTTTAGCCAATAATTCTAATGCTAGGCTATAATCCCCCGCCTCCACTTCAAACTTAGAATTTACAGTTAAAGATTCAGGTAGAGGGGAATAATGAATTAGTTTAGTTGATTCCCCTGCAGTATGTTCAAGCCAAAAATCTAGATTTTCTTCACAACACACTAAGCCTAAAAACGATTCGCTACGAACCAACCACTCATCGCCTAATTGAATTATAGAGATACATCCCGCTTGCCAAGGAAGTGCTAAACTATCAGGCAGTATTTTGCGGCACTGAATTTTAGCTTCGTCGAGCCAGTCCAACCACTCTGTCATCTGTTCTTGGCTGACAACCGCAGTCTCAAGCACATTACCTTCGTCTGCACTGTATTTATCGCCTATCGCAAAAAATAACTCATCAACATCATTAGCTAGCTCTTCTTCTAGCATATAAGGTAAAGCTTGCAAAACCTGTCGATTTGCTTTTGCCGGGGTGATGACTTTTTTAAATGATACACATGAGCTCGGCACTAAAATACTAGCATTACGACCACCGGCTCTTTGCTCTAAACTTGCTAATTCAAATGCAGATGGTAGCTCACCCGATGCAATCACTTCTTTTTCAGTATCAGACCAGATCAACCAAAAAACAGGCTGCTCTCGTTTAGAACCAAGTCGAATATATAATTGTTCTGACACTCTTAAACTCCAATTTTTCGGGCTATAACGACAAACTTGCCATTTTTATCTAGTGCAAATATCGACGAAAGATCGACCCAACTTTGATTGTATTCTGTTCTTGTTTTCAACTTAAAGTATTTACTGGTCACACTAAATTGCTTTTTAACTCGGGCTGATATATTCCCGATTGCTTTGATCTCTGATAAATCCCAAAAATCTTCAATCTTAGCAAAACCTTCTATCGGTCTAGTCGAAATAATACTCTTAGCATCCTGCATCGATAACTTATTACCAAACATAGCAGTCAACACACCTGCTTGATCGTCCTTAATGGTATTCACATTAAGCGTTTGCTCAGCATAATTAGGCACAACGCAGGCTAACTCAAGTAAGTCATCCAGAACATTTTTAGAAGCAATTGTATCTAACCCCTGGATAAGCTTTAACTCAGACAAATCAACAAAATGGCCATTTGCTGTAATATACGGGGCTGCTTTCGCTTCATACACATAATCTTCCGCTCCATATCCACGTGTTATACTATCAGCATCTAACCAATCTAAAATAGCATCCCTTACTTGCTCCGCGTCGTACGAATCCAGTCCAGCATTTTCTAATAAAAATTGTAACTGTTGCTCGGGTTCAATATCAAAGGTTTTTGAATTCTCAGTGCGTCCAGAGTCATTCGCGTCATTGCGGCTTTGCTCATTAGAAACATTTGGCTTAGAGCCATCTTCATTTTTAGCAGGCGGTTCAATACTCGCATTCAAATTAAAACAACTACTTAAGTCTTTTACACTGCCACTAATCGTTGCGCCACCTTCCAGTGGAAAGCTCATTTCTTCAACTGCCCAAGGCTGAGACAAGTTAAATTGTCCTGATTTAGCAGCAAGCGATTCATTCAGTACAAGAGAGACTAAAGATTCGCCTCCCATTGCAAACCAATAGGCTTGCTGATTGAAAGCCAAATTTTCAGTACGTTTAATCTGAAACTGTAACCTCACAGCCATTTCTGCAGCGACTATAGTCACTAAAGCGACAATCAGCAGAACTGTTATTAAGGCAACCCCTTTTTGCTTAACCATTCTTTATTATTACCTAGTTAACCAAATTGAAAACACGCTGAATTTCACCAAAATCTTGACTGTATAATTTAATGCTGACACCAGATGGTAAGCTTGTTTTTTCCCAAGTGGTTTGCCAAGATTTTGCTTCAGGGTCAAAAAATTCAAATTCGATTTGTTCCACATCTTCTAAAAGCACTCGTACTTTAGGCTCTTCTCCCTGCACCGGATCTGGAAACACATAATGCAAACGCTCCAAGTTGCCATCAAAGATACGGTAAGCCAGTGACTGCACTTCGCTTCTTGGCAACATATTCATAGGGTTAGTCCAGCCTACTCTTCTAAAAGCCAAAACTTGCGATTCGCTATCTAAAATTAGCTCGCCATGTGCTAATAAATTAGCACTCGGCGCTTCACCATTAATTCGAACTTTACGCTGACTTATTTGGGTAAAATCTCTTTCTATCGTGAGCATAGCTCTTTGTAACTTTGCCATCTTATCGCCATGTTTAAGCGATAACTCGTTACTATCAACTGTACTCGATAAAATATTAAATCCAGCCAAACTCATTAAGGCAAAAATTGAAATTGCTAGAAGCATTTCAATTAAGGTGAAGCCTTGTTGTCTCTGCATTTTATATGGAAAAGTCATTATGGCTTACTCATATAAGTTGTCAGTTCTGTGACATATTCTTTTCGGGCTTCGTCTGCATACACTTCAACAGTAACAGCGACTAAATCATCACCATAGGCAGTTTTTAATCTTGAGACTTGCCAAAACCATTCTTGTCCAGCTAACTCTGAACTGCCTCTTTCATTGTTTTTAATTGGCCATTTTTTGACAATTAATAATTCGTTTAATTTATTACTCGCCACCCAAGTCGCAAAGGTATTTTGCTTCAATCTATCTTGATTTGTGATATGAACAGAAGCCGACTGCACTATTGCTATGCCCGCGGTTGCTAAAATCACCATAGCAACCATAACTTCTAATATCGTAAAACCTCGTTGGCGTAGCTTATTCAAGTGTCAGCTCCGCCATATTTTCAACTTTTAGAGGCAATTCACTATCACCAACAATTTGATACTCAATTTTATCTTCGCCAGAGAATGCTAATTCGTAACTTATCTTGAGTGTAAAAGGCGTGATCTCACCGCTCGAAAATAAATATATCTGCGGAATCACTTTCTTAATTTTAGAATCGTCATCCTCATCGTCGTCAGAAAATAGACCTTTATCTAAATCAAAACCGCCATCATCTAACCAATCAAGCTCCCCTAATGTGAGCTCTAATTGGAAGCCTTCCTCTAATTCGTGTGGCGAAAGTACTTTATCATCATTGATAGTTTGCCAACCTTCGCCATCGAAAACTAAAAACTGATAACGGGTTGGGCTAATTGCCATGCCTAGCTGCAAATTGTTTAACAAAGCATAGTCAGATGCTAACTGATAAACCGCATGAAAACGCTTAGCTTCATCTTCTACTTTTTTGTCTGTACTACGAATATCAAAAGATAGGGTGACACTACTGATTACTACAGCCATTAAGACCATAACCAGCATGATTTCAAGTAAAGTAAAGCCGCGATTGCGGCTTTTAACTGAGTATAATTGTGTCACCGAATAAACTTCTGTATTGGCTTATAAAAATTCGTCAATATTCCAGTTACCAATATCATCTTCGGTATCAGCTTCACCATCAGGTCCAACTGAGAATATGTCTATCTTGCCATTCTCACCTGGGCTAACCAAAATGTAATCATTATCCCAAGGATCTTTTGGTAAACGCTTTATATAACCGTTCTCTGGGTATTTCTTTGGAATTGGTTCAAATGTAGGTTCTTCAACTAATGCTGATAATGTTTGCTCTGTTGTCGGGTATCTATGGTTTTCTAATTTATACATATCCATAGCTTGCTCTAGCGAAACAATATCAGTTGCCGCTTTTTTAATTCTAGCTTCTTCACCTTTATCTAAAAAGTTTGGCGCTATCATACCGGCCAAAATACCAATAATAACTAATACAACCATAATTTCTAATATGGTAAAACCTTGTTGTTTACGGTTCATCTTGCTTTATCCTACCATTGAGTTAAGTGCCATAATTGGCTGTAAAATTGAAATAACTATAAAAAAGACAATCCCAGCCATAGATAACACCATAGCAGGACCTATGATGCTCACAGTAATATTGACTAAGGCTTCAAATTCTCTATCTTGATTATCTGCTGCTCGGGCCAGCATGTTTTCTAGCTCACCACTTTTCTCACCACTTGCTATCATATGCAGCATCATAGGTGGGAATAATTTTGTTTGTTGTAACGAAGCTCTTAAGCTGCTCCCTTCACGTACATTCGCCCCAGCTTCTTTAATTGCTTGGCGAATATAATCATTAGTCAGTACTTCACCAGAGATCTTCATACTTTCCAAAAGCGGTACTGCACTTGCTGTTAAAATACTCAGAGTGCGTGCAAATCTAGCGGTATTTAAGCCACGCGAAACTTTACCTATCATAGGCATGCTGAGTAACGCTTTGTGATATTTAAATCTAAAATCAGGTTTTTTAATCATACGTTGAAATGCAACTGATGCGGCTAAAACAACTAAAATGATAGTTCCACCATAACTCGTTAAAAATTCACTGACAGCTATCATAAACTGAGTTGTTGCAGGTAAGTCACCACCAAGACGATCAAATTGATCAACAATTTTAGGGACCACAGAGGTCAATAAAAAATATACCACGGAAAAGGCAACTACCATTAGCATGGTTGGATAAACCGATGCTTGAGTGATTTTAGATTTAGTTGCTTGCCGTTGCTCGGTATAATCGGCTAAACGCTCTAGAACTGTATCTAAATGTCCAGATTTCTCACCGGCTGCTACCATGGCACAGAATAATTCATCAAAAATATGCGGATACTCAGCCATGCTGTCTGCTAATGTATAACCTTCGGTTACTTTAGAACGAACCGCCATGATCATGCGCTCAATCTTAGCTGTGTCACATTGCTGAGAAACCGCTAATAAGGCTTCTTCTATTGGTAAACCTGATGCAACTAAAGTCGACAATTGACGTGTTATCAAGGCCAAATCGGCTGCTGATATTTTACTTTCAAAACTCAAAAAGCTTTTTGCTTGCCCTGCAAGCTGCTTTTCTTGTGACGCTGCAGAATTAATCTCAGTCGGCATTAAGCCTTTCTCTCTGAGTAACTGTCTCGCGCCTTTCGCTGTATCAGCTTCTATTAAACCTTTTTTATTGCGCCCTTTAGCGTCAATTGCTTTATATTCAAATGCCGCCATGGCTTAATCCTCTCGAGTTACTCGAATCACTTCTTCAAGAGAGGTTTCTCCAGTCAAGACTTTTGCACAACCATCTTGTCGGATACTCGGAGTCGTAGAGCGAATCACTTTTTCAATAGCTTGTTCACCAGCGCCATTATGTATCATTTCACGAACCTCATCAGTCACAACAAGTAGCTCATGAATACCCGTTCGTCCTTTATAACCCGTGTGATTACATTCAGAACAACCAGCTGCTCGATAAACTGTTACATTTTCACTTGGTTCAACATTGAGTATGCTGCATTCACTCTCGTCGGCTATGTGTGCAACTCGACAATGCGGGCATAAAGTTCTAACCAATCGCTGAGCCAATACACCAAGTAGACTGGAAGATAATAAGAAAGGTTCAATTCCCATATCTTCTAAACGCGTAATCGCACCTGCAGCCGTATTGGTATGTAAAGTAGACATAACAAGGTGACCCGTTAAACTCGCTTGAACGGCAATTTGACCGGTTTCCATGTCTCGAATTTCACCAACCATGACTACATCAGGATCTTGACGAAGTATCGATCTCAATCCTCTTGCAAATGTCATATCAACTTTCGAGTTAACTTGAGTTTGACCTATCCCTTCCAAAGCAAATTCAATTGGGTCTTCCACGGTTAAAATATTGCGGTCGACTGAGTTTAGTTCAGTTAAGCCGGCATATAGAGTCGTTGATTTACCTGAACCAGTTGGTCCAGTTACCAGAATAATGCCATGCGGTTTATGAATAAGCTGATCAAAAATATCTCGGTTAGCTTTAGTCATGCCTAAATCTTTAAGATTTAAGCGTGCATTATTTTTATCTAATAGTCTGAGTACCGCTCTTTCACCATGGTTAGAAGGCATAGTCGATACACGCACATCGACCGCACGGCCTGCTATTTTAAGTGAAATACGGCCATCTTGCGGCACGCGTTTCTCTGCGATATCTAACTTAGCCATAACCTTAATTCGCGAAATTAACACAGAAGCAAGCTTACGATTTGGTTTTAAGACTTCACGTAATATACCATCAACCCTAAATCGAATTTTTAGCTCTTTTTCAAAGGTTTCAACGTGAACATCTGACGCACCTTCTTTAATCGCTTCACTCAACATAGCATTGATTAGCTTAATGATAGGCGCATCATCTTCGTTTTCGAGTAAGTCTTCCGTTTCTGGTAATTCATCGACAAGTGAGAATAAATCAGCTTCATTACCTATATCTTCCATCAACTGTCGAGCTTCTGATGAATCACGTTGGTAAGCAGTGGTCATTCTAAGTTCGAATGCATCAACAGATAATTTATCTACACTAAACTCTTCACCTAAAAAGCGTCTTACTTCTAATAGGGTTTCTAAAGAAACATTATTACGACAAATAGCGCGCCACTGGTTATCTTCTTTTTCTAATAACACACCTTGGCGATTAGCAAAGCTAAATGGTAAACGAGATGCACCTATTGGTAGTATCTCGTCTTCTGGCGTTTCTACTAGATCAGCGTCAACTAATGACTCTAACGATTCACTCATTATTGCCTACTCTTTCGTCGATTTAGAGTTAGTATTTAATTCTTTTTGTACTTCTTCAGACATATATTCATCCAAAGCACCTTTTTCAATCAAGTATTTCTCAAATGAAGGAGGCAAAGTTAACGAACTATCCCACTGAGGCAGTACCGGAATCTCATCGCTGTACGATAAGAAGCTACCTTCTGATTGACGTTTTAATTGCTGTGCGCGAATAAAGTTATATTTACCATGACTAATTTTATTCTGACTTAAACCATCACGGATAATAGTTGGGCGAATAAACACCATAAGGTTACGCTTACGCTTAGTATTGCTGGTTGATTTAAATAAGTTACCAATAATAGGAATATCACCTAATAAAGGAACTTTAGACACACTTTCTTGCACATCTTCGTCAATCAAACCGCCAAGTACGATCGTGCCACCACTATCAGCCATAACCGTAGTTTTGATTTCACGTTTATTAAAGCTCACATCTATACCGGTTGCACCAGCAACGCTAGATACTTCCTGCTCAATCGTCAACATAACAGCGTCGCCTTCATTAATTTGCGGCGTCACTTTTAATTTAATACCAACCTCTTTGCGCTCTACTGTTTGGAATGGGTTTGAATTAGAGCTAGAAGCGGTTGCACCTGTAATAGTTGGCACTTCTTGGCCTACAATAAATGAAGCTTCTTCATTATCTAACGTGGTTAGGCTTGGCGTTGCCAAAATATTAGACTTAGTTGATGTTGTAACTGCTTGTAATACTGCGCCCCATCCATCTTTAACCACACCAACCATAGTACCGTTCAAACCGCCTAATAAGCCAGCTAGCGTACTAAAGTCACCAACAATTTCTTCACCTTCGACTAAAGTTGCAATCGCTCGGCTACCATCAGCATTGTAAACAGGGTCGCCAGATGCATCAGTACGATAAGTAATTTGATCTTGACCATAACGTGTGCGAGCTTGTTCTGCACCAACCGCTAAAGAGCCAATTGGCGTTGAATTAGTGAACTGAACCATGCCACCTTCTTCGCTAATCCATTGCACGCCTAAGTTAAACCCATCACCATCAAACACTTCAACAATAATAGCTTCAACCTGAACTTGTGCACGGCGAATATCAAGTCTGCGGATCACATCTTCTAGTGAACGCATCATGTCTGGTTCAGCTGTAATGACCAATGCATTACTGTCTTCATGCGCATCAATATTAACATCACGAGAAGATGAACTAGATCGAGTTTTACTAGAAGAACCAGCTTTTTTATCTTCCGCTAGACTAGTACTAACACCTTGTAAAACTTTAACTAAGTCTTCAGCTTTTGCATATTTTAAATAATAAACTTTGGTATTACCGTTATTCTCAAGTTCACTATCTAAACGCTTGATCATTTGAATTGTACGTTTACGTGCTTTGCCTTCACCACTAATAATAATGCTGTTGGTTCTGTCGTCAGCGACTACTTTAGGGATTAGGTTTTCAGGGGTTCTGTCCTTTCCTGAGCTTTTATTTAAAGTTTCAATGATTCGAACAATTTCACTAGCTGAAGCGAATTCTAATTTTATAATTTCAACTTCCTGATCACCTGCTTGGTCTACTCGCGCAATAATTTCAGCTAAACGATTAACCACAGCAGCTCGACCAGTCAGCATGATTACATTAGATGGATCATAATGAACTACGTTACCACCACCGGCTTGGTCATTTAATTGTCGTAATAAAGGTGATAATTCTTTAACTGAAACGTTGTAAACTTGAACAACGCGAGTCACCATTTCATCCCCATCACCTTGTTCTTGACCTTCAACAACAGGGATAGAAGAGGTTTTTGCGTCTTTATCTCGAATGACTTTTAATACACCATTACCCATTTCAACAACAGCGTAATCATATACTTCCAGCACATTTAGGAAAAATTGATAATATTGCTCTTCCGATAATAAATCATAGCTACGAACCGTAATTTTGCCGCGTACATTAGGATCAACAATAATCGTTTTCTTCAAATTTTTACCGACTATATTGATGAATTCATTTATGTCTGTACCTTTAAAATTAGGTGAATACTCAGCTGAAACCGCTGCTGATGGGTTCATAAAGGTGAAAAATGCAGACAAAGCTAAAACGCCTAAACGTTTTTGAATAGCAGCTGATTTACTTGGGCTTTTTCTAGTGCGCATGCCCTTGGGCTCCGTTATTTTTAGTAATTTCATTTTAATAAAGCGAAAAGAATATTTGTGTTACTGATCCATTACGATCAACCATTAGACTGGCTTCTTGAGCAGACTTTAATTCGGTCATAGCCTGTAAGGCTTGAGATAAATTGGTTAAGTCATAGCCATTAATTTCAATCGCGACATCACCAGCTTTTAATCCGACAGAGCTAAACAGTTTGGCATCTTTACCAGGGTAAAGTCGATAACCAATTAACTCACCATTTTTACGTAGTGGATTAACTTTTATATAATCAATTAATTTACCTGGGTCAGAAAATGCATCTTTTCTTAATTGTTCAATTGCGGCTCTATCTTCTTCTTTAATAACTTGTTTTTGTTCACTTACTTGTTCTTTTGTTGCAGTAGACTTATTAGAACTGGCATAACTAGAGCCTGCGGCTTCCGCTTTATAATCACGGCCTTCTAACATTAAGGTTTCTCGCCGTCCTGATTGCTCTAGAATAACTCTATCGGCAAAGATCTCTTTAATCACTGCACGTGTACCGTCAATTTTTTCATTGATGCCGTAAACATCTTGAGAACCACTTTTTTCGATAATAGCAGCAGCTCTTGCTGGTTCTGAACTTGGGACAACCCCTGTTAACTTTAGGTTCAATTTAGTTTGTGGTGCGTTTTCAGGTTCAGGAAGTCTCTCAATTGGCTTAGGTGCAGCATTATAATTGCCAAACAAATTCAGCCTAGATATCTTTGAAACATCTATCTGCTTATCTGCTTGATTAGCTTGTGCAGGCATAGACTGAGAAATACTATTTTGAACTGGCTGAGGAAATAATTGCCAAGTCATTTGTGCAAATAACCAAGTAATATAAACACCGAGAATCACTTGGGTAAGTAAACTTAATTTATGTTGCGGAAGTTTCTGTAAAAACTGCAATCCGTGTAATAATTTTTCTTGCAAAATAAACGACCAAATAAACTTAAATATAAAAAGCGGCAATAAAAATAGTTAAGCCTAATATTATGCCAACAGAATGTTACGTTTTTTATTAATTTGCAAGTTGAACCTATATAATACAGACAAAATGAATAGGTTTTAGTTACAAATTTTTAAACTTTTAATTTTTATTATACCTAAATCAAAAATAAATTTAGGGCTAATTTAAATTACAGATAAAAAGTAAGCTAACCATGCTAATCAAACAAACTCGGATTAACAAATAAATATTAGTGAAATATGAAACATAAAAGTTCCTCAGAAGAAATAAAAAATCCTACTAGGCTAGATAAATGGCTTTGGGCTGCCCGATTTTATAAGACTCGAGCAATTGCTAAAAGTATGGTTGAAACAGGAAAAGTAAAATACAATCAGCAAAAATCTAAACCGAGCAGAAGTGTCGAAATCGGCGCTTTCATTACAGTGCAACAAGGCGTTGAGATTAAACAAATTGAAGTTTTAGCACTTTCAGAAACTAGACGTAGTGCAACAGAAGCGCAACAACTTTATCAAGAAACCCAAGAGAGTATAAAAAAACGGACAGAACAGGCATTACAGCGTAAATTACAGTACAATAACAACCCAAGTCCAGAAACCAAACCGGACAAAAAACAAAGACGTCAACTAATCCAAGTAAAACAGCAAAAAGTTTAATTTATGAAAAACACAGATCAACTGAATCGATACATTTTTGAAAATGTAAATGTCCGTGGCGAGCTAGTTCAACTAGCTGAAAGCTACCAAGCTATGCTACAAAATCATGATTACCCAGAGCCAATTCAACAAATTATTGGTGAACTATTTGCTGCAACGAGTTTACTGACTGCAACTTTAAAATTTGAAGGTGAAATTGCGGTACAGCTCCAAGGTAATAATGGTCCTGTTTCTTATGTCGCAATAAATGGTAGTCACAAACAAGAACTAAGGGGCGTAGCCAGATATACCCAAGCCCCTAAATCAGCTGACTTAAGAGATCTACTTGGTGAAAAGGCCATTATGGTTATTACCATTACACCGAGTAAAGGGGAAAGATATCAAGGTGTAGTCGCTTTAGATAAAGCAAATTTGGCAGCTTGCTTAGAAGAGTATTTCAGACAATCAGAACAGCTGGCAACCAACATTTGGTTGTTTACTGACACGACAAAGCAAGTTGCTGCAGGCATGCTGCTTCAGAGTTTACCGAGTCAAGCTTCTGTATCAACAGACTTTGCTGATTTAGAGCATTTGGCACAATTAACCAATACAGTCAAAACAGAAGAGCTATTTAGTTTAGAAGCTGAAGAAGTTTTATACCGTTTATATCACCAAGAAAAAGTAAGACTGTTTGATCCGAGTCTTGTCAGCTTTAATTGTGGTTGCTCAAAGGAAAAGAGCTTAAACGCATTAACCAGCATTCAACCAAGTGAGTTGAAACAAATATTAGCAGAGCAAAATGAGATCAATGTGAAGTGTGAGTATTGTTTAAAAGACTATATTTTCAAAGCAGGAGATTTACAACATCTGCTTAATGCCAATGAAACGCCTCAGTAAAATTGAAATCCAGAGTTACTAAACTCTGGAGCTCATTCTTAAGTTTGGGAAAATAAAGTTGACCGTACAAGCTCTTGCAGTAAATCAGATAAAGTAATAAGGCTTAGTAAGTGTAATTAACTTAACCTGCATTTGGGGCGAGACGTTAGCTAACTTATGTTATCTCGTTGTGATTCACTTGGTTGACGAAGTAGTAAGCCGATGAATTGCAGCAATAAGAATGTTAAAACCGTGACTACCGGGGCTGCAAACCAATCAATTTCACTTGCTTTAACAAACACAAACTCATATAAAAACACTAGTGAACCTAGCGCAAAAGCGATTCGGATAGAGTGAGGTAAGCTAAACAACATATTGGCTCCTTTTACTTTTTGTAAATCTTAGTTCTTAATTATTACCTTAGGAAAAGAAAGATAGACCAAAAACAGCTAAGGCGCTTACCTTTATTTACATTTCCTTCCACTTTAAGACATATCTCACAAGCCCTATCCAATTTTCCTCAATTTACAACTTGGACACGACTTTCATTGTCTCGGATCAATGAAAAATATAAATTTGAGCGCTAAATTTAATTAATCAAAAGATTAGACTAACCTTGGGTCTGTTGATCTTTGTTTATATAAATTTATCAAGGAGAGGTTATGCAAATGCTTAAACGTCTTTGTCCTACAGATTTAATAACAGATGCAATTAAAAATCAGGAAGCTGAGTTTTCAAGTACAGGTGCAATTTCGGTAAAAACAGGCAAAAGAACCGGTAGATCACCCAAAGATAGATTCATAGTAGATGAAGAAACAAGCTCAAAATTTATTGATTGGGGTGAGATAAATCGCCCTTTCCCACAAGAAAAATTTGATTTACTTTGGCAAAAGGTCGAAAACTACACATTAGATAAATCACTATATCAAGGACTATATCATAGTGGCGAAGATGATGAACATTACATTGCTCTAGAAATAAACACCGAAACGGCTTGGCACCAATTATTTGCAAGCAATATGTTTATCCGCCGAGTATCCGACTACAACCCTAAAAACAAAGAAGTTTGGCGGGTGTTAAATGTGCCTTCCTTTAAATGCCAACCCGAGTTAGATGGCACAAATAGTGATGGAGTGGTCATTATCAACCTAGCCCAACGAAAAGTTTTACTGGCTGGAATGGCGTATGCCGGTGAAATGAAAAAAGCGATATTTTCAGTCCAGAACTATTTATTGGTTTCACAAGATGTACTCCCAATGCACTGCTCTGCGAATTTAGCTGACGGAGGTGAAAGCGCCCTTTACTTTGGCTTATCCGGCACGGGAAAAACGACACTATCAGCCGATCCTAAACGCTATTTAATCGGTGATGATGAACATGGTTGGAGTGATACTCAAGTATTTAACCTTGAAGGAGGATGCTATGCAAAATGTATCGATTTATCTCAAGAAAATGAGCCTCTAATTTGGGATGCGATTAAATTTGGTGCTGTTCTTGAAAATGTACAGTTAAACTCAGATAAAACCCCTAACTATCACGATGACTCAATTACAGCTAACTCAAGGGTAGCCTACCCACTTGAGCATATCAAAAAAATTAGCCCGACGAATACAGGCGGCCAACCTAAAGCAGTCATATTCTTAACTTGCGATCTCATGGGCGTTATTCCACCTGTATCTTTGCTTTCTAAAGAGGCAGCTGCTTATCATTTCTTAAGTGGTTACACTGCTCTGGTCGGCTCAACTGAAATCGGCAGTGATTCAGCGATAAAACCAACCTTTAGCACCTGTTTTGGCGCTCCTTTTTTCCCGCGTCCAGCATCTCAATACGCGAATTTATTAATTAAGCGGATTGAGCACTCAGGCGCACAAGTGTATTTAGTCAATACAGGCTGGACAGGTGGGTCATACGGTGAAGGAAGAAGGTTTACCATACCAGAAACGAGATGTGTAATTAACAATATAGTCGAAGGTAAATTAGTCAATTGCCAAACCATACGCAATGATATTATGAATCTTGATATCCCAGTAAGCCTAGCTGGATTTGATTCAAAATTACTTAACCCAGAAAAAAACTGGCAGAGCCATGAAAAATATCGTCAAGCTGCAGCAAAATTAGCTAAACTGTTTCAAGCCAACTTCGAACAATACGATGTAGCAGAATCAATCCGACTTGCTGGTCCAAACTAAGGGTGTTGCAACGTAGAATAAAGTATATAATTGTGAAGTTTGTAAAATTGATATTGAATATAGCGTTTATTGATAGCAGATTGCATTAAGTTCGATTGTTATTTTAATTGTGATCTTTTATCTTGTAGGCCTATTAAAACAGAGTTGAATCTGTCAAATCTAATGGAGAATAAAATGAAAGTTGCTGTTATCGGTGCTGCTGGTGGTATAGGTCAAGCTTTAGGCTTATTACTAAAACTTAACTTACCTGCTGGTTCAAAATTAAGCTTATACGATATTGCCCCTGTAACACCTGGTGTTGCTGCTGATTTAAGCCACATCCCAACAGATGTGCAAGTTGATGGCTTTGGTGGCCCTGACTGTACACCAGCGCTTGAAGGTGCTGATGTTGTTTTAATCTCTGCGGGTGTTGCTCGTAAACCTGGTATGGACCGTGCTGATTTATTTAATATCAACGCTGGTATCATCAAAACTTTAGCTGGTAAAGTTGCTGAAGTTTGTCCAAAAGCTTTATTAGGTATTATCACTAACCCAGTAAACACAACTGTTCCAATTGCAGCTGAAGTTTTAAAGAAAGCGGGTGTATATGATCCTAAGCGTTTATTCGGTGTAACAACTTTAGACGTTATCCGTGCTGAAACTTTCGTTGCTGAAGCTAAAGGTAAATCTACTTCTGAAGTTGATGTTGACGTTATCGGTGGCCACAGTGGTGTAACTATTTTACCTCTACTTTCTCAAATTGAAGGTGTTGAGTTCTCTGAAGAAGAGATTGCTGCATTAACAACTCGTATCCAAAATGCAGGTACTGAAGTTGTTGAAGCTAAAGCAGGTGGCGGTTCTGCGACACTTTCTATGGGTCAAGCAGCGGCACGTTTCGGTTTATCTTTAATTAAAGGCTTAAGCGGTGAAGAAGTAATTGAATGTGCATACGTTCAAGGTAGTGGCGACAACGCACCTTTCTTTGCTCAACCAGTTAAATTAGGTAAAGATGGCGTAGAAACGATTCTTGATTACGGTTCATTAAGCGCATTTGAACAAAAAGCATTAGATGATATGTTACCTACATTACAAGGCGACATAGATAAAGGTGTTGAATTCGGTCAAGCTGAATAAGCCCACTGAAAAACATTTTTCTGAAATTTATAAGCCACGTCAAATTTATTTGACGTGGCTTTTTTATGCTGAATAACGACCAATATAACTAAGCCCATGCCTGCTTTAGTTTTAGCTGTATTAGCTAAGACAAAAAATAATCGTTTTCTATCTTAAATACTTCCAGTACATCAATAACGTCCATTCCCGCATCTTGTGCAGCCTTAATTCCTGCTTTTGCATCTTCAAAAACAATACATTGCTCTGGTTTCATTCCCATCAGTTCTGCACATCGCAAAAAAGTATCTGGTGCTGGTTTCGGATTTAAAACTTGATCAGCACCGACGACATAGTCAATTAAATGGCTCAAACCACAGGTTTCCAATACTAATTTAGCTTCTTCAGTATAGGCACCAGTTCCCACCGCCATAGGCCTTTTACCTAAATTATCCAAAGCAAATTCAGCTAATTGAGTTGGTTTAACATAATTTTGAATAGTTTCTTGGACGATCGCTTCTTTATAATCATTGACTTCGTCAGTTGAAGCTTTTAGGGCTATCTCAAAATGTTCGACTAAAATTTCTACCGTTTCTTTTGTCGGCACACCAGCTAAAGAACGCATGAGTTCAGGTTCAATCGGGATACCAAATTTATTTAAGGTTAATGTCCAGGCATTTTGATGCAAGCGACCACTATCGACTAAAGTGCCATCCATATCAAAAATGATCGCGTCATATTCTTCGTACATATTACCTCAAAGCTAGAATTCGTATATTTTTACAGTATTATACGCAAACACTATCAATTAAAAATAACAACTAAGAGTTAACTGTGAGTTCAACTGATTTAATAGGTTTTTTAGCTGCGTTTTGCACTACGATTGCTTTTATGCCTCAAGCATTAAAAGTACTAAAGACGAGAGATACACAGTCACTATCCTTATCTATGTATCTAATTTTTACTATTGGTGTCGGCTTGTGGTTAGCTTATGGCTGGATAAAGCAAGATATGGCGATGATCATAGCGAATATCATTACCTTAGTTTTAGCTTGCGCAATTCTTTACAACATAATCCGAAATACTTTCTTTAATAAAGAATAAGTCCCTGAAAAAAATGGCTGAAAATTGATAGTGACTCAAAGCAAAATCAAGGATAGCTATATTTAGCTATTAAATTTTCTAATAACTCGCTATCAATCGGTTTCGAGATATAGTCATTCATTCCAGCATCTAAACATTTTTGTTTGTCCCCTGTCATCGCGTGAGCTGTCATTGCAATAATGGGAATTTGAGCTTGAGTATGTCCAGTACGTATATTTCTTGTGGCATCATAACCGTCCATCACGGGCATTTGGCAGTCCATTAAAATAATATCAAACTCAGACTCATTTAGCATTGAAATAGCCTGTTCGCCATGTTCAGCTATTTCAACCAAATAACCTAGATTTTCGACCATAGATTTAGCAACTTGCTGGTTAATAAAATTATCTTCAACTAGCAAAATTTTCTTTTTCTCTATACTGGTATTAGGGCTAATTAATACAGGTTTAACTAACTCATCCTCTCTATCTTGTGATTCCGATACTTGCATTGGAATCTCAAGCTTAAAACAACTCCCTTTGCCGATTTTGCTGTCCACCTGAATAGAGCCATTCATCAAACTGAGTAACTCTTTAACAATCGCTAATCCCAACCCTGTCCCGCCATACAAGCGAGTGGTCGAACTGTCTACTTGACTAAATTTATCAAATAACAAATCTAATTTATTTTGCTCTATACCAATTCCGGTATCAGAAACAATAAGAATAACCTTAACTTGTTTAGTCGACTCAAGCTGCTCTAAATTCACTTCCATGTTAATTTCGCCTTGTTCAGTGAATTTGACGGCATTAGATAATAAGTTGAGTAAAATTTGTCTGGTTCGGGTTGGGTCGCCCATCAGATACCTTACCGATGTATCCATCAATTTGAGCTGAAAATTAACCCCTTTGGCTTCTGCGCTTAATTCAATCCCAGCAGACAAAGACTCAACCAAGTCCACTAAATCAAATCGTATATTTTCTATGCTTAGCTTGCCCGCCTCTATTTTAGAAAAATCTAAAATATCATTAACTATGTTAAGCAAAGATCGGCTACTTTGTGCAACGAGCTCCGCATAATGAGTTTGTTGCGCCGTTAATTGAGTGTTTAATAAAACCTCATTCATCCCTAATATGCCATTAATTGGTGTTCTAATTTCATGGCTCATATTGGCTAAAAATTCACCTTTAGCCTTATTGGCTGCCTTGGCTTTTTCTTCTGCCGCTTTAATGCTGGATATATCTTGAAATGCGCCGACTAACTTAACAACCTTACCTTGTTCTCGAATCCCTTCTCCAGTTGCGCGAACCCAAATACGATTGCCAAGCGCGGTAATCAGCTCTAGTTGTAAATCCCAAGATGCTCCGTTCTCAATACAATTTTGAACCGCATTTGAAATAGTCTGGCGATGTTCAGGGGCATAATAATTAATCGCCTCATCGACAATAATTTCTGTACCTACCTCTATCTCGTGAATTTTATAAACTTGCTCAGACCAATAGAGTTCGCCATTGACTAAATTAAATTCCCAGCCGCCAAGTTGTGCCATTTTACCGGTCGCTTCAAGCAATTTATGGTTCCGTAATTGTTCATAGTCTTTCGCTTTTTCTACCCTTAAATCACGAGCAACACCCAAATACCCCAAGATAGATCCATCATCATCAACAATCGCTGTAACCGCGAGTAATACAGGAACTCTTTCTCCACTCTTATGTATGTAAGTCCATTCGTTTTCATCTACAGAGCCGAGTTTTGCTTTAGCGATAAAGGTTTCAAACCCAACCTCGACGTTACGGTTTAATTCAGCGGTTAACACCTCTGCTCTTTGTGTAACCTCATCTAAATCATGGAACATAGCAGGGGTGGCGAGATTAATCATTTCACTTGCTTTATAGCCTGTGATGGCCTCAGCCATATGATTAAATGTTTTAATCGTACCATCAACCGCAGTTGAGATAATCGACAGGTTTGCGCTTTTAAGAATGGCTTCATTAAAATGGCTGGACTCAATTAAGGCCCTTTCAACCTGCTTCTGCTTAGTAATGTCAGATTCTATTGCCATAAAGCCACTAAAAACGCCATTTTCATAAATAGGTTGGCAACTGATTCTTATCCAGTACTCATGTCCTTTTTTGTGGTAATTAATGACTTCTTCACAAAACGCCTGGCGATTATCTAAAGCATTTTTCATTCGCTGAATCACAGCTTTATCTGTCTTATTACCTTGTAAAATAACACTTGGCGAATAACCTAATACTTCTGTTGTGCTGTAACCTGTAATCTCAGTAAAAGCTTGATTTACCCATGTTATTTTCCTTTTCGCATCTGTGATAATCACAGCTTCAGTTGTGGACTCTACCACTCTAGCGAGCTTATTATTCTCTTTTACATTCCGCTCTAATTCCTGCTTAGCCAAGACGTCTTCTGTAATATCTTGATTGACGCCTGTCACAATCACCTTGCCAGCTTCAAGTTTGCTGAATTTAATTGAGGCTGATAAATACCTAATTTGATTATGGCTAACTAAAATTCTAAATTTAGTGCTATAGTTTTGCTGGTTAGCTAGTGCTTGTTTGAATTCCTTATCTATATGATCCACGTCACTTGGATAGACTGAATTAATAAAATCTTGATAACTCGAACAGAACGAACTGTGCGCTTTACCATACAGCTCGAACATTTTATCATTCCAGATCAATTTATCTTCCGAAGGTTCATAACACCATATGCCAATATTGGCTGCATCAGCCGCTATTTGCATTTGCTGATCAAGTGACAAAATTTGTTTTTTAGCGATGGTGAGTTCAGTTACCTCTTCCATCACCACACAAATCGCTTCATCTATTGGTGCTAAGCTAATTTTTAAATAAATGGTTTCACCTTGACTATTAAGCGCAGGAAATACAGACCGGTTATTCATGCCTTTGGCAACAGGTTCAGTTAAATACTGAGTAAATAAGTTATGGTGAAATGCCTTAATTGATTCGGGTAGTAATATTTCAAATTTATTACCTATAACGTCTGTAGCTTCATAACCAAAGATTCGCTCTGCTGCAGGGTTAAATAATTGAATAACCCCCAACTTATCGATTTGCATTAAGCCACAAGGCATAACATCAAAAAGAGGCATAAAAGATTGATTTTGATTAATTAACTGGTTCGCCATAAGCCACTAAAGAAGAATTGATTTGTAGTAATTATGGCAGGATTTTTAAATTAGTTAAGGGGACGAACAAAAAAGCCTGATTTCGATTAAATTTCAAAATCAGGCTTTAACATTATTAGCTTTTCAGCTTAGCGTTTCTGGAGAATGGTTACCGCGAAAATAAAAGTTAGCTGGCCATTTGTTTTAGCTGCTCTGCATGCTGCTTTTCTTTTGCGACATATTTTTTCCACTGCTGAGCCATTTTTTTACTACCATTATGTTCGGCAGCAATAGCTAAAGCTTTGAGTGATTTATCAAAGTATTTCAGGTTAAAATAAGCCATACCTAAAACTAACTGAGCTCGTCCTTCATCTTTTAAGTCGCCCTTTTTAAGCGCCTTTTCTGTCGCTTCAATAGCTAACTCAAATTGCTCTAGGTTTAAATAAGTTTGCCCTAGTTGAGCATCTAAATTACCGTCTTCTGATAAATCAGCCGCTTTAGCTAATACCGGAATCGCTTTGCTATCTTCCTTAGCTAAAGTGTAGGCTTGCGCTAAAAAAGTTAAGTTTTTAACATTACTTTCAACGACGCCTTGTTGCATGGCTTTTTCCATCAAGACAGCGCCTTTAACCGGCACTTGGTGATAAACGTAAAGTTGTGCCAGCGCAATAATATCAGAACGTTTTGTCACAAAACCTTGCTGGTAGGCAATTTCCATCATAGCAAGCTGCTTTTCTTCCCAACCTAACTCACCATACATGCCTGCTAGTTGTAACCAGTATTCAGCTTTATTAAATAGTCTCACCAAGGTTTCAGTTACATCGGCAACTTCAGTTGGCTTCTTCATTGAATAATAAATTGCACGCTGTAATACAAACCAGTTTTCTTGTGGCGTTTCGCCAGAATCAGCCGTTACCTTAATTGCTTTAATTAAAGGTTCCAATGCTGCATCATAGTCTTTCAACTGATAATTTGCTTGGGCTAATAAGATATAAGCGTTAACAAAATTAGTATCAGGTTTACTTTCAGCTATCCATTTATTGGTATATTCAACCGTTTTTTCAAACTTTTCTTCAGCCATATATAACTGAGCTAAACTGTATAACGTACTCAGCTTAAGTCCTTCAGGAATGGCTTCTTCGGCAACGACTTTTTCAAAACTCGCAATTGCGTTAGGCATATCCTCTAAACCGTAGTAAATAAAAGCATAAAAGTTATTCATCATAGCGATTTCATAACTATTCATAGAGTTTTTCTTACGGCTCACATTATCCAGTGCAGCAATGGCTTCTTGTGGCTTACCTTCATCGGCTAAAGCTTGAGCTCTAGCTAATTGTTCATAAACCTTAGCCCGCATAGTTGGTACACGTTTAGTTTTAGTGGTAGCTGTATCCGCAGCATATACTGAGGTTGCAACAGGACTAAAACCAATCGCTAAACTTAAAGCTAATATCAAAGGAGAAAATGTTTTTTTCATCTCAAATCACCTTAATCAATTTCAAATGAAATTTTATTTTGAACCCCAGCAACTTCCATAGGCTCACCATTAACCACTCTTGGTTTATATTTAAATTTCATCGCAGCCGCTACAGCCGCCTTATCAAATATATTTTCAGGCTCGGCTTTTACGACCACTGGATCTTTTACCTTACCCAGTTTAGTCACAGTAAACTCAACGATGACATAGCCTTCAATACCACGTTGCTGTGCTCTTCTTGGGTACACAGGTGCAACTTTTGTAATTGGTACAAAGTCACCATCACCAGAACCTAATGACAAGCCGCCTTGTAAACCAACATCGGCTTTAACTTCTGCAGCAAAATTAGTCACAATTGCATTAGCCGCTGGATCTGGCGTATCCATTGGTGGCGTATCCATTGGCGGTGGTGGCTCTTGTGGCTTAGGTGGCTTCTTCGGCTTTTCTCTTTGCTTTTCAACAACCTGTTCTTTTTTAACTCTAACAAAGTCTAACACCTTGCCTTTCGCTGGCTCTTTTAAAGCACCTTCACCACTTGCAATAAGTGACTGCATGCCAAAAAAGAGCAAAAAAGTAACAGATACGGCAAGCCCAATGGCTATTAAATATCTAATCATAATCTTTAGTCATTCGCTGCAATTGAAACGTCATAAGCACCCGCAGCGCGAGAGCCATCCATTACTTTAATTAAGGTTTCAACGTCTGCTTTTTTATCCGCTTGAATAACAACTGAACCTTTAGGGTTTTCAGCTTTTAAGCGACGAACATTTGCTTCAACCGAGCGCACATCGATTTGACGCTTGTCTAGCCAAACTTCACCATCAGCATTAATTGCAATTAATATGCTTGTGTTTGGTTTAACGACAGCTGTAGGTGCATCAGGTCTGTTCACGTCTATACCCGCTTCTTTTACAAAAGACGCAGTGACAATGAAGAAAATAAGCATAATAAATACAACATCTAGCATAGGTGTCATATCAATTGTTGACTCTTCTTCTTCCATTATTTGATTTAAAGGACTTGCTCGCATAATTCTTCAATCCTGTTTTTGTTCGCTAATCAATTTAAGCGAAGACAATTAATGTTTTTTCTCGTGTTCTATTTCTAAATGATCCGCGAGTAATTCCGCTTCTCTTTTTGCAACTCGACCTAACCAGGTAGATGCAAACACGCCAGATAGTGCGCCAACCATGCCTGCCATTGTTGGAATTGTGGCTTTAGAAACACCAGATGCCATAGATCTCGCATTACCTGTACCAGAAATTGCCATCACATCGAACACTTCAATCATGCCTGTTACTGTTCCCATCAGACCAAGTAATGGACATAAAGCAACTAAAGCACCTAACAACATCAGGTTTTGGTTTAACTTGTTTGTTGCTCTTGAAATAACCGCTTCTCTAATTTGATGCGCATTCCAAGAGTTTTTATCGTTTCGCTTAGCCCAAGCTGATACAAGATCAGCTTGGTACTTTCGGTATGTGGTTGTGAAAAAAGCAATACGCTCAAATATCAACAACCACATGACAAATATAAGCAAGCCGATATAAAGGAGTACATCACCGCCGGTTTCCATGAAACCTTGGATAGCCTCCATCATTTCGTTAAAAGCAAACACTTTATGCTCCTTACTCAGCTGCTTTTTCAGCTCGCTCTGCGATAAGACCCGTGCTTTGTTCTTGTAAAATAGAAACTAAGCCACGGCTGCGTGTATTTAACATGGTGTAAAGTAATAAGGTCGGAATAGCGACAACTAGACCTAATACAGTAGTAACAAGTGCTTGTGAAATACCACCCGCCATTAATTTAGGGTCACCAGTACCGAATAATGTAATCGCTTGGAAGGTATTGATCATACCGGTTACTGTACCCAGTAGACCCATAAGCGGTGCCACTACAGAGATAATTTTAATAAAGGTTAAGTTACGTTGTAATTTAGGTACTTCGCGTAAAATAGCTTCACTTAATTTAAGCTCAAACGTTTCTGTGTCAGCAGTT
The DNA here is from genome assembly GCF_001050375.1 of Catenovulum maritimum. Classification (GTDB taxonomy): domain Bacteria; phylum Pseudomonadota; class Gammaproteobacteria; order Enterobacterales; family Alteromonadaceae; genus Catenovulum; species Catenovulum maritimum. The sequence continues at coordinate 22,905 of NZ_KQ130495.1, read as the reverse complement.
GGGTGCTGGTCTTTAACACTTAACACTCGGCCAAGTGGATTATTAGCTTTAGGTGTTGAAATATTTTTAAGCTGAGACTTAATTTTAGCGCCAACAATACTTAAGCTAATGAAGCGCTCAAGTGCGATTAACAAACCAACTAAACCAACAGCTAAGATAATGTAACCAACTGTACCACCTTGCTCTACTCGCTCTTGCATATTTGGTGCTTGAACTAATAAACCTAGGATAGAGCCAGCAGTTGGGTCTAACGAAAATTGAACAAAGCCTTCAGCATTTGATTGGATTGCAGCCGCTGTATCTAAGTGGCGAGCAGCCGGTTGACGTGCTAATTCAGATAATGAACCTGTTTCGATTGAATAATCTAAAAACTTACCATCTGAAACTAAATTAAATGAGCCAACTCGTACCACTTCTTTTTCAACTTTAGCGCCAGTTTCTGCTTCAATAACAGGTGCTTTAAAGCTAACGATTTTGCCTGATTCTGTCATTTCACGCTGTAATTCAAACCAGAAACGTTCAATTTCATCAATTGAAGTTAGCTTTGAACTACCACCAATTTTTTGTGCTAAATCACCTAAAAATTGATGACGATTAGGATACTGAGCAGAAATAATTGACGACTCTAAGCTACCTTTTGCATCACCAGCGGTGCGCTGAAGCTCACCTAATAACTCTTTTAAAGAACCTAATCTATTGTCATATGACGCTTCTAGATCTTTAATTGTTTGGTCGTTGTTTTCTGCTTGGGTTTCTAATTTATCAGATAAACGTAACTCAGCATCACGGCGTGCAATCGCTTGCTCAAGTAATTTTACTTGCTCACCTTTTTTAGCCAAAAACTCAGCTTCACGTTGCTGGTTTTGTTCATTCTGAAATAACTTACCTTGCTCTAATTGGTTTAATAATTGATCAAGATTTAATGCATTGCTTTCAGTTGCAGCATTTGCTGTAAGCGTAAATGTTAATGCAGCTGAGGTAATCAAACCTTTAATTAAATTTTTCATGTTAAATACTCTTTCTAATCAGAATGTCAGGCTTATTCAGCTGCTACATTTTTTGCAGTTAATAACGGTACACTTAATAAATCAGGTGCAAGTTGTTTACGTGCAATACGTAATGCTTTGGTAATTTTTGTACGGTAGTCACTTGATAAAGCGACAAATTCATTTTTGTCTGCTTGCCATACACCACTTTGCTTACCGTCTTTAGTTTGGTAAATAAATGCGACTCGACCGACACGTAAAAAATCAACATCACGTTCAACACCATCTACTTCAAGCGTACTTGTGTAAGCTTCAATTGTGTTACCGTAATCAAGCTCAATTGTATAAGCTTCTAACACGCGACGGAATTTATCAGCCGGAGAAGAACCAGCACTGCTCATCATTTTTTTCAAGCTAGCAATTCGCTCACTACGCTCTTCTTTTAAGAAAGGTACATCCAACGCGATAAATTGCTCTAAACCGTCAATCATACGCGTCATTAAAGGCATAACTTGACGCTCAACAACTGAGATTTTATCAATTGAATCATTGATATCTTGCATAGTTGCTTCTTGATCAGAAATTTGCGCTGAAACTTGTTTGTTATAAATTTCTAAACCTTCAATTTCTTTATTGATTGCTTTGAATTGTTCTAAACGAGTTTGGATATCGTCACTGATCGAATCGATTTTTTGTTGCGATTTTTCAGCTGACTGATTGATTTGTTTACTTGCATTGATTGCAGGTTTTAGGCTGTTAGCCTGAGTAAATGTGCTCATCGCGATTGCTGTCGCAATGACCGACGTTTTTACTGTTACTTTTAATGTACGAGAAAGGCTCATCTGAAAGCTTCCTGAAGTTAGTTTAACTAAGAAATTGGAAGCATAATATTGCGGTTGTGTGACAGTTGGATTAACCAGAAATGACAGTAATATGACAAGATAAAAGACAAGAATGTATTCTAGAGTGTCTTTATTGTGGTGTAATAGCGTTTAAGAAGAGATTTAGGGGATGATTGGTGAATAAAAATAAGAAGTTAAAGGGTGTGAAATATCACACCCTTTGCTATTTAGCCTAAAGCTCCCAAGAAAAGCTCATGCTAATTGAACGTCCAGTTTCAACTGCTTCAGCAACTTCACCGTTACGAGTAAATTCCTGAGAATCACCCATTAGGTTTTTAACTTTAAAAGTCAGTTTTGTTTCAAACGTTGGGTAATAAGTATAAACAGCATCTAATGAATCGAAAGGCGATTCAATTAGATCAGGCATTCTATCTATACCCGCACTCATAATACGCTCTGCAAATCGGTTATAAACCAATGAAGCTGTGTGCTCACCATCATACGAATCAAACCCAAGTTGTAAATTAACGACGTACTCAGAGTGGCCCGTCATTTTTCTAGTTGGATTAGTCACATAGGCATTATCGTCTTTAGTGATAGGCAATAAAGCTTGGTTGGCTAAACTGAAATATGAGTATTGGTCTGGAATCACAATTTCAGAGTCTGATAATGTAATATTACCCGAGAAGAAAAACCGATCGAATCCATCACCCATAAAGTCTAGGCTCTTCATCCACTCGATTTCAGTACCGTATATTTCACCACTTTGTGCGTTAATAAAAGATACATTCGACTCATCCGCACCTGGCAATTGAACGTTCTCAATTGGCGCAGTTAAATCTTTGTAAAATACAGCGACAGATAAATTATCTGAAGTTGGAGTGTAATACTCCCAACGTATATCAAAGTTTTGAATTTCAGTAACTTTTAGGTCTGGGTTACCAAATACTGGGTTATCGGTTAATGGATCTAAATAACGTACCGGAGAAAGCTCTTTTAAATCAGGTCGAACTAATGTTTTACCATAACCCAACCTAACTTGCTGCTCATCACTCATGATGTAAGTAAATGATAATGCAGGTAAGAATTCTTCTTCAGAAATTGCAGTTGGCTGCAATGCTTTCTTCTTGTTATCTTCAAAACCAATTGGAACAACAGCTTGGCGCCAATCTTCATAACGAACACCACCACTTAGGCGATATTTATCATTAAAGAAAATATCAAATTGACCATAGTAAGCATCTAGCATACGTGCTGCAATATAATCATCAACTCTCAATAACTGCTGAAACTTAGTACTGTCAGAAGTTAACACTTCGTCAGTATAAACCTCATCAATGTTCCCTGCTAAGTAGTTAGATTCACCGGTTTCTGCAGGTGTGAACTTAGAAAGATATTGAAAGAATAAACCGTTAGACGTTCTCCATTTTTTAGAAAAGTCAGCACCGGCTTTTAATTCGATTTCAGCTGAATCTAAGTAGATAGGTAAAGTCGCATTCCATTGAAAAGTTTCTGCTTTATCTTCTAACTCACTAAAAAATCGAGTTAAAGATGGCGTCACAGAATCTGTTGCTAACGCCATTTCACCTTGAAGTGGTAAATAAACAATTTCTCTTTCATCTGGAGCATTACGCGTTGCTTTAGACTTACTAAACTGCCAGTCAACACCTAAATTCATTAGGCTTGGGAAGTTATGCATGCCTCGAATTTGATTCGTAATTAACTCACGTTGCTCGTATAAAATACCATATACATCAGCATTCGCATCGTAATCAAAATCGTCGCCTTGCTCTAAGTCGACTTTATCGCGTGTATTTCTTAAGAAGATAGTCGTGGTTTCAAACTTATGATCTTTGCCTAATTCAAGACCCAAATTCAAAATATTGCTGAGCTCTACTTCGTGCTCAGTTGATAATATTTTCTTATCTTCGATAGCGTTAATACCAACGTCAGCTGTATCAAATCGAACTTTACGCTCTTTAGAATTGCTCCAGCTATTGTCATATTCTGACGCGAGTAAGAAACCAAATACAGTGTCTTCACCAATATCAAATCGGTTACCAACTGCAAAACCAAAACCAAAGTCAGGGTCAAGGCTCTCTGGCTGAATGTGATTACTATTATCAAACGCTAGAACTGTCTCATCAACAATTTGCGCAGCTTTATCTGCATCACCTAAAGTAGAAGCTAAAATAGATTCATTAATAACGCCATATTGCTCGACATTGCGTCGAACCGTTTCAGGTAAAGCTCTGCTTTTATCTTCACCTAAAAAGCTACTGCCGCCATCATAACTCAAGCCATCGTCGCTATTTTCACTGTTATAACCCAAACCAAAGTTAAGTTTAAACACAAACTCACTTGGGATTGACTTAGTTCGAATATCAATCGCGCCACCACCAAATTCACCAGCCATATCAGGAGAATAAGATTTTTGTACTGATAAATTTTCGATAATACCACTTGGGAACATATCTAAAGGCACAACTTTACGAGTTGGATCTGGCGATGGTACGTTAGCACCATTTAATGTTGTGCTAGAGTAGCGTTCACCTAAACCACGTACATAGATGAATTTGCCACCGACTAGGGTTAAACCTGTTACACGTTTTAATGCTGAAGCTGCGTCGCTGTCACCCGTTCTAGATATTTGCTCAGACCCCAATAAGTCAGCAACAAAAGCTTGGCTTTTTCTTTCTTCTATAACCGCAGCAGCACTACCTTGTAATCGACTTGCAGTTGCAACAACTTCTTCCATTAGCTCGTCATCACTTTCTGCTGCATTAACGGCAGTAGAAGCTAGGGCTAACAAAACCGCTGCGCTTACTTTATTGGTTAGCAATTTTTTATTACTAAACATATTCTTACCTCGGAAACTATTCTTGATACAAAAAATAAGGCGCTAAATAGCGCCTTAATTAGCGGCTAATATTACTTATAAGCCGTGAGTCCAAGTTTTCCACCAAGTGTCATTCACATCTTTAACAGCACCAACATAATCAGTTGCATCAAAGAATGTATTCTTAGCATTGACGTCAGTCGCAGTTACAGTACCAGTAGATGAAGCAACATAGTTTGCATCTAAAGTGACAGCTGCAACAGACTCATTACCTGCACCAGCTTTTTCAAACCAAGCTTGAGCTTCAGTATTTGCATAATCTTTAGCACATGAGATAACTGAAGTTTCGATAGATAATTCACCAGAAACAGCATTTGCTTTTGCAATATCATCGTCAATATCTAAACAGCTACCATCTGTTGCTGGCTCTACAAATAAGAAGTTATAGAATGCACCTTCTGAACCTTTACGAATATCAACACCGTTTGATTTAGGTGCATTGCTACCCATAAATGTTAAGTTTGCGATAGTTGGTTTTGAATTTGGCGTACCACCCGCAGCACCATCACCTTCAAGAGCGTGGTCACCACCTAAATCATTTTGTTTGATTAGGACATACTGAACGTTACCGTTCCAACCTTGTGTCCAATCTAAACTATCATCTTGGTTGCCAGTTAATACTAAGTATTTCGCATTGACTGTACCACCGAAGAACTCAACACCGTCATCTGAGTTATTGTGAACTTGTAAGTACTCAACCTTAGTACCAGAACCAACTGATTGGAAAGCAACACCATTTAATTCATTTGAACCGTCAACTTTAAAGCCGGCATATTTAACTTGTACATATTGAAGTGTACCGCTGTTATCGTCTGCGATATTACCGCCGTAAGTACCAGTATTAGCTTCACCAGCAACGTTTACACCTTCGCTGTTTGGTGCTTGACCATTTAAGACTAAACCACCCCATAAACCTGAATCGTCTTCGGTAACAGTACCTAAAACATCAGAAGAAGAAGTAAATACGACTGGAGCAGCAGCTGAACCTGTTGCTTCAATTTTAGAGCCACGGCTAACAACTAAGTAATCAGCACCTGATTGACCAAATACAGTCACACCAGCGTCAATTGTTAAAGTTGCTGAGTCAGCAGAAGTATAACCAGTTGAAGCAACATCTTTACCGATGAAAACTGCACCAGTTAATTGATAAACCGCGCCTTGAGATAAAGTTACATCTTCAGTAATTACGCCGCTTAAAGCACATGTTAATTGACCAGCTGAAACTTCAGCAACTTCTGTTGTACCTGTCGGACAGCTAGTCACTGTATCGTGTAAACCGTATGTCCAACCTTGAGTCCAGTCATTTTGACCGTCAAACGCACCAATGTAATCAACCGAGTCAAAGAAACCATCAACTTCATTTGCAACATTTTTACCCATGCCTAACGCAGGAGAATTAGAAACAGGCATGTAGTTAACAAGTTTAGCGTCAGCTAATGAGTTCATTTCGCCAGCCGTTGTGAACCAATCTGCAACAGTTGTAACACCATCAGCGTCAGCATAAGGTGTCGTACAATTCACAATTGAGTTTTCGATATCTAAAGAATCATCCGCAGCGAATCCTTTTGCATTATCATCATCGATATCTAAACAAGCTTTGTCGTTACCGCCAACAAATAGGAAGTTATAAAATTCACCTTGTGAACCTTTACGGATATCCATGCCGTTTGAGTCTGGCGCACTGCTACCTAAGAAAGTTAAGTTAGCAATTTTTGGATCTGAATTTGGAATACCACCAGCAGCACCGTCGCCTTCTAATGCATGGTCACCGCCAATTTCGTTTTGCTTAATGAGTACATGTTGTACCTTACCAGACCAACCTTGAGTCCAATCTAAGCTATCATCTTGGTTGCCTGTTAAAACTAAATGTTTAACATTAACTGTACCACCAAAGAACTCAACACCATCATCAGAGTTGTTGTGAACTTGTACATAATCAACTGTTGTACCAGAACCAACTGATTGGAAAGCAATACCGTTTAACTCGTTAGCACCATCAATTTTAAAACCAGCAAATCTAACTTGAACATATTTTAAGATACCGCTGTTATCGTCAGCAATGCTACCACCATATGTACCTGTGTTAGCTTCACCAGCAACGTTTTCACCTTTACTATTTGGCGCTTGACCATTAATAACTAAACCACCCCATAAACCTGAGTCATTTTTAGTTACGGTTTCGTTTACGTCATTTAATGCTGTAAATACGATTGGTTTAGCTGCTGTACCAACTGCATTTATTTTTGAACCACGGCTAACAACAATAACGTCGCTACCTGATTTACCAAAAATAACTGTGCCAGCTTCGATACCTAATTCAGCTGAATCAGCTGCTGTATAACCGTCAGTTGCGATATCTTTACCAACAAAAACAGAGCCTTCAATTGCCCAGTAAACGTCTGCATGTAAAACCATGTCGTCAGTGATAGTGCCAGATAAAACATATACATCTTTATCTAAACCTGAAGATAAAACAGTATCTTTAGATGCTTTACCTAATGTAATTGGTGATTCAGCTGGGAAAGTAACTGTTGAGCCACCACCTGTGTTATCACCTTCATTTGTAATATTTGTTACGCTGTTATCATCCGCACTAGCGTCAATGTTTATATCACCACCACAACCTGCTAAAGCTAATGATGCTGCCACAGCACTCATCGCAAAAATGTTCTTAAGATTCATAATATCTCCGATATTTATTTATTCTAAATTGAGTAATAGCTTTAATTATTTGCGTCGAAGATTACGCAGAGAAAATGACAGAAACATGCCAAAAACATGACAGTTAGGTGACAAATGATTAAATTGAATCTAAATCATTTATTTAAAAAAAACACAAAAACAAAAATAAAACAATTAAAATCAGAAGGTTAAACAAAACCTGATATTTTTAAGCGATAAATAGAAAACAATACAAATAAAAATAAGCATTAAATTTACAATTAAGTTACATATTTAATTCATAGTAAAAGTATTCACATTGGCGAATAGACAGATATAAATCGATAGCCATGCACCTGATTGGCGGACTATAAATGTGGACATAACGCTCGTATTTTCTTTTGTGTTTGAGGTTTGTGTGGCGTTTATACTTACTTTCGGGTTTGCGTTAATGCTTGAGGTTAGATCAAGAGGCTTTTAGCTAACTTCCTATCCTATATTTATATTCACCCCACTCTGGATTCTGGATAAGAAATTAGCTAATTCAATGCAGCTATCAGGAAAAAGCACTCAACAAAGTAAATTTTTCTCCCGAGTTAAGGTTAATTACATAAACCTTTCTCTATATTGACTTGGTGTCAGTCCGGTTTGCTTCTTAAATACCATAATCATGTATTGTACTGTGTTGTAGCCGGTTTTCTCCGAGATATCACTCAAAGTTAAGCCGGTATTTAACAGCATCTGCTTTACATTCGCGAGCTGAACTTTAACGATTTCTTGATGGATAGAGCTGTTTAAATGTTCACGAAAGCGATTTTCAACATTCGCTCTAGATAACTGCAAATGCCGTAAAACATGCGTGGCTTGTATACCATCGCAAGCGTGTTCTTTAATATAACTAATTGCTTTTTTTACCACGTGATCATCAACTGAGAGGTGATCAGTCGATGCATTTTGCACGACCCCAATTGGCTCAACCAGATTAATTAGAGGCTCGACTTCTTCATCATTTAACAACTTATCGAGAATTGATGCGGCTAAATAACCCATATACTCTGTACCTTGACGAATACTACTGAGTTTATTACCGGTTAAAACGTTAACTATGTCATCGTCATCAACCCCTAGAATAGCAACCTGCTCTGGCACTTTTATATCTAAATTACGACAAGCATCAATCAGCTGCCTAGCTCTATTATCGGTTGCAGCCATAATCGCTATCGGCTTAGGTAGACTAATGATCCAATCCTGCAATCGTTTCATGGCTTTATGCCAATTTCGATAACTACTTAGGTGACCACGGTAAATATTGGGCTTAACTTGACCCGCGGTTAATTCCTCAACCAATTGGCAAAAACTATTTTCTCGTTCAATAGACCATTGATTGTTGGCTCTATCCGGTACGCCATAAAAGGCCATACCTTGGTAACCTAAAGACAGAAAGTGCTCAACAGCTAACTTTGAAATTGTGTGATTGTTAGTCGCAACATAATGCACGTTTGCAGGGTATTTACTCGCATCTTGAAATGATCCACCCACTCCGACAACTTTCATATTTTGCTCTAACACAAAATCCACGATACTGGGGTCATCAAAATCAGCGATTACGCCATCACCCTGCCAATATTTAATTTTTTCTAGATGAGTTAGGTAGTCGTCTTCTAAGAATAACTCCCAATTTACGCCTTGCTGTAAATACCTAGCAACACCAGATATTATTTTTCTGTCGTACGCCTTATTCGCGTTAAACAAAAGTGTTATTTTTTTACTGACTGGCATTAAACTAGAGCCTTCATTTTATTTATTGAACTTTTTTCACAAAGTTTACATTTCAGCAATTATAATCACCGTTAACTCATTCATAAGTAAACTTATGTAAAAATTAATTAAATTTAAATAATTAATTTTATAACCCAAATATAAATTATACCAGTTCACCTAAATTTTTGATCTATAGTTTACGTAGAAAAAAAGTGCGCTAACAAGGCATGAATTGCCGCTACTAGTAAACTAATAGCAAAATTCATAACGCAGTTTACGTGCTTTTTAACCCGTAAAATTGAGCAATAATTAGGATGGATTGGTATTATATAAATCAAAGAAGAAAGCAATCTCTATAGAGCTACACTCACGATGACAGAATCTAGAAAACAAATCAGACAAAAAATAAGAAAGCTCAGGCAAAACCTAACACCAACCGAGCAACAAATAGCAAGCCAACAGATTGCAGAACAAGTGTTAAATCGTTTTGATTTTACCGACAAAGATCATGTCGCGATTTACTTATCGAATGACGGAGAATTAGATACTCATCTGCTTATTCAGGCTTTATGGCAATTAGATGTAAAAGTTTACTTACCCGTTTTACATCACTTCTGTACTGGGTATTTATCTTTTTATCTGTACCAGCCAGAAACCCCAATGATAAAAAACAAATATGGTATTTTAGAACCAGAATTAAACTGCACAACCATTTGCCCTATCAAACAGCTTGAATATGTATTTTTGCCTTTAGTTGCATTTGATAGTGAGGCCAACAGGCTCGGTATGGGAGGCGGTTTTTATGACCGAACTTTCGAGCACAAAAACCCTAAAACCAAACTAATAGGCTTAGCACACGACTGCCAGAAAGTAGATAAACTTCCTATCGAATCTTGGGATGTGCCACTGGATAAAATAATATCTCCCAGCTATAACATTTAAGCCATAGCTGGCTTTTCGATATGGGCTAAATATTTCCCAAATTTCTTTTGCAGGGTTATAAAGTTAATTGGTTTGACTAAATAGCCCGTCACACCAGCATTAATTGCCTGAACGATATTTTTTTGCGCGCCATGAGAGGTTAAAAGAAAAACGTCTGCTTCAGAAATATTTTCATTAATACGTATGTCTTTAAGCAGATCTAAACCACTTTTACCCGGCATTTCCCAATCAGTAATCACTAATTTATATGGCTGGCCTTCTATGTAAGCTTTGTCTAACATTTTTAAGGCGATTTCAGCATTTCTCGCTTCATCAACTTTGCGAAAACCCAGCTCACTTAACATTTTTTTAGCGACTTCTCGCATTGATTCAACATCATCAACCAGTAAAACTCTAGGCATAGCATGAGCTAATTTATTGTCTTGTTGGTTCAAAATATCGCGTTTTAGTTTGTTGTAGATAGTCACAAGAGAAATCAATTCGTTTTCTGCTGTTTCTCTTTCTGCCTGCTCGGTTATAGACTCTAACGACCCTCTTAGTTGATCGATTTCTTTAGATATAAGCGTCTTTAACAAGCTTCCTTCTTTTTTATTAAACATATAATCCCTTATAAAAAACGAGTTCTTATTACTGAGGTTAGTTACTACAAATCAATTACTCAAAAGAATCAATAATTATTTTTAAATCAAATTTAAATATAGCTTAGTTGTCAGCTATAATACCGCCTCTTGATTATGTGGATATATCATAAAAATGAATCAAAAAGATAAAAAAAGAGCTGCTGCAGAAGCAGCGATACAATATGTAGAAGAAGATAGCATCATAGGTGTCGGTACTGGTAGCACAACAAACTACTTTATCGATGCACTAGCACCTTTAGCAGACAAAATTAGAGGCGCGGTTTCGAGCTCAGAAGCTTCAACTGAAAGATTAAAAGCATTAGGCATTGAAGTATTCGATCTAAATCAAGTCAGCAGCTACGACATATACGTAGATGGCGCAGATGAAGTTAATCCACAAAAACATATGATTAAAGGCGGCGGCGCGGCATTAACGCGTGAAAAAATAGTCGCTGCGGTTGCGAAACGCTTTATCTGCATTACCGATGATAGCAAGCCTGTTGATGTAATGGGTAAGTTCCCACTGCCTGTAGAGGTAATTCCAATGGCGCGCAGTTACGTTGCTCGTGAAATTGTGAAATTAGGTGGAGATCCGGTTTATCGCCAAGGTGTGGTAACGGACAATGGTAATGTGATCTTAGACGTACATAACATGCAAATCACTGACCCTGTCAGCCTAGAAAACACCTTGAATCAGATCACTGGTGTTGTGACCAATGGACTGTTCGCCAAACGTGGTGCAGATATTGTTTTAGTTGCAGGCAAAGACGGCGTTAAAACAATTAGCTAAAAACGGTTAAAGCTGTGCATAAAAAGAGTGCAGTTTCTTTTTTTAACGATATAATAGCGAAAGTTTTAGACGTCTATACTTCCAAACAGATACGCAAACGGCCAAATACAAATGAGTAAATTTTCATTAGCGAAAGACAAAATTAAATTTTTATTGCTTGAAGGCGTACATCAAAGTGCGATTCAAACATTAAATAATGCTGGATATACAAACATTGAGTACTTAAAAACTTCATTAGCAGAACCAGAGCTAATCGAAAAAATTAAAGATGCTCACTTTGTTGGTATTCGTTCAAGAACTCAATTAACCAGTAAAGTACTAGCTGAAGCTGAAAAACTAATCGGTATTGGTTGTTTCTGTATTGGTACTAACCAAGTTGATCTTGAAGCTGCACAAGAATTAGGTATCCCAGTATTCAATGCACCTTTCTCAAACACACGAAGTGTTGCAGAATTAGTAATAGGTGAAATCTTATTATTATTCCGTCGAATTCCTGAGAAAAATGCAAAAGCTCATTTAGGTGGCTGGGATAAATCAGCGACTGGCTCAATCGAAGCTCGTGGTAAAACACTTGGTATTATTGGTTACGGTCACATAGGTACTCAGTTAGGTATTTTGGCTGAAACTATCGGTATGAACGTTACTTTTTACGATATCGAAGATAAATTGCCACTAGGTAATGCAAACCAAGTTCACGATTTAAATGAATTTTTAGCACAAGCTGATGCTGTTTCATTACATGTACCAGAAACTGACAGCACACAAAATATGTTTGGTGCCGAGCAGTTCGCGGCAATGAAAGATGGCGCTATCTTCATCAACGCTTCTCGCGGTACAGTTGTAGATATTGATGCATTAGCAGAAGCACTTAAAGGTGACTCACCTAAACTAGGTGGTGCTGCGATCGACGTATTCCCTGTTGAGCCTAAGTCTAATGATGAAGAATTTGTTTCTCCATTACGTGGCATAAACAATGTTATCTTAACACCGCATATTGGTGGCTCTACATTAGAAGCACAACAAAATATCGGTATCGAAGTAGCTGGTAAATTTGCTAAGTACAGTGATAATGGTTCTACATTATCTGCGGTTAACTTCCCTGAAGTTTCTTTACCTTCTCATGAAGGTCGCAGTCGTTTATTACACGTACACACAAACCGTCCTGGTATCTTAACTAAGATCAACTTAGCTTTTGCTGAAAAAGGTATTAATATCTCAGCTCAGTTCTTACAAACAACTGATAAAATCGGTTATGTTGTACTGGAAGTTGATTCAGACGACAGCCAAGCAGCATTAGATGAATTGAAACAAATTGAAGGTACAATCCGCGCTCGCGTATTGCTTTAGGCTTCAGTTTGGCTTAATTAAAAAGCTCGCTTCGGCGAGCTTTTTTGATCCTACCAACCAATCTTCATCTCAAGCTGATGTTTAGTATTGACTAAACTGGCACAGCGAATTTTTTACCTGCCTAGTTAACCTAAATTCTGGATAAGAAATTAGCTAATTATCTACGGATTTCTCAGATAACTTTGGTTTCCCTAGTAATGTAACAAAGGCTTTAATTTCAACAGTTAAAGAATAAATCAGCTAAATAAATCCTTGCCCGATAAATTATGAAAAAAGATAACCACTATTTTTGAGTTGAATGCTTTTTACCTTATAGTAAAATCTGTTATCTTATTGTTTTTGCTATACTGACATCACGTTAACAATCAATGGATTTCTTCATATGGCTTTGTTTTGGGTTCCAATAATAACAACAATAGGCAGTTTACTTTCTTCATTTACGACCAAACTCAGTCGTAATGAAACTGCAGCCATTGCCCTCACCGCACCGCTGATTGCTCTTGCTATTTGTCTTTACCATGCACCTGCTGTATATAGTGGTCAGACACTCTATGACCATATCCAATGGTTAGATATTGTTGGAATACACATAAGCTTTAGATTTGACGGCTTATCACTGCTGTTTAGCTTACTCATTCTAGGGATTGGCTGCTTAGTTATTTTTTACGCTAGGTATTATTTAAGCGAAAAAGATTCCCTGCCAAAGCTATATGCCTATCTGTTGCTTTTTATGACCGCCATGCTTGGTATTGTAATGTCCAACAATATGCTCCAACTTTGGTTTTTTTGGGAGCTAACCAGCATAAGTTCTTTTTTATTGATCAGTTATTGGTCAGATAAAGCAGAAGCGCGTAAGGGCGCATTGATGGCGTTAATCATAACAGGCGCTGGGGGCTTAGCTCTGCTTGCTGGCTTATTAATATTGGGGAATATTGTCGGTAGCTATCAGATTGACCAAGTGCTGGCCAGTGGTGAACTTATTAAACAAAGCCAGTGGTATGAAGTGTCATTAGTATTAATCCTGTTAGGCGCTTTTACTAAATCTGCACAGTTCCCATTTCATTTTTGGTTACCTCACGCTATGGCAGCACCGACACCGGTCAGTGCGTATTTACATTCAGCAACTATGGTTAAAGCTGGAATCTTTTTAATGGCGCGCTTTTATCCTGTATTAGCTGGCACAGATATCTGGTTTATCATTGTTAGCTTAACTGGATTAGCGACTCTATTATTAGGCGCTTATGTCGCCTTGTTTAAACATGATTTAAAAGGCTTGCTTGCTTATTCAACCATCAGTCATTTAGGTTTAATTACGCTGCTTTTAGGTTTAGATACCGAATTAGCAACCGTTGCTGCCATTTTTCATATTATTAACCATGCAACCTTTAAAGCCTCACTATTTATGGCTACCGGTATCATAGACCATGAAACCGGTACTCGTGATATGAGGAAATTAAATGGCATGTGGAAATATATGCCATTTACCGCAACCCTTGCTATGGTTTCTGCTGCAGCAATGGCAGGTGTGCCTTTGCTTAATGGATTTTTGTCAAAAGAAATGTTTTTTGCGGAAACTCTGCATTCTCAACTGTTAGGGTCGATGTCGTGGTTAATTCCAGTGTTAGCAACATTGGCGGGGGCTCTCTCGGTCGCCTATTCTGCACGTTTTATTCATGATGTGTTTTTTAACGGTGATCCAATTGATTTACCCAAACAACCACATGAAGCACCTCGCTATATGCGTGTGCCAATTGAAATTTTAGTTGCCATTTGTTTGTTAGTTGGCATGTTTCCAAATTTAGTTGTCGATGGTCTATTAGACGTCGCATCTAGTGCGGTTTTAACAACTAAGACCCCCGTCTTTGAAATTGCTTTGTGGCATGGATTTAACCTCCCGCTACTAATGAGCGCGCTGGCTGTGGTAGGTGGATTAACAATATATGCATTAAGGAAACATCTATTTCAGTTTCAGGCATCTTTACCCACTTTAGAAGGTCGCTCCATATTTGAAAAAAGTTTCGAAAGTATTTTACTATGGTGTCAAATGCGCATTGAGCAATTTGAAAATGGTTCATTGCAAAGGTATATCATAATTCTGATTGCGGTCTTTTTGTTTTTTGCCAGTGCGCCTTTGTTTGATATGCAAAAGCTAGTTGGTGAAAGCCAACTTCGCCCTATTGATATGTTTAACGCTGTTGGTTCTGCTTTACTGATCGCAGGTGCTGTCGCTACAGTAATTTGGCATCGTCAACGTATGGTTTCGTTAATTATGATTTCAATTGTTGGGTTAATGGTTTCAGTTGCATTTACCCGTTTTTCTGCGCCCGATCTCGCATTAACACAACTGAGTGTTGAAGTAGTTACAATTGTCTTGTTGATGTTAGCATTATTCTTTTTGCCACAAAAAACGCCTAAAGAATCAACTTCCATTCGAGTGCTACGCGATGTGTTAATTGCAACAGGTTGCGGTGTAGTTGTCGGTAGCATTTGTTATGCACTCATTACGCGACCGCTAGACTCCATTTCTCAGTTTTTTATTGCCAATGCAAAAACTGGAGGCGGCGGTACCAACGTAGTTAATGTTATTTTAGTAGATTTTAGAGGTTTTGATACGCTCGGCGAAATAACCGTATTAGGCATTGCTGCGCTCGGTATTTACAAGTTACTTAATAATTTGCCTTTGTTTGTCCCATCAACAGATGGTGAAGGACGTAAATGGGCCAAAGAAAAATACCCAATTTTACTTGCAACGATTTCGCAAACTTTATTGCCTTTGGCATTATTAGTTTCGGCTTTTATTTTCATTCGAGGACATAATTTACCTGGCGGTGGATTTATTGCTGGTTTAGTGACGGCTACGGCGATCATTTTGCAATATATTGCACACGGTTCAAACTGGGTAGGTACTCGACTGGTTTTAAACTACCGTAAAACCATTGCTGGCGGTGTTATGATTGCGACGATTTGTGGTTTAGGAAGTTTGTTATTCGAAAAACCATTTTTAACTAGCTGGTTTGATTACTTCGATATACCTTTTGTAGGTAAAACAGAATTAGCCAGTGCCATGATTTTCGACTTAGGTGTATACATAACCGTTGTTGGCGCAACCATGATGATTTTAGCAAGTTTAGGCCAGCAGACTGCCAGTGACGATCCTAAGTCAGAGTCTAAATCAATAGGAGCCAAATAGTGGAGTTGTTGTATTCGGTTTGTGTCGGCGTATTAGTTAGCTGTGGTGTATTCTTAATCCTTAGAGCGCGCAGTTTCCCTATCGTTTTGGGCTTAACTATGTTGTCTTATGCGGTCAATTTGTTCTTATTTTCTTCTGGCCGTTTAACCATAAATAAAGCTGCAATTTTGAGTTCGAATGAGCAATATGCAGATCCTTTGCCGCAGGCTTTGGTGTTAACTGCAATTGTGATAGGTTTTGCGATGACCGCTTTTTCAATTATTTTAGCCATCAGAGCAAGGGCTGATTTAGGTAATGATTATGTTAACCAACAAACTCAAGTGAATAATAAAATAGGAGCGAAAAAATAGTCATGCAGCATTTAGTCGCATTACCCATTTTATTCCCTTTATTGAGTGCATTATTTTTGCTTCTGCCGCCTTGTGGCAAAAGCGTTAAAATAAGACGTGTTGCATCCGTAAGCTTTTTAATCGTATCGCTTGGTATTAATTTATGCTTATTAATACAAATATTAAATGATGGCGTATTAAGTTATGCCGTTGGTAATTGGCAGGCACCTTTTGGAATTGCTTTATATGCTGATTTGTTTGCTGTTTCTTTAACCAGTTTAGCGACCTTTTTAACTTTATGTTGTGTTGTCTTTAGCTGTGCAGGGGATGACACTTCGGGTAGTTTTTATCATCCATTAGTCCACTTTTTGTTGATGGGTGTATGCGGCGCTTTTTTAACTGGTGACTTATTTAATCTATTTGTGTTTTTTGAAGTCTTGTTGATCGCGTCATACTCTTTGTTAGTACACGCTGCAGACAAACATAACACGCGCGCTGCGCTTCAGTATGTCATTCTTAATCTAGTTGGATCCGCAATATTCCTAATTGCACTTGGCACAATGTATGGGGTAATTGGTAGTCTCAATATTCAAGATGTTGGTATTCGTATTAGCCAATTAAAAAGAGATGACATTTACTTGGCAAAAATTGCCGGCTCATTGTTGCTGATTGTGTTTGCCTTGAAAGGTGCTCTTTTACCTTTGCATATGTGGTTACCAAATACATACTCAAATGCCATGCCTGTTGTAGCGGCTCAATTTGCAATTATGACTAAAGTCGGCATTTATTCGATTATCAGAGTGTATAACTCAATGTTTAGTCCAGAAAGTGGTTCGCTTGGCTCTATGGGCCAAGAGACGCTATGGTATGCTGCATTAGCGACCATTATTGTCGGCACTATAGGTGTAATTGCCAGTAAGGACTTACGCAAATTGTGCTCAAATTTAATTGTTGTGTCTGCTGGTACTTTGATTGCACTAGCGAGCATGCAAAATATTCAAGCGACTGCTGCTGCGATTTATTATTTGATTCATTCCACATTGATTTGTGCGACTTTGTTTTTATGTATTGACTTAATAGCCACCCAACGTGGAAAAGTAGCAGATAGAATTACAACAGGCCGCCCCGTTAAACAAGGTTTATTACTCGGCATTGCATTTTTTGTCACCGCATTGGCTGTGGTTGGTATGCCGCCATTGGCTGGATTCGTAGGTAAAGTTTTGATATTAAAAGCCACCTATCAGGGTGAATTTACTTGGTTTTGGCCAATATATTTACTTTCAAGTTTGTTATTGTTAGCTGGTGTGACCAGAGCTGGAGCAATTGTTTTTTGGCAAAATACATCTAATGACATGGCTAAAGTGGATGTGAAACAAGCCAACCGTTGGCAAGTTTTAGCTGTTTATACACTTGTTTGTGTGTCTCCATTGATGGTGATTTTTGCTAAGCCTATTACAGATTTTTGTCTACAGGCTGCTATGCAAATCCACCACGCAGAAGCTTTATCTCAAATAATAAGGGGCCAGTAATGAACCGTTATTTCCCAGCTCCAGCGACGAGCATTTTATTATTGATAGTTTGGTTATTGCTAAATAATAGTGTGTCTTTTGGGCAAATATTACTAGGTAGTTTTTTAGCCTTCGTTATTCCTAAGATCACCCAACCTTTTACAGATGATCACCCAAAGATTAAACGACCATGGCTGGCAATCAAGCAATTACTGCTGGTATTGTTTGATATTATTAGTGCAAATATCCAAGTTGCTATGTTGATAATTGGTCCAAATAAGAAGCTACGCCCAGCTTTTATTAAAGTGCCCTTAGATATGACAGAAGCCCTACCTATTACTTTATTGGCAAGCACAGTCTCACTTACACCAGGTACAGTCAGTGCGGAAGTCTATCCAATTAGTGAAGAGCATGATGACTGGGATAAACAAGAGCAAAAATATTTGTTGATCCACGTGTTGGATTTAAACGACGAAGATAAACTTATTGAGCAAATTAAAAAGCGTTACGAAGCACCACTTAAGGAGATCTTTCAATGTTAGGTAGTGTCATTATTGTAGTATTTGCCATGTTGGGGTTGTCTTTGCTTCTAAATATTTGGAGACTATTTAAAGGGCCATCTGTACCTGACCGAATTCTTGCCCTAGATACCATGTACATTAACTCTATTGCGATTATTGTTCTGTACGGCTTACATAATGGAACCAGTTTGTATTTCGAAGCCGCATTATTAATAGCCATGCTGGGGTTTGTCAGTACAGTTGCACTATGTAAATTTTTATTAAGAGGCGATTTAATCGAATAATCATGATATACGAATGGATAGTGTCAGTTTTATTATTACTAGGTGGTATATTGATTTTAATTGGATCGATTGGTTTAGTTAAAATGCCAGACTTTTTTATGCGTTTACATGGCCCAACTAAAGCGACCACTCTAGGCATGGCATGTTTGTTAATCGCGGCCATGATTTACTTCTCTGCAACCCACGCAAGTTATAGTTTTAAAGAAATCCTCATTTCAATTTTTCTGCTGATAACAGCACCAATTAGTGGTTACGTTTTGATTAAATCAGCTATTCACCATAAATTAGATATGAGAAAGGATACCCAAGGGGTGGATAAAATTGAAAAGGATTAAGCTTCGGTCAATCAGTTCTAACAATTAGTATTGTTATTGCTCTAATCACTCCCATTAGGGTATTTGGGAAAAATAAACGCCCTATTCGTCGGTTTTTACGACGACCACTGTCATCCTTTACTGTACTGGCTAGGATTAAACTATCAATTAACACAGAATAAGCTAAATAATAGGAATAGGATAAACCATAACCTATTGATTTAATTATTTTCTATGAATGCCTGTCTAGATAGTTGCCATCTAGATAATTGCCATCTAGATAGTTGCCGTTTTTTTGATCACATAACTAGAAAGATTAACAAGCAATTAAACTTACTAAAAAATAAACAGCCAGACAATTTTATTAGTCTGGCTGTTTATTATCAATAATATGCTAATTTTTAACTACAAAACTAGCACTATGTTTTTGAACTTCACCGGCAAAGTTAGTCACAGTTGATACTACCTTAATATTTGTTCCGTTCTTTAATAATGAAACATCGTATTGCGCACTTAACGGTAAAGTATTATCGAATGATATTTTTTCGAATTGACCACCATTAACACTCACTTCGGTTGTCATCTCAAATACTGGAACGGCAGCTTTACCTGCGTCTGCAAGGCTGTATTCAAATATGAACTCACCTTTTACATTATCACCATCGTTAAAATTCGTTATTGATAAATTACCTAATTTGGTTGAGCTGACGGCCGAGTTTGCTTTCAATATTCGATAACTCAATGCTGGAACATTAACAGTTACTGACCCATTTTGTGTAGCGATAGCTTCGTTAGAGTGAATATCGTTATAACGAGCGCTGGTAGCTGAAAGTGTTGGGTTTATCGCTTCATTTGATGTATTAAACACCACTAAATATTCTACTGGGTTGTCGATTTCTACGCGAGAAAACGCATATACACCAGGGCCATCTGTTGTAAATGCTCTTGTGTGATGTACTCCTTGTCTAAGAGATTTATGAGCTTTAAAGGTTTTTGCTAAATCTGCAAAGGCAGTATAAAGAGGGTGCTTTGTATCAAAGTTGTTAGCTGCGGTTGATAAATCAGTACCTAATACATCATCTTCGTTATATGTTGCAGTTTTTGAAGGCATCATATCTTGGCGTGAATCCATGTCACCTCCTTTACCAACAAAACCTTGTTCATCGCCATAGTATATTACTGGGATACCACGTGAAAAATACATAAGTGCATGCGCAAGTTTAATTTTATTTAGGCTTTGTTCTTCTGATAATGGAGTCTTTGACTTGGTTAAAAAGTAAGAAAACCGACCCATATCATGATTACCAACGAAGGTTGGATTCATGTCTGCACGGCTATCTCCATCATTATAATAATCGTCATTATCAAATAATGTCTTGGCCTTATCGGTTGCAGATTCATTAACAAATAAATCATAAGTTAAACCCTGGAAACCAAAATCTAAGATAGCAGGCATTTTTCCATCTGTGGTGTAGTGACTTAAAACGTTTACGTCACCACTATATACTTCACCAAAAATATGGAAGTTCGGAATACCTTCTTTTTTAGCGTGTTCAATAATTGCAGGTGAAAAACCAGCCCAAAACTCAGTGTTAACGTGTTTAACTGTATCTACTCTAAATCCATCTGGACGTAATTCTGTGACGATATTTTTAAAAATATCAATCATGCCATCAACAACTTCTGGGTTATCGGTATCAATGTCATCTAAGCCAGAAAAATCACCATATACAGAGCTTTCGCCTTGCCAAGTTGAATCGCCTTGGTTATGGTAGTATTTAGGGTCATTAAGCCATTGAGGCACTTTAATATTGGCCGATTCTTCAGGGATAACCAAAGTGTATTTATCACCAGATTGTACTTGATCCCGTGTTTTATATGGGCAAGGCCCTGCATCTAGTGACCATTTACTGCCATCTTCACCATGACATTCGGCAAACTTGATAACATCTGCTGTGTGATTTGTAATAATGTCGAAATAGATTTTCATGCCACGTTTGTGGGCTGCTTCTATTAAGTTTTTAAGATCTTGGTTGGTGCCTAAATGAGGGTCGATTTCGGTAAAGTCGAGTACCCAGTAGCCATGATAACCGGTTATTTCACCTTGTACTGCTTGATTACGTAGAATTGGGGTCATCCAGATTGCAGTAACACCTAAACCTTCTAAATAATCTAGTTTGTTTTCCAACCCTTTCATATCGCCGCCATGGAAGTGACTTTTAAGTGTTGGATCATAACCTCCGTATGACTCAGGCTTATCAGGATTGCCCATATCATTTGTTTTGTCACCATTTTCGAAACGGTCAGGCATGACAAAATAAAAAACATCGTCTCTAACATCGCGCGTTAGGTAACTAGTGTCATATACATTTGAAGGTGTGTCGGTTGTTTCACTAGAGTTTGTATCGTTACTTGAGCAGGCAGTTAAAGCAAACGCTAAGCTTGCAGCTAACAATGTTTTATTGTTACGCATAATCATTTTTCTCTTTTTCTATTTAGAGTCGATAACAGTCCCTGAGTGGGACGTTAAATATATGTTAATTTAATTATAAACAAAAAAATGGAACCTGACTGTTTTATGCAAACGTATGCAGTGAAAATTCCCTGCTAAATAGTTAATTAAACAGGGGAAATGTTTATTTTGTTAACAGAGGTTCGAGTGAAATGTGTAATCTATAAAAACCTGAATGACAGGCATTGTTAAAAAATATAGAAAAACCTGAATGACAGGCATTGTTAAAAAATATAAATTACAATTACTTACAACTCATGTCTATTTATTTTTAATTGTTGATTTGACAAATCAGCAATCCACTCCAAACTTAACTGTATAAATAACCACACATGACTATAAACACAGTTAACTTATGGCCAAACCCAGAAGCAGTTTAATATCATTATCTGATACCCCTTATTATCATTGCATTGCGCGCTGTGTCAGGCGTAGTTATTTGTGTGGTTATGATAAAACCACTAAAAAGAGTTTTGAACATAGGAAGGTTTGGTTAGTTGAGCGCATTCAAAAGCTCGCCGCTATTTTCACCATAGATGTAGCTGCTTTCGCTGTTATGAGTAATCACTATCACTTAGTTTTAAGAGTCGATACAGATGCTGCGGATACTTTAAACCCTGATGAGGTTCTATCTCGTTGGCATACCTTGTGTCAGCCTAAACCTATTGTGGCCCGTTATTTACAGGCTAAGCAGCAAGGTAATGCTTTAACCGAGTGCGAGCTAATGGTCGTGAATGATTGCGTTCATGATTATCGCCAACGCTTAACGAGTATCTCTTGGTTTATGCGCTTTTTAAATGAGTTTATTGCCAGACAAGCAAATTCAGAAGATAAGTGCAAAGGCCACTTTTGGGAAGGTCGGTTTAAATCTCAAGCTTTATTAGATGATGTCGCTGTTTTAGCCTGTATGGCTTATGTTGATTTAAATCCAATTAGAGCCAAAATGGCAGATACGCCTGAAAGCTCTGATTTCACTTCTATTCAACAAAGATTAGGCATTTCACCAAAAACAGTAGAAACAGATAATCATCAAAATAAAGACGGTTCTCAAAAACATAAAACAGCTACACCTAATGACAATTTAGCTTCTATCGCACCAGCTCAGTTATTACCTTTTGTTAAAGCCAATAATGAGTCAGTACCCAACTTTAAGCGCTGTAATAGCCATATTCCGTTTTCATTAATTGATTATTTAGAACTAGTCGATTGGACTGGTCGACAAATTAGGCAAGATAAACGGGGGTTCATCGCACCAAATACACCTTCAATAATCCAAAGACTCGGATTAACAGATGAAGATTGGTTAGCCTTTTCAACCGGAATAGAAAACCAATTTAGCCATTCAGTTGGCCAAAGGTTTCAGTTACAAACCTATGCCAAAAACCATCAATTAAAACGG
>NZ_KQ130494.1 GCF_001050375.1 Catenovulum maritimum | reverse complement strand
CGTTCGATTAAAAAGCATACGAATCAATCTAAAAATGTATATTTTGTACCCATATACCTTGTCGTTTATGATTTTTAAATATGTAAAAACAAGAAAAGCTCCATTGGAGCTTTTCTTTAAAGTATGAATAATTAAGCTTATCTACTTAAAATAAACAATAATGCATCAAGCCCATGAAAATTAATCGCAACATCTGCTTTTTCTTGTACTAGTGGTTTAGCTTCAAATGCAACACCTAAACCGGCAGCAGCCATCATAACTAAATCGTTAGCGCCATCCCCCATTGCAATCGTCTGACTATTTTCAATTGAGAATTCAGATGCTAATTTCCCTAAAGTATCAGCTTTCACTTGCGCATCAACAATACCGCCAATCACTTTACCAGTTAAAACACCGTCTTTGATTTCTAAAACATTAGCAACTGCAGCATCTAATTGTAATAAGTCTTTTAATTTATCAGCAAAAAACGTGAAGCCACCTGAAGCAATAGCCAATCTCCAGTTATGGGCTTTAAGCACTTTTACTAATCTTTCAAGGCCATGCATAAGCGGTAAGTTTTCTGCAACCGTTTGTAAAACGCCTTCGTTACAATTTGCCAATGTTCCAACTCGACCTTTCAAGCTTTCAGCAAAGTCTAGTTTCCCTTGCATTGCAAGCTCAGTTACTTTTGCGACTTCCTCCCCTACTCCAGCAAGTTTCGCTATTTCATCAATGCATTCAATTTTTATAACAGTTGAATCCATATCCATTAATAGTAAACCCGGCTGATTAATATTAGCCCTTTCACTTAACTGCCATACATCTGCTTTAAATTCACTTGCCCATAGTTTTAATGAATTAAATGTTTCAGTGTCTATTTTTTCTGAAAGCTGGAATGAAATAGCACAATCATCTTCGCCATCTAGTGCAGGTATAATTGCAATATTTATAATAGAAGAACTCAGTTTATTTAAAACATGATCTAAATTCTCTAAAGTAAAACTTTCACCATAAATAACAATTTCATTTTTTATTGAGTTTGCATTTTCTGATTTACCTAAAGCATAAGACTTTAAATCTTTAGGATCTAAGACAATCGTTTGCTGTCCATTATTGTCTAAACTGCTAAGATAAGATCTACCTATGTGCTTTGATGTAGATAAATCGATAGTTTCATTTATGATATAATTGTTCACATTAAACCTTAAGGGTAAATTTTTTTGCTGATTTTACAGGAAATAAAATTAGTTTGTAGTTACCAATTTCATTAGTTTGACGTTAGCGAGTTAAAAATGCCAGTTAGACAGGTTAATCATAGCCAAGATATTAAATGGATATACCGAAAAGTGTTGCAGGCAAGTTTATCGACACTACTAGTTTGCTATTCAATTTTCTATTGGTTCAATAGTCAAGGCGAGATCCATCAAACGCTTGCCAACAACCAATATCAAACAGCTCACAATTATAATGAACTTATTAATAAGCAAGTTAAGCTACCTTTTGACAGTAAACAACTAGAACAAGTCCTCACATCTGCTTATTCTATCGATGAAATTAACTACCTTAAAATTGCCGATGAAAAAGGAATGGCTAAAATAATTTTAGACTCAAAACCAGCTATCGATTCTGCTTATACTACAGTGTCTGAGATCCATGACGAGAATAACAATTTAGTCGGCTACCTAGAAATAAACTACAACTCTGACTACCTAGGTAATATAGATAAACTAATACAAGCTAAAAATAGTAATGATGTTAGATTTATAGTCTTTTTGATTGCATTAGCTAGTTTTCTAATGAGCAGAGCTTTTTATAAATCCAATATTACCTCAGAGCATTCTGAGCAATAAACGTATTGAATCTTAACTCTGGATAAAAATCATCCAAACCACCCAAGCTGTTGATATTATTATATTCTATTTATTGATAGGTGATCTTCTTAGATCAGTACGAATTTTGCTAGTAATAGCTGGCTATTACTAGCGGATTCAACGCAGTTATCAGCAAAAGGCCCTCAAGAAAGCAAGTTTTTTTCCCTTGTTGAGTTTATTTAGTTTGGCTCACTTATAATTTAACTAAATTAATGATGTAACAGGTATTCTCTTTTACCTGCCACTTAACATTATATGCACCCAGTTCAGAACCATATACTTTTTCATCTGGCTTATTTCTTTTATAGGCCGGTCTAGGGTCTTGAATGAGAGTTTGCTTAATAAAGTTCAATGAGTGAACATCTTGCTCTAATATCGCCTCGATTTCTGGTGCGATTTCAACTTTATCAAAACCTTTCTGTTTATCTTGAGCATAGCTTGACGTTGCGTTAGGAATTGAATCTGAATAGGTAATATAAGGTTTAATATCAATTATTGGCGTATTATCAATCAAATCGATACCAGACACATTAATATATATTTGATTATTCTCTTGAGAGATTGATTCTAACTTAACTGCTGAAAGCCCAACCGGATTAGGCCGAAAAGTAGAACGAGTCGCAAATACACCTAATTTATTGTTACCGCCTAATCTAGGTGGTCGAACAAGCGGTTTCCATCCTTTATCTGCAGTCTGACTAAAAAGAAACATAAGCCATATGTGACTAAAAGATTCAAGGCCATAGAAGGCTTCTAATTTATTGTAAGCTGGCTGGATCTTGATTCTAGCATGAGCATCTTGAACCAAATTAGGTTGGCGAGGCGTTGCAAATTTTTCTTTATAAGGTGATTCGATCACACCTACAATGTCAAAATGTAACGCCTGTTGAGACATTTATTTAGAATTTATTTTTAAGGCTTTTATGTCGCCATCGCGTGTCTGAATTAGTAATAATTCATCAGCAACAACAGGTTGTGCTAATAGCGCATCACCAGAAACACTTATCATACTCTTTAGCTCGCCATTAGACTTATCAAAAAAGTATAAATAACCATCAAAGTCACCAACAACATAATAGTCTTTAAAAACTGTACCAGCCGTAACCTGCCGGTTCCTTAGAACTAGATTGCTCCACTTTTCTACGCCAGTTTTACTATCAAGTGCGTATATATGGCTATGGTCATCTGATAAATATAAACTCGTGAAACTATGAGTAATATTCTCATAACCACGATAATCTCGTTTCCAGACTACACGGCTAGTTCTGACATCGACCGAAACTAAAGCACCACCTGCAGACAAGGCGAACAAATTAGTACCCGAAAAGATTGGCGTAGAATCTATATCAACGATTCGGGCCAACTCAGTTGCACCCTGAGCGTTAGCAACAGATACATCCCAAGCTAATTGGCCGTTAGCAGCAGCGTAAGTCAAGATTTTACCTGTAGCGCTACCGACAAAAACACCACCTTGAGCATAAGCTGGAGATGATGCGCCTCGTAAAGTCAAAGAAGGGACATCAGCAACAGACTCCCAAATTTGTTCGCCATCAACAGCATTAAATGCAACCGTGTTGCCCGAGCCAAGGTTTACAATAACTTTTGATTCTTCCGCGATAGGAGGTGAAAGTATCTCGCCACTGACTTTAGTACGCCACAATTCTTTACCTGTTTTAACATCAAGCGCGATTAATTCCCCATTTTCACAACCAATGAAAACTTTCTCGTAAGAGGCAACTAATCCAGAAACTCGAATTGCTGGCGAAAAATTTAAACCTAAAAAACGCCAATAGCTTTCCTCGGCAGGGCGTAAGTCTGTCGTCCAAACCTCATCACCATCTTTAATGGAAAAAGCAGAAACATAACCTACTCTATCAGCAGCATATACTTGCTCATAACCAACCGCTGGTTTCAATCTAGAAAAATAATTTTCAACACCACTTCCAACTGATTCAGACCACTCAACCTCTACCGCAACTTGATTGTTAATTTCAGGTTTAGGGGCTGGCAATAAGTCTTCGTTTTCATCATTAGAAGCACAGCTAATTAAGCAAGCAGATAAAATAACCGCCGAGAGTATATTTCGAGTCATTAAGGAAGAACCGCCACTATGCCGTTATCAACAGCTAGATTATCTAGTTTCATTTTCAATCCTGGGTTAGAAGTCAACCCACCGTTATCTGCAGCTTTTTGATAAGCGATTCGGGCTGCTGAACTATCTTCTTTTGCAAGCTGAATATCGCCAACTAATTCAGCGAATTGAGCGGTAAAAGCTTCTGTTTTAGAAACTTGAACTAAACTTAAGGCTTCATCTAAATTAGCTTCGGATACTAAAATTCTAGCTAATCTCAAGTTTGCTAAATCAACTAAAGAGCTGTCAGCTGCGTTTGCAGCAACCCATTTTAATTGGGTTTTAGCTTGTGCTAAATCATCCTGCTCAACGTAAATTTTAGCTAATTTTAAAGCAGCCAATGTTGCATAACCAGAATCTTTGTTGCTTTCAACGTAGCTAGCTAATTTGCTTGCTTCATTAGATTCACTCGCCGCAACATAAGCATTTGAGTTTGCTTCTTGAGTTTCAAGTTGGCTATCTTGGTATGCATTAAAACCGTAAATACTGGCTAAACCAATAATAACGCCGCCAATTGCAGCGTTACCATATTTAGCCCAGAAGCTTTTAATAGCTTCAACTTGCTGCTCTTCAGTAGAATAAATTTCCATTACAACCCCTTAATTATATTTTGCCAAAAGATCAGCTAGCTCAGCTAATGTTTTGCTTTGTTGTTCTTGTTGTTCTCTTAAGTATTTTACTGTGACTTTATCTTGTTCTATTTCGTCATCACCAAACACAAGTGCGATTTCAGCGCCGCTTTTATCTGCTTTTTTAAATTGCTTCTTAAAGTTGCCACCACCGCAGTTTACTTGAATACGTGCATTAGGGTATAAATCTCGAAGCGTTTCGACTCTTGAAGGCGCGATAAGTTCCGCTTTTTCACCTAAAGTTACAACATAAACATCAACCACTGGGCGGACATCTTTATCTAAACCTAAAGTTTCTAATAAAAGCACGAGCCTCTCAATGCCCATCGCAAAACCAACAGCTGGCGTTGCTTTACCGCCTAATTGTTCTACCAAGCAATCGTATCGGCCACCCGCGCATACAGTACCTTGTGCGCCAAGACTATCTGTTATCCATTCAAAAACCGTGTAATTGTAATAGTCTAAACCACGAACTAACCTATCATTAACCGTGTATTCAATACCAAATTGATCAAGTCTTTGGCATAAACCAGAAAAATGCGCTTTAGAGTCTTCGCCAAAGTAATCTGATAATTTAGGTGCATCAACTAGCACAGCTTGAATATCTGGATTTTTAGTATCCAGCACACGAAGCGGATTAGTCAGCATTCTACGCTTACAATCATCATCCAGTATGTCTTGGTGTAGCTTTAAGAATTCGATTAAAGCGTCACGATACGTCGCTCTCTCTTCGTTTGAACCAAGTGAATTAATTTCTAATCTAACTTTGTCTGCTAAACCAAATTTTTTCCAAAATCTAGCCGTTAGTGCAATGATTTCAGCGTCTACATCTGGACCTGCCATGCCGAATGTTTCAACACCAAACTGATGAAATTGACGGTAACGACCTTTTTGCGGTCTTTCATGACGGAACATAGGTCCCATATACCATAAACGCTGAACTTGATTATACAATAAGCCATGCTCATTACCGGCACGAACACAACTTGCAGTTCCTTCTGGTCGAAGCGTTAAACTGTCACCATTGCGATCATCAAAGGTGTACATTTCTTTTTCAACAATATCAGTCACTTCACCAATCGAACGTTTAAATAATTCAGTTTGCTCGACAATTGGCATTCTAATTTCGCTATAACCATATGAGCTAGTTACATCGCGTAAAACTGATTCAACTTTTTGCCAAACAGGCGTTTGCTGTGGGAGGCAGTCGTTCATACCACGAATTGCCTGAATATTTTTGGACACCTAAAATCTCACTTCTTCAACCTGCTGCGCAATGACAGGTATTTTTTAAAATTGGAATTATACTCAAACCTAACTAAGATGCCAGTTTGAGAGTTTTTATCAATTGAACTAATCTAACTGCTCAACTTTTATTCTGTTCTCTTCATCTAACATAGAGGCTTTCGCTCTAATGTGTTTCTCTAGGGTATCAACAATATTATCATTATCAATGCGTTCTTTTTGACGCTCACCGCCTAAATAAAAACCACTTTTTTGATTCGCGCCAGCTAAGCCGACATCTGTCGCTAAAGCTTCACCTGGTCCATTGACGACACAGCCGATAACAGAAACAGACATAGGCGTAACAATATCCTCAAGTCTTTCTTCAAGCGCATTCATCGTTTTGATAACATCAAACTCTTGTCTTGAACAACTTGGGCAGGCAATAAAATTAATCCCTCGTGAACGAATTTTTAATGATTTTAAAATATCAAAACCGATTTTAATTTCTTCAACCGGGTCTGCCGCTAACGAGACACGAAGCGTATCACCTATACCTTCATTCAGCAAAATACCTAAACCGATAGCCGATTTAACCGCACCAGCTCTAGCACCACCCGCTTCAGTAATACCTAAATGAAGCGGGTTATCTATTTGCTTAGATAACAAGCGATAAGCATCAACCGCTAAAAACACATCTGAAGCTTTAACACTCACTTTAAACTGGTCAAAATTGAGTCTGTCTAAAATATCGACATGACGCATAGCCGATTCAAACAAAGCGTCAGCGGTTGGTTCACCATACTTTTCTTGTAAGTCTTTTTCTAACGAACCGCCATTAACACCAATACGAATTGGGATGTTTTTATCTCTCGCACAATCAACGACAGCTCGAATTCTGTCTTCTCTGCCTATATTTCCTGGGTTAATACGTAAGCAATCAACCCCATATTCAGCGACCTTTAACGCGATTCGATAATCAAAGTGGATGTCTGCAATTAATGGTACCGAAACCTGTTGTTTAATAAATTTAAACGCCTCGGCCGCATCCATAGTGGGCACAGATACGCGAACAAGATCACCACCTGCTTGTGCAATGCGATTAATTTGGGCAACAGTCGCTTCTACATCTGTGGTTAAAGTGTTTGTCATAGACTGCACTGATATAGGTGCATCACCACCAACAGCAACATCACCTACCCAGATTTTTTTCGTTAATTTTCGTTTTATTGGCGATTCATGGAACATAAGATTAATTCTCTAAAGGAAGCTCAAAACGAGCAACCATACCTTGCTTAAATTTGTTCATATCGATTGATTGAGATTCAAACTCGACGGCGACTTTTTCGGGTGCACAAACGGTGACCTTAAACGGTTTAAAACCAGATACAGGCATAACTCGGCCAGCAGTTTTCACTCCGTAAGCAATTTTTTCACCTTGTGAATCAATGATCTCAATCCAACAATCTTGATTGAACGTCATAACTATGTCGCTCGTCGGAGAATCGACTAACTTAGTCGAAACTATATTATTCTCAGCCTCTTCAACTTCCTCAACTTTTTGCTGAACCTGTGTTACCAATGACGTTTCTTCTTTGCTTACCGCTTCGGTATCGCCTTCATTATTAGTCTCGAGTTCATTTTCAGAGGTAATTGGCTCGGCTTCAACAGCGTTAGGCTTTTCCAGCGTATCCGACTCTTGAATTTGAGTGACAACTTGTGGCGTCTCTTGCAGTCCTAAATTTTCAACATTCGTTGGGGGGGACGCTACAGGCTGAGTTTGAGCTAAACTATCTTGCTCGACTAATGCATTCGAAGCTTGAGGTTTTTGTTGCCACCACCAAACAACCGCCATACCTATCACAATAATAATGATAATGTAGCTAACTAGCATTAATTTACTATCGTTGGATTCACGCTTAGTTCGCATAGAGAAGCTTTTCATGCCAGCGCTTTGATTCGCTTTATCAAGACCCATTTGGTTATAAAGCTCAACCGCTAATGCATCATCAACACCGATCAGCTTAGAATAAGCCCTCAAATAACCTTTCGCGAATGTGGGTGCCGCTATTTTTGTAAAATCATTACTTTCAATCGCGCGCACTATATCTAATTTTAAATTTAAACTATCTGCGACATCCTGTTCAGAAAACCCAGCCTCAATTCGCCCTTCTCTAAGAAGTCGACCAGGTGTAAACGGAATTGTCGTTTCTTCGTTTTGCTCTGTTATCATTGTAATAAGCTTTTCTTATATAACTGAGTTTGGGAACTTGACGGAAATTCGATCAAAAGTAAGCGACCATATTGTTTGGCTGCTTCAAAAGCACCAATATTTCGCTCTGTATTATAGCCAAGCCAATATAATGCAGCACTTGGTCTAGATACAAGCCTTAGCTTATCAAAATAGGCTTTAACTTGATGCCACTCTTGGCGATTTTGATAAATCTCAATAAGTGAGTTTAAAGATGTAAAAGCTCTAGCGTTGTAGCCAAGTGCTTTGTTGAAATAACTAATCGCCTGATCAATTTTGCTCTCTTGACCACTATCAGCTAAACATAAACCAAGATTCTCATAGGTTTGCCAAACTCTAATATAACTATCGATTTTTACTGCTTCGAGAAAGTTTTCGGTTGCTTCTTCTAAACGCCCTCTCTCACATAAAAAGGCACCATAATTATTGTAAGCATCGCCATTATTAGGGCTTAATTCGATGACTCGAATATAAGCTTTCTCAGCCTTATCAAAATTTTGAACCGTCTGATAATAATAGGCAAGAGAATAATGGGCCTCGGCTAAATCAGGCGCAAACTCTAATGCCTTATCTAAATTAAACTTAGCTTGAACAGAGTCACCTTTTTGCAAGTATGTTAAACCAAGTTTAATTCGAGCACGTGCCTTAGCCTCAGGTGAAGAAATATTCTCCACCACGGGTTTATCTGACTCTAAATAGTGTTTTTGGGTCACGCAAGCAGTTAAGTTCAACACACTTAATAACACCATTAATCGGCTAAAGCATAATTTTTTCATATAATTATTGTGCTTGCACCTTAATAGTTTCGCCTCTTTGGCGCTTTTTAAGCATACGCTTAGTTCTATCAACAACATCCCCAACTAACTGTCCGCACGCTGCGTCAATATCATCACCACGAGTTCGACGTACTACTGTAGTAAAGCCATATTCAGTTAATACTTTAGCAAATCTATCAATTCTAGAGTTACTAGAACGACCATATGGACTGCCAGGGAATGGGTTAAATGGAATGAGATTAATTTTTGATGGCGTGTCTTTTAACACTTTCGCTAATTCATGAGCTTGATCTGTACTATCGTTTATGTGATCTAACATCACATACTCAACGGTTACTTTCTCATTTGCTTTTGAACCATCGATATAACGTCTAGAGGCTGCCAAGAAAGTTTCAATGTCATATTTTTTATTGATAGGTACTATTTCATCACGTAACTCATTGTTTGGCGCGTGCAGCGAAATAGCTAAAGCCACATCAACTTTTTCTTTCAGTTTATCCAATGCTGGTACAACGCCAGAAGTACTCACTGTAACACGGCGCTTGGATAAGCCAAAGGCTAAGTCGTCCATCATAAGCTCGAGTGATGGAACTAGATTCGTCATATTAAGTAAAGGTTCGCCCATCCCCATCATCACAACATTGGTGATAGGACGTTTATTGGTTACTTTGACAGGTCCAATATCTACCGCCACTCGCCAAACTTGACCGATAATTTCGGCAACCGTTAAGTTACGATTAAAGCCCTGTTGCGCTGTTGAGCAAAAAGTACATTCTAACGCACAGCCAACTTGGCTAGAAACACATAAAGTGGCTCGGTCTCCATCAGGGATCCAGACGGTTTCAACTTCTTGCCCGCCTTCTAAAATCATAGCGTACTTAATAGTACCGTCACTGGATTCTTGTCGAACAGAGATTTTGGGCGCTTTGATTTCGCACATTTCATTTAACTTTGCGCGTAAAGACTTGCTGTAATTGTTCATGTCTTCAAAGTTATCGTGACCGTAATGATAAATCCACTTCATTGCTTGATCGGCACGAAATGATTTCTCACCAATGGAAGCAAAAAAATCACGCATAGCTTGACGATTTAAATCAAGTAAATTTATTTTGGTTGTCTCAGCAGACATGTAGCAATAACCTTGTAAAACAAATGGCTCGCAATTTTACGATAATCACAATTGAATGCAATGATAGCAGCAAATCAATTGCGATTAATTTAATAAAATTGGTGATTAAGTTTTACAATTAGTATGAGTTAACCTCATTATCACTGAAGAAATACGCGATTTCTCTCGCAGCACTCTCTGGACTATCCGAACCATGAACACCATTAAAGGTAACGTGAGCTTCGCCATAATCGGCTCTTAACGTACCTCGAGCAGCATCAACCGGATTAGTTGCGCCCATAATCTCACGGTAAGCTGTAATAGCACTTTCACTTTCAAGCACAAGCACAACGACAGGCGCAGAAAGCATAAAATCAATCAAAGCATCAAAAAAAGGTTTACCTTTATGCTCGGCATAAAAACCTTCAGCCTGCTCTTGATTCAGTTTAATCATCTTGGTTGCAACTATTTTAAAGTTCGCGGCTTCTAAACGTTGAATGATGGCGCCGATGTTATGTTTAACAACTGCATTTGGTTTAATAATTGATAAAGTGCGTTCAATAGCCATATGACTTCCCTAATATAAGTTAGCCCTTGCTCGGGTTAAGTTAAACAAAATAAAGGTTTAGCTTGCGTTATGATAATAACAATGAATTTGAGAGAATTGATATAGGTAGAGGAAAATAATCTGATAAATTAAATGTTTAACTACTAATTTGTTAAATTAGATCAAGAAAAGAAAACCAAGGGTTAAAGAATGGCGTTAAGTGAATCTTATTAACCTTAACTCTGGATAAGAAATTATTTCCAAAGACGAAAATTGTGTATTCCCGAAACTTACAGTTTTGGGAATACATAAATAACAGAGTTACTCTTCTATCTCGATAAACTCTGTTCCCCAACCATCGTATTGAACCTTTACTTGGTCAGCAATTTTTTGCATTTGTTCTGTTTGCTTATTAATTTCATCTAAATCTAATTTAGATTCAGTAATAGCGTCAAATGCTAAGATAATTTGACCATCATCAGTTTCAAACTCTTCCGCATCTGTCACTTCGACTTCTAGTTTAAATGCAGCAACTGCCGCTTTTTCTAATTTATCAAAATCAGTTGACGAGAAATGATGCTCAATTTCATAAATCGCATCAGGATCACTACCATCAGCTAGCAATGACTCAACTACCATTTTATTAAATCCAATAGGATCGTCCAAATATTCCATAATAACCTCTGTTATTTAGCTTCTAGCTGCGCAACTTCAGCATCTAGTTGATTAATTTTATTCAGCATCAGCTCATGGAAGCCTTCCGCTTCCATTTTTAAATCATTAGATTCAAGAGGCTTAGGTGCCATTACTTCAATTATAATAGTGCCATTATCCCAACGATTTAAGTTTATTTTATTATGAGTTGTGCTCATACAAACAGGAATTAAAGGCACATTCGCTTGCTGTGCTAACTGAAACGCGCCGCGCTTAAATGGCAACAAACCTTTACCATATGAACGAGTACCTTCTGGAAACATCCAGATCGAGATTTTATTTTTATTAATATGCTCACAAGAACGCTTTAGAGCGGCCATAGCTTTACGGCGGTTTTCGCGATCAATTAATATATTCCCCGCCAACCAGTAAAGCTGACCAAAAAATGGGATCCACTTTAAGCTCTTTTTACCTATAGTGACAGTACTAGGCAAAACACCACCACATAATGTAAAAATATCATAACTGTTTTGATGATTAGCGATAAATACTGCCGGCTGAGTTTGCGCCGCTGCTTCATCGGTTCTAAATACGAGCTTAACACCAATTATATAAGAAGCCTTTGAGTAAAGCTTACCCAGCCAATAAACATTATTACGATGAAATGGCCTAATTAAACAAAATACAATACCAGCTAAACTAGCCACTATCACAAATAAACCTAATAGAATAATTCTAATTACAGCTAACAACTTAAAATTCCTACTTTAACTATCTGAGTTTTCAGCAACATCAGCCGCTGAGTTAGATTCAATGATAATTTCATCAACCCTTTGTAAGCCTCGTGGTAGTTTGTTACCTCGACGCCCTCTTTCACCTTTATAATGAGCCCAATCATTTGGTTTTAAACTCATCTTACGCTTACCGGCAACTAAAACTAAAATATCATCTGAGTCAATTACAGCGATATGAGCAATAAACTCGTCACGACTTTTAGCTCTATCTGCACTGATGCTAATAATCTTGTTCCCTTTACCTTTACTTAAACAAGGTAAATCTGAAATTGGGAAAATCAGCATTCGGCCTTCGTTCGAAATGGCAAGAACCATCAAATCATTGTTATCGGCAATAGGTTGAGGTTTTAATACTTTCGCATTTGCAGGTAAAGTCAAAACGGCTTTACCATTTTTGTTCTTACTCACTAAATCAGAAAAATTCACCACAAAACCATAGCCGGCATCACTCGAAACTAAAAATTTATCCGGATTATTAGCAATTAACGCATGCTGAATATGTTCACCTGTGCCAATCGCAAAACGTCCGGATAAAGGTTCACCTTGGCTTCTAGCGGAAGGTAAAGTATGTGTTTCGGTTGCAAATGCTCTACCCGCTGAATCAATAAATACTGTGGTTTGATTAGAGCGACCTGTCGCAGAAGATAAATAACTATCGCCCGCTTTATAGCTGAGTCCTGCCACATCAACATCATGGCCTTTAGCGCAGCGAGCCCATCCCTTCTCAGAAACCACTACAGTCACGGCTTCACTCGGAACTAAATCTTTTTCAGATAACGCTTTAGACTCGTTTCTTTCCACTAAAGGTGAACGTCTTTCATCACCATATTTAGCCGCGTCTTGGGTTAACTCTTTCTTAACGAGTTTTTTCAGCTCAATGTCTGAACCTAAAATTCGTTCTAACTCTTGTCTTTCTTGCTCTAGTTCATCTTGCTCGCCACGAATTTTAAACTCTTCTAGTTTAGCTAAGTGACGTAATTTTAATTCTAAAATCGCTTCCGCTTGAATATCCGTTATTGCAAACCTTTCCATCAATACTGGTTTAGGCTTATCTTCCGTACGGATAATTTGAATAACTTCATCAATATTTAAAAAAGCAGTTAATAAACCTTCTAAAATATGTAATCTAGCTAAAACTTTATCGAGTCTGTACTGTAAACGCCTAGTCACAGTTGAAAGGCGGAAGCTCAACCACTCATTAATAATGGTCGAAATACCTTTAACTTGTGGTCGACCGTTAAGACCTATCATATTCAAGTTAACGCGATAGCTTTTTTCAAGATCCGTTGTCGCAAACAAATGTTGCATTAACTGCTCAGTATCAACTCGGTTTGATCTTGGCACGACAACTAAGCGAACTGGATTTTCATGATCTGATTCATCGCGTAAATCCGCTACCATAGGCAGTTTTTTAGCCTGCATTTGCTGCGCTATTTGCTCTAACACTTTCGACGACGAAGCTTGATGAGGTAAAGCCGTAATGACAACTTCACCTTGCTCTAACTCGTACACGGCTCTCATCTTAATCGAGCCTTTACCAGATTGGTAAATTTTACGAATATCTGCTGCAGGGGTAATAATTTCAGCTTCAGTTGGGTAATCTGGCCCCGGGATAAAAGACATAATTTTATCCACGCTAGCATTTGGGTGCTCTAACAAATATTTAGCCGCGTTAACCACTTCTTTTACATTATGTGGTGGTATATCTGTTGCCATACCAACTGCTATACCAGTTACACCATTAAGTAAAATATGCGGTAATCGAGCCGGTAAATTAATTGGCTCTTTTAGGGTACCATCAAAATTTGGTCCCCATTCGACCGTGCCTTGACCTAATTCAGATAGTAAAACTTCTGCAAATTTAGCAAGCTTAGCCTCGGTATATCGCATCGCAGCGAAAGACTTAGGATCATCCGGTGCACCCCAGTTTCCTTGACCATCCACCAAAGGATAACGATATGAAAAAGGCTGTGCCATGAGCACCATAGCTTCATAACAAGCGGAATCTCCATGCGGGTGAAATTTACCTAGCACATCACCCACAGTACGGGCTGATTTTTTATACTTAGCGCCAGCAGATAAACCTAACTCACTCATCGCATAAATAATTCTGCGTTGAACCGGTTTAAGGCCATCACTAATATGAGGTAACGCCCTATCCATAATGACGTACATCGAATAATTAAGGTATGAATCTTCGGTAAACTTTCTTAACGAAAGTTGCTCTATACCGTCTAAATTGAGCTCAATGTGATCAGACATAATTTATTTTTATTTATAATTGAATAGGTTTAATAAAGCATTACAGGACACTTTACCAAAAGAGCAATACAAACGCCTAGTGATTTTGTTTAGGCCCTGTTTGCGTGTTTAAATAACTGATAAAAATTATTGGTTGTTTGCTCAGATAACTCAGCCAAACTCACGCCTTTTAAATCAGCAACAAATTGTGCCACTTCATGCACATAAGCAGGTTGGTTTTGTTTACCACGATATGGCTTAGGTGCTAACCAAGGAGAATCAGTTTCAACTAAAATACGATCTAATGGCAAGGCTCTAACCACA
Organism: Catenovulum maritimum; assembly: GCF_001050375.1. GTDB lineage: Bacteria > Pseudomonadota > Gammaproteobacteria > Enterobacterales > Alteromonadaceae > Catenovulum > Catenovulum maritimum. The sequence continues at coordinate 101,711 of NZ_KQ130494.1, read as the reverse complement.
TCTCTGAGTTCTGTGGCATTACCAAAAGTAACAATGCCAGAAATAGAGATATAAAAATTAAGATCCATCGCCGCTTTCGCCATCTCTAAACTTTCAGTAAAGCAGTGTAAAACGCCACCCGCTTTATCTGCCCCTTCTTGCTTTAAAATATCAAGCGTATCTTGCCTAGCATCTCTAGTATGAATAATTAATGGCTTGTCTAATTGATTAGCGACTTGGCAATGTTGACGAAAAGAGTTTTGCTGCCATTCAATCGTATCTGCTGAATAAAAATAGTCCAAGCCAGTTTCACCAATAGCAACCACTTTGGGATCATCCGCCAGTTTTAATAACTGAGCTTGCTCAAATTGACATTCATTATGCAGCGGATGAACCCCGCATGAGATAGCAACATCGGCATGAGATTCAACCGTCTTAGCCATATTGGGGAAATCATCTAAAGTGACACTGACACATAAAAACTGCTTAATACCACGAGCTCTAGCCGAATCTAATACAGAATCTAAACTGCCGCCTAATTCTTCTAACTTTAACTTATCTAAATGACAGTGAGAATCAACTAACACTACAACCTCTTAAATATTAACTACATGGTAAAAGTGGGCTCACTCGAATTAATCATAGCTCCGAGTAAAGTTTCGATTTTATCTTTTAAATTTTGTCTATCATCTAAAAAGTTCATGCCTATTCCTTGTGGCGCATTACTATGTGAAGCCATAGGTGATAACCATACCACTTTGCCAGTTACAACTACGGGGGTTACCTCATTAGGCAATAACACACTTAATGCGAGCGATTGGCCAACATTGTACTTTTTATGGGTAACAACAAATAAGCCACCTTCTTTGATAAATGCCATGTAGCATTTATACAAATTATTTAAATCACTAAATTCAACTGCTAACTGTTCCATATTAAGCCCACTTCAAACTATGCTCACCGCAACTTTTGTTCTAATGATAAACACAAAGATTGATAAATTAACTTTTTATTCGAACCTGATTGTAACATTTGTTTTCGACTAGTGGTGATCAACAAAGTTAAATCACTTAACAAAAGACGTTTAGCCGCTTGGTTTGCATCTGTCATCTCTTGCTTCAGTTTCGCTTTTAACCATTGATTAAAGGCATTGACCATCCAATCTAATTGCCTTTCATAATGCTTATCATCAAAATTTAAACTAAATTCAAAAGCAGACTTTCTCCCAGTAATCAGCAATTTGAAATCGGCTAGAAAACGCTTATGCTGAGTCAAAAAATCAGTTTTAACTAGCTCTAATGCAATTAATGGTGCTTGTTCAACCAACTCAAATACATCAGAATAATCTGTAAAATCGATTCCCTGCTCTTTGATCCAATTTTGAATTTCCAGCAGTTTAGGTGGGGCAACTTTGTATTTTTGACATCGACTTAAAATAGTCGGCAATAAACGGCTTTCACTTTCGGTTGTCAGTAACAAGTATGTATCTTGGCCTGGCTCTTCTAAGGTTTTGAGTAAAGCATTCGCTGAGCCTTCTGTCATTTTTTCACAGTCAGGAATAATAAAGATCTTAGCTCGACCCAATTGAGATTTGGTTTGCGACTTATTAACGACTTGACGAATCAAATCTACCCCAATAGATTTAGCCTCAGGTTCTTCAGCAATAAATAAGTCAGGGTGAGAACCAGACGCAAACAACTGACAAGACTTACACTGACCACAAGCAATTAGGCCAGTTGTTTCACACAATAAACCAGCCGCTAAATTTAAAACAAACTCACGTTTACCTAAACCTCGACCAGCTTCAATCAGTAAAGCATGATGTAACCTTTGCTGAGCAAACTGCTCTGATAAAGTCTGTTGTAACGTCGATAACCAAGGAAAATTTTGCATTATATAATCAACTAAGATTTAAAGAATTGGTCTAGCTGCAGTGTAATCGACTGCTGTACTTCTTCAATTGTTTGCTCTGCATTTATCGTAATTATGTTATCAGAAGCATTGGCAATTTCTTGATACTTAGCCCGAGTTTTCTCGAAAAAGGTTAAGGCTTCTAACTCTATTCTATCTAACTCACCTCTAGCACTGGCACGAGCAAGACCCACTTCTGGTCGGATATCTAAATATAAGGTTAAATCAGGTTCAAAACCTTGTAATACAGCACTTCGAATCGGGTTAAGCAACTCATCTGAAATACCTCGGCCACCGCCTTGATAGGCTCGAGAAGATAAATCATGGCGATCACCAACCACCCACTTACCCTCTGCAAGCGCAGGTTTGATCACATTTTCAATCAACTGAACTCGGCTGGCATACATAATTAATAGTTCAGCTTCGGCTGTGACTTTTTCATTATCTCGCTGTGCTTTCACAAGCGTTCTTAGCTGCTCAGCTAAAGGTGTGCCGCCTGGCTCACGAGTTTGTACAAACTCAATTGATTTTTGTTCCAGCCATCTAGTTACAGCTTGAATCGCAGTTGTTTTCCCTGCGCCTTCCAACCCTTCAATTACAATAAATTTTGCATCTGTATTCATTATTTTTGTCTTTGCTTTAAGTACTGGCGAACTGCCAAATTATGTTGCTGTAAATTAGTCGAAAACTTATGCCCACCTTTACCGTCAGCAACAAAGTATAAATATTTTGTGTTGGCTGGCGAAATAACAGCCTCTATTGCCGCTTTACTAGGCATAGCAATTGGCGTTGGCGGTAAGCCTGATATTTTATAAGTGTTATACGGTGTATATTGTTTAAGATGCTGGCGGGTAATATCGCCTTTATATTCATCGCCTAAACCATAAATAACCGTAGGGTCAGTTTGTAACCGCATCTTGATCTTAAGACGATTCAGAAAAACAGATGCAATAATCGGCATCTCAGCCACAATCGCCGTTTCTTTTTCAACAATAGATGCCAAAATTAAAATCTGATACCAAGATAACTCGTGTTCATCAATACTAGGTAATAGCTTCTTGGTTTGCTGCATTTTATCAAATGCTTGTTTTAAAATACTAAAATCCGTTGTTCGCGCGTGAAATGAATAAGTATCAGGAAAAAATAAACCTTCTGCCGATTTATGCGGCTTGATGAGTGCCGCGAGTTTATTCGCGTAATTCGTTTGCTCAATAAACGGATGCTCGGCTAACATTTTTTGCCATTGCTTAAACTCAGAGCCTTCTGTAAAAGTCAGTTTAAATTCAACAATCCGCCCTCTTCGCATCATATAGATAAAATCTATCGGGGCCAGTGTGCCAGAAAATTGATATAAACCAGCTTGAAGCTGGCTATATTTTGGCTGCAACTTGGCCTGAAGTTTCAACGACCAAGTTTCACTAATTAATTGCTTTTGCTTTAATTGCTGCACAATTGAATTAAAGCTTTGTCCTGGTTGAACCTCAAAATATTGAGGTTCAACAAAAACCTCACGTTCTAATGCTCGTTGCCAATGCATATAGCCATAGGCTAAGCCTGCGAACAAGCTCAAAACCAACCCAACTAAACTGTATCTAACTAATTTAGACTTAAGCATTGACCAACCTTATTAGGTTTTGCGACTCAACTAAAGATAATTTTTGCATACCAATTTTAGACACGACTACCAAATCCATTAATGCATTGCAAATCACAGCAGATTGAACTTGCTTGATTTCAGCTGCAGAGATTTTACGAACAGAACAGCGAACACCACAAGCTTGCATTTTCGCTAATAACCAATCCCGCTTAACCCCAGCAATGCCAGCTAAGGATAAATCAGGTGTACACCAATCATCATCTATTTTGACAAAAATATTGGCGACAGATGTCTCGATTAACTCACCTTCCAAACCACAAACAATACCATCTTTAGCGCCTAAATTGGCTATTTCTTGTTTGACTAAGATTTGCTCTAGACGATTGCAATGCTTTAACCCAGCTAAGCTAGGTTGATAACCCAAACGAAACTCTAGCAGTGCAAGCTCAATTCCATTAGGAAAACTAAAAGCATCAGGATGAAAATCACTGACAAAGAGATAAACTTGGCAAGCGATATCATCCGGGACTTGATATCCTCTTTGACTATCGCCTCGGCTAATCAATACTTTGACAATACAAGTATTGTTTTCAGCTGCAATACTTTGTAATTCAGTGACGAGTGCAGTTTGATCAAAACCAGAAAAACCTAATACATTATTTGCAAGTTTGAGTCGGTGTAAATGAAAATCGAATAAATGTATCTGCTTGTCGACAATTTTTAATGTGGTGAAATGGGCATCGCCAAACTGAAATGCGCGATTAAAAACAGAAGGCCTAACAGGGTTGTTTTGATGGTTAAGGAATATTTGCATGAGTTAGATTAAAGAAAAAAGCCTGCGATGCAGGCTTTTTAACATTAAACTTTATTGAAAAGCAATGATCCATTGGTTCCACCGAAACCAAATGAGTTACACAATGCGTATTCAAATTTAGCTTGACGTGCTTCATGCGGCACATAATCAAGATCACAACCTTCATCAGGATTGTCTAAATTGATTGTTGGCGGAATACTTTGATCTTGAAGCGCTTTAACTGTAATAATCGCTTCAATCGCCCCTGCAGCACCTAATAAATGGCCTGTCATCGACTTAGTAGAACTCACCATAACCTTGCTAGCTAAATCACCAAATAGGCCTTTAACAGCATTAGTTTCCGCTTTATCACCAACTGGCGTTGAAGTACCGTGTGCATTTAAATAGCCCACTTGAGCTAATTCAATACCACCGTCTTTAACTGCATTGGCCATAGCAGCTTGTGCGCCTGCACCATCAGCAGGAGGTGAAGTAATGTGGTTAGCATCGCCGCTCTGACCAAAGCCAGAAAGTTCAGCATAAATTTTTGCACCACGTGCTTTTGCATGCTCGTATTCTTCAAGCATCATAACACCAGCACCATCACCCATAACAAAACCGTCACGGTCTTTATCCCAAGGACGACTTGCCTTAGTTGGATCATCATTGCGGCTCGACAATGCACGAGCAGCAGCAAAACCACCTAAACCTAAAGGCGTAGTTGCTTGTTCAGCACCACCCGCTAACATAGCATCGGCATCGCCATATGCAATCATACGAGCAGCATGACCAATATTATGGACACCTGTAGTACAAGCAGTGGTAATTGCGATATTTGGACCTTTCAAACCATACATGATTGAAAGATGACCAGCTATCATATTAATAATGGTCGAAGGCACGAAAAACGGTGACATTCTTTTAGGGCCATTAGCGAGTAATTTAGTGTGGTTTTCTTCAATTAGAGTTAAACCACCAATACCAGAGCCAATTGCCGCACCAATACGGTCTGCATTTTCATCAGTAATTTCAAGACCTGAGTCTTTCATTGCCTGAATACCAGCAGCTACACCATATTGGATAAAGGTATCCATTTTTTTAGCTTCTTTCTTTGGCATGTAGTCTTCAGCATTAAAGCCTTTAACCAAGCCACTTATACGAGTTGAAAAGTTACTAACATCAAAGGTATCAATTAATTGAATGCCACTTTGACCTGCAAGCAAAGCTTTCCAAGAATCATCAACTGTATTACCGACTGGTGATAACATCCCAAGTCCAGTAACAACGACACGTCGTTTAGACACTAGATAGCCTCCAGGAGGAGTAGTTTGAAAGGTACAAAAAGGGCGGTTAGGAACCGCCCAGAAATATTATTCTTTGTTCGCTACAACGTAGTCGATAGCTGATTGAACTGTAGTAATTTTTTCAGCTTCTTCATCAGGAATCTCTGTGTCGAATTCTTCTTCAAGCGCCATAACTAATTCAACTGTATCCAATGAATCTGCACCTAGGTCATCAACAAAAGAAGCTTCGTTTGTGATTTCTTCTTCTTTAACACCTAATTGCTCAACAATAATTTTGTATACTCTTTCTTGGATGTTTGCGTTACTCATAATGTAAAGTTTCCTTCAGAAAATGCGCACTATGCACAAATTTTACTGTAATTTATAAATAAAAAATTCTGTACAAGCTTATCACTTGCTATTAACAGGTCAACTAGGTATTTAAAAAATCTACCTAAATAACCACTACTAAATTAATCGGGGCAGATAATACCTGTTTAAGATAATCAATACAATCTTGAATTTCAATTCAAGTTATTTTTATGCCCCAAAGCTTAACTACAAGGGTTAAGCCATATACATACCACCGTTAACATGGATAGTTTCGCCAGAAATATAAGCCGCTTCTTTAGTTGCTAAAAAGCTAACTGCTGATGCGATTTCTTCTGGTTGACCTAAACGGCCAGCTGGAATTTGGGCAAAAATTGTATTTTTTTGCTCTTCCGTTAATTCTTTAGTCATATCTGTATCGATAAAACCAGGTGCAACTGTATTAACAGTAATGCCACGCGAAGCAACTTCTTTCGCTAATGCTTTAGTAAAACCAACTAAACCAGCTTTAGCTGCGCAATAGTTAGCTTGTCCTGGATTACCAGTTGAACCAACAACCGAACCGATATTAATAATACGGCCAGTGCGTTTCTTCATCATAGCGCGTAAAACAGCTTTAGATAATTTGAAAACTGAAGTTAGGTTAGTATTTAAAATATCTTCCCACTCATCATTTTTCATACGCATCATTAAGTTATCTCGTGTGATACCTGCGTTGTTCACTAGAATATCGATGTCACCGAATTGAGCTTTAATCGCATCAAATAATGCCGCAATTGAATCGTCATCCGTTACATTTAATACTAAACCAGTACCTTTTTCGCCAAGGTACTCAGCAATAGCTGCAGCGCCTTTTTCAGAAGTTGCAGTACCAATTACTTTTGCACCTGCATTAGCTAGTTGTAAAGCGATTGCTTTACCAATACCACGGCTTGCGCCTGTTACTAATGCAACTTGTCCTTCAAAATTTGAAAACATATTAATTACTCACCTAAAAATGCTTCTAACGATGCAAGATCATTAACTGATCTAGCACTTAAACTTTTCTCAATTCGCTTAGTTAATCCAGCAAGTACTTTACCAGCACCGACTTCAACTAACTCTGTCACACCTTGAGATGCTAAAAATTGTACCGTTTCTGTCCAACGTACTGGGCAATATAATTGACGAACTAATGCGTCTTGAATTGCTGCAGCATCCGTTTCAGCTTTAACATCAACATTATTGATAACAGAAAAACTTGGCGCCGAAAATTGAATTTCTTTTAACGCTACAGCTAACTCTTCAGCTGCTGGTTTCATTAATGCACAATGTGATGGCACACTAACCGGTAAAGGTAATGCACGTTTAGCGCCCGCAGCTTTACAAAGCTCGCCTGCAGCAGCAACCGCAGCTTTATGACCAGCAATAACGACTTGACCTGGCGAATTAAAATTAACCGCTGCAACCACTTCGTTTTCGGTTGATTGTGCACTTGCGTCAGCACAAGCTTTAATAACCGCATCATCCGCTAAGCCGATAATAGCAGCCATGGCACCAACACCAGCTGGAACCGCTTGTTGCATAGCCTTACCACGTAACTCAACTAACTTAAGTGCATCTTCAAACTGAATAACACCTGCAGCCGTTAAAGCTGAATACTCACCTAAACTATGACCAGCCAAAAAAGCAGGTTTAATATCGCTTTTTTCAGCAATTAAACGCAGAACTGCAATACTAGCTGTCAATAAAGCAGGCTGGGTAATTTGAGTTTGATTTAACTCTTCAGCTGGGCCATCTAAAATGATTTTGCCTAAATCAAAAGCTAAAGCGTCAGACGCTTGCTCAAAAGTTTGCTTAACGACATCAAAAGACTGATAAAGATCAGCTAACATACCAACAGTTTGTGAACCTTGGCCTGGAAATACAAATGCAATATTGTTCGACATAAAAATTTCTCGTTTTACTTTTTTAATTTTTTAACGCTGTGTCAATTAGCCTACATTCAGACTAATTAATATTTAACAAGCGCAGAAGCCCAAGCGAAACCGCCACCAAAAGCTTCTAACAATAAAGTCTGACCGCGTTGAATACGACCATCTCTAATCGCTTCATCAAGCGCAGTAATAACAGATGCAGCCGATGTATTACCATGTTTATCCAAAGTAACGACTACACGGTCCATCGTCATATTTAATTTCTTCGCTGTTGCTTTAATAATTCGATAATTAGCCTGATGAGGCACTAACCAATCAATTTCCGATTTATCTAAGTTATTCGCAACTAAAGTTTCTTGAACGATTTCACTTAATTTAGTAACCGCGACTTTGAAAACTTCATTTCCTTTCATATAACCATATGCGGCATGAACAGATTTTTCATCGCCACGCGTTGGAATGTCTGCGCCTAATAAATCAGCAAAACGTCCATCAGCTTTAATATGAGTAGATAAAATACCTTGTTCTTCGCTGGCTTCTAAAATACAAGCGCCGGCGGCATCACCAAATAAAATGATCATGCTGCGATCTTTCGGATCTAATAATCGAGTCAGGGCATCTGAGCCAACAACTAATACTCTTTTAGCGTTACCCGCTTTAATAAATTGATCGGCAATACTTAATGCATAACAAAAACCAGAACAGGCTGCGCCAATATCAAATGCAGGTACACCAGGTAAACCTAATAAATTTTGAATTTCACACGCTGCGCTTGGTAACGCTTTTTCCCAACTTGTGGTCGCACAAATAATCAAATCAATGCTATCAGCTTCAATACCTGCCGCTTCAAGCGCTTTTAAACTAGCTTGATGGCCCATAGTTGCGACATTTTCTTCAGGAGAAGCAATGCGTCTTTCACAAATACCAGTTCGCTCGATAATCCATTCATGGCTTGTATCCACCATTTGCTCAAGATCAGCATTAGAGCGAACTTGTTCAGGGAAATAACTACCAGTACCAATAATTTTTGAATACATACAACTTAAGACCTATCAGTTAACGCCGTTTCTATCCGGTTACCAATTTTTTCTGGCACCTGATGGCGAATTTCATTCATTGCTTCTTTAATTGCATACTTAAATGCATCTTTTGAAGCATTCCCATGACTTTTTATTACAATACCACGCAAGCCAAGTAAACTAGCGCCATTATAATGATCTGGGTTCATTTGTTTATATAATTTTTTAAACATTGGCAAAGCGATTGCCGCAAAAATACGCGAGCGCCAATTTTCTCGAGCAAGGGTTTTAATACTCTTAACCACGGCTAAAGCTAAACCTTCGCAAGATTTAAGCGCGACATTACCGACAAAGCCATCACAAACAACAACATCGGTTTTACCGCTAAAAATGTCATTACCTTCAACATAACCAATATAGTTAAGTGATTTATCTTGCCTAATCAGCTGAGCTGCTTTTTTTACTTTATCACTACCTTTTATTTCTTCTTCACCAACATTGAGTAGCCCGATTCTTGGATTATCTAATTTATTTTTTTCGGAAACTACGCTACCCATAAGCGCAAATTGATGAAGAATATGTTCATCACATTCAACATTCGCCCCTAAATCTAAAATAAAAGTTTTATGCCCATCTGCATTTGGAATTGCAGTCACTAAAGCTGGGCGCTTAATCCCAGGTAACATCTTCAATACATAAAAAGCCATAGTTAACAATGCGCCTGTATTACCGGCACTGACACAGGCAGACGCTGTACCCTCTTTGACTAAATCGAGGATTTTACGCATAGATGAATCGGCTTTTGTTCTTAAAGCTGCAGATGGCTTATCGCCCATAGCAACAACTTGGCTGCAATGGATAACTTCCAAACGCTGAGTTAGATTATAAGGTTTGTTTTTGAGTAAAGGCGTGATTTGATATTTATCGCCACAAACTATCAGACGTAGCTGTGGGTTTTCAGCCAACATTTCTAATGAAGCTGGAATAGTAATGGGAGGCCCAAAGTCGCCTCCCATTGCATCTAACGCTATGGTTAGATCAGACAAGTCAAGCTCGCTTATGCAGCTGGAACTACTTTCTTGCCTTTATAAAAACCGTCAGCAGTAACGTGGTGACGTAAATGCGTCTCACCAGATGTGCTGTCGATTGATAATGTTGCACTAGTTAAAGCGTCGTGTGAGCGGCGCATACCACGTCTTGAACGAGATTTTTTGCTCTTTTGAACTGCCATTACAATTCTCCTACTATTTGGGTTTCTTTAAACTTTTAAGTACATCAAACGGATTAGCAGGTTCTGCTTCGGCTTCTTCACCTAGCTCACCCCAGCTCATGTCATCTTCAGTTACACCGCACTCATCAACTGAGTGTTTAGGTACTATTGGAAGTGCCAACATTAATTCATCTTCAACTAATGCTCGAAAATCCAGGCAACCATATTCATTCAGCTCAGCCACTTCATAATCAGAAGGGACTAAATCTTCATCTAGTGTTGAAGTTTTTGGCGTGTATGTAACCGTAAAATTGACAGAACAAGACAATGAACCGTTACAACGCTGACATGTTACTTCCACATCCGTCTTTGCAGTGACAAGCATAATAGGCAAGCCTTGCTCGTCATAGGTACATTTAAGATCGACAACGACCTCACCAGAATTAGTGAGTGTTACTTCTCTTAAACGACTAAAATTTTCCAACAAATAAATACCATGATAATCGGAGCGTTGTTGCGCACTTTTTACTGGATCTATTTCGATTGGCATTTTTACCTTTTGCATAGGGCGCGAATACTAACGATCTGCTATTGCATAGTCAATTGAAAATCGGAGAAAATAGCACTTCATATAGAAAAAACCTGTTTTTTGGTTTTAAACAGCAAAAAGAGACCCTATGCAAACTCTAGTTTTAGCTTCAACCTCACCTTTCCGTAAACAAATTTTAGAAAAATTAGGATTACCATTTGAAACCTGTAAACCAAAAACAGACGAAACTCGACTGGAAAACGAAAGCGCGAAAGACTTAGTCGCCCGACTCGCAAAATTAAAAGCCCAAGCTGGGGCTAAGCAATTTACCAACGCGCTTGTGATTGGTTCAGATCAAGTTGCAGTTGTCGACGATGAAATACTTGGAAAACCTCATACAATAGAGAATGCGATTTTACAGCTGAAAAAATTAAGTGGTAAAAAAGTAACCTTTCTAACAGGCTTAAGCTTAGTTAATACAGAAACACAAGAAGACAAAACCTTAGTTGAAGCTTTTATTGTTCACTTTAAAGAACTAACTGATGCTGAAATAAAAGCCTATGTAAATGCAGAAATGCCATTAAATTGCGCGGGCAGCTTTAAAAGTGAAGCATTAGGCATATGTTTATTTGAAAAGTTAGAAGGGAATGACCCAAACACATTAATAGGTCTACCTATGATCCAACTAAACAAACTATTAAATGAATTTGGTTTTAACCCTTTATTAGAGCTAGCCAAATTATCTTAAAGAATACCAAGGTGGCAAACAACGCATAATCCGTAGGCGTCAAGGGATGCAAGCCGTAGAGCACAAAACGCGCGAGCAAGCATCGCGCCTACAAGGTGTAACATTTAAGCACCCTTGTTTAGTATTTGAATAATATAAAACCAAACGACACAAAACCGTAGGTCGGATAAGCCTAAGCGCCATCCGACAACGGCAACACCAAAACCTCAGCGCAGCTTGTACAAAACCAACAAACAACACAGCTCCGTAGGCGTCAAGCTGGCTTACAGGGATGTAAGTCGTAGAGTAATGCAGGGAGCAATTACCGAAAGCTGGCGCGAAATACTCACTACACCCAAACCTTCTGCGTAGCCTACACAAAACGCGCGAGCAAGCATCGCGCCTACAAGGTGTATTTAACCAACACCAAGGTTGCAATATTTACAAAAGCTGGCGCGAACCAGCTTTTAATTTAAAGCCTCTGCAAGCTGTTCAAAATCATCCACAATAGCCACAGGCTGATAAGCTTCTAACTCTTGACGGTTATTAACCCCAAAAGTAACACCGATAGAATCCATGCCAGCAGCTTTCGCCATAGCTAAATCATGAATAGTGTCCCCTATCATGACACAATCAGAAATATCAAAACCATTGCGCTGACAAATCGTTTGTAGCATTACTGGACTCGGCTTAGATTCTGTTTCATCGGCACAGATAGTATCAACAAACAATTCAGATAAGTTAGTACTCACTAAAACTCTATCTAAACCTGCTCTAGCCTTTCCAGTTGCTACTGCAAGTTTATTACCTGATTTTTTTAAACTCAGTAATAAAGCTTCGGCACCATCAAACATAGGTGTTGGTGTGGTATTTAGTTCGATATATTCTTTTCGATATTGCTGAAATAACTGCTTGCCCTGAACTTCATCTGCATCAGGAAACACCACCTCCAATGCTTTTTCTAAACTCATGCCAATTACCGAACGTGCTAATTGGTCAGAAGGAACAGGAAAATCCAAAGCAATCGCTGTCTCTTTCATTGACGAAACGATTCGGCCAATTGAATCCATTAATGTCCCATCCCAATCGAAAATAATAAATTGATAAGCTGGCATTAATTTTTCTCGACTAAAGCTTCAATAGCTTGTTTTAAATGAGGTGCAATTGGTGCTTCTAATCTTAACTTCTGCTCTGTTTGAGGATGAATAAAAGTAATAGACGCAGCATGAAGAAATAAACGATTAACGCCGACCGCTTTCATTTTGATATCGAAATCAGCATCGCCATACTTATCATCTAACGCAATAGGGTAGCCACTCGCTTGTGCATGTACCCTAATTTGATGAGTACGACCCGTGACAGGAAAAGCTTCAACTAAAGTAGCGCCTTTTAGTTTACGTAAAATTTTAAATCGAGTCTCAGATGGCTTACCTAACTTGGCATCGACCCTGACAACCCGCTCACCAGACTCTAAAGAATTCTTATATAAAGGTTTTTCAACAACTTTAAGCTTAGAAGGCCAAGCGCCACTGACCAGCGCCCAATACCTTTTGTCGACTTTTTTAGTTCTCAATTGCTCATGCAAATTACGTAATACAGAACGTTTCTTAGCAATTAACAAACAACCTGAAGTGTCACGGTCGAGTCTATGTACAAGTTCTAATTGTTTTAATTCAGGTCTTAAAATTCTTAAAGCTTCAATTGCACCAAAATTAAGGCCAGATCCACCATGTACAGCTAAGCCGGAAGGTTTATTTAAAACAATAAGCGCCTTATCTTCAAAAATGATCGACTCTTCAACTAACTTTTTAATCTTATCGCCAACAGTAAATGTCTTGGATTTATCTTCATCAATTCTAATTGGCGGTAATCTTAAAACATCGCCAGCTTGCAATTTATATTCAGGCTTAATTCGCTTCTTATTTACCCTAACTTCACCTTTTCTCAAGATTCTATAAATATAAGAAGTAGGAACTTGCTTAAGCTCACGTTTTAGCCAATTGTCTATTCTTTGACCAGAATTATCTTCATCTATGTCAAAAAACGATACTGACCCAAGGTCATTTTTATTCATTTGTATTTTTCTTACTCTAAAGAGAGATTTAGATTGCCGCTATGGCCTTTGCTTTGCTATATTTTCGCTTATGGCATTTATCAATGCCAGTATTTTTGTACCTGTATTGAAAAAATACAGTTTGGTGACATTCTGCTGTGTAAGAGGTCACGAGTGAAGCGAAGCTTATTGTTGGGTATTTATACTTAGACTTTAAGTCCTACCGCGAGTTAATACTAACAAAGTGAGTAATTTTTTGTTAGGCATTAAAACATTCGTCCCGATAGAGAATGGCTATTATTTTAGAAAACGCCAAACCAACTTAAACAAAACAACCTAAGATCTACAGTTAAAACAAAACTTTAGATTTGGTAGTAATAACAAAACAGAATAACTAGTAAAAATTGCAAGATCGGTAACAAAAACAGCGTAGAAGCAATAATGATTTTCGAATTGAGCAACCTCAATTCATTTGCTAAATCAGTATTTAGCAAGGCTTCTAGTTTAAGTTAAGATCATACATTATGAGACTCGGGAGAGTGACATCACTAGTAGATAGCCTAGGCACAAAACCGCCTGGGCTACTTTAAAATTAGTATTATCTTGATAAAAGATTACTGCTTTTAGCTTGTTTTGATAAGCTGGCAATGGCGTTTCATTTGGTGAAACAAATATGAAACGTATGTTAATTAACGCGACTCAAGAAGAAGAGTTACGCGTAGCACTAGTTGATGGTCAAAGACTTTACGATCTAGATATTGAAAGTCATGGCCACGAGCAAAAAAAAGCCAACATCTACAAAGGTAAAATTACCCGTGTAGAACCAAGCTTAGAAGCAGCCTTTGTTGACTATGGTCAAGAAAGACATGGCTTCCTTCCACTAAAAGAAATTGCAAAAGCTTACTTCCCAGAAGGCTACACACTTCAAGGTCGCCCTAACATCAAAGATGTGATCAGCGAAGGCCAAGAAGTTATCGTTCAAATCGACAAAGAAGAACGTGGTCAAAAAGGTGCGGCGCTAACAACATTTGTAAGCTTAGCTGGTAGTTACCTAGTGTTAATGCCAAACAATCCTAAAGCTGGCGGTATTTCTCGTCGTATCGAAGGCGATGAAAGAACAGCATTAAAAGAATCTTTATCTAAATTATCTTTACCACACGGAATGGGCTTAATTGTTCGTACTGCTGGTGTAGGTAAAGCATTCGAAGAATTAGAGTGGGATTTAAATGTCTTATTAAGCCATTGGGAATCAATTAAAGCTGAAGGTGAATCACGCCCAGCTCCATTCCTAATTCACCAAGAAAGTAACGTTATCGTTAGAGCAATCCGAGATTACTTACGTCGTGATATAGGTGAAATCCTAATCGACCATCCAAAAGTATTTGAAGATGCGAAAGCACATATCTCACTTGTTCGTCCAGACTTTACTAACCGAGTTAAGTTATACCAAGGTGAAATTCCATTATTTACTCACTTCCAAATTGAAAGCCAAATCGAATCCGCTTTCCAACGTGAAGTTAGATTACCATCTGGTGGTTCAATCGTAATTGATCCGACAGAAGCACTTACCTCTATCGATATCAACTCAGCTAAAGCGACTAAAGGCGGTGATATTGAAGAAACCGCTTTTAATACCAATTTAGAAGCCGCAGATGAAATCGCGCGCCAACTAAGATTACGTGATTTAGGTGGTTTAGTTGTTATCGACTTTATCGATATGACACCGGCACGTAACCAAAGAGAAGTTGAAAACCGCTTACGTGAAGCAGTTAGACCAGACAGAGCAAGAATCCAACTAGCCAGAATCAGCCGTTTCGGTTTATTAGAAATGTCACGCCAACGTTTACGCCCTTCACTAGGTGAAAGCGCAAACGATAGCTGCCCTCGATGCCAAGGCACAGGGACTATACGTTCTAACGAATCACTCGCTTTATCAATCCTTCGTCTATTAGAAGAAGAAGCGATAAAAGAAAATACAGTACAAGTTCAAGCTCAAGTACCAATTGAAGTAGCAACTTATCTACTGAATGAAAAACGTGGTGCGGTTCGATTCATCGAAAAAAGCCACAACGTACGTATCGTTGTTGCACCAAACCCGCATATGCAAACGCCTAATTATGAAGTATCTCGTATTAAAATCGACGAGACTTCTGACGAGCTAAGCTACAAACTGATTACTAAGCCAGAGCAAGATGTTGTGATCCCTATGTCACCATCGATTAAAGCGCCTGAGAAAAAAGAAGAGCCTGCATTAAAAGGCTTTGGTTCGCCTGTTGCAGCACCAGTACAACCGACAGCTACCGCACCTCAAAAAGCAGAAGTAAAAAATGCTGAACCAAGCTTGTTTAGCCGTATAGCTGCATTCTTTAAATCGCTTTTAGCACCTGAAGTTAAAGAAGAAGTTAAAGAAAAACCAGCTGCGCCAAAACCAACGCAGTCAAATAACCGTAATCGTTCTAATCAAAAACGTAACAACCGTAATAGACGTAACAACGATTCAAACAAGTCAGAGAAAAATGAGAAGTTTGATAAACCGCGTAAGCAGCAATCAAATAAACCTCAATCTGATAAATCAGAAAACAAGGTTCAAGAGCGCAGAGCAAGACGCACTCAACGTAAAAAGGTAAGAGTTGATTCAAATAACGCTGATACTGCAAATAACAGCCAAACTAAAGTGACTAATAACACTAAAGTAGAAGCAAAAGCAGTAGAGTCAAAACCGAATAAGGCTCAAACTAAAAAACCTTCAGCTAAAGTTGTTGAAAAAGCCAAAGAAGAGAAAGTTCAAGAGCAAAAGCCACAAGCTCAAGAACAAGTTTTAGAGCAAGTTGTAGATCAAGTTAAAACTCAAGCGCCAGCAGCTGAAAAGCCTGAAGTCGTAAAAGTAGAGCAAGCTGAACCGGCATTCATCCCTAATGATGAATCAGAAACGCAGCGCCCTGCAAACAAACAAAGACGTGGCACGCGTCATTTGAGAGCGTCTACACAGCGTCGTCGTCGTCAAAACCAAAGCGAAGGTCAAGATGGTGAGAATAAAGCAGATTATTCAGCTTATTACAAAAACAATGATGTTCAGCAAAATGAACTTGAGTTAGAAGTAATGCAACAAGCTGAACTGAGTGAAGATCCGGTAGAATCTCGTTACCCGCACGAGAATGCAAAAGCGGAAACGCAAACGTCTACTCAAACGAGTCAAACAGAAGAAACTGTATCTGAGCCAGTAGCAGAAACGCCTGTAGAAGCAACTGAGGTGACAAGCACAGCAGAAGCGACTGAAACTCCAGAAGCTAATACAACGGCAACTGAGGCTAACGAAACACAGCAAAGCTTACCGCTAGACGATCTTGAAACACCTGCCGTAGCGCAAAATCAAGAAGTAGCAGCGGCTGAAATTGCTGGAACAGAGCAAGCTGAAACAGAAAACGTTACGCCAGAGGTGGCAGCGCCAGAAGCAACTGAAGTTAAAACAGTAGAAGCGCCTGTGCAAAAAGCGGAACAAGCTGAAGAAACTCAAGAAGTTGTGGCCGAAAAAGTTGAAGCAGCCAAAGTTGAAACACAGCAAACCGAAGAGCAAGCTGCCACTGTAACAGCAGTTCGCTCGTTCAAAGGACACGCCTTCTCGCCGATGAGCCAAACTAAACCTTTAGCTATCGACACAAGTAGAGAGCTAGTCATAAAAGCGTTACCTGACGATGTACGTGCTAAATTAAGCACTTCAGGTAAAACAGGTGGCTCAAATACACCGACCAGCAAAAGCGAATCACCAGCGACACAAGCTGTAATAAATTAGAATAATACCGAGCAAAGCATTTATGTTTTAATTCCAGCTCGATAAAATCTAACAAAATTAAAAGAGCGCCTCAGGCGCTCTTTTTGTAACTTAACATTAATTAGCCCGAGTTCAGGTTAATTAACTAACCCCAAGTGGGTATATTAATCAAAGAAAGGTTCAACAATGAATAAAGCTTTAATTACAAATTTAATTTCAGCTGGATTAGTCATAATCGGATTTTTAAGCCAACAACCAGCGATATTAACAGTCGGTCTATTCGCTTTATCAGGAGCGGCAACCAATGCCATTGCAGTACATATGTTGTTTGAGAAAGTCCCTGGGTTTTATGGCTCAGGTGTAGTGGAAGCAAGATTTGAAGAATTTAAACTCGCAATTAAAAACCTATTAATGAATGAATTTTTCAACGAACAAAATATCGATAAGTTTTTAACAGATAGCCAAGGGCATGCTCAACACTTCAACTTAGAGCCAGTAATAGATAAACTAGATTTTGAGCCAGCATACGACTCACTCGTACTAACCATTAATGAATCACAGTTTGCGGGTATGTTAGCCATGGTTGGTGGCGCAACAGCACTAGAGCCACTAAAGCAGCCTTTTATCGAAAAAATAAAAATAAAATTAATCGAAATCAGCCAAAGCGATGAGTTTAATCAATTATTAAAAGATTCAATCGAGCAACCTTCAGTGATTGATGGTTTACGGACAAAAGTGGAGTCGATAGTAGAAAAAAGGCTCAATGAACTCAGTCCAAAAATGGTAAAAGAAATTGTTCAAAAAATGATAAAACAACACCTAGGTTGGTTAGTTGTATGGGGCGGCGTTTTTGGTGGCGTATTTGGCGTATTAGCCCATGTATTAGCCTAATATAGCCAAATGTAAAATGGTCTTCTGCCTCATACTGCATCTGTGTGCCATAATTGATTTAGATAAACTCAACTAAATCGGAAGAAGACCATCAAATTAAGTAACCCAAATTAAGGTTAAGAAAGCTTAAAGTAGCCTTTTAACCGTTTCCATTTTGGAATTTTAAAAGTAATCACAAAATAATCAGAATCCGTTGAGTCAGAAAACGGGGAAGAATCCAGCAACTCATCAGCGTTAGGGTTAATGTCTAACTCTTCAACTCGATCAAAAAACACCTCATTATAAGTACACCTTAATGAATACCCCTCATTATTTATAACTGACAGGGAGTCATTTCCGATAACCGAACGAAT
Organism: Catenovulum maritimum; assembly: GCF_001050375.1. Classification (GTDB taxonomy): domain Bacteria; phylum Pseudomonadota; class Gammaproteobacteria; order Enterobacterales; family Alteromonadaceae; genus Catenovulum; species Catenovulum maritimum. The sequence goes on along the minus strand of NZ_KQ130494.1, from coordinate 83,351 downwards.
TTTCTGACTAATTTTATATTTAGTATTTTCTGAATCTGTTATTTGTTCATAGATAAGATCGTGAGAGATAAAGCCTGTTTTCAAAATTTGATTAAGGAATGCTTTACAACGACTATTAAGAACTTGTTGTTTAGTCCGATTTATAATTAATCCTTTATCACTAACATAAAGACAATCTGCAATTCGAATTAAAGAACTAGGCTCCTGCTTAGCACCAAACAACAGCTTCACTCCTCTATCATTCCTGATTAAGTTAAGATCAATCTGATTTTCGTATCGAATTAAAATAGCATTAAAAATGTCGACCAACTCAGGCTGAAAGCTAAGCCAATTACGAAACTGTTTGACACTTTTAGGCACGTCATAACGGTTACAGATGTGCTCAGGTAAATTTATCGAATTACCTTTAGAATGCCAACCATATGCAAATTGGATAGGGGTTTCTGGGTTATAATGAGAGATTAACTCTAAAAGTTCTTTCTTTTTCATACTGGAATATTTTTATTATCTTATAATCGATAATCTCAATCCTTTAAAAATTAACACTCATATACTTAAGCTAACCCAAGTGTAAAGTTTAGTACCATAAAACAGGTTTAAGCCAACTTGCTAATTGTAACTTAGAAAAGGGGCTACACTTTTGATCTTAACACGACTAAAAGCGAACACTGAGTAACAAGGCTTTAAGTGCCACAATACAATTTAAAATAATAATTTAAGCAAGATAAAAACATGCCAACTAAGCTTAATAATATATAGATAATACGAAAAAAAACTAGCAAACTAACTGCCAAAACACAAAAGACCACCGGTCATTTAAAAGTTTTACTAATAGCAGGTCATTAGCAGGTAATTAAAGTAAAAATAGGTCACATTTAATTGGAAGATAGACTTATGTTAAGTAAAAAATATTTGTTTGTCAGCAAAGTCGATAAACCTAATATGAAGTTATTGATCATATTATTAATGGATTAAAGCAACTTAGAACTTTAGCGACGAGCCTTGTATTCAAGGTACTTAGAAATAAATCTAAGTAATAACTCAGCAACACATTTATGGATGAAGCTAAAGGGGGGTTATAATTTTGAAAACTGCACTATTAATTTCAAATAATCAAGAAATCAACCACAGGGTTGAACAATCACTTAAAACTAAACAAATAGATTGTGTTACCTGTTTAGATGCGCAAAATGCCATCATAAACTTATCTAGCCTAGTCACTTACGACTACCTTTTTATCACAATTGACATCGGCGATATTGATGGCTGGCGCCTAGCAAGAATTATTCGTTCGGGTGTTTTTTGTACTGCAGCAGATGCACCGATTGCCATTATCACTGAAAACCCGAGATACAAAGTTGACGAATTAGCAGCCAAATTATTTGAAGTAAACTCAATTTTAACGATAGAAGATCTTGAAACTGACCAGCTCAGATTTGAACACTTCTTAAATCACGTTGAAGATTTAAATGCTTTACCCAGCTTACTGCTAATTGAAGACACGAATGATGTCTCAGATCTAGTAAAAAGAGGCCTTAAAAACTTATTTCATATAGATAGTGTAGGCTCTGGTGAAGAGGCAATAAATGCGATTTCAGAAAAAGACTATGATCTGATTTTACTAGATTACATGCTGCCAAATATGTCTGGCGATAAAGTGCTGACTGAAATAATGGTAATTAAGAAAAACCAAAAAGTGATTGTAAATACCGCATTTGGTAGTGTCGATTTAGCCAATAAATTTTTGTTGCAAGGCGCAATTGATTACCTACAAAAGCCATTTTCAGTTAACCAACTACGTGAAATTTGTACCAAGGCTCTATTAAGAGAAGATATAGTAGAGAGCCAATTGCAAGTCAGCAATAACCTACTGCAAGTCGACCTACTCAAAAAACAAATTCAAACCACTGCGACTTTAGCCGAACAAGTATTAAACCACATAGAAAGAGTCGCAATTGTATGTAATAGCTATGGTCAAATACTATTCATAAACCAGCCATACGAAAAGCTCACGGGTTACAAGAGAACTGAACAGCTAGGTAAACATATTGAAGATATATCGACCTTTGAGAAAGGTATGAATTTTTCTGATTTAGCAAATCGTTCAGGGCACTATTTTCAGTTAAAAATGCGAAAATTCAAAGCAGAAGACGAAGTTTACCAGTCAGTTAAAAGCTTAAAATTATCCGAGCCTCCGGAACTTCAAATTTGTTTTTTTGTATAACATTTAACGCAGAGGCTTAACACCCGCCCCCCTAGGTCGGATAAGCCTCAGCGCCATCCGACAACAGCAACACCAAAACCTCAGCGCAGCTTGCACAAAACCGACAAACAACACCGCATCGTAGGCGTGCAGCTTGCGCACGCGAGAAGCAACACCCAAGTCTTCTGCGCAGCCTACACATAACGCGCGAGCTATCGGCAATATGCTCCATACATTGCACTACGACTTACATCCATGTAAGTCACCATCGCGCCTACAAAGCGTAAACCTTAAACTTCACTACCAAACGACACAAAATCGTAGGCGTCAAGCTTGCTGGCGCGAAATACGCACGAGAACAACCCAATGCAATTACCGAAAACTAGCGCGAAACACACGTACACCCAAACCTTCAGTGGCAAAATATAGCCAACCTTAATTTCATTTCAAGTGACATAGATAACTATTGCCACCCCTTAATAGCTGTGAGGTGAATATTGTACAAAATGACTACATCCTTCAAATTTGATGCGTTTCCTTCGTCAACAGCATCCTACAAACATCAATATATAGATTGGTCTAGCCTTTGTCCGAATATTGAGTCAATAAATCACAAACCTATTGATAAATTAACTAAAAACTTTAAATTAGTACGCACCTGTAGGATGTGTTGAAGAATGAAACGCATCTTTCGTGGCAACACCAAAACCTCAGCGCAGCTTGCACAAAACCGACAAACAACACAGCTCCGTAGGCGTCAAGCTTGCTGGCGCGAAACACGCGCTACACCCAAACCCTCTGCGCAGCCTACACATAACGCGCGAGCAAGCATCGCGCCTACAAAGCGCAAACCTTAAACTTCGCCACCAAACGACACAAAATCGTAGGCGTCAAGCTTGCTGGCGCAAAATATACGCAATAGCCAACCTTAATTTCATTTCAAGTGACATAGATAACTATTGTCTCCCCTTAATAACTGTGAGGTGAATATTGTACAAGATGACTACATCCTTCAAAGTTGATGCGTTTCCTTCGTCAACAGCATCCTACAAACATCAATATATAGATTAGCCTGACCTTTGTCCGAATATTGAGTCAATAAATCACAAACCTATTGTTAAATTAACTAAAAATTTTAAACTAGTACGCACCTGTAGGATGTGTTGAAGAATGAAGCGCATCTTTCGTGGCAAAATATGACGCCCCCCTAGCGAAGCCTGCACAAAATCAACAAACAACACCGCTCCGTAGGCGTCAAGCTTGCTGGCGCGAAATACGCACGAGAACAACCCAATGCAATTACCGAAAAAATGGCTCGAAACACACGCAACACCCAAATCTTCTGCGCAGCCTACACAAAACGCGCGAGCAAGCATCGCGCCTACAAAGCGTAAACCTTAAACTTCACCACCAAACGACACAAAATCGTAGGCGTCAAGCTTGCTGGCGCGAAATACGCACGAGAACAACCCAATGCAATTACCGAAAGCTGGCGCGAAACACACTCAACACCCAAACCTTCAGCGCAGCTTGCACATAACGCGCGAGCAAGCATCGCGCCTACAAGGTCTAAATCTCAAACTCAGCGCAGCCTACACAGACCGCGCGAAACATTCTAAAGTGATGATGCGGTATCACGTAAAACCTGATGTAATTCGCCCTCTTCTACTTTAGTTGTCATTCGGCAAGCATAATAATGTAAATTAAACACATCAAAATAAGCTAACAACACACTAGCTAACTTACTCTCACCCACCTGCCCCATAGCAATTGCCGCAGCTTGAGCAGTGGATAATTGGCTTGCTTCTGGTGCTTTACGCATCAAATACTTTGAAGCATTCTCTATATTTAAATCTATGCTAGGCAATACCTGTAACCAATCACTTTGGTTATACATTTTTTTACTCTGTCGCCAAGTGCCATCTAGCACCACTAAAGTGAGTGTTTTTCCTAATTCAACTTGCTTTGACATCTCAGGCGTTAACTCAGCTACCTTATTGGTATCAGTTGGATATACCAGTAAACAAAGCCTAGTTTCATCATTTAACAAGTCTAATAATCGCGGAGAGATTTGAGTTCTAGACCATTCAAACGTAAAACAGTTATCCGGTAACAAGTCGCTTATCAGCCGACCTGTATTAGTCGGTTTAAGTATTTCATCCGAATGCATAATCAAAATCACATCCAACTTAGACTGAGTGGCAGGACGCCATTTGCACACACAGTTATACTCAGCAATAAAACACTGAGGGCAGCGTTTTAATTTTATCCCCCTAGCCTGAAACGGACGAGTAGAACGCGCTAAGCGAGCTTGATATAAAGCGGAAAATGAATCAAGGTTCAAACAAAACTCCAAGATAAAGCAAATGCAAACGCACTATGCCTAATAAAAAGTGAAAGTAAAAATGAAAAAGTAATAGACAACCTCAATTCGGGATAACAACTTGCTTTCTTGAGGGCCTTTTTCCTGATAACTGCGTTGAATTCGCTAGTAATAGCCAGCTATTACGTACGCAAATTCGCCTTGTTCTAAGAAAAAATACCTTTCAAGAAATAAAAAATTAATAATACCAATAGCTTAATGGGGTTAGCTAATTTCTTATCCCGAGTTAAGGTTAGATAGAGCTAATTTCTTATCTTAAGTTGAGGTTAAACAAACAAAAACTGCGCCTAAAGCGCAGTTTTTAATCAGAACTAATCCCGCCCACAAATGAGCAGCTTTAAATCATAATAAACTAGATTTTATAGTAAGCTCGGTACCAGTCAACAAATTGCTGAACACCATGCTCAACTGAAACTTGTGGTTTATGTCCTGTCACTTCTTCCAAAGACTGAGTATCAGCCCAAGTTTGATGAACATCACCTGGTTGCATAGGCATAAAGTTTTTGATCGCCTCAACACCTATCGCTTTTTCAATCGCTGTAACAAAATCCATTAACTTAACAGGAGAACCGTTACCAATATTATAAGTGCGATATGGTGCTGAACTATCTTTTGGTGAGCCTTGCTCTGGATTCCAATCGCTATTCGGCTCTGGGATCACATCCGCAACTCTAACAATACCTTCAACAATATCGTCAATATAGGTAAAGTCACGCGCCATATTACCGTTGTTATAAATATCAATTGGTTCGCCGTTTAATATCGCTTTAGTAAACTTAAATAAAGCCATATCAGGGCGGCCCCATGGACCATATACAGTGAAAAAGCGTAAACCCGAAGTAGGTACTTGATACAAGTGCGAATATGTATGGCTCATTAACTCGTTGGCTTTTTTAGTTGCCGCATACAAAGAAACAGGATGATCAACTGAATCTGTTGTCGCAAATGGCATTTTAGTATTCAAGCCATAAACAGAGCTAGAAGATGCATAAACTAAATGCTTAACTTTATTATGACGACAACCTTCTAATACAGCTAAATGGCCGATTAAATTAGAGTCTGCGTAAGCAAATGGGTTTTCGATTGAGTATCTAACACCCGCTTGAGCTGCTAAGTGAATAACAATATCAAACTGCTCTTTAGCAAATAACTCAGCCATGCCCTCTCTATCAGCTAAATCTAACTTCACAAAACTGAAATTTTCATTAGGAGTAAGTAAAGCAAGTCGAGATTCTTTCAAGCTAACTTCGTAATAGTCATTTAAATTGTCGATACCAACAACCGTATGACCTTTCGCTAACAAGTTTTCAGCTGTGCTATGACCAATAAAACCGGCTGCACCTGTAATTAAATATTTCATAGTGTCTGTTCCTTTAACTAATTAGTCGCAACCAAATAAATCACGTGTGTAAACTTTATCTGCAACATCAGCTAATTCTTCAGCTTGCCTGTTCGACACTATCACATCACATTTTTGCTTAAACTCAGCTAAATCTTTAATCACTTTAGAGCGGAAAAATTCGTCTTCTTCCAAAACTGGTTCATAAATAACCACTTCAATACCTTTAGCTTTGATACGCTTCATAATCCCTTGGATTGATGATGCTCTAAAGTTGTCACTGCCCGCTTTCATAATCAAACGGTAAATACCCACCACTTTAGGCTGGCGGCTGATAATAGAATCTGCAATAAAGTCTTTACGAGTCGTATTAGCAGAAACAATTGCACCAATAATGCTGTTTGGCACGTCGCTATAGTTAGCTAATAATTGCTTAGTATCTTTAGGTAAACAGTAGCCGCCATAACCAAACGAAGGGTTATTGTAATGATTACCAATGCGAGGGTCTAAACCAACGCCTTCAATAATTTGACGAGTATCTAAATTATGACGCTCTGCGTAAGTATCTAGCTCATTAAAGTAAGAAACGCGCATAGCTAGGTAAGTATTAGAGAATAATTTAACCGCTTCTGCTTCGGTTGAATCAGTAAATAAAACATCGATATTTTCTTTAATTGCGCCTTGTACCAACAAACTAGCAAAAACTTTAGCTCTCTCGCTGCGTTCACCAACAATAACTCGTGATGGATACAAGTTATCGTATAATGCTTTACCTTCGCGTAAAAACTCAGGTGAAAACATTAAATTATCGCAACTTAATTCAGCCCTAATTTCGGCTGTGTATCCAACAGGAACCGTTGATTTAATGACCATAACAGCATTTGGGTTTACGGCCATTACATCTTTAATAACAGCTTCAACCGAGCGAGTATTAAAATAGTTAGTCTCTGGGTCATAATCTGTTGGTGTGGCAATGATAACGTATTCAGCGTCTTTGTAGGCTTCTTCTTTATCTAGCGTAGCTCTAAAGTTAAGTGTTTTATTCGCTAAGTATTCTTGGATGTACTCATCTTCAATTGGCGATTTTTTGTCATTTAATAGCGCCACTTTTTCAGGGACAATATCTATCGCAACTACTTCATTATGTTGTGCTAATAATACTGCATTAGAAATACCAACGTAGCCTGTACCCGCAACTGCTATCTTCATATTATTTTCCTAAACTTTTTTATTCCTAGGCGAGGTCAGTATTAGCTTCACCCCTACCTACCCTAACCATTGCATGTTTATATGCGAATTATTCTTTTAGCTTGTTTGAATTGTATCGATTTAACTTAAATCTTTAAACCACAAATGTCCAAATACGTGAATCTTTTATCTTTTAGCAACAAACAACACCCAAACCTTCTGCGCTGCCCACACATATAACGCGCGAGCAAGCATCGCGCCTACAAGCGTAAACCTCAACTCCAAACACGGCTTGCGCCCAAACTGAAAACAACACAGCACCGTAGGCGTGCAGCTGGCTTACATGGATGTAAGTCGTAGAGTAATGCAGGGAGCAATTACCGAAAGCGCACGCGAGAAGCAACACCCTAACCTTCTGCGCTGCCCACACATAACGCGCGAGCAAGCATCGCGCCTACAAGGTGTTACATTTAAGCACTGTTGTTTGATATTTGAATAATATAAAACCTACCAACATAAAAACCGTAGGTCGGATAAGCCTATGCGCATCCGACAAAAGCAACACAAAAAATCTCAGCGCTGCTTGCACCCAAAACGAAAACAACACCGCACCGTAGGCGTCAAGCTTGCTGGCGCGAAATGGGCAGTAGAACAACCCAATGCAATTACCGAAAGCTGGCGCGAAATACATGCAAACCCAAACCTTCAGTGACAAAATATAGCCAACCTTAATTTCAAGTTCAAAGTTGATGCGTTTCCTTCGTCAACAGCATCCTACAAACGTCAATATATAGATTGGCCTGACCTTTGCCCGAATATTGAGTCAATAAATCACAAACCTATTGATAAATTAACTAAAAATTTAAATTAGTACGCACCTGTAGGATGTGTTGAAGAATGAAACGCATCTTTCGTGGCAAGATATGGCGCAACACCAATACCCTCAGCACATCCTACACAAAACCAACATTTATTTAGCAATAAAATCTAACGCATTATTTAATAATTGCTGAGCTATATTGTTAGAGCTAGCCTCAACATAACAACGCAGCTCTGGCGCATTACCTGAAGGTCTAAAATGCACAATTTCGCCCGAATCCATGGTTAAACGTAAGCCGTCTGCTGTATCACATGCTGTTACCGCTTTAAACCCAAGCGCATCCGCTACACTCTGAGGTGTGTTAGCTAATTTAGCTAACAAAGCATTACTTTTATCCGTCGCGAACGCTTTTAACCTATCACTTACGGTAAAACGCTGAGGCAAGGCTTGCAACTGCTCATATAAACTTTGGCTTTGAGTTAACAATGAAAAAGCTGGCAATAATGCATCCCGAGTCGGCAACGCTGTTAAAGTTTTGCCATTAACTTGAATATCGCTGCCTAGTAAATATCCGCCATTCGCTTCAAACCCTGCAATAGCCTTAAACTGAGCTGCTAAATTATCGAATTCAGCAATAACATAAGGCGAACCAATTTTTGTTCGACTAACATGCTTAAATAATCCAGACTGCTCGATGGCCGTATTACAACTTACAGGAACCGCTAAAGCCTCAATACTTAACGCTTGGCTGCAAAGCAAACCTAAAATATCACCTCGTAACCAATCACCATTTTCATCTGCAATTAATGGGCGATCACCGTCGCCGTCAGTAGAAAATATAGCATCAAAGCCATATTCAACCGACCAAGCTTTGGCTTTTGCTTTATCCGCATCAGACACGGCTTCGGTATCAATCGCAACAAACTCGTTGCTGCGTTCTAAACTAGTCACCTCTGCGCCAAGTTGTTCAAATAAAGTACGGTAAATATCTCGACCAGCACTAGAATGCTCATAAATACCAATTTTTTTACCGCTTAGTGCATTTGCTGGAAACAAGCTAGTATAGCGCTCGATGTAAGCAGTTTTAGCGGCATTATCTATACTTAATTCAGGTAAGTTATTATCTAATTGAGTAAACTCGACTTGCTCAGCTAAAATACTGAGCTCGTCTTGCTTGGTTATTTCGCCATCTGGTCGGTAAAACTTAAGTCCATTGCGATCAAACGGAATATGGCTACCCGTTATCATAATAGCTGGAACACCATCTTGCATCGCTTTATATGCCAACGCGGGCGTTGGCAACACGCCATAAAATACCGTTTGTATATTTAACTGAGCTAACCCTGCAGCACAAGCCTGCGCCATAGCATAACTACTAGGGCGATTATCAATCGCCATCGCCATGGTTGAAAACGAGCTATTACTTTGCATAATTTTAGCAAAAGAAATCGCAAATGACGCGCACACATTGGGTGTAAAGTCGACCACTAAACCACGCGCACCGCTAGTGCCAAACTGTACGCCAGAACTTTTAATTTGTGCTTGAGTATTTATCACGCGTTATCCTTTCAATATCGAAGTTTTTAATTATTAATTTAATTGTTCGCTAACTGCCCACGAGTATCGTAAGCTTTAAAACATGTTAATTCAGTTGTCGTAATTGTTTCTTTCAAAATTAATCCCAAGCAAGCAAAAAAGTACAGTCCCCGTAGGCGTGCAGCTTGCGCACGCGAACTAACCAGCAACACCCAAACCTTCTGCGCAACCTACACAAAACCCACAAACAACACAGTATCGTAGGCGTCAAGCTTGCTGGCGCGAAACACACGCAACACCCAAACCTTCTGCGAAGCCTACACCAAACGCGCGAGCAAGCATCGCGCCTACAAGGTGCAACATTTAAGCACCGTTGTTTGGTATTTGAATAATATAAAACCAACCAACACAAAAATCGTAGGTCGGATAAGCCTAAGCGCCATCCGACAAAAGCAACACAAGACCTCAGCGCAGCCTACAAAGTTAAACCTATACCCTGCCGTACTTATCTTCAAAACGGACAATATCATCTTCGCCCAAATAAGAACCCGATTGAACTTCAATTAACTCCAATGGCACTTTACCTGGGTTCTCTAAAGCATGGATTACACCTACAGGAATATAAGTAGATTGATTTTCAGTTAATAAAATATCTTTATCACCATTAGTCACTTTTGCGGTACCAGACACAACAATCCAATGTTCAGCTCTGTGATGATGCATTTGAACAGAAAGCTTGGCTCCCGGTTTAACCGTGATGCGCTTAACTTGGTACCTGTCGCCATTATCTATAGAATCATACTTGCCCCAAGGGCGATAAACTTCTCGGTGAAACTCGAACTCACTACGTTTTTCAGCTTTTAATTTTGAAACGATTTGCTTAACTTCTTGCACTCTGTCTTTTGAAGCAACTAATAAAGCATCTTTAGTATCGACGATAACTAAATCTTCAACCCCAACCGTTGCGACTAAACGCTCGCCACCTTGAATTAAACAATTGTGAGTGTCGTGCGTTAAGGTATCGCCTTTAATTGCATTACCGGCTTCGTCTTTTGAATTAACATCCCATAATGCCGACCAAGAACCAACATCATTCCACTGTGCATCCAAAGGCACGACAATAGCTGAATCGGTTTTTTCCATCACAGCGTAATCAATAGAGTCATCTGGACAAGCTTCAAAAGCGGCTTTATCAACGCGCACAAAATCTAAATCGCTCGCTGTATTACCAATAGCAGCTTCACATGCGGCTAAAATAGCAGGCTGGAATTGTTTTAATTCAGCTAAATAACGGCTCGCTTTAAACATAAACATGCCGCTATTCCAATAATATTCACCCGAATCAACATACTCTCTGGCTTTATCTAGGTTTGGTTTTTCAACAAAGCTATCAACCTTAAACGCATTGTTTTGCTCGGCGCCTCGTTTAATATAACCATAACCTGTCTCAGCATGAGTAGGCACAATACCAAAAGTGACCATAGCATCTTGCTGTGCTAACATTTCAGCTTGAGCCACAGCTTGTAAAAAAGCGGGGTTATCTAAAATAACGTGATCGGCAGCGAGAACAAGCAAGATAGGGTCTTCACCACCCGCTATAGCTTGCAAGGCTGCAAGCGCTATTGCAGGTGCTGTGTTTCGGCCAACCGGCTCTAAAATAACAGGGCTTTGCAATGCATCAATTGCGCGTAATTGCTCTGCCACCATAAAGCGGCTCGCTTCGTTACAAATCACCATAGGAGATTGATGATCTATACCAGATAACCTGAGTACGGTTTCTTGCAACATTGTATTGTCGCTCGTTAATGCAAGAAATTGTTTTGGGTAAGCAGAGCGAGATAATGGCCAAAGGCGAGAGCCAGTACCACCAGCCATAATTACAGGTAAAAACATCTAAAAAGTCCTTTAATTTAATTATCCGCAAATGCTAGCATTTTTGTTGAATTAGAGTAACCCCTAAAGGTGTGACAAAGTTATGAAATATGCAGAAGACCTCAAGCGCAGCCAACACAAACCACCAAACAACATAATCCCGTAGGCGTGCAGCTTGCGCGCGCGTGAACCAAGCAACAATACGCAATATCCAGCGCAGCCAACACAAAACCACCAAACAACACAGACCCCGTAGGCGTCAAGCTTGCTGGCGCGTGAACAGGCAAGAATATAAGTCGGTGAGTAATGCAGGGATAAATTACCGAAAGCTGGCGCGAGAACATACACCAATGCTACATCAAAAAAACGCGCGGGCAAGCACCACGCCTACCGGTGAATAACCCAACACCAAAGCAAAACCCAAACCCCAGCGCAGCCAACACAAAACCACCAAACAACACAGACCCCGTAGGCGTCAAGCTTGCTGGCGCGTGAACAGGCAAGAATATAAGTCGGAGAGTAATGCAGGAGCAATTACCGAAAGCTGGCACGAGAACATAAACCAATGCTACATCAAAAAAACGCGCGGGCAAGCACCACGCCTACCAGGTGAATAACCCAAACCCCAAAGCAAAACCCAACCCCCAGCAAAGCCAACACAAAACCACAAGCCAACACGATACATGTAGGCGTCAAGCTTGCTGGCGCGTGAACCAAGCAACAATAAGCAAAACCCCAGCGCAGCCAACACAAAACCACCAAGCCAAAATAAACCGAGGCTACAACCAAACCCCAAGTGCAAAAAAGGCCGAACAAAGCCGGCCTCAAATTTTTATAAAGAGTGCAGTCCAATTACATTTGAACTATCTTTGGTGGGCGGCCGATCTTTCCACACTAAATCGCATAAATCACTACTTGGTACATAACCAGTTGGCGCCTCTTTAATTAATTTTTGTATTTTTTCAATTTCAAAATTATGACAAGCCTCATCCAAATTATCGATTAAATGGAACATATCCGTCCAACTAAGCGAAACTTCGTTGGCTGTCATAATACGTGGGTGAGTCGTTTTCTCAACGCTATCACCTATTAATAACTCTTCATAAAGCTTTTCACCTGGGCGTAAACCTGTATATTTAATTTCAATATCACCATTTGGGTTTGCTGCATCTTTAACTTCTAAGCCCATTAAATGCACCATTTTAACTGCAAGGTCAGAAATTTTTACCGGGTCGCCCATATCCAATACAAATACATCACCACCTTTCGCCATAGCACCCGCTTGAATAACCAACTGAGATGCTTCTGGAATGGTCATAAAATAACGGATAATGTCTTTATGGGTAACAGTAATTGGCCCACCTTTTTTAATTTGCTCACGAAATAATGGAACAACTGAACCAGACGAACCCAACACATTACCAAACCTAACCATACAAAATGTGGTTAAACTTTGACGTTTAGCTAAACCTTGTAAAGATAACTCAGCAATACGCTTAGTAGTACCCATAACATTAGTTGGGCGTACTGCTTTATCGGTAGAAATAAGTACAAAAGTTTCGACACCTGCATTTACCGCAGCTTCAGCGGTGTAATATGTGCCAAACACATTATTACGCACACCCTCAACAATATTATACTCAACCAAAGGAACATGCTTGTAAGCCGCAGCATGGTATACAGTTTGTACTTTAAAAGTACGCATTACCGTTTCAACTCTGTTTTGCCTTTGCACTGTACCCATAATTGGTTTAATGACAACTTCAAGCTTTTGTTTTTCAATAGTGCGGCGCAGCTCTGAGTCTATCGAATACAAAGCGAATTCAGATAGCTCGTACAACACCAACATTTTTGGCTTATATTTAATAATTTGTCGGCATAATTCCGAGCCAATAGAGCCACCTGCACCAGAAACCATTACCACCTTATCAAAAATATTTGCACTCATTAACTGTGGCTTTGGTTCAACCGGCTCACGGCCTAATAAATCTTCAATTGCGACTTCGCGCAACTCGTCTATACGCGCTTCACCACTAACTAAATCAGCAGAGCCAGGAATAGATAAAACCTCAACAGACAGGGGCTCCAAATTAGAAATTATTTTACTACGATTAGAACGACTTAAACTTGGCATGGCCAACAAAACACGACGAACGGTTCGATCTAAAAGTAGTCCTTGTAAGTCATCAAAAGCATATACTGGGCGCCCCATTACAAAGTTGCCTTGTAAGCTTTGGTCATCATCTACAAATGCAACAGGCTCGTACTCTTGTCCGTGCATTAACGAGGTAGCCAACTGCCTACCAGAAGAACCGGCCCCATAAACAACCACCTTTTCTTTACCACGCTTGCGTGATTGAATAGCTAAAGCACGAACAAAAAAGCGGCTACCGCCAACAAAAATAAGTAAAAACGCTGCATAAATAAATGGCACGGTACGCGGCACGGGGATATGAAAAAAGAAAGACGCTAATACTAACGAAAGCACAGAAACAGCCACACCAATAACAACCGAAAGAGCCGCTTGCGGGCCAATATAGCGAATAACCGCACGATACAAACCTAAACGAATAAAAGCACCAATGGTGACAGGCAATACAAGAAACAACAATAACCAAGAATCCGTTTCAGAAACTACGGTTAAACTGTCATGCCTAAGTACTAGTGCAGAAGCAAAAGCAAATATAACAAAAAAAATGTCTAAGCTGACACTAACAGCACGTTTGGCTGGGCGAGAAATTTGAAATAAAAAGTTAATGGGGCTCATTATGCGACCAAGTTTCCTTACCTAATAAATATACAGCTAAATTAATGCAGTTATTATGTCAAACTTTACAAACTCTACACAGTACTTTTGTTCAATTAGTTGAGATAGTTAACATTATGGTTTTACTCTGTCTCCACTACCTTTACCAGCAACCGTCATAAAAATATACTTAAAATAATTTCCTACATTTAGAGAATCGATCATTTCCCTGTCTGTTTTAGCAAGTAACTCAGGCGTAGACATATCAATTTCATTAACTTGAGCAAGCCCAGTTATGCCCGGGCGAACATCAAATACATTTTGAGCTTCGCGTGCTTGGGTGAGTTCCTCTTGATTAAACAACCCTGGGCGAGGGCCAACCAAACTCATTTCACCTTTCAATACATTCCATAATTGCGGCAGTTCGTCTAGCTTAGTTTTTCGCAAAAAATGACCGAACTTAGTGATAGATGCACTACTGGCTAAGTGGCTGGCAACTGAGGCAGTATCTTTAGACATGGTTCTAAATTTAACCAAAGTGAAAGGCTTTTTATTTCGCCCAACACGCTCTTGCCTGAATATAGGAGAACCGGTATCGAACAAACCAATCACAAACAAAATAACTAAGAAAGGAAAACCAACTAACAAACCGAAAAATGCAAATACAAAATCTAACAAGCGAATCATATAACTTCCAAAATAACCAAATTAATTTTTAGCCGGCTGTTTGGCCGCTAACTTAAACCCATGTTCAACAGTATAAGGCGGCTGCCACCCAAGCGTATTTTTTGTGTGCGAAATATCAACTTGAAGAGAGCCAACAAGTCTATCTATAACCGCTTGCTTGCCCAATAGCTTACCAACAAATTTAAAACACCACACGGGCACAGGTAATGCTATGTTAACCTTTCCTTGAACTTTTGCCATGAGTGCGACCATTTCTGCCGTAGATAAATCATGATCATCACTCGCTAAAAACACCTGATTAGCCGCCTTGGGATGCTCAATACAAACCTTAATTAAATCAACTAAGTTATAAACCGACACTAAACTTCTTTTATTACCATTTATAAATCTAAATGGCAGCGGAAAGCCTTTCCCAACTAACCTCATTAACGATGCAAAATTAGCTTTAACACCTTCTCCATAAACTAACGGCGGGCGAATTATTACCATTTCCATGCCTGTTTCTTTGCCAAGCTCAAGCAACTGCTGCTCTGCCTCAGCCTTAGAAATACCGTATGGGTCTTCTGGAGTTGGAGTATCGAAAGCAGTATAAGGTTTTCTATTACTAGTACTTTCACCATTAACTTTAATGGAGCTAACAAAAATAAAACGTTTCACGCCAGCTTCGGCGGCTTGTTTAGCTAAATTTATTGTTCCCTCGGTATTCACGGCTCTAAACTCTGTTAATGGGTCTGCAACCTTATCATTCATCACATGCACTCTAGCTGCGCAATGAATTACAACATTTACACATTCAAGCGCATCGGCATAATCGCTATTGGCATTTAATTCAGCTTGAAAAATATCATACTTGCCAGCAAAGCTATCTCGTCTGCTTAACAATCTAATAGAATCAACTCCTTTATCCAACTCATTCAGCAAACTGTTACCGACAAATCCAGAAGCTCCTGTTATTAGAATATTGCTCACCGTGTCCCACTTATATCAAAAATAGATTGCGCCATATTTTGCATAATATTTTCCCGTGCAAATTTTCTAATAAAACCATCTCTATTTGTTGCGATCAAATCAAGCGATTGCAAAGCCAACGCTGCCTGCTTACCATCATTTGGATAAAATACCTTGGCATTCTCCACTTGCTCATTTATAAATTGAGCTGAATACCCTTGAACACCAGCTAAAATAGGTTTTCCCATTGCAGCATATTCAAATATTTTGGATGGTAAAACTTTTTTAAACGCAGGGTAATCATTTAAATGCAAAAATAATACATCTGCATTTAAATATTCGCCTACCAACTCAGCACGCTTAACTGGCGGCAACAAGCTAATATTATCGATGCCAATACAAGCTTGCTCCAACTGTTTTTTACGACCACCATCACCAATTATTTTAAATTGATATTTATCTCCAGCATTGTTCGCAAGTGCCGGTAAAACTGAATGTAAGCCTTGCCCTTCGCCAATATTACCTGCATATAAAACGGTTATTTTTTTATGCTGTGCATCAATAGAATTTATACATTGTGCTTCACTACTTACATTAATAAACTCATTGTCAATACCATTAGTAAAATAGCTATAGGTAGGTTGTTTAAACCTAGGGGCAAAATAAGGCTTAAACCCCTCTGAAACTAGGTTAATATGTTTGGCCTTTGAAAAAGTATAATTTTCAACTAGGTGGAGTATAGGCTTAGCCAACATAGCTAATTTAGGATTCAAAACATCTTTGATTGTATCGACAAAAATATCCCGAATGTCTAGGTATAGCGGTATTTGTTTTTGTTTGGCTACAAAAGCACCTAAAAAGGCCGTAAACAAGCGGGAACTGGTTGATACAACCAAATCGTAACTTTTACCACTAACTAACTTTCGAGCAGCCTTAAAATACGCTCGAAAAGATTTAATCTGGTCGAGCATTCCACTGTTGTGGGATGGCAATTCAATTCTGTGAATCGTCACATTATCAGTTTGTTCAAACTTAGACGCCGCAGATTCGAAACTTGCATAACGATTAGGCATAGTCGTTACTATTTCAATTTCAACATTAGGCAAGTGCTTCAACTGCTCGACAAGCGCAGTTGTTCTAAACGAACCGGCGCAAAGATCAGGCTTATAATAAAATGTAAACAACAAAATTTTCAAAATATTAATCCTTTAAAATTCAATACGAGTCACTAACTTTGCAGTGCTGAACGGTATTTGAATTTTATTACTTTCAATAGATACACCAAATTCTGGATGATAAGTTGATGGCACCAATTTTATAGGCTGTTCACTGGTAAAAAGCACTCGTTTACCTGACATTAAATTCAGTTCAACAGTGTAATTATCTAAAACGTTGGCGTTTATCTTAGGGTGAAGATGTAAGTAGTAACAAGCATTGGCTTTGCAAGACAGAGAGTCTTCAATCTGACAATAAGATGGATTTGAAGTAATTGCACGAGTATGAATAACTTTTGGCTTGAACCTGGAATACCCGTTATGACGAGCAACTAACGTTACTTTATCGGCCTCTTGTTTAACAGTAAGTAATTTGGCATAAGCTCGACGAGCAACTCTAAAACCAGACCATACCTCAGATGAACTTTCACCACCTATTTCAACTGTATTATGAGCAGCTGTTTCTCGTTGCCGCAATCGCTCTGCACTTACGCCATATAATGAAGTACCCGAATTAACAAATACTCGCTCGTTACCAACAGACATTTCAAAACTAAGCGTATCAGCATGAGCATGACCAGGTAAATAGTCAGGACCAACATTCGCATGATCAAAAATTAAAGAATATTGTGCTTGATTTACCCTACTATAACCACTAGCTTTATTTACCGTTAAGCCAACTTTACATGGCTGCCAAACGATTCCCAATTTTTTCGCATACTCAAAAATATGCGCTGGTTTATGGGCTATACCTATTGCAGCGTCGTTAAAAAAGCTCACGTCACCATCTGGGTGATTCATGGTTTCTAACCAAGTGAGTGCTTTTTCAGCAATGCCTTTCCACAAAGGCAACCTTGGCTCAATATATTTATTTTTACTCGTTATACCTAAATCAATCAGCTCAAGTAAATCCCAAAGCAAAATACAGTGATACATGGGTGATAATTCAAAGTGAGCACCATCACCTAAAAACTGCTCGTTAACTTCCTTATCAAGAATTTTTAATCCAGTGACAACAAACTTATCAGCTATTTCGTCTTTTAAAAATGCGCCAACAAAAGTGAGCGCTTTGGCATTAGCAAATAGGTGATTACCTAGAATATGATATTCAAGTTGTTGCATTAACGCATCTGACTGTTGAGCAATACTTGATAAATACTTTACATCAGTATTTTCTTTTTGACTGAACCACTTAACCCAGTTAACTAATCTCAAAGATAACGGATATGGCTCCCAACCATTACCTAAGCAGGGCGGATTTTCATCAATCCACCGATTAATAAAATCATAATGAAGTTGTTCACGAGATTGATAATCAATAGCGCATAAATCATCAAAATAATGCAAATTGTATAACCAAAGCTTGGTTTGCTCAGGAGTATTCCAATCTGATTGTGACTCAATTACAGCTTCTTTGTTTAAAAATATGACTTTATTTGGACCCAATATACTAGTAGCGTTAAGCGAAGGACCCGTCCATTGCCAGTTATTGAACTGCGTTACCTCACCTGTCTCTAAACCAACGGAAGGCTTTTTAAATTTGTAATACAAGCGATAAAACACCTGCTTGAACTTAAGGTATTTCATAGTATGAAATACCTTTATAAATTGATTTAACTTAGTTTTCATTGTTTGCGCAATTGCTCAGCAACATCAATCGAAATTTTAGCTATTTCAAATATTTCCTCGGCTGATATTGGGGCCTGCTTACCTTTTTGAATAGATTCAAGGAACAAGGTGCAGCAGTTTTTTTGACCTTTATCTTGTTTCCACAAATTCATTTTTTTAAATCCCTTCCAGCCAAAACCTTTTAACTTAACAAAGTTATCAAGCTGTAATACCTTGCCATTTGCAAACACTTCTACCCGCTCTTTAGGGAAACTAGCAGCGCCATTCGCTAAATAATGAATGGTACCAAATGAGCCGTCGGCAAAGCCTAATATAATAGCCGCTTTATCTTCGGTAATTTCAACCGCATCGGTATCACCCATGCGTCGCGCCTGTACAGACACAATTTCACTTCCTGCCAAGTAACGCATTAAATCAATAAAGTGGCAAGCTTCGCCAATGATACGGCCACCGCCTACCGCATTATCTTGTGTCCAATGATTACCTGGGATACTACCAGCGTTCATAGTCATGATAAATGACTTCGGCTCTTTAATAGGTTCAAGGAGAGCTTTCATTTTTTGTATTTGTGGTGAAAAACGACGATTAAAGCCAACCATTAACTTAGGGGCGTTATCTAATTTTATTGCGTTTTCGTAAGCCGATTTCACTTCAGCTAATTCTTCATGAGTAATTGCGAGTGGCTTTTCAACAAAAACATTTTTACCAGCTTTAAGGGCTTCCTTAACAAAATAAGCATGACTATTGTGCTGTGTAACAATGGCGATAGTATTAATGCTTGGGTTTTCAATCATCGCAAGTGTATCGGTAGTGGCTTCTGAAAAACCAGCTTTTTGGCCATGAGTAACGCCATTAATACCACCGGAAGTTGATATACTGTGAAATTGAGCCCCTGCAGACTTAAAGGCTGGAATTAACATTCTCGATGCATAATTGCCAGCACCAATAAAGCCAACGACTGCATCGTTAGCTTGGTAATTAGCGACTGTATTAAGTTTTATCGTTTTTACATGGCGAGTTGCAGTTTCTGATTCAAACTGCAGTAATATCCCTAAGGCGCTTTTATCAGTGGTTAGTAAATCATAAGCATCGCTCGCATCTTCAAACTTAAAACGATGTGTGATTAATGGCTTAACATCAAGTTGCCCGCCGGCCATCATATCTAAAATGGCTTCAAAATTACGTTGTTCAGTCCAACGCACAAATGCTAGCGGATAGTCATTACCTTGCACTTCATAATTAGCATCATAGCGACCAGGGCCATATGAACAAGACACCTGAAAAATAAGTTCTTTCTCATAGAAGTCCGCTCGGCTTAACTCTAAGCCGGTCACACCCACTAAAATTATACGGCCGCGTTTACGACTCATACGCGCCGCTTGGGTAACAGGGTCATTTGACTTAGTAGATGCAGTAATAATAACCCCATCTACCCCCACACCACGACTAAACGCCATACCGACAGCGACAGGATCTTCGCCTTTTCCTGGATTGCAAATTTCTGCACCAAATTGTTTTGCCATATCAAGTTTAGATTGGTCAAAATCAATAGCAAGAACTCGACACCCTTGAGCACGCAGCATTTGTACCGTTAACAGCCCTATTAACCCAACACCAGTAACAACAAAACATTCCCCCATTGTAGGGTTTGCCAAACGAATACCTTGCAAGCCAATACTAGCAACCACGGTAAATGATGCTTCTTCATCGGTAACATTGTTGGGAATTTTCGCTGCCAAGTTTTTAGACACTCGAACTACATCAGCATGAGGGCCATTAGATACTACTCTGTCACCTACTTTAAAGTTATCAGCACCATTACCAACCCGTTCCACAACACCTACGTTGCAATAACCAAGGGGTAAAGGTTGGGCCAATTTAGATTTAACAGCATCAAGTGTTGTCATTAAACCATCGGTTTGTACTTTCTCAAGTACCATTTTTACTTTATCGGGCTGCGAGCGCGCTTTATCAATTAAATTTGCCTTACCAAAATCTACCAGCATACGTTCTGTGCCTGCTGATATTAATGTGGTTGCCGTGTTTATAATCACGTTATTTTTTTTTACTTGTGGCGCCGGAGCTTCAACTATGGCCGAGCCTCCCTTCGCCATATCTTGAAGGATTTGTTTCATTTAAAAAACTCTACAATTTGGTTAGATTGAATTTCGATTTTAGTTTCACTACTTTTGATCATTTCTGCAAACGCAATTGTGAGGTACGATGAAAAAAAGTATTCTTTGTAGTTTCTAATTTGTATTTGCTCAAAAGGTTGGTTTATAGCATTCTTATGACCTACATTCTTATGTCGAAATTTGAATTTCCTTAAATTGGAATCGCAATTAATTTTTGCTGCCCTAAAATCGTCAATTTTCAAATTCAATTTGTCGACTTGAAGGTTAATCGACTCATCAATCCCTTCAAAGGGTTCATATCGACTTGATATTGTTACACTAAACAAATCGCCAATATTAGTAGTTATTAAAAGTGTAGCATTATCGTCAGGAATACAATCATCACTGGAAACAATGACTAATTTAAAGAGTGAAATTTGTTCTATTCTTTCCCAAATCAATGATACAAATAAATCTATCCAGTGCCCCAGATTACCACAAACTCTAGTACCTTCTCCTGGGTTTCTGTACCAATGTTCTGCTGGTATATCGTGCCCCCTGACATAGCAAGATAACGTTAGTGGATTCGAACGCAATACTTCCCCATACTGCTCTTTAACAAGTTTAATTATTGGACTATGAGGTCTATTGTACCCACAGTAAAATTTACTTTCTTTAGTCTTCACTACGTTATGCAAATTTTTAAGTTGTTTAAAGTCTACTGACACAGGTTTCTCGCAATAAACAACCTTATTATTATTTAGCGCTTCAATAGAATAACTACTATGGCTCGCATGATTCGAAGCAATATATACGATATCCACATCTTTTATAAGTTTACTAAAATTAGTATAGACTTTCGCTTTATAAGCACGACCTAAAGACTCAGCATTCATTTTATCAATGTCGTATACTGCTTTTATTCTGCCATACCTAGAAGTCAGAATAAAATAGCTTATCGTAGCAAACGCAAATTGTCCGGCCCCAATGATCCCTATTTCTTTTTTAGGTGGGAATAAAACGTAAATAGGATTAATAAACAATCGTATATCTATTGGCTTGCGTAGCCGCCCCATAACTTTTATGAAAGTCCTTCGAGTACCGTAGACTATCCAAAACCTAAATACTTTTCTAAACATCTTGTTGGTTACCTTTTTTCCGTATGGATTACTTAAATATTTGGTTCACTTTTACTTCGTTATCGTCGAGGCAGTTTTTGCAATATTCAAAAGTCGTAAAAGTTTTTTCGTTAAACTCAGCTTCATTCATTCGCAAAACTGTTCGAATTGCGTTTGAGAAATATTCAACATTGTCTAACTTACCTACGAAGCTGCCACAGTTCTGCACTTTACTCCATGGTGTCTGATCTGATATTAACAACAAGTTTGAGCTCACCATGGCTTCTACAATCGAGTGCCCATAATTTTCGTTGTAAGTAGGAAGGACAAATAAATGACTATTTCCCAATTCATGCCTTACTTGAATCCTATTTATAGGTCCCAAAAACCTTACATTTATGTTTGCTGGCAAAGTTGACAACTTCGCTTGGCATTCCTTCCAGTAGTCGGCATCATCAATCGTTCCAGCGATAGTAAACGTTATTTTCCCTTCATTAACCTCCTTTAAAGCTGATATCAAAAATTCCAAATTTTTCTTGGGAGATATTCTGGAAAGAAAAATTAGCTCCAGCTCCCCCTTAACTTTACTTTTCCTTGTATAATTCGGAATTGCGGCATGCATATTTGGCGCAATTTTATACTTTTCAATATTTATAAAGCGCTTAGATTCAACAAACTCTTCAGTCGAAGTGAAATGAAACTTTATTTTCTTTTCCAGTCGCATTAACCTGAATAAAAACACATAACATAACTTTTTTAGTCTTTTAAAACTCATAGCACCTTCAGTCAATTCGCCACGAGGAGCCAAAATTATGTTTTCGCATTTAATTAAATTTAACCAAACGAGTAGGTGAATCAGAATAGAGAATTTGGTGTCAAAGAAACTGTTAATGTATAAAATATCAAAGTCACTTTTTTTAAATACTTCTTTAAAAAGCTTTAAAAAGGAATATTCAGGGGCGCAATAAAATACTGGAATATTGTTATATTTATTATTCCAACTATTCACATTAATACCATCGAAGCTATTGGTATCCCCCATATCTCTATCAGATGTTACAACCTTAAAGTCTAATTCCCCCCCTAAAGAATCAACTAAATTTTTTAAACTCCTTACAGGCCCACCATACTTATATGCTGGATAAAACGCAGCAGTAACAACTAAACACTTTTTCACGTCAATAACCCCAAAAATAATTTCCTCTTAATTTAATCGTAAAAGCGGAAGTTGAGGAAATTAAAACCTCCTACTAAAAGTAGCCACCTCATTTTCTTCGTCGGAAACTTAATCTAAATAGACTAGATAAACCTTACTCTGACCACAAAACACATATGAAAGGTCTAAAAACAATAAGACCCATATTAATTTGGACTAGGATTTATAATCTTACGTTTAAACAAACAGCCAACATACAACAAGAATACTGGGCTTGTCATATTCAGCCACGCACCATAGCCGATTGTATAAAACAACAACGCGTTTAACACTATGAATGCAAAAAAGTTTCGTTCTTGCATAGCATTTTTAAACAAGGCAATAAACGAAAATACTAGAAAAATGACTGCAATGCCGTCTCGAAATAACAAGTGCGTTAAATAGGAATCCGTTGTTTGCCCCATGAACCCGCCATTTGAGGTCCAATTTGGAGAAGCATATATCGAAGAACCCAAACCAAGAATGCTAATCGCACCTTTATCAAGTACCATACTTATTTGCTCAACTATAATGATGAGCCTAGATGAAAGGTTAGTTGCGTCACCTCCTGCTTCAGCATTCCTTAAGACAACACTATTAAAAATTTCATTCTTTATGCCCAAAAAAGGGATTAAATCCGCACTTACTTGTAAAATAAATAATAAACCTGCACCTAACATTGGTATCATTATGAACTTCATGTTGTATACCAAGCCTTTCTTACTAAATAATTCTGCGACAATAAAACAATAAATAAAAATGAAATAGCTAGTGCGACTGCCACTAAGCATCAAAAAATAAAGACTTATCAAATAGAAAAAATATCTTGATTTACCTTTATTTAAAAAATAATTAGCAAAGAAAACTATAACAGAAAATGCGGCAGAATACGGTGGAGTGACGTAGTTCCAAATAGACACCCTCCACCACATCCCTTGATGCAAATTTAATATCGTTTGCCCGGGTAAATATCCAAACTCTGAAACATTAGGGACATACGTAATAACTACAGCAAATATCGCAAAGCAATAGAGAAAGTTAATAAATTTCAGACTGACTGTTAATCGAAAATGTATAACAAGAATCAAAGGAATGACCCAACGGAACACCTCTGCGAAGTGTTTTATATCTGCATTTAGAAAAGCAACAACACTACAAAAGAATAGATAACAAATTAGAAACTTATTTGGTGCGCTAGCGTTTATTCTCATCCTAAACAAAATTAATGCTGAGCTTATCGCAATAAAGGCCAATAACGGTATCGTTATTAATAACCAACGAACACCTGAGCCACTATATGGATTGTCTCCTCCGCCACCATAATTGACGAACATCCAGAGAATACTCAAATAGAAAACATAAGTCTTAAAAGAGTAATTGGCCAATTTAAATGACGTTAATTTATTATCTATCACGAAATCAAAACTTAGAATGTAAGAAATTTATTTTCAGACTTTAGCTCGAAATAGTGATTTTCATCTCGATACTTAAAAACTTTTGCAGGGTTCCCACCTGCTATCGCTAATTTTGGTATGTCTGTAACAACTACGCTACCAGCTTGTATAATTGCGCCTTCTCCAATCACAACATTACCAATTATTGTAACTCTGTCCCCAATCCATACTGCATCCTCAACGATAATATTTTTTAATTCATGGGTGTCGTCGTAGGGTAAAATTGTCGCCGTTTTAAAATTGTGGTTACTGGTAATTACGAGTAATTCCTGGCCAGTGTGCACATAATCACCGAACGAAACACAACCTTCCCCTCTCACTACAAGACCATTTGTACTAAAATAATTACCAAGCTCAGTGTTTTTATTTACTGTGGACGAATTACCAACATATATCTTACTACCGCATTTTTTCGCTAACCACTTTACTTTAAACCTCCAGATAAACTGCAGAGCCCTTATATACTTTACTCGTATAAATCGAATTAATCTTATCATTTTATATCCTAAAGCCGACTAACAATGTGATGTTTGTTGAAATGGGAAACCATAATATTCATTTGCTGATGAAACTCTTCTTCGACCCATTTTAAATGAGGTAGAACTACTTCAACTTTTATTCCGTAAATAGTTTCTAAAGTCTCTGTCGCACCGGACCCAGCGGAAATGACTTTAGATGGTAAAGATTTATTTTTATTGAACATTAACTCAATGGGTCCTGTAGATTCTGTTATAAATACATTGTCAAGTTCTAGTAAACTTGAAAAGTCTTCTGCATTATCGAATCGGTGTAAAACTATTTCAAACGTTTTAGACGGGTAAACGTTAATTACTTCTTTTAAAAAGTTAATATAATTACTTTTCTTCATAATTCCTGCATTTATAAATGCAGAACTTATAAAACAAACTTTATCTGACCTTTGAAAAGCTGTTAACCGCTTTTTCAAACGTTTAAAGTCAAAATAATATGCATTTTTAGCAAAACTTGGTAAGTCTATAACGTTTTTTCTCTTTAAAAGATATAAATTCACTTTGCTCATAGGTTGAACATTGAACCCAAAGATAAAAGTAAATACCTTTTTAATCTTGAACCTAAAAGAATTATATTTAACCCCATGTTCTAGTAATAGTGTCGCATTTCCATCTTCTAAGAGGATTAATTCTTTTGATTGCAAACCGTTAGCTAAACAGTTTACAAATTCATTATAAAATGAACTTACAACCAGCTTTTCTATGCCACGAAACTCTTCCAATATACTTTTCACAAAAACAATATTTTTAATAATATCTAACACGGTCCCTGAGAAGTTTACCCAAACAACGCGATCCCAATCACTTTCGTTTACTAACCTTTTCATTTGATCAATAGCGCCTGTTTTAAGGACGAACAAAGTATTAAATTCGTTCCTGTCTACTAATTCTAAAGCTTGCAGATATTGCAGCGGTTGAATTATCAAATACAAATTGTTTTTCATTAGCGAAGTTAGGCCTTTACCAAGTTACTCTTTAAAGTTTGCTCTATATACATCTGTGTCAATGCAAATTGCAAAAACAGACATGAAAGTGTTGAAATGCTCGCACCGATTATACCAAATTGGGGAATGAACATAAGGTTAAAGACTATATTCAAAACAAATACTACAGTAGTGACCTTTGACAGTTGTGAAGTCTTTTTAAAGTACCAAAGTATTGGCGAGAATATTTTGTAGAATCCTAGAAACATAAACCCTATTACCAAAATTACACCCGTATATTTAGCTTCTTGATATTGTGGAGGCAACAATATATCAACTAAATACCAAATAGAAACTGAGACAAACAAAGCCGCTAAAACAACAAAAAAACATGCTAAAAACATATATTTACGCAT
Organism: Catenovulum maritimum; assembly: GCF_001050375.1. Taxonomy (GTDB): domain Bacteria; phylum Pseudomonadota; class Gammaproteobacteria; order Enterobacterales; family Alteromonadaceae; genus Catenovulum; species Catenovulum maritimum. The sequence goes on along the minus strand of NZ_KQ130494.1, from coordinate 57,036 downwards.
TTTTTTCAATGCAACAGGACAAAGCTGATTCTCATCGGAAGTTTTGCTTAAGTACTTTATAACAAATGGAGACCATGCCTTACTGAGGGAGTTCTGCAAAACAGACATGATCAATGCAAGTTGTAAACCACTCGCATAAATTGCAACCGCCTCCGCACCTAACATGTTAGATAATATTAATCTGTCCGACATAAAATACAAAGCTGCCATCAGGGTATGGGGCAATAAAGGCATTGTATAAGCTAAATTACTTTTTACTGTTGCTAAATTCAAAAACCTATGCTTGTCAGATTCGCGTAAAACAATGTAAATGGAAAACATCGAATAAACACTTGCGACACCAAGCATCGCATACAACTTTGACTCCCAACCCAAGCCTGTGTTATTTAGTAAAATTAACGTGATTATGAAAGTTAACAGATTTGGCCCAAGCAAAAACAAACCAAAAAGGCCATACTTTTTCTGACATTGAAACAGTACCACGGTTATTTGGTTTACAACATTTATAAAGCAAAGTATCGGCAATATAAGCAACCAACCTCTATTTGCTCCAAATATATCTACAAAAAATTCTGCGAAGATATTTGTTATTAACATTGCTAGTAAAAAAAATGGAAGAGCCAATAATAGTGTATTGAATAAATACGATTTAAAATCTTCTTTTTCTAACCTATAATATTCGACAAGTAGCCCCCCTAATGAGCAATGAATCAATGGAGCCAACAAAGCCAAAAATGCTTCCATTATAACCAACATTCCAAACTCACTTTGCTCAAGTTCATTAGTCAATATTGGTAACAACAGAAATGGAAAGACCGCATTGGCAACACTTAGTGTTGAGATAATTGCAAACGAGTTCAAGTTCCCGTTTTTATAGCGAGAAACTAAATTTAAAACTTTCATCAAAAAGATTGGCCTCAAGAATTGCTATCTTTCAAAAAATAGCTAAATCAAAATAAACAGGGACTAATAATTTGCTATCTTTTGATAGAAGGTCATACTCTCAACATGCTCATCTATATGGCAAAGATTTTCTGAATCACCTTCAAGAAACGCCTTTGTCTGCAGATATAACCCTGGTTTAAATTCATCATCTAATTGAGATTCAATTTCAACAGGCTCTATTTTTATTGTTCCATTAAGTTGCCTTTGTATTTTCTCCATTGGTTTTAAATAGTACCTACTTTTTTTTGTTAAAAACTCGAGACTCCAGCGACCAGCGGAACTCCAATTAGCCATATAATTGAATAATGCGCCATGCACACTTATTCCTGCGCCTGAAAATACAGCACCTGATGGATGCCATTCTAATTCACCACCGACATACGATGAAAGCTCCCTGGGTTTACCACCTAAATGGAATGCTAAATCGACTACGTGTGTAGAGTTAGCCAGAAACCAGTTAGATAATTCATCTTTCGGTTTATTTAACGTTTCAATTACATGTGCCCACTCTGTAAACTCAAAATTAAATGACGTAATTCCGCCTTCAGCCATTAGATTTTCTTTAAGTTTACACACGCTGGCATAAAATCTTCTATTATATGCAATAAAGACTTTTGAATTCTTCTCCCTAGCTAAATTAGCCAACATGCGTATTTCTTCAACTTTTTTTGCCCCAGGCTTTTCTACTAGAATCTTGTCAACACCATACTCTAAGAGCATCATTGTTGTATTGTACAGCTGATCTATACCCACACTTACAATTGCTGCATCAGGTTTTTGTGGAGAGGTTTCCAAATACTTTTCCACTCCTCCAACCACAACTTTTTGACCCGTCTTTTCTTCGAAAGTAGTTGCAGAGCTTTCGCTTCTTCCAATCACTTTGAATTCTTGTTCTTGCGCCGCTAAAACTTTTACGTAGTCAACTGACATGCCGCCAGCACCGATCAACCAGATCATATTAATTCCTATAAGCCTAAGTTATTGGACAAGCTTCAAATTGCTTATTCAACGAATTTTCAAGATGCGTTTTTATTGTGTTAATGAATGGCACGTGAAGACTTTTCGAATCAGAGAAAGTCGTCAGTTTACAGCTTTGAGTCTTGATAATGTCTTCGATTAACACGTGAGTTAACTGACTTTGGAACACCGCCTTAAATTGTGTTTCCACGCGTTCACCATTTCTTTCAATCGTTAGTTTACCTGCCGTTTCTTGTATCAGTATTGTAAAATTAGGAGTACGAATTTCAACGTTTACGGAGATCGAATCACCGTCGTCACAACTCAATATCATGTTCTTGTCATTTGACGATTTGCATTCGATTGTGCCGAGAACCTCATAAAACCCGGACCTTTTACTTTCCATCACTGATTTGTCACAAAGTTTCGGAAAGAGGGTAATCTCGGTAGTTCCTGATAAGTATGCAAATAGGTCGACAAAATGGATGCCGTTACATGCTAAGCCCCAGCTATTACCGGAAACCGTCATGTCAAACGAAGTTTCATTTTCAACTAAAGACAACAAACTTTGATAAGTTGCGTTTTGACGTCTCGGACAATTGACCCATGCTTTAATATTGTTTTCCCTCAACAAGCTTTCTGCTAACTCATATTCGGCAGCTTTTTGAAACAACACTTTTTCGAATACAACATTCTTGATCTGGCAGGCGTCAACGAGGTCTTTGAAAACCCGATAACGGATATTTGCGGTTGTCGCTATGATCACGACATCAAATTCAGAACCTTGACTCACGGCGTTTATATACTCGACAGCAGTTTTCGGATTGCCTAACTCGATCTCTTCAGCTCTGCTTTTGGCCACTGCCAAAGAATCGGAAGAAGGGTCGACTACGACAATATTTAGGGCCAATTCGCTTTGAACAGCCCCCTGTAAATGACGACTACCTAGTTGTCCCGCTCCGACAATTAGAATGTTAGGCATTCTGTTCCTCTTTTTTAATAATAGTTTCAGCAATGACGAAGTCTAAATACTCGTCTATATCCACAGAACAATTTTGCTCCATTTTGAAAGCAAAGTTATTACCCGATAACAAAAATGACTTTTCTTCTCTTAGTCTTTTTGCATTTACAAGATAGAGGGCTCCGTTTAAACGATAATGTGTAGGGAGGTCTTGACTTCGTTTGTTCTTTATTTCATCTGCTAGGAAGGAGTCCATATTACAGTCATCTTCCAAGACGTTGGACCACAAAGGAGAATGTTCCATTTCACAAACCGAAATTACCGCATCTGCATTTTTTTGATCTAAATAAGAGACCGAATCTGAGATATGTTTGGCCGTTCTCAATGGAGAGGTCGGCTGTAAAAGCATAATGTATTCATAAACAACGCCCTGTTGTTCGAAATAATCTAGGGCGTGAAGAACAACGCTAATCGATGAGCTTTCATCACCCGCTAAATTGACTGGACGTAAAAATGGAGCTTCACACCCCAAGGTCTTCGAAAGCTCTAAAATATCGGCGTCATCAGTGCTTACAATAGTATCATCTAAAACACCAGAACCAAGGGCCGCTTCGATTGTCCACTGAATTAAAGGCTTGCCCGCTAATTCCTTTACATTCTTCCCCGGCAAGCGCTTGCTTCCCGCTCGTGCGGGAATAACCCCAAGAATTTTTTTCTGAATCATGACGTTACAAACCTAAACTTAAAATATCTACTTGAGCTCGCTCAAAGTCATCCATTCGACCAATATCTAACCAGTACTCATAGAAAGGAAACATCAAAATTTTGTTGCCCAGGTGTCTTTCTAATAGTGTCGGCATATCAATTATTTCATTCGGTAAGACACTATCTATTATTTTGCGACTGACAACATATATGCCCGCATTCACATGAAATCGATGTGTCGGTTTTTCAACCATACTTTTAATTTCATTTCCCTCATTTTCAATTACTCCGAAAGGTACTTTGTATTCGTATTCGCGAACGCACATGGTTGCATTGGCATTATTTAAATTGTGGAAATTAAGGAGTCGCTCAACGTCTACTTTAGTTAAAATATCACCATTCATCATAATTACTGGCAAATCCGGTAAACTTTTTGGCAATAATCCAAGTGCGCCACCGGTGCCTAGAGGCTTTTCTTCATATACATAATTTATGGTTACTCCCCACTTTTCACCATTTCCAAAATATTCTCTAATCATTTCAGGAAGGTAATGGGTTGAAATATAAAAGTTGTGAAACCCTGCGTTAATAAAACTTAGTAGCAGAGTCTCTAGAATTGGTTTTTCACCAACTTTTAACAGTGGTTTGGGGCAATTATCAGTGAGTGGTCTTAGTCGAGTGCCAAACCCTCCCGCCATTAAGAATACAGGATTGTCATATCGCTCTTTGCGCAATAAGCCATAAAGTGTTTCGAGCCCAACAACTTCTCTTTCTGAATTAATGAGTGGTATCGACAATATTTGATTTTCTTCCATTAATTCAACAACTTGTTCTTTTGACGAAGTTTCAAATGCCACTACCGGATTACTGTTCATCACTGCAGAAACGGGTTCCGAAATTGTAATTTCGTTTAATAGCCCTCTGCGAACATCGCCATCCGTTAGAGTACCTTTTAACCTATTTTCTTCATCAACAACTATCGCTACTCTCAATGCCTCATTATTAATGGCTTCAAGCGCCTGTTTAATTGAGCTCGTTTCTAAGATAAGAGTATTTTGCCAACAATGACTCATGCCATACCTTTTTTATTTTCGTTGTTTTGTTACAGATTTTGCTGGGTAAATTGTGGTTTTACTGTCCACATTTTTATTAATTATTGCTCCAGCTCCTATTACAGTACTTGCACCTATATTAACAGATGGAATGACGACTGCACCAGCTCCAATAAAGCAATCTTTTTCTAAAGATACTTGACCACATAATGTTGAGTTTGGGGCTACATGACAAAATTCGTCTATACGACAGTCATGCTCTACCAAAGCACAACTATTAATAATACTTTGTGCTCCGACCTCAACGCCCGCTTGGATAGTTGCACTATGCAATATTTGCGCACCTTCAGCGACATTTGCATATACGGACACCTCTGCGTTATGTGCAACAATAGTCTCAAAATGAAAGCCAAGCATTGTAAAGTATTCGGCTACTTTTCGTCGAACATTCGAGCCAGGTGTCGAACCGATACCATTTACCAATAACACAGAGTCTGTCGTAAACTCATTTATGTCAGCATCCTCTTTGAGGTGCCTTAGCCCTGAGAATATACTCCTTTGCGCAATATCTGTAGGGCTTATTACGGCAAGAACGGTTCTGTTTTGCTTTAGCAAAATATCGAGTAAAACCGATGCATGCCCCCCCCCCCCAATTAAAACCAGAGGCTTTTTGTCATTATTCAACAAAAAGCTCTCCCGCCTCAAAATCTTTGGAAGCTATACTCCCGATTACCTGCCAAAACTTGGTTGGAGCGACCCCTGTACCCGGCCTTTTTACGACTATATCGTCGTCTTTAATAACTTGGCCTTTCTTCAACGGTTTGGCGACCACGATACTCTTTCTTGCAACTGCTTTGTTTTTGACTTCAGAAACAGTTGGAGACTTAACTCCACTGCCCAAAGCTCTTTCCACATTTCTGATTGCGTCCACCATACCTTTCAATTCCTGTGGCTCAAGCGACGCTTTGTGATCTGGACCTTCCATGTTTTTGTCTAAGGTAAAATGTTTCTCTATTAACACCGCACCTCGAGCGACAGCGGCTATCGGTATTGTAATACCCTCGCTGTGGTCTGAATAACCAGCTTGCAATTCAAAAGCGTCTCGTAGTGTATCCATTGCACGTAAGTTTATCTCAGCCATTGGTGCTGGATATTCGGTCGTGCAATGTAAAATTGTCACTTTTTCTTTTAATGCTTTCTGTCCTTCCACAGAAGCATAGGCCTCTTGAAATGCACTAACAGAAGGCTCGTGACTATCGCCACGGGTATAACCAAACGCAATGACACCTAACGCAAGCTCGATTTCGGCCAAGTTTGCCATTCCAGTCGAAACGATCAAATCGCACTTTGTCTTTGCGTGCTCCAGTACTAATGGTGCATTAGTGATTTCACCTGACGGTAACTTTAAAGTGGATAGTTTGAGGTCATTGACTAAAAAGTCCAAACTCTCGATGTCGAATGCTGTAGATAGAAACTCAATACCAAGTGATTGACAATATTCGACCAATTCGTGATGTGCATCGTATGACAACTCAAGTCTACTCAACATTGCCATTTGCGTTTCTTCTTTTTGCGTATTAGTTAATTGATAATCAGCTTGTTTTGCATCCTCGGTTACTAAGTTTTTAGCTTTAAAAGTCTGAAATTTTACAATGTCTGCACCTGCATGATATGCAGCATCGACCAATGAAAATGCTAGTTCCTTATTACCATTATGGTTAACACCAGCTTCTGCAATAATTAAAGTCATATTATTTACCTAGGTCATAAAAAGTTTTACAAGGCTCAAAGTTAGTTTTTTTTATCATTTCGATCACTTGTTTACTTGCATTGCCCGATCCATAAGGGTTATTCACTTTGTTACCTGGAGCTTTTAAGTTTACACCAGTAGCCAAGCCAATGGCTCTACTAATGTCCTCAACGTTTGCTTCGCAATGGAAAACACTATCTGCGCATAAACGCCCTTTTTGTCTAACACCAATATTTATTGTAGGTACGTTAAATGATGGCACCTCAATAATCCCACTAGATGAGTTTCCTATGACAGCACAAGCATGTTTGACTGCACTCAAATACCTTTTTTGCCCTAGTGAAGGTATCGCACACACTCGATTGGGATTCTGTATCGCGTAATCTTCTAAAAGAGGAATAATTCGCCTCCCCCCGTCATCTGCATTAGGGTATGTTAATATCACTTGGTGATCTTTACATCGGTCCAACGCTTCTAATAGTGCCTTGAAGCTTTCCTCCGGCGGCTCCTCACCCAATGTTACAGGGTGATACGTTACCAAAAAATAAGATTGATTTAATTCAAACCGCAAACTATCTGAAATTTCTTGGACCGTCATAAACTCAGTCCTTTGCAAGTGGTCAAGTCCAATTGCGCCTATATTCCTTACTCTATTAGGGTTTTCGCCCAATTGAATAACTCTTTGCCTGTACTCTTCAGTTGACGTGCCATGTAAGTAGCTTAATTTTGTAATTGCATGCCTAATAACATCATCATAAGCGCCTTCAGTTATTTCCCCGCCGTGCAAATGAAAAACCGGAATTCTTAAAATCATAGATGTTTGCGCTGCAGCTAGTGCTTCGAACCTATCACCAAGAACAACTAAAAGATCAGGCTGCAAGCGCGATAAAGCATCTGCAAAGCCTAAAACACCTAACCCCATACTTTTTGCGGTACCAACTGGGCTATCAGATGATAAAAGTATTTCAATTTTCTCATCTATTTGAAATCCATCTTTTTCAATTTGATGATAGGTTTCTCCAAATTCTGGGGATAAATGCATACCTGTAACAAGTAGTTGCAATTGCAGTTCTGGGTCCGCTTGAATATCCTTCATCAACCAATAAAGCAAGCCATATTCGGCTCTTGTTCCGGTAAAAACGGCAATTTTTTTTAACATCTTAAACATTGCTTATCGGCGAACTGGGTAAATTAACAAGGTGTGCTTCGAAGAACTCTGAGTTAGACAAATCCCCTCGCATAGCATCTTTATAGGTTGGTAATCTATGCATGAGCTTCCAAATAGGTCTTGTCATTACGCCATTATTATTAGTTTCAACCAAAAATTCATAACGGGCTTGCTCAGACGGACATAAGATTGCATTTAACCAATAATTGGATTTCGCATAATCGGGCTCTTTTACAAATTGATAGTCAGACTTAGCAAAAAATTCTTGATATATATTTGCGATTTGTCGTTTAGATTTAAGGTAACTATCAAGTACTTCCATTTGTGCGCAGCCTAGTGCTGCATTTAAATTGGGTAACCTATAGTTAAAACCAGCTTCATCGTGGTAAAACTCGTATGGATGAGGTACTTTTGCTGTTGTTGTTATGTGTTTGGTTTTGTTACCTTGTTCCAAGCTATTACAAAGTACCATGCCACCGCCGCCTGTGGTAATTACTTTATTGCCATTAAAACTAATTGCGCCAAAAGTACCAAAGGTGCCTGTATGTTTTCCTTTATAAAAAGACCCCAAACTTTCAGCGGCATCTTCAATTAGTGCGAGCTTCCATTTTTTGCACACCTCAATAAGTTCATCTAATTCAACTGGGTGCCCAAATGTATGCATCGGCACAACAGCTTTAATAGTTTGCTTCGTAGCCCTGTGAATTGAGCCAATATCAGTTAACTCAGCGTTTTCGTGCAAATATAAATCTAGCGCCTTCGGGCACAAGCCTAGAGTTGTGCGAGATACATCTACAAATAAAGGCTCAGCACCCATATGATGCAATGCATTGCAAGTAGCCACAAAGGTAAGTGCTTGTGTAATAACCAAATCACCAGCCCGAACGCCAGCCATGTGTAATGCAGTGTGCAAAGCAGCAGTGCCGTTTACAGTTGCAACAGCTTTAGGGCTACCCGTATAGCTTTCAATTTTGCGTTCAAAGTCATCTACATACTGACCAACGCTCGACACAAATGTGCTTGATATTGTATTGCTAACGTATTCTTGTTCATTGCCATTAAAACTAGGTGCATGCAATGGTATAAAGTCATCAGTTTTATAAATGTCTTTAACTAAATCTATAAGCTCTTTATGCATTATGACTAACCTTACATTTTACTATCTAAGTATTTACCAGTTTCTTTATGGCCGAAATCAGGGAGCATTTTAAAGAAAAGTTGCACTAATTGTTCTTTAGTCCAAGCTTTATCTTGCTTTAATGTCGCAATTTTTTCTTCAAATTCACTAACTAATTCCGCATCAAACATAGGTTCATTTTTAATAACACCTAAATTTTCAAAACGTTTCATATCTAATGTTTCATTATCAGTAAAAAACTCTTCAAAATCTTTTTCACCTGTAGTGTCACTATCGGTAAAGAGGCATGGCCATTTACCTTGTTTCGGTAATGAACGGGCTAACTGCCTAGCTTCTCCTTCTGTACTGCATAGATAAGGTTCATAGCCTAAACTTTCTAAATGTTTAACAGCAATATCAGCAAAAGTAATTAAGTGCAGTGCTTCACTCAATTTTGGAAAAAATATGTCACGGTTTTCACCGAATATACACGACATCAAACAAAGTTCGCCAGACTCCTGCGGTGTAACAAAATAACGTTTGATATCACGAGGGGCAACAATCGGCTGCTGTTTTTGAATACGCTGGTTAAAGCCATGTAATAGTGAGCCATCAGAAAATGCAACATTTGCAAACCGCGCTGTAGAAATAGCAATATCAGCACTACGGCGCATTAAAAACATTTCCATTATCCGTTTTGAGGCACCCATCATATTTACAGGGTTTGCCGCTTTATCAGTTGAAACACAAAAATATTTTTTTGAGCCATTTTCAGCAGCTTGCTTCATGGTTTTTTCGGTATTGAAGATATTAACGTCAATCATGCGCATCAAAGTGAAAGGATCTTTTTCACTTCGAACATGTTTTAATGCCGATAGATTAAGTACGTAGTCATATTCGCCATCAGCATTTATGAAAGCGTCATATTCAACAGAACCAATATCTAAAGCAAATGTTTGAAAGTCACCATTTATATAACCAAACGAACTTCGAATGTCTCGAACTAATTCAACCATATTATTTTCATTAATATCGACAACATGGAGTTTTTCAGGATTACGTTTAAATATTTCTTTCGTTACTGCTTGGCCAATCGAGCCCGCTCCACCTAAAATTAAAAACTTTGATTTAGATACAACGTCCAACAATTTAGTTTCATTGTTAGCAATGTCTTGCTTAAATAACGCTTCATTACGGCCTATTAATGGCAAAATAGGTTTCATTACCATACTCCTTTTGTGTCAACCAAATACGGTAAACTTAGGGTCTTAGATCTAAATTCTTGATGGTCAACTAACAAAACATGAATATCAGCCGTAATTAAAGCATTTTCTAAATCTACAAGTTTTATATTTTTTAAATTAGTTGGGAGCGATTGTACATTTGGCTCTACCGCAAGAACACTGCCATTGTGGAACTCCGCCACTTTTTGCGTAATAACTAATGCTGGACTTTCTCGCAAATCATCTATGTCTGGTTTAAACGCTAAACCATAACAAGATATAGTTACATCTATTGCTGTTTTGTTTGGGTTTGATTGTAAAAAATCCGCTACAGCTAATTTAACTTGGTTTATCACCCATTCAGGCTTAGCATCATTTACTTTACGGGCTGTATGAATTAATTGCGCTTGCTCTGGTGTTTTTGAAACAATAAACCAAGGATCTACCGCTATACAGTGGCCACCAACACCAGGGCCAGGTTGCAAAATATTAATACGTGGGTGGCGGTTAGCCAGAGAAATAAGCTCCCACACGTTAATGTCTAACTTGTCACAAATAATGGAAAGTTCATTTGCAAAGGCGATTTGTACATCTCTGCACGAGTTTTCAGTTAACTTAGTCATTTCAGCAGTGCGGGCATTAGTTGTAACACATTCACCTTGCACAAAAGTTTTGTATAACTCGATTGCTTTTTCAGAGCACAGAGAAGTCATACCACCTATTACACGGTCATTTTCAACTAATTCACGCACTACATGCCCTGGTAAAACTCGTTCTGGACAATGGGCCACTCGAATGTCTGACTGCTCACCCGCTTGTTGCGGAAAACTTAAATCTGCTCTAGCTTGTGCAAGCCACTCGGCCATTTGCTCAGTTGCACCAACGGGGGAAGTTGATTCAAGAATAACAAGGTCACCCTTTTTCAACACTGGCGCTATAGCTTGTGCTGCTGCTTGAATATACTTTAAATCAGGGGCAGGAATATCACCTTCGTTTTCAGTAGGTAAAAATGGCGTTGGCACGGCAATTAAAAATGCTTCGGCTGGTTCTGGCGTGGTAACCGCTTTTAAGTAGCCTTCTGTTACCGCAGCGTGAACTATCATATCTAAGTCTGGCTCAACAATATGAATTTCACCTTTATTAATGGTGTCAACTGCGTGTTGATTAACGTCTACACCAATTACTTTTTTCTTGCGAGATGCAAACATCGCGGCAGTTGGTAGGCCAATATAGCCTAAACCTATTACTGATATGGTTTCGAATGACATATAAATCCTGTTTTTTTTGAGATTCCCGCCTGCGCGGGAATGACGTTCTTATTTATTCAGTGTTGTGCGTTTCAACGAAATTCCCGTCTCACAAAATATAATTTAACCAGCAGCTAAAGCGTCTAATATTTTTACGCAAGCTTTACCATCGCCATACGGGTTATGGGCAAAGCTCATTTCATTGTAATATTTTTCATTTTCTAATAGCTTCGTTACTTCGCTGACTATCAAGTCGACATCTGTGCCAACCAATTTGACGGTCCCCGCTTCTACAGCTTCTGGCCTTTCTGTGGTTTCACGCATAACTAATACAGGTTTACCCAACGATGGAGCCTCTTCTTGAATACCACCTGAGTCAGTTAAAATAATATGCGCTTGATTCATTAGGTATACAAATGGCAAATATTGTTGAGGCTCTATTAAATGCACGTTATTAACGCCCGATAAAATACGTTTTACCGGCTCTTGCACATTAGGGTTTAAATGTACTGGGTATAATATTTGGCAATCTGGATGGGCTTTAGCTGTTTGTGCTAACGCTTGACAAATACGTTCAAAACCGCCACCAAAGCTTTCTCGCCTATGCCCTGTGACTAGAATTAATTTTTTGTCAGCGTCTAACATTGGAAACTGTGCAGCTAATTGCTTACTTAATTCTTGATTTGTTTCTATTTGTTGTTTAACAAGTAACAACGCATCTATAACCGTATTACCCGTTATATATATATTGTCAGGAGAGTAGTTTTCTTTTAGAAGGTTAGCTCTTGAGGTATCCGTTGGCGCAAAGTGAAATTTGGTTAAAGCGCCCGTCAATTTCCGGTTTGCCTCTTCCGGCCATGGTGAATAAATATTACCAGTGCGTAAACCAGCTTCGACATGTCCTACCGCAATTTGCTCATAATAAGCGGCTAAGCTAGTAGCAAAGGTAGTTGCGGTATCGCCATGAACAAGTACGACATCAGGCTTAAACTCCTTTAACACTGGGGTTAGTTCTAACAAGATACGGCTAGTAACTTCTGGCAAGGTTTGGCCTGCTTTCATTAAATTCAAATCGTAATCTGGCGTTATATTAAATAGCTCTAGCACTTGATCAAGCATTTCGCGATGTTGAGCCGTTACACATACTTTTGCTTCAAAACGTTTATCACCTGATAAAGCATGAACAAGTGGCGCCATTTTTATCGCTTCAGGCCGTGTACCAAATACTGTTAATACTTTCATTAATTTACTACTCTATATTTTTCACAAAGTGACGAACAAGCACAAAAGCTATACTAAACATGCCGCCTAACATTACCCCTAATACACAAAACAATGCACGCTTAGGCTTTGATTTTTTTTCAGGCACTTTGGCTGGCACAATAGTTTTGATCAAATATTGTTCGCTAACCTCGGCTAGCATAAGGGTTTTAGTTTGGCTTTCTATCATGTTGTAAAAAACAGATTGCATTTCGGTAATGTTGGTTTCAGCTATTTTAGCTTTCAAATAATTAATATTTTTGTGGGCTTCCTGCATATCTTGTTGTTGATAAAAGCTATTAATTTCTTCTTTTAACAATCCTACCCATTTAAAAGCAATTGGTGGTGAATAATGCTCTATTGCTATAGTTAGCATGCCACTTTTAGCATCGTGCGATATACTCAGCATTTTGCTAAGTTCTTTATACGTTTCGTAGCTGGTAGGCTCTGGCTCTTCACCTTCATCGACTTCCATAGCCCATGCTTTAGTTTCGGGGTTGTAAATATCGGTGTCATAAATTAGCCTATTATTTTTTTTATCCCAACCTTTTACCGCCATAATTTGTGGCTTTAAATTATGTTGTTGCCAAAACGCCTCTAAAAACGGCCAGCTTTTCATTAATTCAACCGCTTGGTCTATTCTGCTGTTATCGCCACCACCTAGATTAATACCCGCCATAGCAGCCAAGCCGCCATACTGCGCAGCCAGCGCGCCCATGCCGCCTTTATTATCGGTTTGAGCTGGTGCCAATATCATTTCCGATTTATACATATTCGGTAGCGAGAGCGCATATATTACTGATGCAATAGCAAATATTGCGGTAATGGCGATTATTTTTATACGCCCCGCCCAAATTATGCTCCAGAGTTCGCGCAAATCAATTTCGTCATCCGCACTTTGGTAGGCAAAGTCGCTATCTATGCCATTCGCCATTTGGCTTGTTAGTTTGTCTTCTATACGTGCTAGGCGGTATTCTAATTCTTTATCCATAGTTATTTACCACTCACTTATAAGGCTGCTACGGCGGCAACCGCTACAGTTGACTGATAAATAATACTGGTTACTTCTTTCCATATTGTTAGCGCTGGTATTGGGTCTACATTTGTTGGTACAACTATAGTGTCGCCTGGCGCTATGCTTGTATCAAAGCCAAACCACCCCGTATTAGAAACTACTCGGCCATTTGCTTTTATTATATATACGTCACTGCTTTCGGCTAGTTGGTTAAAGCCGCCTGCTGCGTCTATGTAGTCGTCTAGGCTCCAGCCGTTGTTATGTACTTGGGCTGTTGGTGCATATACCTCACCAATAATAGATACAGCTTGGTTTATTTGCGGCACTATTAATGTGTCGCCGTCACGCAGTTTTACCGATGTTGTAAAATCTAGCATTTGTTGTTTATTAATTATCATTCTGCCAGAGGCTTTAGTGGCTTCTAGCTGCGATAGCAGTGCCAATACAGTTTCTGCATTTTGCGAATCACCTGCGTTTATTTGGCTAGAAACAAGCTCGCGGCGCAATTTACGCTCGGCATCGTTCAATAATACTTGTTCTTTTTCTTTTAAATAGCTGCGGGTAAATATGCTTGCATCGACAAAGGCTTTGTCACTAAAACCGCCAGCTCGCTCTATAAGCTGTGCTAAGGTTTCACCTTTATTAATTGCATAAGTGCCAGGAAATTTAAATTCGCCCATTAAGGTTACCGTTTCGTGGTCGCGCCACTCTGGTATTGTTTGAATAGAAATAGTATCGCGCGGCTCTAATTTTGTTGTTTTTAAGCTTTGCTCGTCCATGCTTATTGGCATAATTTCAAACTCTGAGCTATCCGTTAAATTGGTTTTAAAGCGGCTCAAGTTTGCTGTAATCATGTAGCTTGATTCAGTAAAGCCACCTGCGGCTGCTATTAAGTCGGCTAGTGCCATGTTTTCAGCTAGTGGGTATGTACCCGGAAAACGTACTTGGCCATTTATGCTTACCAATTTTTGTTGGTTTTGTTTGTTGGTTTGGCTTTTAATTTCAGCTATTAAGTCGGCAAACATGCTGTCGCGTTTACCGTTTATTGAAAACACGTACAACTTGTCTTGTGGTTGCAGTGTTTTACTTAAATCTTGTGCATTGTTTAGTTTTATAACATCAAATTCGGTTATGTTTTTTGCAAAGTCTCTACGCTTTAGTAAGGCGTAGTCTAAATCGGTTTCTAGTTTAAGGTCGTACGCGGCTTTTACTAGGTCTTGTACTTGCATGTTGGCGGTTAATGGGTATTCACCTGCGTAACGTACATGGCCGGTTATGTCAACTGTTTTGGCTGGTTCGTCTAAACGTGCTTGGGCCCTTAAGCGGTTTAGTAAGCCGTTTAGTTGACGGCTTTGATCAGCCGCAAATACGTATATTTTGTCGCGTGGGGCCAATTCAACATTTGCGTTCGATTCTGGCTGTGTTAGCGCTTGTTTTAACGAGAAATGTATGGCCGACAATGTACGAATGTTGGGTTCTTCGCGCACTATAATGCCGTATTCTAAATCTGGGTTGGCTTTTAGTTCGGTAATACTGGGGATTACGTCTATTAATTTTAGGCCCGTTTCAAACGCAAATGTGCCTGGGCGGTGTACGTGGCCTTCTAACTTAACTATGTTTTCCATTTCATCAAGCACTGAGTATACGCGTAGTATATCGCCTGATTGCAATTGAATTTTTTTGTTTTTGCTTTTTGATAGGTCTAAATCAACCACTGTGCGGGTACCGTCTGAGCGTAGCCTTTCTACTTTAGATGCATTTGGGTAGGCTGTTGTTAATAAACCACCTGCTAAATTAATTAGTTGCTGGGCTGTGGTGGTTTGTTTTAGCTCGTATATTGCTGGGCGCTTTACTTCGCCATCTATCCCGACTGTTTCGCCTACTGGTGGTATAAATACTACATCGCCTGGTAATAGGTTGGTGTCGTTTGATGTATCGCCTTTTAATAGTAGGTCGTATAGGTCAAATGTAGTTACTACGCGGCCTTTGCGTTTTAGTTGTATGTTACGTAATGAGCCAACCTCAGTTATACCGCCCGACACAAATAATGCATGGGTTATGCTTGATAAGCTGCTAACTGTGTAGGCACCTGGTTTGTATGCTTCGCCTAATATAAATATGCGAATTGAGCGTAGCTCACCCATGGTTACGTTGGCTTTTGCGCCTATTACTTTTTGGTCTATTTGCTCGTTTATAAAACTTTTAAATTCTGAAAAGCTCATGCCTACTACTTGCATTGGGCCGGTTTCGGGCATGGTTATTGTGCCGTTGCGGTCTACTGCTAGTTCGTAGTTTTTATATTCTTTACCAAATAGTTGTACTTTTACTGTGTCGCCTGGGCCTAATACGTATTCGCTTGGTACTGGTACGTCGGTTGCTGGCGCAAAGGTAGATGGGCTACCAGCAAATAGTTCGTAACCAAATGGTTTTAATACGCGGGCTTTTTTGCCTTCTTTTTTGGCATCTCCATCTGACTGCATGCCAGTTGCGCTGCTTAGGCCTTTGTCTACCTCGGTAACTACTGCGTCGTCTACCGAGCGTGAGCTTACTACTTGTGGGTTAGTTACTTTTTCGCTGTTTACGTTTTGATTTAATTCGCTTAGGTTTACGCCATATTGTGTCGCAAGTGCTTGTTGTTGCGCTTTGGGTAGTTGTTTGAACTGGGATATTTGTTCCTGCGAAGGTGTGACAGCTTGGGCTTGCTGATTAAGTAAGATACTCGTGAGGAGTAAAAGCATGACTCGCTTCATTTATTAACGTTCCCTTTTCAAATGCGATACAAATATTACAATTTGCTTATAATCTGGAGTTTGATTTACCCAGATATTTATAGCGCGATAATATATCAAATTTATGGCAAGTTGCGAGTTATTTTTTGTGATCTAGGTTGCAAGTAAGCCTTTTATTAATTTGAGGGTTGTTATTTAAGTTTTTATTTTTGCATATTTTGGGATTTAGCTAGTTAGGTTGCGGTTTTACGCCCTAGATGAACCATTTGACATTATTAAACATGGGATGTTAGGTGGTTGGTTATTTTGGAGTTGGCTGCGCTGGTGTTTGGGCGTTGCAGGTTGGTTTTCGCGTGCGCAAGCTGCACGCCTACTGTTTTTGTGTTGGTTGGTGGTTTGGTGTTGCTGCGTTGGAGTTTGTGTGTTGCTGGTTTTCGCGCCAGCAAGCATGACGCCTACGGGGGATGGGGTTGCTGGTTGGTTTTCGCGCCAATTTTCAGTAATTGCGTTGGTTGTTCTACTGTGTATTTCGCGTGCGCAAGCTGCACGCCTACGGGGGGCGGGGTTGTTTGGTTGTTTTGGGTTGGCTGCGCTAGGGTTTGGGTGTTGTTTATTGTCGGATGCGCTTAGGCTTATCCGACCTACTGTTTTTATGTTGTTGGTTTTATATTATTCAAATACCGAACAGCCGTGCTTGAATTTTTTCACCCTGTAGGCGCGATGCTTGCTCGCGTGTTTTGGCGTTAGCTGCGCTAGGGTTTGGGTGTTGCTGGTTAGTCTCGCGTGCGCAAGCTGCACGCCTACGAGACGGGGTTGTTTGGCGACGAGGTTTGTGGTTTACACCCTGTAGGCGCGATGCTTGCTCGCGTGTTTTGGGTTGGCTGCGCTAGGGTTTAGGTGTTGCAGGTTAGTCTCGCGTGCGCAAGCTGCACGCCTACGGGGGCGGGGTTGTTTGGTTGTTTTGGGTTGGCTGCGCTAGGGTTTGGGTGTTGTTTATTGTCGGATGCGCTTAGGCTTATCCGACCTACTGTTTTTGTGTTGTTGGTTTTATATTATTCAAATACCGAACAGCCGTGCTTGAATTTTTTCACCCTGTAGGCGCGATGCTTGCTCGCGTGTTTTGGCGTTAGCTGCGCTAGGGTTTGGGTGTTGCAGGTTGGTTCTCGCGTGCGCAAGCATGACGCCTACGGGGGGGGGGGTGCTGGTTAGTTTACGCGCCAGCTTTCGGTAATTGCGTTGGTTGTTCTACTGTGTATTCGCGCCAGCAAGCTTGACGCCTACTGTTTTTGTGTTGTTTGGCGACGAGGTTTGAGGTTTACACCCTGTAGGCGCGATGCTTGCTCGCGTGTTTTGGGTTGGCTGCGCTAGGGTTTAGGTGTTGCTGGTTAGTCTCGCGTGTGCAAGCTGCACGCCTACGAGACGGGGTTGCTGGTTTAAACTTTAACCTAGATAGGTTAAAGTTTAGATTCTAGTGCCAAGTAACGGTGCGGCCAGCCATTAAATCCTCTTGATCGTTTGTGTTTTTTCATCCCATACAACTGCATATTGGCCAAGTTTTTTCTTTTTATCTAATTCTTTGTTTACAGCTGTTTGTAATGATTTTTGAATCTCTAAAGCTTTTTCTGAGGCTTTGACGTTAAAATTAATATTCATCATTTTCACCTGTATATAATAATTCGAAGTATGCTCTATTTATAACATTAACTTCGTTTTTTGTCTGCTCATAAACCAATACGGGTAATGATTCATGGTTTATGTAGCACTCGGTGTTATCTACCAATGCACCATATTCTTCAAATAAGTTTTTTAGGCTTTTGCTAAAACGTCTTTCTAAAGCTTCAGTTGGTATGTTGTGGCCACCATGTTTTACACGTTCTGCAACTCGTTCTTTCGACATTTCAACACTAGGTAGCGCTAAATATATAAGGTCGACATCCCAATTAAGCGCTTTTAGCCTTTTAATTAGTCTTAAGTAATTTTTACCTGCTAGCGTTGTCTCTATTGCAAAGTCTTTCTCCTTTTTTATACAGCTTTCTATTTCTTTTAATAATAGTTTGCCAGCTGTTATGAGTTCCTGCTCTGGTGCTAACGGTGATAATCCTGCAGCAATTAAATCTGCATTGATAAAATGCGTACATTTAACAGCATTCGCTAAGTACTCTAATGCAAATGTTGTTTTCCCAGCGCCATTTGGGCCTGCAATTATCCAACATTTAGGCATTAACTTTCCTCTCTATGAGTTTTTAATCAGTTATTATTCCATAGCTTTAAGGATATTTCATAATTTTTTCATGGCCATTATTTGTTTTTGTAATTCTTATATGTTAATGCTTTTTTGAGACTGGTTGATTCAGGCGCCCAGCTTTCGGTAATTGCATTGGGTTGTTCTACTGTGTATTTCGCGCCAGCAAGCTTGACGCCTACGTTTTTTTGAAGTTGTGCTATATTTTTTATTCTGGTTTTGTGTTTATTTTTAACAAGGATTGTTTGAATGAGTTTTCCTCATATTTTACATCATGGTGCGGTTGATGGGGTGACAGGTTCTTGTCATCGTTTGGTTTTGTCTGCTTCTGAAAGCGTTTTAATTGATTGCGGTGCTTTTCAGGGCGCTGAAACCTCAGGCCGTGCTTCTGCTAATTCTCCTAAAATTGATTTTGAGTTTAAATCTGCCATCGCTTTGGTTGTTACTCATTGTCATATTGATCATGTTGGACGTATTCCTTGGTTGGTCGCGGCTGGGTTTAATCGTCCTATTTATTGTACTCCCGCTACGGCTCAGTTATTGCCTATGGTATTGGAGGATGCGATTAAGTTAGGTATTACTCGTGATAGTCGCACTGTTGATAAGTTTGTTCGAGTTATCGAGCGTTTAATTGTCTCTGTTGAGTATAAAACTTGGTTTAGTTTGTCTGAACTGTTTAAGTTTAAATTTCAGCCTGCTGGTCATATTTTAGGCTCGGCTTATGTTGAGTTTGATACCTTGGTTGATAAACGTAAACATAGGTTTGTATTTTCTGGTGATTTAGGTGCGCCCTACACGCCTCTTTTACCTAGTCCTAAAGCACCATATAGAGCGGATACTTTAGTAATAGAGTCAACTTATGGTGATAAAAATCATCAAAAGCGTCGACAAAGAAAAGCCGAGTTAACCAAGGTGGTTGAGTCGTGTTTAACAAATAATGGTGCTGTTTTGATTCCAGCTTTTAGTATTGGTCGTACTCAGGAGTTGTTGTATGAAATTGAGGATATTATTGCCAAGCATCCTAATTCTAAAACTTGGCAGGATTTGACTGTTATTTTAGATTCGCCAATGGCGGCTGATTTCACCCAGCATTATAAGCAGTTGTCGAGTTTATGGGATAAAGAGGCCAAGCGTAAGGTTAAGATGGGTCGGCATCCGCTCGATTTTGAGAATTTGTATACCATAGATAGCCACGAGTCTCATTTATCTGCCATTAGTTATATTAAACAGAAAGGTTCGCCTTGTATTGTTATTGCGGCATCGGGTATGTGCAGTGGCGGCAGAATTATGAATTATTTAAAAGCGCTGTTGCCGGATGCGCGAACCGATGTTTTGTTTGTAGGTTATCAGGCAAGAGGTACTTTGGGGCGGGATATTCAGCAGTATGGGCCCAAAGGTGGTTATGTTTTTATTGATGGCGAGAAGTTGTTTGTTAAGGCCGGTGTTTATACTTTGTCTGGTTATAGCGCCCATGCTGATCAGAAAGATTTAGTGAATTTTGTCAAACGTATGCGACATAAACCCAAGCATATCAAGATAGTGCATGGTGATGATGAGGCGAAGTTAGCCTTGCAGCGTGTTTATCAAGATTTGTTACCCGAGTGTTTGGTAGAAATTGCAGGGTAAGTTTTGGGGTTGGTGGTTTTGGGGTGGTTTGGGTTTATATTATTCAAATACCGATCACCGGTGCTTGAATTTTTCACCTTGTAGGCGCGATGCTGACTTACATGGATGTAAGTCGTAGGCAATGCATGGAGCATTTTTCCGATAGCTCGCGCGTTTTGGGTTGGCTACGCAGGGGTTTAGGTGGTGTAAGGTTAGTTCTCGCGTGCGCAAGCTGCACGCCTACGGTTTTGCAACGAGGTTTGAGGTTTACACCTTCTAGGCGCGATGCTGACTTACATGGATGTAAGTCGTAGGCAATACATGGAGCATATTGCCGATAGCTCGCGCGTTTTGTTGGCTGCGTTAGGGTTTGGGTGTTGCTGGTTGGTTTACGCGCCAGCAAGCTTGACGCCTACTGTTTTTGTGTTGGTTGATGGTTTTGTGTTGGTTGGTGGTTTTGTGTTGGCTGCGCTGGGGTTTTGGGAGTGGCTTGTTGGTTTACGCGCCAGCAAGCTTGACGCCTACGGGATCTGTGTCGTTTGGCGACGAGGTTTGAGGTTACACCTTGTAGGCGCGATGCTTGCTCGCGCGTTTTGGGTTGGCTAAGCTGGGGTTTAGGTGCTGCTGGTTGGTCTCGCGTGCGCAAGCTGCACGCCTACGGTTTTGTGTTGTTTGGGAGATTAGGGTTGGCTACGCTTGGGGTTTAGGTGTTGCGGGTTGGTTCTCGCGTGCGCAAGCTGAACGCCTACGGTTTTGTGTTGTTTGGGAGATTAGGGTTGGCTGCGCTGGGGTTTTGGGTGTTGCTTGTTGTCGGATGCGCTTAGGCTTATCCAACCTACGGTTTTAGGATTGGTTGAGCATTGATTGATGTTTCGCTAACAGCGTAAATTCAATCTTGAATACATGGCAACAAATTTTTTATTTTTCACAAAGTAGCTCAATGATTTTATTTAATAATACAGCTTGAACACTTGGCTTTAATTATGCTTTCGTTTGCAGTAAAAATTTTTAACGGTCGTATGTAACTAGTAAGCTTTAGTTCACCTTGGTTTAGTTCTTTGTCGGTAATTACTAGTGCATTTTTATCTGAATAAGCCTTACTTGTTATTTGGCACAGCACCCAATCATTAGACTCCTCTTGGGCGACTATAACAGCAGGCCTGAGCTTTGATTTTGTAAGGTCTGAGAATGGAAAGTTTACAAATACAATATGACCTACTGAAAGCTTTTCCATGCTTGCTCTTCTTCTTCGTTATTCCAATCTTGTAGTGCACTTTCAGATAACAAGCTAATCTCAGAGGCCTCTTTTTTTTGCGCTGCTAATTTCTGTTCTTTAAAAACAATAAAATCTAGCACTTCTTGTTGCACGTCATCAGGTAAATTTCGAGTATGTTCGGTTATTTCTTTAATTAAACTTTCCATAATAGCCTCGCACATGCGATCAGTGTGATATATGTTTTTATTTTACCCTGCTTATCCATTTTGCGCTAGTTTTCAGCATTAGCCTACGACTTACATCCCTGTAAGCCAACTGCACGCCTACGGGGTCTGTGTTGTTTGCGGGTTTGGGGGTGGCTGCGCTGGGGTTTTAGGGGGCTTATATTGAGCTGAATATTTTTCTCCTCAATCTTAGCGCTCAGCTCTCTGTCTTTTTAAGATTTATTTTATGGCTGCTCTTCCATTGAATCATAAATTTGTTTGGCGAAAGCTTTAAAATCGCCTAATCTCAGCGTAATTATAGAGTAAACAATTTGCCAGTCGAGTTCTTGATATGCGTGGACAGCTGTATTTCTAAAACCAACCGCTTTAGCCATGCGCTCTGCTGTTTCTTGTTTCAATAGGCCTGCATTTGTTAATGCAAAAAATGCTTTAGACATAGTGTCTGGCACTGCGATTTCCTGCCTACTAATAATGTGAAGCGCAATATCTACGCAGGTTTGTATTGCCCTTTCTAAATTTAATACAATAATGTCTTGTAAATCATAATCGTTAACTAACAATTCACATGACTCTGGTGTTTTGGTTTGTATACGATTCAGGCTACGCCTTAAGCTTTCGAGCTTGTTTAGTACGACTTCATTATCCATGGAGAAACCTTTTTTGCCTTTCTTTAAGGGTTCGGATCACATAGGGCATCATATCCGCTTGGTTGTATATCATTTTACTGATCAATTTCTCTTTTGCATCCTTGTCATTTTCTATAAGCACCACCCCTTTGCTCAGCACTTGTTTGAGTATGGTGCCATTGAGATTGCTCAGGTCTGTTAAATCAATAGAGCGATTAAGTTGTTTTTCTAATTGCGAAGCTAAAGTTAATTTTTGAGATGTATTTAGCGGCTGATTAAATAGCACAGCTATATCTACATCACTATCTGGACGCATTTTACCGTTAACTGCCGAGCCATAGAGTATGGCAATTTCTAACTCCGGCTGTTGATTTAATATTTCTTTGAGTCGCTCAATTATCATTGGTTTATTAATATTATAGGTAGCATTTTAGATGCTTATTTCAGGTAAGTGTAATGGTCAAGTTAATTCTATAGCAAGTTTTATTATTTGTTTTAAATAAGGATCCATAGCAAATTATATATCCAAATTTAAAGCTAGGGATTAAACCTTACTACCACATGCGATCAATTTTATATCTATATTTATAGAACTCTACTTCGCGCGAGCTTTCGATAATTGCCGATAGTTCGCCCGTTTTGGGTTGGCTACGCTAGGGTTTGGGTGTGGCTTGGTCTCGCGTGCGCTTTCGGTAATTGCTCCTGCATGACTCTACGACTTACATCCATGTAAGCCAGCTGCACGCCTACGGTTTTGTGTTGTTTGGGAGATTTAGGTTGGCTGCGCTAGGGTTTGGGTGTTGCTGGTTGGTTCTCGCGTGCGCAAGCTGCACGCCTACGAGGCGGGGTTGTTTGCGGGTTTGGTGTTGGCTGCGCTGGGGTTTGGGTGTTGCGGGCTGGTTCTCGCTCGGTAATTGTTCCCTGCATTACCCTACGAATTACATCCCTGTAAGCCAGCTGCACGCCTACGAGGCGGTGTTGCTGGTTTAAACTTTAACCTAGATAGGTTAAAGTTTAGATTCTAGCGCCAAGTAACGGTGCGGCCAGCCATTAAATCCTCTTGATCGTTTGTGTTTTTTCATCCCATACAACTGCATATTGGCCAAGTTTTTTCTTTTTATCTAATTCTTTGTTTACAGCTGTTTGTAATGATTTTTGAATCTCTAAAGCTTTTTCTGAGGCTTTAACGTTAAAATTAATATTCATCATTTTCACCTGTATATAATAATTCGAAGTATGCTCTATTTATAACATTAACTTCGTTTTTTGTCTGCTCATAAACTAATACGGGTAATGATTCATGGTTTATGTAGCACTCGGTGTTATCTACCAATGCACCATATTCTTCAAATAAGTTTTTTAGGCTTTTGCTAAAACGTCTTTCTAAAGCTTCAGTTGGTATGTTGTGGCCACCATGTTTTACACGTTCTGCAACTCGTTCTTTCGACATTTCAACACTAGGTAGCGCTAAATATATAAGGTCGACATCCCAATCAAGCGCTTTTAGCCTTTTAATTAGTTTTAAGTAATTTTTACCTGCTAGCGTTGTCTCTATTGCAAAGTCTTTCTTCTTTTTTATACAGCTTTCTATTTCTTTTAATAATAGTTTGCCAGCTGTTATGAGTTCCTGCTCTGGTGCTAACGGTGATAATCCTGCAGCAATTAAATCTGCATTGATAAAATGCGTACATTTAACAACATTCGCTAAGTACTCTAATGCAAATGTTGTTTTCCCAGCGCCATTTGGGCCTGCAATTATCCAACATTTAGGCATTAACTTTCCTCTCTATGAGCTTTTAATCAGTTATTATTCCATAGCTTTAAGGATATTTCATAATTTTTTCATGGCCATTATTTGTTTTTGTAATTCTTATATGTTAATGCTTTTTTGAGACTGGTTGATTCAGGCGCCCAGCTTTCGGTAATTGCTCCCAGCATTACTCTACGACTTACATCCTTGTAAGCCAGCTTGACGCCTACGGTTTTGTTTGGAGGTTTGGTGTTGGCTGCGCTAGGGTTTGGGGTGTGGCTTGTTGTCGGATGCGCTTAGGCTTATCCGACCTACAATTTTTGGGTTGGTGTTATTTTAATATGTGAATCGCTTTGTTGGTAAAATCGCTAAGTGTTAGGTATTTTTGATTTATTAAAATTTGTTCTAGGACTTGTAAATCGATATTTAGGTAATCATGCACTAGGCTATTTCTCATCCCTATTATTTTTCTCCATTCGGCTAGTTCTTCTAATGTAATGAAATTATTCTCGGCTAATATTTTAAAAGCTTGGTACGCATCGCTTGCTGCTACTTTTTGTATTTTTTTGGTTAGGTGTTTAGCTAGTCCAATACAAGCTTCTGTACTGAGTTGAAGTAGTCGTTCTGTTGCTCGGTAATCACGCGGTCTGAAGTTTTGATTTAGAATATCTTCTCTTAACTCTTCCAGTTGCGTTAAATTACTAGCTATATGTGATTGAACTTCGTTAAGGTAAAGCTTTAATCCATCAGTCATTATGTTTTATCCCGCTGATTTATTGGCAAATTCGTACTGGTTCATGATTCGCTGTTCTTCTTTTATTAGCCTGTATTCATTTGCTGAGTGTATCACTTTGCCTTCTGCGATCACTGAAAATGCAAGATAAATTGGTACTTGGTTGATATCAATTAGGCTTAGCTTGATGTCGTACCCTAATTCATCTTGCCAATTTAGTTGTTGTTCTTGAATTCTTTCTGTTGATTTTATTTTTTCTGAGTAGAAAGTTTTGTACGCAATTGCTATGTCGTAATCACTGTGTTGGCGAGCCGTATTTCTCGCTCTAGAGCCGTAAAGCCAGACGATTTCAATTTCTTGATTGTTAGATGCAAGTTGAATTATTTTTTGTATCGTTTGTTGGGTCAATTTGTGTCAGGTATTGTCTGATAGCCGTGTTTTAATGTTAGCCTAATTGTTATTTGGGTTCTATGTTTTTGTGTGGCTAGTGGTTTTCGGTAATTGCATAGGGTTGTTCTACTGTGTATTTCGCGTGCGCAAGCTGCACGCCTACGCGGGCGGTGTTGTTTGACGACGTGGTTTGAGGTTTACACCTTGTAGGCGCGATGCTTGCTCGCGCGTTTTGGGTTGGCTACGCTTGGATTTGGTGTGTTGCTGGTTAGTTTGCGCGTGCGCAAGCTGCACGCCTACGGGATCTGTGTTGTTTGGCGACGAGGTTTGAGGTTTACACCTCGTAGGCGCGATGCTGACTTACATGGATGCAAGTCGTAGGGCAATGCATGGAGCATATTGCCGATAGCTCGCGCGTTTTGGGTTGGCTACGCTGGGGTTTCGGTGTTAATGGTTGGTCTCGCGCGTGCTTTCGGTAATTGCATTGGGTTGTTCTACTGTGTATTTCGCGCCAGCAAGCTTGACACCTACGGTTTTGTGTTGGTTGGTTGTTTTAGTGTTGGCTACGCTTGGGGTTTGGCTGTTGCTGGTTGGTTCTCGCGTGCGCAAGCTGCACGCCTACAGGGTGGTGTTGTTTGGGAGATTGGGCGATGGGTTGTCGCCCTGTTGTCTATATTTGAGGGTCGAAGGATTCTTGTTTCGCTTCGCGGCCTCGGGCTGCGTTTTGTTCTGCTAATGTAATGTCAGCGTCGTCAATGGTTAAGCCAGGTATGGCTTGGTCGCATACATCGCCACCCATTTTTTTCACTTCGCGGCAAACTTCAGCTACTTTACTATCCATTAAGTGTAAGTGATCTAAAATTTGGCCTATGTGATTTGCAATTGGGTCTGGGTTATCAGCGCTCACAGCGTAGGCGTCAAAACCATATTTTTTCGCTATGGCAGAGCGAGCGTCGTCTACCTTTCTTTCGTTTTTAGGCGGTATAATTTTGCCCGGAATACCAACTACAGTCGCGTCTTCAGGTACGTCTTTTACCACAACTGAGTTAGAGCCTATTTTGGCATTTTCGGCTATGTAAATTGGCCCAAGTACTTTAGCGCCTGCACCAACAACAACACCATTAGCTAGTGTTGGGTGACGTTTTCCTTTATTCCAGCTAGTACCACCTAATGTAACACCGTGGTATAAAGTCACGTCGTCGCCAATTTCTGCGGTTTCGCCAATCACGACCCCCATACCATGGTCGATAAAAAATCGACGACCTATAGTTGCACCAGGGTGAATCTCGATCCCTGTCATCCATCGACCAATATTAGATAAAAAACGCGCTAACCATTTCCAGTTATTTTTATATAACGGATGGGTAATTCTGTGACACCAAATTGCATGCATGCCCGGGTAATTAGTCAGTACGTCAATAAAATTTCTGGCTGCTGGGTCACGATGAAAAACAGACTGAATATCTTCTTTTAGTCTAGAAAACATTAATTAATCGTCCTTTTTATCCGCGATTTTATCTACCGAAGATAGCATGCCACGTAAAATATTGAGCTCTTGGGATTCAACTCTGGCACGGTTAAATAGTCGTCTAAACTTAGCCATTACTTGACCTGGGTGGTTTTTAACGATGAAGTTAGTTTTGGTTAACGTTTCTTCTAGGTGTTGATAGAATCTTTCCATGTCATCAACCAGTGGATATGGCTCTTCTTTCTTTTCGTAACTATCTTGCTGTAAATAAGCCATGCGAGTTTCGTAACATAACATTTGCACTGCGGCAGCTAAGTTAAGTGAGCTGTACTCTGGGTTCGCAGGGATAATTGCGTGAAAATGTGCCTTTTGCAGTTCTTCATTATTTAAACCGTTGTTTTCACGACCGAATATAATAGCGACTTCACCACCTTTGGCTTCTTCTATCAATTTTAAACCTGATTCTCTTGGGTCTAGTGTTGGCCAAGATAAGGTGCGGCTTCGCGCACTTGTCGCAATCACTAAACGACAGCCTTGAATCGCTTCGTCTAGTGTACTAACAATTTTGGCTTTTCCTAAAACATCGGTTGCGCCAGCTGCTAGTGCAGATGAATGGCTGTCTGGTTCTGATACTGGATCAACTAGCCATAAGTTAGATAATCCCATTGTTTTCATAGCTCTAGCAGTTGAGCCTATGTTACCAGTATGAGATGTGTTGACTAAAACAACGCGAATGTTATCAAGCATGTCAGGCGATCCAGTTTGTTCTACGATTTAGAAAGGCGCGCATTCTAACATATACCATAAGCATACCCAAGATACTTAAAGCGGCTAGTTTCAGATTTTAGTTGGTGTATTGCGTGGCGATAATTAGGGTGTTTTTTAAACACGAGCCCTAGCAAGTTTTGTTCGTTTGCCCTATAATCGCCGCCGAAATTTAGTTCTTTTAAAAAATAGGGTAAGACAAATGCATCCAATGCTCACTATAGCTGTGCGCGCTGCGCGTAAAGCTGGACACGTGATCGCTCGTGGTTTTTCTGAATTAGACAGAATTACGATTAGTAACAAAACTGACAACGACTTTGTAACGAATATTGATAATGAAGCTGAAGCAGCGATTATCGCAACTATTCGTCAATCTTACCCTAACCACAGCTTTATTGGTGAAGAAGGTGGCCATCAACCAGGCGAAGATAAAGACTTTGTTTGGGTTATTGATCCTTTAGATGGTACAACTAACTTTGCTCGTGGAGTTCCTCATTTTGCAGTTTCAATTGCTTTACAAGTTAAAGGCAAAACTGAAGTTGCTGTTATCTATGATCCAATCCGTGACGAATTATTTACCGCTGTAAAAGGCGCTGGTGCTCAGTTGAATGAGTTCAAAATTCGTGCTGCAAACAAAAAAGAAATGACCGGTACTTTATTAGCGACTGGTTTCCCGTTTAAAGCGAAACAACACTTTGATGCTTACATGGGTACTTTTGGCGCTATGTTTAAACTAGGTGGCGATATTCGTCGTGCTGGTTCTGCGGCCCTAGATTTAGCTTATGTTGCTGCCGGTAGAATCGATGTTTATTGGGAACTAGGTTTAAAACCTTGGGACATAGCTGCTGGTGATTTAATCGTACGTGAAGCTGGCGGTATGATGACTGATTTTGTTGGTGGCCATAACTACTTAAAATCAGGAAACATAGTGTGCGGTAACGGTAGATTAGTTGGTCAAACATTAAAAGAGATAAAGCCTTTTTTAACTGACGAGTTAAAAAAGTAAGTTTTAAAGCTTACTCATTACTCACACCAGTTTAGGTATTTATATAGGTGCTAGTTAAAGCTAGTACCTATTTTTTTACAAACTCTGTCATTTATCCCGCTCGGGCAATCATAATGAAACTCAATTATCAAATATCAGGTAATAACCAAAACAAAACCTTAGTATTGTTACATGGGCTATTTGGTAGCTCAGATAATTTAGCTTCTGTGGCTAAATTTTTCTCTGAACATCTGCAAGTCATTAATATTGATTTACGTAATCATGGTTTATCTGAACATTCGTCAGAGCACAATTACATACTAATGGCTCAAGATGTAGCTGACTTACTCAGTCAGCTTGAAGTTAACTCTTGCTATTTGCTGGGCCATTCTATGGGCGGTAAAGTTGCAATGACGCTGGCGTTGCAATCGCCTGAATTAGTTGAGAAACTAATCGTAGAAGATATTGCACCAGTCACCTACTCTAACCGTCATCAAGATGTTTTAGCTGGCTTAGGCGCTGTCGACTTAGCTAATTTAAAATCACGAAGCGATGCCGATAAGCAGTTACAAGCTTATGTTTTAGAAATGAGTACTCGTCAGTTTTTACTCAAAAACTTAGTTAAGACAGATTCGTCTTGGTCGTGGAAATGTAATATAAGCGGGCTAACTGTAAATTATCCTAATGTCTGTGATTTCCCCAACATAGATAAGATTTATGATAAACCGTGTTTGTTTATTAAAGGTGGTCAGTCTGAGTATATTACTCAAGCTTACCAGCAAGCTATTGTTCGACTTTTTCCTCAGGCTAAAGCCAAAGTTGTGCAATCTGCAGGACATTGGATACATGCTGAAAAACCAGCTATTTTTAATAAAATTTTAGCTGACTTTGTGCTATGATCCGCCGCCGTAAATGTATCCAACTTAAAGTGAAATCAGAGCATGTCATTTGAGCAATTTGAAACTCTCAGTTTTTATCTAGGTATTTCAGTATTATTTGCATTAATCGGTATGGCTATTCATGACGTACTGAACAAAGGTAATGTGCCTAAATTCGGTAAAATAATGGTCTGGTTAGTATTGTTTTTAGGTTGCGCTGGCTTTTTAGTAAAAGGCTTAATACAAGTATTTTTTGAATCCTAATTTTGAATTAAAGAAGAGAAATTATCATGGCTGTAGTGGGTTTATTTTTTGGTAGCGACACAGGTAATACCGAAGCGGTCGCAAAAATGATCCAGAAAGAACTGGGTAAAGATTTAGTGGATGTTAAAGATATTGCTAAATCAACGAAAGAAGAAATTGCTGAATACGACTTTTTAATGTTTGGTATACCGACTTGGTATTATGGCGAAGCTCAATGTGATTGGGATGATTTTTTCCCCGATTTAGAAGAAATTAGCTTTGAAGATAAAATTGTTGCTATTTTTGGCTGTGGCGATCAAGAAGATTACTCGGAATATTTCTTAGATGCTATGGGTATGATACGCGATATTGTTGAGCGTAAAGGTGCAACTTTGGTTGGCCAGTGGTCAACAGACGGTTATGATTTTGAAGCCTCTAAAGGTTTAGCTGATGATGATCACTTTGTTGGTTTAGGTATTGATGAAGATCGCCAACCAGAATTAACCGATGAACGTGTTAAAGCTTGGTGCAAGCAAATCACTGAAGAGATGTGCTTAAACGAGTTTAAATAACTCAAATTCGAGATAATTAAGCGCTTAAGTTCACTTATCTATATTGGCTCTGTTCCTATCTACACTATGTATCTAAACAGAGCCTAATTACCAACAGCCCGACAAAATATCCCTACTACTTTTTCGCTGTTTCTAGCTGACTTGTATAAGCTTTTGTTCCCCACAATGGCACAGTCGACAAACTATGTTTGAAGCTACCAGAGGTTTCTTTAGTTGAATATGATACATACATAAGCGTTTGGTTTTTAGCATCCCAAATTCTACGAATTTTCATTGATTTAAAAAATATACTTTTTGATTTCTTAAATACAATCTCACCAGAAGCAGTTTTATCTATTTGTGCAATCATATCAGGTGTAATGGCACCAGTTTGCCGACAAGCAATTGAGCTATCAGATGGGTCAGATAAGCTTAAATCAGCTTCTATACTAGCAATATGACAGGTTACTCCTGTCACTATCGGGTCAGTCAGGCTATCAATTTTAATATCTTGTGTGGTGAATAAGCCTAAACTCACATTGCCGACTTCATTATCACTACATGCAACTACGCCTAAGCTGAGTAACAATCCTATCAGGGATTTTCTCATTGAATTTGTCCTTGTGCTATTTTCTGAATGATTAAGATAAATTATTTCACTTAATTTTTTTCAAACTATACTATAACTATGAGTGTATGAAAAACTTGGACTTTTAGGTTCTCACTGCTGTTAAATTGTTGCTTGTGCTTTATGCCAATTTAATTGTATTAACCAAAATCAGCGACTTTGCATTTCGTACTATCACACTTTAAGAGCCAAGCTTTAGGATCAGGTTTCAAGCCTCCGGTAATACACCGGAGTGTTCTCGCCATTTTAAACTGTCATTTGAGGTATTATGGTTAAACAAAATAGAGACAAATTTGGTTTGTTATTATTAGGCGGTGGTGCAAGAGCAGCTTATCAGGTTGGTGTGCTTAAAGCGATTGCAACTGTATTGCCTCGTAATCATGTGACCCCTTTTCCGGTTATTAGCGGCACCTCTGCTGGTGCTATTAATGGGACCGCTCTATCTTGTTACGCATCTTGCTATCATTTAGGCGTTAAAAAACTTGAATGGGTTTGGAAAAACTTTAGAACCGAGATGGTTTATAAAAGCAATTTTTCAACGATTTATCGTAATATCCTGAAAAATATGTCGCCGTTTAAATCGGACCAAATCTATACCCCAAAAACCAACAGTTGGTTTGATAATCGTCCACTTGCGGAATTATTAACTGAGTTACTGGATTTAGATAGAATCGATTTAAACTTGCAGCAAGGCTATTTAAAAGCTTTGTCTGTTACCGCTTCTTCTTATCACTCTGGTGATTCTGTTTGCTTATTTCAGTCTAGACACGATATTGAACCTTGGAAGCGCGCTAAACGCCGCGGTATTGAGAGTAAAATTAAAATAGAACACCTGATGGCATCAGCAGCCATCCCTATGGTATTTCCTTCTATTGAGCTCCATGGAGAATATTTTGCAGATGGGTCAATTCATCAGTTAGCGCCTCTCAGCCCTCCAATTCACCTAGGTGCTGAAAAAATATTTATTATTGGTATGGACCAACCTAAAAACCGTTTTTTTGTTCAAGGTGATACTGCCATTCCACCTAGCGGTGGTGCGATTGTTGGTCATTTGTTAGATACTATTTTCAGTGAAGCTTTAACTGGTGATTTGGAAAGGATGAGTCGAATTAATCAAACCGTTGATTTACTCACACCAGAAAAAAAACTCATGAGCGGTTTAAAGTCGATCGAAACTTTTCAAATTAACCCTTCCGCTAATTTTAACGAAATAGCCGCTAAGCATTATGAGTGCATGCCACTTTCAATTAGAGGATTACTTCGTTTATTGGGCATAAACGCTAATACAGTTCAAAACTCGAGTTTAATTAGTTATTTGTTGTTTGAGCAAAGTTATTGCCGCGAATTAATTGAATTGGGCTTTAATGATGCGTTAGCGCAAATGGAAGATATTAGAGACTTTCTAGAGCTTTAAGTTGGTTTTATTAGGCTTTTTAACTCCCTATTTAGCCTCAGTGCAGCCAACACCAATCTCTTAAACAACACAGATGCTGTATGCGTCAAGCTGACTTACAAGGATGTAAGTCGTAGAGTAATGCAGGGAGCAATTACCGAAAGCTGACGCGAGAACTAACATACCAAGCCAAACCACAGCGCAGCCTACAAAACACGCGAGCAAGCATCGCGCCTACAAAGCGTAAACCTTAAACCCCAAGCGCAGCTTGCACCAAAACCGAAAACAACACAGTTGCGTAGGCGTCAAGCTTGCTGGCGCGAGAACTAACATACCAACCCAAACCTCAGCGTAGCCTACAAAACGCGCGAGCTATCGGCAATATACACCAACACCTGCATAAACCTCAAAACGCGCGAGCAAGCATCGCGCCTACAAAGCTGAAACCTTTCAGATTAACCCTTCAGCTAACTTTAATGAAATAGCGGCTAAGCATTATGAGTGTATGCCATTGTCAATCAGAGGCTTGCTTCGTTTATTGGGCATAAACGCCAATACAGTTCAAAACTCGAGTTTAATTAGCTATTTGTTGTTTGAGCAAAGTTATTGCCGTGAGTTAATTGAATTGGGCTTTAATGATGCGTTAGCGCAAATGGATGATATTAGAGACTTTCTTGAACTTTAAGTTGGTTTTATTCGACTTTTTAACTCCCTATTTAGCCTCACTTAAACAACACCTAACCCGTAGGCGTCAAGCTTGCTGGCGCGAGAACTAACATACCAACCCAAACCTCAGCGTAGCCAACACCAATCTCTTAAACAACACCTATCCGTAGGCGTCAAGCTGGCTTACAAGGATGTAAGTCGTAGAGTAATGCAGGGAGCAATTACCGAAAGCTGGCGCGAGAACTAACATACCAACCCAAACCTCAGCGTAGCCAACACCAATCTCTGAACAACACCTAACCCGTAGGCGTCAAGCTTGCTGGCGCGAGAACTAACGTACCAAGCCAAACCTCAGCACAGCCAACACCAATTTATTCAACAACACCTAACCCGTAGGCGTCAAGCTTGCTGGCGCGAGAACTAATGTACCAACCCAAACCTCAGCGTAGCCAACACCAATCTCTGAACAACACCTAACCCGTAGGCGTCAAGCTTGCTGGCGCGAGAACTAATGTACCAACCCAAACCTCAGCGTAGCCAACACCAATCTCTGAACAACACCTAACCCGTAGGCGTCAAGCTTGCTGGCGCGAGAACTAATGTACCAACCCAAACCTCAGCGTAGCCAACACCAATCTCTGAACAACACCTAACCCGTAGGCGTCAAGCTTGCTGGCGCGAGAACTAATGTACCAACCCAAACCTCAGCGTAGCCAACACCAATCTCTGAACAACACCTAACCCGTAGGCGTCAAGCTTGCTGGCGCGAGAACTAATGTACCAACCCAAACCTCAGCGTAGCCAACACCAATCTCTGAACAACACCTAACCCGTAGGCGTCAAGCTTGCTGGCGCGAGAACTAATGTACCAACCCAAACCTCAGCGTAGCCAACACCAATCTCTGAACAACACCTAACCCGTAGGCGTCAAGCTTGCTGGCGCGAGAACTAATGTACCAACCCAAACCTCAGCGTAGCCAACACCAATCTCTGAACAACACCTAACCCGTAGGCGTCAAGCTTGCTGGCGCGAGAACTAACGCACCACCTGAACCACAGCGCAGCCAACACAAACCGCGCGAGCTATCGGCAATATACACCAACACCTGCATAAACCTCAAAACGCGCGAGCAAGCATCGCGCCTACAGGTGTAAGCCTTAAACCCCAAGCACAGCTTGCACCAAAACCGAAAGCGCACGCGCAAACCAACCAGCAACACCCAAACCTCAGCACAGCCTACACAAACAGCGCGAGCTATCGGCAATATGCTCCATGCATTGCCTACGACTTACATCCCTGTAAGCCAGCATCGCGCCTACAGGTGTAAAGCTTAAACCTCACGACCAAACAACACAAAAAAACGTAGGTCGGATAAGCCTAGGCGCCATCCGACAAGAATTAACACCCAGTTTATATGCTGGTCTTGTCGTTATTTCAGATAAAAAAATACCCCAACCAAGGTTGAGGTATTTTATGAAGCAAGTTAAAGCAATAGATTAATCGTAATCTACGCCTTTACGTTTAGCTGTTTCTTTAATATAAGCAATCCAACCTTTAGCTGACTTACTATATTTTTTAGACTCTAAGCTTTCTTTTGCATACTTGTATGCAGACTTATAATCTTCAGCATAAAAACTTACATCGATTAATGCATTTTTAACCAAATCCGCTTTTGGAGAATCTAACTCCAATGCTTTTTTGTATGCTTTTATCGCTTTTTTATAATCACCAGCTAGATTATATGACTCACCCGCTTTACGGTAATCTTCAGGATCATTACTTTCAGCACCAGAAAGCATGTAAGTATCAGCAGCTTCTTCGAAGTTCATTGCTTGACGATAATAAGTCGCAATATAACCTAAGTTTTTAGCAGTTTTCTTAACTAAGCCTTTTTTAATTTGCTCTTCAAGAATTACAGCACCTTTGTAAGGTGTACCCTGCATAGAATATAGCTGACCTAACAGGATATATTCGTTTTCTTTAGTAAAGAAGCCTTGTTTTTCACTTAGTACATAAGATGATAATGCTTTTTCAAAGTTTTCTTGTGATAAATAAAGTTGGCCTAAAATCAACCACCATTTTTTATCTTCAGGGAATACTTTAAGTGCATCATTAGCGACTTCAATTGCTTTATCATTTTGCTTAGTATCTAAATAAGCTGTCATCTTCATCTGATAAGGATCAGATTTAGGCTTCTTAGCATATTTAATTACTTTGTCTGACTCTTCGATTACTTTGTCATACTGCTTTAACTGATAGTATGAGTAAGCTTTTGCCGCGTACGCATTTTCATCATGCTTTAAAGTGAATTCATACCACTTGTCATAATACATGATAGTGTCTGCATACTTTTCTTCAGACAAACTTAAAGTCGCTAATATTTGATAACTGCTAGCTTGGTCATCCCAACCTAGTACATCTAAATCAGCTGCAATTTTAATATGTTTATAAGCTAACTTATAATCACCATCTTGAGCATATAAAATACCTAATAGCCTATTTACATAAGCATTATCAAATTCTTTTTTAGGCTCAATTTCTTTAAAAGCAGCGATGGCCTCTTTCAGTTTATCTTCAAGCGCGAGTGTATAGGCTTCACCTACTTGTTTACCCACTTTCTCAGACATAACCTCGACAGGTCTTTTCTTCTTTTTAGCCTCTAGAGCTATCTGTTCAGGCGTTTTAGGTTTAGCCGGCTTCTTTTTCTCTTCCGCTGCTACAGCAAGATTAGGCAAAGATACACCAGTTACAACTGAACCATATAATAACGCTGTCAGAATTAATCTTGAGAGTTTCATACTTTCTCCAAGGTAAATAACTAGAATCTAGTTATTTACCTCTAATTAATAGAACAAATGTAAGGTTAGTCACCTAAATTAAAATCTAGTTGGACTTCTACACCTGGACGCTTAACAGGCTTACCATCTTCAATTTTTGGCTTGTATATCCATTTTGATAAAGCTTTTTTCGCTTCACGGTCGAATATACGTTTAGGTTGAGACTCAATAATTTCGATGTCTGTAACAGACCCATCTGTATCAATTGAGAATCTAAGCTTAACCCAGCCCTCGATGCCATCACGACTAGCTTGTGGTGGATATCTTGGTTCAAAGCGAGAGATAGGTGCAATATCACCATCTTTCATCATTGCGCCACTAATATCACCTAAACCCGTGTTTAACCCGCCTGCCGAAATACTTGGCATAGACATGTTAATTGCACCAGCGTCGACACTACTTGTCTCCGGTGGCGGCTGCTCCGGCGGTGGCGGCGCAGCTGGTGGCGGTGGTGGTGGCGGTGGTAACCTTTGAATTTTCTGAACACTCTCAGAAGGCTTCTCCATCACGATATTAATTTGTGGTGTTTCTTCTGGTTTTTCATCATTGCGAGCATTATTCGCAATTAGTTCCGCCATCAAAACAAATAAACCAAATGTTATCGCGATGCCTATCGGTATGGATAACAGTAGGCGGATCATATTATTTTTTCCCCGCGACTACTATTTTATCAATACCAGCAGCTTTAACTTGGTCCATGACTTTAACAACCTTGCCATGTTTAGCTTCTTCATCTGCTTGGATGATAACTGTATCAGTTTGCTGCTCAGCTAACATTTTCTCAATATTTGATTGTACTAGGTCAATATCAACTTGACGCTTGTCCATCCAAATATCACCGTTGTTAGTAACTGCAATAAAGATATTAGCTTTAGGTTTTGATTCAGCTTGGCTAGCTTCAGGCTTTAACACCTCAATACCAGCTTCTTTTACAAATGATGTCGTTACAATAAAGAATATCAACATGATAAACACGATGTCGAGCATCGGTGTCATATCGATCGCGGCATCTTCTTCTTCTCTGCGATGTCTACGAGCCATAACAAATCTCTCTAATGATGTGGCAAACTATCCACTAATTTTTCTACTTCCACTCTTACACGCATTTCAATTCTAGAACTAAAGAAAACACCTGAAAGCGCTGCAACCATACCAGCCATAGTTGGTATTGTTGCCATGGAAATACCGGAAGCCATTAATCTAGGGTTACCTGTACCTTGAACAGCCATAACTTCAAATACTGAAATCATACCTGTTACTGTACCGAATAAGCCGATCAATGGACAAACTGCCACTAAGGTCTTTATCAACAGAATTCTTGCATTCAATAATTCCGATGCTTCTGAAATCCAGGTATCACGCACACGGTGCGCGTACCAAGAAGTCGTGTCTTGTCTGTCATCCCAACGTTGAATGATTTGTTTTCTAAGTTTTGGAAATTCCAAAAACATGAACCAATATCTTTCAATCATTAAAATCCACATCAAGCCAAGCACACCGAAGACGATATAGAGTACATCGCCCCCAGTTGATATAAAGTCCCTAACAGTTTCCCAAATGTCTATTAGGTAAAGCATATTAGTTACGCTCCTGCTCCGCATGCGAAGCTACGATACCAGCACTCTGTTCTTCAAGAACATGAACAATCGATTTACTCTTAGACGCTGTTACGCTGTGTAAGAAGATAAGTGGTAATGCTGCGATTAGACCTTGCGCTGTTGTTACAAGTGCCATTGAGATATCACCAGCCATTAGTTTAGGGTCACCAGTACCGAATAAGGTAATTGTTTGGAACGTACCAATCATACCTGTAACTGTACCTAGTAGACCTAATAATGGTGCGATTGCAGCTAAAATCTTGATTACATTTACACCACGTTCAATACGAGGCGTTTCACGTAAGATAGCTTCGTCTAACTTAAGCTCTAACGTTTCTGTATCAACATTTTTGTTTTCATTGTAAACACTTAAAATGCGACCTAATGGGTTGTTAGCTTGTGGGCTAGATGCATTTTTAAGTTGTGATTTAATCTTAGCACCAACAACTGTTAACGTGATGAAACGTTCAATTGAAATTAACACACCAAAGATTAATACAACAGTGATTACGTAACCTGGTAAACCACCTTGATGGAATCTTTCTTCAAGCGTTGCTTTTTGTTTGAAGATGTCAAGAATCGCACCACGTGATGGATCGATATAGACAGGCGCGAAACCAGTAGTAGCTGCATTAAATGTAGATACTGCATCTACCATGTAGCCTTCTGGTTGACGACCTAATGGCTCTACTTGGCTACTTTCAGTGTTGAATTTAAGGTACTTGTCATTAGAAAGTAAGTTAAATGTACCAACACGAGTAACTGTTTGCGTATTTTCTGAACCGTCTAACTCAACAACTGTTCTGTCGAATTTAACTACTTTACCAGATTCAGTCATTTCAGTTTGAAGTGCAAACCATAAGTCTTCTAATTCGTTTAACTTAGGTAACTCTTTAGCTTCTGCTAATTTAGATAAAAGTTCTGTTCTGTTATCTAAACCAGGCTGTGCACTAACGATTGAAGTTGCGATACGACCAACAGTTTCACCTGATGCTTGACGAACAACACCGAACATTTCACCAAGTGTACCTTTTGCATCGTCTAACTCTTGCTCTTTTTCAGCAATACGTTTTTCGTTGTCAGCAAAAGTTTGTTGTAAACGTTTTTGACGCTTCTTCTCGTCTTCAAAATCGTTTTTAGCTTTGTTTAATAAAGCTTGTTGCTTATCACGGTCAGCTTTGAACTCAGCTTCACGTTGCTTGTTTAATTTAGCTTCTGATACACGGTCAGCTTTTACGCTTTGCAATAACTTGTCTAACGCACTTGAATCAGCATAAGAACCAAATGTCATGCATGATAAAGCTAGAGCTGAAGCAGTTAAGATTGTCTTTAATTGTTTCATTATTCTGCACTCTCCGAAGCGAATACTGGTACTTGGATCAAGTCAGGTGCAACTTGTTTCTTAGCCATACGGATTACTTTTTTAACCGGCTTCAAATATTCATCATTTAAAGCAGTCCATTGACGAGATGAATTATCCCACACCCATGCTTTTTTAGAGTCTAAAGACTGTGCTAATAAAGCAATACGGCCAACGTGAACCATATCTACTGTGATGCCGTCAATTTTACTTTGGTAAGCAGAAATAGCAGAACCGTAATCATTTTCGATTTGGTAAGCTTCTAATACTTGGCGGTAACGCTCTGAAGTCGTGATATTTGGTTCAGTCATTAAACGACGGATACGTTCAACACGTTCGTTACGCTTTTCAACTTCAATTGGAATATCAAGCTTGATGAATTGCTCAAGAGAATCAAGCATTTTGTACATTAAAGGTACAACACCTTTTTTAGTATCT
Organism: Catenovulum maritimum; assembly: GCF_001050375.1. Classification (GTDB taxonomy): domain Bacteria; phylum Pseudomonadota; class Gammaproteobacteria; order Enterobacterales; family Alteromonadaceae; genus Catenovulum; species Catenovulum maritimum. Next base: position 18,310 of record NZ_KQ130494.1, on the reverse strand, counting down.
TCGATACTGTCAATTTGAGATTGTAAAGAGCTAACTGCACGTTCTTGGTTTTTTACTAGTTTTTGTACGTGGTCGTTATAAACGCGTAAGTTATCTGTTTGGTCAACGATTTGACGGTACTCAGATAATAAATCGATCGATTGCTCGAAAATTGATTCAACACGTTTTTGTGATTTAACACCTGCTTTATTAATAACAAGTTCTTCTTGATGCAGTTTTTCAACCGGGTCGGCATACGCAACTGACGACAGAGTCATTGCACAAGCAACGGCAACTGCGGAAGCGAGTTTTTTGCTTTTAATCATCTTTGACACGATTCCCAATAAATGAAATGGTTAAGACTAGCTAATTTAGGTTTAGTCTTCTTAGTTAGTAGTTATTTTTGTAACTAATTCACTAACAAATAGACCTTTCGATCCCCAAACTATTTAGTTATTTTTTTTAATCATAATTAAGCTTCTAACCAGAGAACGCTCAACTAAAGATCTCTTTGTATAGACGCTCATAAATCTTAGCGAAAGTAGGGTATGTTTTGCAAAGTTTTTTATAAAAAAAAACAATAAATAAGCCTTTTTTTACAATATAGATTTACATTTGGTTAAATACAGGCCAAAAAACAAACAAATGTAAAAATCCATGCCTTCTCATTTATTAAAACAAATAGATTTTGTGTATGCAGACTAATCACAAAATTTATAAAAATAACGAATGTTAAAATAAAAAATGGGTTTTTGTCATGCCGATCTGAAGTGTTTTTACGCTGAGTATAGATAGAATGATGGATTCGGCCGAATGGGTCTAATTAGCAGGGGAAATAAAACAATATATTATAACTTTGTGTTACTTTTTGTTAGCACTTTTGACGAATTTACCACGCTTCGCATAAGTGCTAACAATTCAGCTTATTTGTTACATTTTATTCATAGTTTCGATACCTAAGATATCTAAACCAAGCTTGATCACAGAGGCAGTCCAGTAACTAATCGCTAAACGACTATTTCTATCTTGCTCAGAGACGTCATCTTTCAGAATTGGGCATGCTTCATAAAAAGTCATAAACAAGCTAGCTAACTCGTATAAATATGCACACAACAAATGTGGATGCGCATCGGCCGTAACCGAAGTTAGTATATCTTCAAACTGTAGTAGTTTAATGGCTAGTGCTCTTTCTTGATCTGCTTCTATCTTGATAGCTGAGCCCAGTGTATCTATTTGAACATTATTGGCTTTAGATAAGATAGAATGAACTCGTGTATAAGCATATTGTAGGTAAGGTGCAGTGGCGCCTTCAAAGCTCAACATGGTTTTCCAGTTAAATATGTAGTCACTAGTTCTGTTTTTAGACAGATCAGCATATTTTACTGCGCCAATACCCACTTTTTGTGCAATTTCATCTTGCTCTTCTTCAGTAAGGTCAATTGCTCTTTCAGCAATAAGTGCTTTCGCTCTAACGATTGCTTCGTCTAATAGCTCAGCTAGCTTAACCGTGCCACCAGTACGAGTTTTGAATGGTTTACCATCTTGTCCCATCATCATACCGAAAGGACAGTGCTCATATTGAGTAGATTCAGGAATAAAACCCGCTTTTCGTGCAACTATCTCAACTTGATTGAAGTGAAGCGCTTGACGCGCATCTGTAAAGATTAGAATACGATCTGCATCTAAAGTTTGTGCTCTATATCGAGCAGCAGACAAATCTGTTGTCGAGTATAAGAAACCACCACCTGATTTTTGCACAATAAATACCGAAGGATCGCCATCTTTATTCGCAAGTTCATTAATAAAGACGACTTTCGCGCCTTGGTCTTCAACTGCAATATTTTTATCTGTTAATTCTTTAATTACCGGTGCTAAATCATCGTTATATGCGCTTTCACCGCGAATATCTTTGCGCGTTAGGGTTACGTTTAGTTTTTTGTAAACGTCTTCACTATGCGTGATAGAGATATCAATAAACTGCTGCCAAAGTTTTAAACACTCCGCATCTCCACCTTGTAGCTTAACAACGTATTCTCTGGCTCTATCAGCAAATCCTTCTTCGTCGTCAAATCTAACTTTAGCTTGGCGGTAAAAATCTTCTAGATCAGCGAGTGCGGTTTCTGCTACTTCTTCGGACGCTAACTTGTCGTTAAGGTGAGCGAGTAACATACCAAATTGTGTACCCCAGTCACCCATGTGATTTTGACGAATGACATTATGCCCTTGGAACTCAAGTGCGCGGACAACAGCATCACCAATAATTGTCGATCTTAAGTGACCTACATGCATTTCTTTGGCTAGGTTCGGTGATGAATAATCGACAACACAGGTATCTATCTTGTCAGTTGTTGTAACTAGTTTTCTTGGATCTGAAAAACCACTTTGTAATTGTTGAGCTAACCAAGACTTGTTTAAAAAGATATTAATAAAGCCTGGGCCTGCGATCTCTACTTTTTCAGCTATGTCGCTGATTTCTAATTCAGCTACAACTTTCTCGGCTAAGCCTCTCGGATTCGTTTTTAATTTTTTCGCGACACCTAATATGCCGTTAGCTTGGTAGTCACCAAACTGTGCTTGTTTACTCAGTGCAATATGTGGCTCAGCGTCGCTTGGTAAGCCAGCAGCAAGCATAGCAGCTTTAATTTTATCGGTTAATATGTCTCTTAATTTCATGCTACTGAACCTTAATTTTCTCTCGTTTTCATAAATACAACATCTGGGTGACGTTCTTGTGTTAGGTTTAAGTTAACCATAGTTGGTGCTATGTAAGTTAAGTTGTCACCACCATCTAGCGCTAAGTTCGCTTCTGCTTTACGTTTAAATTCTTCAAACTTCTTAACGTCATCACATTTAACCCAACGTGCAGTTGATACGCTAATACCTTCGTAAATTGCATCGACGCTGTATTCTGATTTTAATCTTTGGACAACGACATCAAACTGAAGTACACCAACAGCACCGACGATCAAGTCATTATTAATTAGTGGTCTAAATACCTGTACTGCACCTTCTTCAGATAATTGAACTAAGCCTTTTAACAGTTGCTTTTGTTTTAATGGATCTTTAAGTCTGATTCTGCGGAACATTTCTGGCGCGAAATTAGGGATACCAGTAAATTTAAGCTTTTCACCTTGAGTAAAAGTATCACCGATTTGAATTGTGCCATGATTGTGTAATCCGATAATATCACCAGCATACGCATCTTCAGCGCGTTCACGATCACCGGCCATAAAGGTTACGGCATCTGAAATGTTAACTTGTTTGCCGATTCTGACATGATTCATTTTCATGCCTTGGCTATATTGGCCTGACACGATTCGCATAAACGCAATTCTATCTCTATGTTTTGGATCCATGTTTGCTTGGATTTTGAACACAAAGCCTGTAAATTTATCTTCGGTTGCTTCTACCTTTCGGTCTTCTGTTTCACGTGCCATTGGTGATGGCGCCCACTCTGTTAACCCATCAAGCATGTGATCAACCCCAAAGTTACCAAGTGCTGTACCAAAGAATACAGGGGTTAGTTGACCATCTAAAAACAACTCTAAATCAAACTCGTTAGACGCACCAATAACTAGTTCTAATTCTTCGCGCAGTTGTTCTGCTAATTCTTCACCAATTGCAGCTTCTAATTCTGGGTTCTCAAGGCCTTTAATTATTTTTTGGTCTTGTATTGTGTGGCCTTGGCCTGATTGATAAAGAATCGATTCATCTCTGTGAATGTGATAAACGCCTTTAAATTCTTTACCACACCCAATTGGCCAGCTAATTGGTGCACATGCCATGTTTAATTCATTTTCAACTTCATCGAGTAATTCCATTGGGTCACGGATATCACGATCTAGCTTGTTCATGAAAGTAACAATTGGCGTATCTCTTAAACGAGTTACTTCCATTAATTTTCTGGTTCTATCTTCGACACCTTTTGCAGCATCAATCACCATCAAGCAGGAATCAACAGCGGTTAAAGTTCGATATGTATCTTCAGAGAAATCTTCGTGACCAGGGGTATCCAATAAGTTAACTAAAGCATCGTTATATGGAAATTGCATAACCGATGTGGTTACTGAGATACCACGTTCTTTTTCCATATCCATCCAATCCGATTTCGCGTGTTGGTTGGATCCTCTGCCCTTTACTGTACCGGCTTTTTGTAATGCTTTTCCGAACAAGAGTACTTTTTCAGTAATTGTGGTTTTACCCGCATCGGGGTGGGATATTATTGCAAAGGTTCTGCGTTTGTTAACTTCTTCTATTAAAGCTGACATCTGATATTCTCTAATTTAATGCTAGGACTACTGAACTACTCAAATGAGAGTGAGTTAAGACACTAAAATGTCTATGTAGTTTGTATCAGCGCATTATACGTTGATTATTCAATTAAGGAAGTTTGACGGCTAAGTGTTTTAATTTGGGAAGCGAATTTAGGGTTTATCGAGACAAAAAAAAAGCGCCCTTAGGCGCTTTTTTATTTAGCAGTTGAATTTATTCAGCTGCTTCTGTGTCTTCAACTTCTACAACTTCTTCTACTTCTGGTCTATCAACCAATTCGATGTAAGCCATAGGTGCATTATCACCTGCACGGAAACCACATTTTAAGATGCGAGTATATCCACCAGGGCGGCCTTCGTAACGAGGACCAACTTCTGAGAATAATTTACCTACAACTTCTTTATCACGTGTGCGAGCAAATACTAAACGACGATTTGCTACACTATCTTCTTTTGCTAGTGTTATTAATGGTTCAATAACACGACGCAATTCTTTCGCCTTAGGCAATGTTGTCTTAATGATTTCGTGACGAACTAAAGAGCTCGCCATGTTACGAAACATTGCTGTGCGATGGCTGCTGTTACGATTCAGCTGACGGCCACTTTTACGATGACGCATAATACTATCCTTCTACCAATAACTATGTAGAACTGATTAGTCTTTTTCAGCGATACTAGCCGGAGGCCAGTTTTCTAATCTCATACCTAATGAAAGACCACGAGACGCTAATACGTCTTTGATCTCAGTAAGAGATTTCTTACCAAGGTTAGGAGTTTTTAACAACTCAACCTCAGTACGCTGAACAAGATCACCAATGTATTGGATCTGCTCTGCTTTTAAGCAGTTAGCAGAACGTACAGTTAACTCAAGATCGTCTACTGGTCTTAACAGAATCGGATCAAACTCAGGTTTTTCTTCTTTCTGCTCTGGCTCAGATACATCACGTAATTCAACAAATGCGTCTAATTGCTCAGCTAAAATTGTAGCTGAACGACGAATTGCTTCTTCCGGATCTATTGTGCCATTAGTTTCCATGTCGATAACTAATTTATCTAAATCAGTTCTTTGTTCAACACGTGCAGATTCAACCGTGTAAGCAATACGCTCAACAGGACTGAATGAAGCATCCACTAATAAGCGACCGATTGGACGACCTTCTTCTTCAGAGGAACGACGAGTAGAAGCCGGTACATAACCGCGACCCACTTCAACTTTAATACGCATACTAATTTCAGCGTCGCCAGTTAAAGTACAGATTACGTGCTCCGGATTACTAATCTCAACATCACCATCATGAGTGATGTCTGCAGCCGTCACAGGGCCCGCACCTTTCTTACTCAAATTTAAAGTTGTTTCAGTTTTATTTTCTAAACTTACCGCGAGACCTTTAAGGTTAAGTAAAATCTCAATTACATCTTCACTAACACCTTCTTTAGTGCTGTATTCGTGCAATACACCATCAATCTCTACTTCAGTGACTGCAGCACCTGGCATAGAAGACAGTAAAATGCGTCTTAACGCATTCCCTAAAGTGTGACCAAAGCCGCGTTCCATCGGCTCTAAAGTCACTTTTGCACGATAAGGACCAAGACTTTCGATATCTACTAGTCGAGGCTTTAGGAACTCAGTAACAGAACCCTGCATCGTTTCCTCTCTATTTTATTAACTTTACTTAGAGTAAAGCTCAACAATTAGCTGTTCGTTGATGTCTGCTGATAAATCGCTACGCTCAGGCAAACGCTTGAACACACCTTCTTTCTTATCTGCATCGACTTCAACCCAAGTAGGCTTTTCACGCTGCTCAGCAATTTCAAGTGCTGATTGAATACGAGCCTGCTTTTTAGCCTTTTCACGTACTGAAACAACATCTTCTGCTTTAACAGAGTATGAAGCAATGTTAACAACTTTGCCGTTAACAGTAATCGCTTTATGGCTAACCAATTGGCGAGCTTCGGCACGAGTTGAAGCGTAACCCATACGATAAACAACGTTATCTAGGCGTTTTTCAAGTAATACTAAAAGGTTTTCACCTGTATTACCTTGTAAACGAGCTGCTTCTTTATAATAATTTCTGAATTGCTTTTCTAGTACACCGTAAATACGACGAACTTTTTGCTTTTCACGTAACTGTAAACCGTAGTCAGAAAGTCTACCACGACGTGCGCCGTGTTGACCTGGAGCTGTCTCGAATTTACATTTTGAATCTATTGCACGGACACCGCTTTTTAAGAACAAATCTGTTCCTTCGCGACGACTGAGCTTAAGTTTTGGCCCTATATATCTTGCCATCTTCTTTCTCCGTTATCAGAGGAACAATATTAAACGCGACGTTTCTTAGGTGGACGACAGCCATTATGTGGAATAGGCGTTACGTCTGTAATATTTGTAATTTTGAATCCAGTTGCATTTAATGCACGGATTGCTGATTCACGACCTGGGCCTGGACCATTTACAAATACTTCTAAGTTTTTCAAACCATATTCCTGTGCTGCTACGCCTGCTCTTTCTGCTGCTACTTGAGCTGCGAAAGGAGTAGATTTACGAGAGCCACGGAAACCTGAACCACCTGCAGTTGCCCATGAAAGAGCATTACCTTGGCGATCAGTTATAGTCACGATAGTATTGTTGAAAGACGCATGGATATGTGCCATACCGTCTGCAACTTGGCGTTTTGCACGTTTACGCGTGCTACGAGCTGGAGCTTTAGCCATTATTCACTCTCCTACTTATTTCTTAATAGGTTTACGAGGACCTTTACGCGTACGCGCATTAGTCTTCGTTCTTTGACCGCGAACAGGCAAGCTGCGACGGTGGCGTAGACCACGGTTACAACCAAGATCCATCAAACGCTTGATACTCATTGATACTTCACGACGTAAGTCACCCTCAACGGTAAACTTACCAACCTCTTCACGAAGCAAATCAAGCTGAGCTTCATCTAGCTCTTTGATTTTAGTAGTTTCAGCAATACCAGATGCTGCACAAATAGCTTGTGCTCTAGTTTTACCGATACCGTAAATAGCTGTTAAGCCAATTACTGTGTGCTTGTGTAGAGGAATGTTAATGCCAGCTATACGGGCCATAACGCACTCCTAAATTTGTTAGTCTCAGCCGAAAAGCCCGTAAGGATACTCAAGCCGAGACTAGATTACAATTAAAAAGACGAAAAATCGTCAGATTTTTATTAACCTTGGCGTTGTTTATGCTTAGGATCTGAAGAACAGATCACTCGCACAACACCATGTCGCTTGATAACTTTACAGTTGCGACACATTGGTTTAACAGATGCACGAACTTTCATTTTGCGACTCCGTTAATGGTTATGGCCTACCGACCATAACCTTTTAAGTTTGCTTTTTTCAGCACAGATTCATACTGACTTGACATCAAGTGAGTTTGAACTTGGGCCATAAAATCCATGATTACGACAACGATAATGAGCAATGATGTACCACCGAAGTAGAATTGAACATTCCAAAATATCATCATAAATTCAGGTACTAAACAAACAAATGTAATATATAAAGCACCAGCAAGCGTTAAGCGTGTCATTACTTTATCTATATAGCGAGATGTTTGCTCACCAGGACGAATCCCAGGAATAAAAGCACCTGATTTTTTCAAGTTATCAGCTGTTTCTCTAGGATTAAATACTAATGCCGTATAGAAGAAGCAGAAGAATATAATCGCAGCAGCATACAATAATACATACAAAGGCTGTCCTGGCGAGAGCATTGAAGCTACTTTGGCGATTGCATCAGCAAACGCACCGTCACCTTGGCCAAACCAAGTCGCTATTGTACTTGGGAACAACATGATACTTGATGCGAATATTGGCGGGATTACACCAGCCATATTTACTTTTAACGGTAAATGTGTGCTTTGTGCAGCATAAACTTTACGACCTTGCTGACGTTTCGCATAGTTAACAACAATACGTCGTTGACCACGTTCAACAAAAACAACAAAGTAAGTTACAGCACCAACAATAATAGCAATAATCAATAATAGGATTATAGGTAGTTCACCTTGACGCGCCTGTTCAAAAGTTTGACCTAATGCACTAGGCAAACCAGCAACGATACCAGCGAAGATAATCATCGAGATACCGTTACCAATTCCGCGTTCTGTAATCTGTTCACCTAACCACATTAAAAACATGGTACCAGTGACTAAACTGACAACAGCAGTAAAATAGAATGTTAATCCAGGATTAATTACCAGGCCTGACACCATATTAGGCAGGCTATTGGCTATAGTTGTAGACTGGACTATAGCAAGCAACAACGTCCCATATCGTGTGTACTGACTGATTTTCTTACGCCCTTGCTCACCTTCTTTTTTCAACTCTTGAAAAGTTGGATGAATGTGAGTCATCAACTGCATAATAATTGATGCAGTGATATACGGCATAATACCGAGTGCCAATACAGATGCGCGCTCTAATGCTCCACCAGAGAACATATTGAACATCGCCAATACTGTATCTTTTTGTTGCTCAAACAACTGCGCAAGAACAGCGGGATCGATACCTGGAATTGGTACGAATGAACCTGCTCTAAAAATAACAATCGCGCCAAAAAGGAACCAAAGTCTACGACCTAGTTCACCTTTACCGCCTTGCGTGCTGTTAAATTCCAGTCCTGCTTTAGCCATGGTCTAATTATTCCTCGATTTTGCCACCAGCAGCTTCAATCGCTTCACGAGCACCTTTAGTCACACCTAAACCTTTAACAGTTACAGCGCGAGCAATGTCGCCAGATTTAACGATTTTAACCGCTTGAATATGCTTTTTAACCAAGCCAGCAGCTTTTAAAGTTGCTAATTCTACAACATCGCCTTCAACTTTAGAGATTTCTAATAAAGTAACTTCATCAGATACTAAAGATTTACGAGATGTAAAACCGAACTTTGGTAAGCGGCGTTGGATAGGCATTTGACCGCCTTCGAATCCTGGCTTAACAGAACCACCTGAACGTGATTTCTGACCTTTGTGACCACGGCCACCAGTTTTACCTAAACCAGAACCAATACCACGACCAAGACGCTTTTTGCTTGGCTTTGAGCCAGGAGCAGGACTAAGTGTATTTAAATACATATTTTACCCCTCCACCTTAACCATATAGTAAACTTGATTAATCATACCGCGAACAGAAGGAGTATCTTCTAATTCAACAGTGTGATTAATTTTACGTAAACCTAAGCCTTTAAGACATGCTTTGTGCTTAGGTAAACGACCGATTGAACTTTTGATCTGAGTCACTTTTACTTTTTTATCAGCCATTGTGATTACACCAGAATTTCTTGTACGCTTAAACCACGCTTAGCAGCTACAGTCGCAGGCGACTTCATATCAGCTAATGCATTGATTGTTGCACGTACAACGTTAATCGGATTAGTAGAACCGTAACACTTAGATAATACGTTGTGTACGCCTGCTACTTCTAAAACTGCACGCATTGCACCACCGGCAATAATACCCGTACCTTCAGATGCCGGTTGCATATAAACCTTAGAACCTGAATGACGACCGTTAATTGGGTGCTGTAATGTGTGACCGTGTAGGTCAACATTAACCATGTTGCGACGTGCTTTTTCCATTGCTTTTTGAATAGCAGCTGGAACTTCACGCGCTTTACCGTAACCAAAGCCAACTTTGCCCGCACCGTCGCCTACTACAGTTAATGCAGTAAAGCTGAAGATACGACCACCTTTAACAACTTTAGAAACACGGTTAACAGCAATGAGTTTCTCAGACAACTCTGGGTTGTTTTTAACTTCTGCGTTATTAGCCATTTTATACCCCTAGAATTGAAGTCCGGCTTCACGAGCCGCGTCAGCTAAAGCTTGAACACGACCATGATATTTGAAACCGCTTCTGTCGAATGCAACGGCTGTTACGCCTTTTTCAAGCGCTAGCTTAGCAATTGATTGACCAACTACTTTTGCTGCTTCAACGTTACCTGTGTATTTGATGCTTTCGCGAATGGTCTTGTCTACTGTCGAAGCAGAAGCAAGAACGACATCACCTGATGCAGCAATTAATTGTGCATAAATGTGACGTGGCGTACGGTGAACGACCAATCGATTTGCACCTAAAGTTTTAATTTTCGCACGTGCGCGAGTAGCGCGACGTAAACGAGATGCTTTCTTATTCATCGAGTTACCCTACTTTTTCTTAGCTTCTTTACGAAGTACAGTTTCATCAGCGTAACGAACACCTTTACCTTTATAAGGCTCTGGCGGACGATAAGCACGGATTTTCGCTGAGACTTGACCAACCAATTGCTTATCAGCACCTTTAACCAAAATTTCGGTTTGAGTTGGCGTTTCAATTGAAATACCTTTTGGTACTGCAAAGTCAACAGGATGTGAGAAACCCAGTGTTAAGTTTAATGTTTCGCCTTTAGCCGCAGCACGGTAACCAACACCGACTAACTGCAACTTACGTTCAAAACCTTTGCTAACACCGATTACCATGTTATTTAAAATAGAACGGGCTGTACCAGTTTGAGCTTGTGCATCAGCAAAACCTTCACGAGGTAAAGTGCGAACTTCGCTGCCCTCTTGAACAAATTCTACTGCTTCGTTAAAGCTAAAACTTAACTCGCCTACGCTACCTTTTGCTGTTACGTCCTGACCGTTGAAAGTTAATTCAACACCTGCAGGGACAGCGATAGGAGATTTACCTACTCGAGACATTTTTACTCTCCTTACGCCACGTAACCAATGATTTCGCCACCCATGCCCACTTTACGTGCTGCACGGTCTGACATGATGCCTTTAGAAGTAGACACGATTGCTACACCTAAACCACCCATAACTTTAGGTAGATCAGTTGCTTTTTTGTAGATACGAAGGCCTGGACGGCTCGCTCTAGCAATACGCTCGATTACTTCTTTGCCTTCGAAGTACTTTAAAGTTACTTCTAGTTCTTTTTTAACATCACCAGTCACTGCATAGTTTTCGATGAAACCTTCAGCTTTTAAAAGTTCTGCAATAGAAACTTTTAATTTTGATGAAGGCATAGTCACAGCTACTTTTTTTGCAGCTTGACCATTACGAATGCGGGTGAACATATCCGCGATTGGATCTTGCATGCTCATAATTCGTTACTCCAGTCTGTAGCCGCTTACCAGCTTGCTTTTCTAAGTCCAGGGATTTCACCACGCATACAAGCTTCTCTCGTTTTAATTCGGCTCATACCGAATTTACGTAAGTAACCATGCGGACGACCAGTCACGTTACAACGATTACGTTGACGTGAACGACTTGAATCGCGAGGAAGAGTTTGCAGTTTTAATACTGCATCCCAACGCTCTTCATCAGTAGAATTTACGCTGCTGATGATAGCTTTTAAAGCGATACGTTTTTCACTGTATTGTGAAACTAATTTAGCACGTTTTGCTTCACGCGCTTTCATTGATTGTTTAGCCATAACTCTACACCTATTTCTTAAACGGGAAGTTAAAAGCAGCCAGCAACGCACGACCTTCCTCGTCCGTATTAGCAGACGTAGTAATGGTAATATCCATACCACGTACTTTATCAACTTTATCGTAGTCGATTTCAGGGAAGATAATTTGCTCGCGTACACCCATGCTGTAGTTACCACGGCTATCAAGCTTAGCGCTTAAGCCACGGAAGTCACGGATACGTGGGATAGCAATAGAAATTAAACGTTCGAAAAATTCCCACATACGCTCGCCACGTAGAGTTACTTTACAACCAATTGGATAGCCTTCACGGACTTTGAATCCAGCTACAGACTTGCGTGCTAAACAAACAACAGGCTTTTGACCTGCGATTGCAGTCATATCTGCAATTGCGTGTTCCATAACCTTCTTGTCTGCGATAGCCTCGCCGACACCCATATTAAGGGTAATCTTTTCAATCCGAGGGACTTGCATGATACTTTTGTAACCGAATTGTTTGGTCAATTCAGCAACTACCGTATCTTTGTAAAAACCATGCAGTTTCGCCATCGTTTTACTCCAAACTTAGATTAATTCGTTATTAGACTTAAAGAAACGAACTTTCTTACCGTCTTCTACACGAAAACCAACGCGATCTGCTTTACCCGAAGTCGGGTTAAGAATCGCTACATTAGATACATTTAAAGGCATTTCTTTGTCAACTAAACCGCCTTGCTCACCCAATTGTGGGTTTGGCTTAACAGCTTTCTTAACTACATTAATACCTTCAACAATCACTTTGCCTTCGCTAGTTAATACTTGGGTTACTTTACCAGTTTTACCCTTGTCTTTACCTGCGATTACAATCACTTCGTCATTACTACGAATCTTTGCTGCCATGAATAGCCCCTTATAGAACCTCTGGAGCCAGTGAAACGATTTTCATGAACTTTTCAGTTCTTAATTCACGTGTTACTGGACCAAAGATACGAGTACCGATTGGCGCATGCGAACCGTTTAATAAAACAGCTGCATTACCATCAAAACGGATTAGAGATCCATCTTGACGACGTACGCCCTTTCTGGTGCGAACGACCACCGCATTGTAAACATCACCTTTCTTCACTTTACCGCGAGGATTTGCTTCTTTAACAGAAACTTTAATGATGTCACCAATATGTGCATAACGGCGGTGCGAACCACCCAGAACCTTGATACATTGAACACTACGTGCGCCGCTGTTATCAGCTACGCCTAGCATTGTTTGCATTTGGATCATTTCGTGCTCCGCTTAAATAAAATAAAAATTCCCAAAACGGCTGGCTGCCTTTTGGGCGCGGAATTATACCACATAATTTTTATATTCATAGAAAAAAAAAGGCTGATATCAAATGATATCAGCCTTTTTTAATAAATTAGTTAAAACAATAAGTTATGCTTTCTCTAAAATATCAACCAAAACCCAAGACTTAGTCTTAGATAATGGACGACATTCTTTGATGCTAACTTTATCGCCTAAACCACATGAGTTGTTCTCATCATGAGCATGTACTTTAGTAGTACGTTTGATGAATTTACCGTAAATTGGGTGTTTAACTTTACGTTCAATTGCTACAACAATTGATTTATCCATCTTGTCGCTAACGACACGCCCTTGAATTGTACGAATTGATTCGCTCATTACGCACCTGCCTTGCTATTTAACACAGTTTTCACACGTGCAATGTTACGACGAACTTGCTTGATTGTATGAGTCTGAGTTAATTGACCCGTACTTTTCTGCATACGTAAATTAAATTGTTCACGTAACAAGTTAAGTAATTCAGCTTTCAACTCGTCTACTGACTTGTCTTTTAATTCGTTCGCGTTCATTACAATACCGTCCGAGTTACAAAGGTTGTTTTAAATGGTAATTTAGCTGCTGCTAAAGCAAATGCTTCGCGAGCTAGATTTTCAGGAACACCTTCCATTTCGTATAAAACACGACCTGGCTGAATTTGGCATACCCAATATTCTACGCTACCTTTACCTTTACCCATACGTACTTCAAGCGGCTTTTTAGTAATTGGCTTGTCTGGGAATACACGGATCCAGATTTTACCTTGACGCTTAACATGACGAGTCATTGCACGACGGGCAGCTTCAATTTGACGAGCAGTCAAACGACCACGTTCAGTCGATTTTAAACCGAACGTACCAAAGCTAACTTTGTTACCGACAGTAGCATTACCGCGGTTACGTAATTTAAACTGCTTACGGAATTTGGTTCTTTTTGGCTGTAACATTACCGGTCTCCTTGCGCCTTACGACCTTTACCTTTAGGCTTACGATCGTTTTTCTTAGGCTCTTCAATTTGATTAGTAAGTGGTAAACCACCTAATACTTCACCTTTAAAGATCCAAACCTTAACACCAATGATACCATAAGTAGTTAACGCTTCAGCAGTTGCGTAATCGATATCAGCACGTAAAGTATGAAGAGGTACACGACCTTCTCTATACCATTCTGCACGTGCGATTTCAGCACCGCCTAAACGACCGCTAACTTGTACTTTGATACCTTTAGCACCAATGCGCATAGCATTTTGAACAGCACGTTTCATTGCACGACGGAACATAACACGACGCTCTAATTGGCTCGCGATGCTCTCAGCAACTAATTGACCGTCTAATTCAGGTTTGCGAATTTCGCTGATGTTAATTTGCGCTGGTACACCTGCTAATTTAGCAACTTGTAAGCGTAATTTTTCAACATCTTCACCTTTCTTACCGATAACGATACCAGGGCGAGCAGTGTGTATAGTTACACGGATACTCTTAGCTGGACGCTCAATAACGATACGTGATACTGAAGCTTTTTTAAGTTCAGTTGTTAAGTACTGACGTACTTGGTGATCACTATGTAAAGTATCTGCGAATTCGTTAGAACCAGCGTACCAGGTAGCACTCCATGGTTTTGTGATACCAAGGCGAATACCGGTAGGATGTACTTTCTGACCCATTGTCTATTCTCCTAGTTATCTGATACAACCACAGTAATGTGGCAAGTACGCTTAATGATTCTATCTGCACGACCTTTAGCACGTGGACGAATACGCTTCATCACTGGACCAGCGTCCACGAAGATTTGACCGACGTTTAACTCATCGATGTCAGCGCCTTCATTGTGCTCAGCGTTAGCGATAGCAGACATTAATACTTTCTTGATTAAGTCAGCGCCTTTTTTCGGGCTGAAAGTTAAAATGTCAATAGCTTCGCTTACAGGTAAACCGCGAACTTGATCTGCAACCAAACGACCTTTCTGTGGAGAAAGGCGAGCAAATTTATGTTTAGCTAAAACTTCCATAATTACCTCTTACCTTTTCTTCGCTTTCTTATCCGCAGCATGGCCACGGTAAGTGCGAGTTGGTGCAAATTCACCTAATTTATGACCGATCATTTCGTCAGTAACGAATACTGGAACATGTTGACGGCCATTGTGAACAGCGATGGTCAAACCAATCATATCTGGAATGATCATTGAACGACGGGACCAAGTTTTAATTGGCTTTTTGTTTCCGCTTTCCACCGCTGTTTCAACCTTCTTCAACAAGTGTAGGTCAATAAATGGACCTTTCTTGAGAGAACGTGGCATGGTGCTTCCTCACTAATTATTTAGAACGACGACGTACGATATATTTATCTGTACGTTTGTTAGAACGGGTTTTGAAGCCCTTAGTTGGTGTACCCCAAGGAGATACTGGATGACGACCGCCCGAAGTACGACCTTCACCACCACCGTGTGGGTGATCAACCGGGTTCATGGCAACACCACGAACTGTAGGACGAACACCGCGCCATCTTGTGGCACCAGCTTTACCTAATTGGCGAAGCATGTGTTCAGCATTACCTACTTCACCGATTGTTGCACGGCAGTCAGATAAAACTTTACGCATTTCACCAGAGCGTAAACGCAATGTTACGTAAGCACCATCACGAGCAACAATTTGCGCGTATGTACCAGCAGAACGTGCTATTTGAGCACCTTTACCTGGCTTCATTTCGATCGCATGTACCGTTGAACCAACTGGGATATTACGCATTTCTAACGCATTACCAGCTTTGATTGGTGCTTCAATACCAGACATGATTTCAGTTCCAGCACTAACACCTTTAGGTGCTAGGATGTAACGACGCTCACCGTCTGCATATAAAACTAAAGCAATGTTTGCTGAACGGTTTGGATCATACTCTAAACGCTCAACTGTGCCTGGGATACCGTCTTTGTTACGTTTGAAGTCAATAACACGATAATGTTGTTTATGACCACCACCAACGTGACGAACAGTAATACGACCGTTGTTATTACGACCGCCAGACTTGCTATTTTTTTCTAATAAAGGCGCGTATGGAGCACCTTTATGCAACTCAGGGTTAACCACTTTAACGACATGGCGACGACCCGGAGAAGTAGGCTTACACTTAACTACAGCCATTTTGTATATCCTCCAATTATTCAGCGCCGCCGACGAAGTCTAATTCACTTCCTTCGGCAAGAGTGACGTATGCTTTTTTCCAGTCACTACGACGGCCGAAACGAGCGCCAAAGCGTTTAGTTTTGCCCTTTACGTTTAAAGTGCGAACAGCTTCAACTTTAACATCTTCAAATAACAACTCTACAGCTGCTTTGATTTCTGCTTTAGTTGCAGTATCTACTACTTTAAAAACGATAGTGTTTTGATTTTCTGCAGTGACAGTAGCTTTCTCAGAAATATGAGGACCTAAAATCACTTTTAGACAACGTTCTTGACTAATCATGCTAAAGTCTCCTCAAGTTTCTTAACTGCTGCTGCAGTTATTAATACTTTTTCGAAAGCGATTAAGCTAACAGGATCAATACCTTGAATATCGCGAACATCAACTTTAACTAAGTTGCGTGAAGCTAAGAACAAGTTCTCTTCAACTTCTTCAGATACGATTAAAACGTCATTTAGTTCTAATGCATCTAATTTTTCAACTAAGCCTTTAGTTTTTGGTGTTTCAACACCAAATTGCTCAACAACGATCAATCTGTCTTGGCGAACCAATTCAGATAAAATGCTACGGATTGCACCGCGATACATTTTACGGTTTACTTTTTGGCTGTGGTCCTGAGGACGTGCAGCAAAAGTAACACCACCTGAACGCCAGATAGGGCTCTTAACCGTACCTGCACGAGCTCGACCTGTACCTTTTTGGTTAAATGGTTTCTTAGTAGAACCTTTAACTTCAGCACGAGTCTTTTGTTTGCGAGAACCTTGACGAGCTGCAGCTGCGTATGCAACTACTACTTGATGTACAAGTGATTCGTTAAATTCACGACCAAAGGTAGTTTCAGAAACTTCAAGTGCGCCAGATGCGTCTTTTAATGCTAATTCCATCATCTGTCTCCTTAACCTTTAACCGCTGGTTTAACTAATACGTCACCGTTTGTAGCGCCAGGTACTGCACCTTTAACTAACAATAAGTTACGCTCTGCATCAACTCTAACAACTTCAAGATTTTGAGTTGTTACGCGTGCGTCACCCATGTGACCACACATTTTCTTACCTTTGAACACTTTACCAGGTGATTGGTTTTGACCAATTGAACCAGGTGCTCGGTGAGAAAGTGAGTTACCATGCGTTTCATCTTGTCGAGAAAAGTTCCAACGTTTAATAACGCCCGCGAAACCTTTACCTTTAGATGTACCAGTTACATCAACTTTATTAACGTCGTTTAAGATATCAACTTTGATTTCAGAACCAACTTCGATGCCTTCGCCTTCGTTATCACCCAATGTGAACTCCCACAAACCACGACCAGCAGCTACATTTGCTTTCGCAAAGTGACCTGCTTTAGGTTTGTTTACTAGGTTCGCTTTCTTTGAACCAGTAGTAACTTGAAGAGCACTATAACCGTCAGTTTCAACAGTTTTAACCTGAGTGACTCGGTTGGCTTCAATTTCGATAACCGTAACAGGGATTGATACGCCATCTTCAGTGAAGATGCGAGTCATACCTACTTTACGTCCGACTAAACCAATAGCCATGCTAAAAACCTCTTAACTTTCTAAATGCTTATTAACCTAGGCTGATTTGTACATCAACACCAGCGGCCAAATCTAATCTCATCAATGCATCAACTGTTTTATCAGTTGGTTCTACAATGTCTAACATACGCTTGTGAGTACGAATTTCGTATTGATCACGTGCGTCTTTGTTAACGTGAGGTGAGGTTAAAACAGTAAATTTCTCTTTGCGCGTAGGCAAAGGAATCGGACCGCGCACTTGTGCACCAGTACGTTTTGCTGTTTCAACAATTTCCATCGTTGATTGGTCAATCAGACGATGATCAAATGCTTTCAATCGAATGCGAATTCGTTGATTGGACATTGACCAAGCTCCAGTATAAAGAACGAAATAAACAAAACCCGCCAACCCTTAAATTAATAGGGAGGTGAGTTCAATGTGTAATAGACCTGCATATTGAGGTCATTGTATATTTTATAGAAGTTATATTTGCTGATACTTATTGTATTAGCACTTCTAATCCGCGGTAGGCTAAATTTAACTTACCATATGCGGTGGTCGCGTATTATACACATCGAAACGGCTAAAGCAATGCTATTTTGGTTTATTTTTACTC
>NZ_KQ130493.1:2947-122740 GCF_001050375.1 Catenovulum maritimum | reverse complement strand
GGTTTCTTTAAACAAAAAAGCCCTGTGATAAAGATACCAGAGGGCTTGAATTGTTATATCAGAGCGGTATTTAGACTACTCTATTACAGTTGGGTTAAATTCGCTTAAAATGAATTACTCTTCAATGAGAATACTATACTCACCAGCTAGGTAAACTTGAGTTTCTTTACCCGGTAAAGTGACTTTCGCACTGGTGTTATTCGGCACTGTAAACTGCCATTTCACTGATTTACCATCCCTTTTCCAATTGCTTTCTATTTTACCGTAACCCGTTTTATAACTTACCTCAGCCCAGTCTAAATCAACCGGAAATACAGGTTTTAACTGAAAATGTTGATAGCCAGGGTTATCGCCTAAAGGTCTGATCCCGCCAATCCCTTCATAGAACCAGCCGTCATAGCCACTATGGAATGGATGGTTTAACGAACGACCATGAGGGTTTTTACGCTCTGGATCAAGTTCAGGGTCATATACACCTTTACGCTCCCATAAAGTAGTCGCTTTTAATGTTTCAAATTGAAACTTGTAGCCAGGATAACCTTCTGCCGTAAAGATTCGATATGCTGTGTCGCCATAACCATAGTCGCTTAAGGCTAAATAAACGTAAGTTTGACCTAACGCACCAATTGAACCATGGCCATTCCATTTTTCAACAACATCTTTGTTTAAAGCATCTGCGACAGATTGACGTTTATCTTCTGGCGCTATACCAAAGCGTAATGCTAATGCATCAGCTGTTTGACTACCATAATGACCAGTTTCCGCATCATAAAACTCCTTATTAAATTGCTCACTAATGCGTTGATATAACTTGCTAAAATGCTCAACTTTTTCAGGTTTATTTAACAAGCCTGATATTTTTGCCATTAAATCTGCGCCGTGCGCTAAAAATGCAGAACTAGTGATAGTCGGCGTAGTATATTCAGGATTACAACGTTTTCTTGTCATACCGGGTTTTAACACAGGGTCACACCAGTCACCATAACCCATTCTTAATAATGAATTATCTAACTTAGACTCAGCCGATCGCATAAATTTAAGCATGCTTGAATACTGATCGGCTAATACTTGGATATCACCATGATGGCGGTAATGCTCCCAAGCGATGATCACTTCAGCAACAGCCCAATCATAATTACCACCGTGCGTTCGTTTACCTGGCACAATTGCAGGTGCAACATAAGTTGCCGTTTGAAAATCTCCTAGGTATTTTTCCCAGAAATTTTGCATATTATAGTTATAGTTACCCGTGATCAACGCAGCATGGGCGTCTCCCGTCCAACCTGCACGTTCACGAATCGGACAATCCATAGGTACAGCCATTAAGTTACCTTCGTAACTCCATAACGCCATATCATGAACACGATTAACTAATTGGTTCGAACTTTTAAATTGACCGGCAATTTCAACTGAGCTACGAACTAGGTGACCTTTAACAACATCCAGTGCCGGTTCAAAATCGATACCGGTTAATTCTAAATACTGGAAACCATGCCAAGTAAAGGTCGGTGTCCATTCATCACTATCGTCACTTGACGCGATATAAGTATCTGCTTGTTTAAGTAATGGTGCACCGCCACCTGACTTTTGGCTTAAATTACCGTAAACGTCTGCCCATTCACCATAACGTAAATGAATCGCTTGTCCTGGTTTTAAGCCTAATTTTTTAAGATTAACCGTAGGCACGCCAGTGAAGTTTTGGCCAAAATCAAACACCCATACATTTTTTCTTGGCTGATATAATTTAACCGGCTTTAATTCTTTAACTGCTTTAATTGCAGGTAATAATTGTGGCTCTAATACTTTAGTTGGCCATTCTTCTAATACTTCTACCGGTTGCCAAGCTGATACATTGATTTTATTCGTTGCTGAACTATTTAAATTCCAGCCCTTTACAACTTGATTCGCATCATATAATTCACCAGAGAAGAGGCCTTCTTTTAAAATAGGTGATGGGTGGCTTAACCAATCCTGATTAGATGTCACTAATTGGGTTGAGCCGTCTTGATACACTAGCTCTAATTGAGCGATAAACTTAGGCTGACCATAAGATAAGGTCTTTTTAGTTTGCTTAGTA
The DNA here is from genome assembly GCF_001050375.1 of Catenovulum maritimum. Classification (GTDB taxonomy): domain Bacteria; phylum Pseudomonadota; class Gammaproteobacteria; order Enterobacterales; family Alteromonadaceae; genus Catenovulum; species Catenovulum maritimum. The sequence goes on along the minus strand of NZ_KQ130493.1, from coordinate 120,663 downwards.
GATTTTTTATCTGGGTTGTTCCAACGGCTAAAAGCAATATTTTCGTCATACCAGCCGCTACCTAAATGAACAGCAATGGTATTTTGGCCTGATGCGAGTAAATCAGTCACAATATCTGTGTTATATAAAATTCGCTTATCATAGTCAGTTTGACCCGGATCCATTAATCTGTCGTCAACCCTTTTACCATTAATATAGATTTCGTAATAACCGGCCGCTGTACTATGCAATTTAGCACGAACTAATTGGTTTTCAGCTTTAGTGCTAAACTCATGTCTAAACAAGCTCGCGGTCGGTTGTTGTTTTAATTGTTCAACCACACCTAATTGTGTTTTGTGTTTAGCTTTAGGGAATTTTTCTGTGATATTTGGATGAACACCTGCTGCATTCAGCATCCAATCCATGGTTTGTTCTGTTTCTTGTGCAACTACTCTATCTTTTACTTGCAACCATTTAGCTTGCCAATCTGTTTTATTGACCAGTCCCATTTCCCATGTACCTGTGGCACTCCAAGATGTCGGCTGCTCTGCTCCAACAGCCCAGACTCTAACCTGCCAAACCGCTTTTTGGTTTGCGGCTAAAACTTTGCCTTGGTAAGGAATATTTAACGACACTTCACTATTTACTTTGCCACTGTCCCAAAGATCAATTTCTTGATCATTTAACAATTCAACTGAGCTAGCCACTTGAATTTGATAGGCAAACTGTTGTTTAACGTTTGCATGCCAAGAAAATCTCGGTTTACTGTTATGTACATTTAGTGGTGTTGGATTGCCTTCAACCAATAAATTGTTAGGTGCATCTGTGCCAGTCACAAATTTTTGCAACTCGCTACTCGAACATGCTGATAGAATGACTATCAGCATGTATATATAAATATTTCTTATCATTTTAGTTACCATTTTATGTGCACGTTTTAATTAAAATATTTGCTGCAATACTTACCAGCATGCTTTATTCAATTCTTTCATAATTTTATCTAGTCCTTTTTTAGAAGCAGCCACAGACTGTAACGGGGTAAAACCTTTAGGATGCTCTTCTTGCTCGACAACTATCCATTGTGTGCCGCCAAATTGCTGGTTTGTTTTAATTAACTCTGACCAGTTAAATGTATCCTGCCCAATAATAACTGGCAGTGATTTCTCTTTATCTTGAGGTTTAGTTCTAATTTTATAATGAGTGGTTAAAGTTCTGTTTGGGTAGCGCTTTACATAAGCAATCGAATCTTGCTCTGCGTAATTCGCCCAGCCGACATCCAACTGCAAAACGAAATTGTCTGGGGTGTTTAACGCAAGGTGATCCCAAAAAGTAGATTGTTGAAAAGTCTTAAATTCTTTTGAATGGTTATGATACCCAAGCTGCATGCCAAACTGAGCAACCGTTTTAGTTAGCTCTTTAAGCTCAATGATTAACTCATTAATTTGGTCTGGTTTATCGATTCTGCCATCATGCGGAATAATTAAAAGCTTAGTGCCAATTTGTTGCAAAAATCTGAGTCTATCAATACCCTTATCACCTCGAAGCTGCTTAACCGACATATGTGCCCCACTCACTTCCAAGCCTAAAGAATCTAAAAAACGTTTTAGAGCAACAGGATCATTCGCATAGGGGCCATACCGACCAGCAAACTCAACGCCAGCAAAACCCATTTTAGCCAACTTGGTTAAAGTACCTTCAAAATCTTCCACTACCATATGCTTAACCGAATGTAACTGAACACTGACTTTAGGTTGTTGCTGAGCTAAACATTCAGAAGCTACCGAATACAGGCTAAAAGTACATAAAGAAATTAACGCTAGTAATTTATAAAACATAAACCTTTCTGACCAAAATTGACCGATATTGAGTTAATGATAAGTAATATAGATAGATAATTCCATATTTAAAAACAAAATTTTCACAAAGAGAATAGCATTAAAATATGATAAACCTATATTAAACAGTTAAGTAATCGAAAATATTAGAGTTCTAGCCACTAATTTTTAAGTTACTTTTGCGCAACAGTTTAGATTGAATCTAATTACTTTTGACCAAATTAGATTGATTTTTACTATAATTTATGTATATTTTTTGTAAGTCGAAATAATAATTTTTTGAGTTAAATATGTCTGAAATAAAAATAAGTAGAAGAGTATTAATTGGCTCGATGGCTTATCTAGTAACCGCCTGTGCATTACCGACTAGTGAAATTAAGTCCATTCAATTGCAAAAGGTCAAACTTGATGGTCAGTATTTCAATGCCCAACAATTAACCCTGCTCACAGATGTAGCCGAAATCATGATCCCTAAAACCAACACCCCAGGGGCAACAGATGCAAATGTAATTGCGGTGCTAGATGCCATGATGCTGACTTGGGCGGGGAAAAAGACGAAGCAACAATTTAACTTCTGTATAAATCAAATCAGTCAAATTGCTAAAAATACTTTTTCAGCGTATTACACCGAGATAACACTGTCAGACCGAAGAGCATTAATTGAGCAATTAGACGCCAATTCATTTGCACAAACAGACACTGAATTATCGGCAAGTTATCGAAAACTCAAAAAAATCATTTTTCATATTTTTTACACGTCAGAAGAAGCAAACCCAGACTTTATTTTAGTCCCTGGCGGTTATAAAGGGTCGCTCACTAAAACAGAGTTAGATGAGATTAATAAAAGAGGTTACCTAGGATGAGCCAAGTATATGATGTAATTGTCGTCGGTTCCGGTATTACTGGCGGTTGGGCAGCTAAAGAATTTTGTGAAAAAGGTTTTAAAACACTGGTTATCGAGCGTGGCCGTAATGTCGAGCATAGAGGTTCAGAATACACAGATATGCAAGCCCCTTGGGAAATCCAAAACCGTAACTTATTAGAAGAAAGCCTCGAAGAAGAAGACAGATATTCAAATATTCGCGGTAAAGGTTATTTCAAAAAAGCCACACAACAGTTTTTCACAGATGATAAAGAGCACCCAATTTCTTACCCTGAAGATAAGCCTTTTAAATGGGTTAGAAGTTACCAACTAGGTGGACGCTCTGTCACTTGGGGCCGCCAAGTATTACGCTGGGGACCAAAGGATTTTGAAGCCAATGCGAAAGATGGCCATGGCGTTCCATGGCCTATTGGTTACGATGATTTAGCCCCTTGGTATGATTACGTAGAAAGCTTTATTGGCGTTTCAGCCAATAAAGATGGATTAGATGTATTGCCTGATGGTGTATTCCAAAAACCTTGGGAAATGAGCGCAGCGGAAAAAGTGATTTCTCAAAATTTAAAGAAAAAATATACCGACCGTCACTTAATTATTGGCCGTGCAGCCAACATTACTGAACCGACTCAAGAACAAATGGAATTGGGAAGAGGCAAATGCCAAGCTCGCTCTTACTGTAAAAGAGGCTGCTCATTTGGTGGTTACTTTAGCTCATTGTCAGCAACCTTACCCGCAGCTAAACGCACTGGAAATCTTGATTTAGTAACAGATGCTATCGTGTATTCGGTTGATTATGACGAAACGACAGGTAAAGCAAAAGGTGTTACTGTCATTGACACTAACACTAAAGAAAAGCGCAGCTATCAAGCCAGAGTCGTGTTTTTATGTGCTTCTGCTTTAGCATCAATCCAAATCTTACTTAACTCAAAATCTAAAACCTTCCCTAATGGTATCGCAAACTCAAGTGGAACAGTCGGTCACTATATAATGGATCACTTCACTGGTGTCATTGCAAATGGTGACGTACCAGGCGTAGAGGATAAATACGGTTACGGAAGACGCCCTATCGCAACTTATATCCCTAATTATCGTCACGAGCAAAAAGACGGTGTCGATTTTATTAGGGGATATGGCTATCAAGCGACCGCTCAACAAAGAAGTAATACTGGCACACACGCACAAAAAATAGGTATTGGTGCTGAAGTAAAAGACAATAGCAATCAACCAAGTAATTGGCGGTTTTTAGCATTAATGTACGGTGAAATGCTGCCATACTTTGAGAATCATGCTCGTTTACACCCAACCAAAAAAGATCAATGGGGTATTCCACTTTTACATATTGACGCAGAGCTCAAGCAAAACGAGCGTAACATGATCAAACAAGCAAGTGTCGATATTAAAGAAATACTTGAGGTAGGCGGCTGCCAAGATATAAAAATAAATGAAACCCCTGAAGATCAGCATATACAAATTGGAGATCGAATACATGAAATGGGTGGTGCCTGTATGGGAGATGACCCTAAAGTGTCAGTATTAAATAAATGGTCTCAGTCACATGACGTACCGAACTTATTTGTTACCGATGGTGCTTGTATGTCGTCTTGTGCTACACAAAACCCATCGTTGACTTATATGGCAATTACGGCAAGAGCGGCTGATTACGCAGCCAAATTGTTAGCTAGTAATACGCTTTAATAGATACTAAATATGCTTAAAAAAATAAAAAAATTTATGCAAGTCAAACGACTCATTATTGCATCACTTTGTATTGTATTCGCTAACAGTGCATTGGCTCATAACAAAGATAACCAGTGGACGTCTATTTTCGATGGTAAATCACTTGACGGTTGGACGCCCAAATTTGCTGGCTATCCGCTGGGTGAAAACTACAAAAATACATTTAGAGTGCAAGACGGCTATTTAATGACTAACTATGACCAATATAAAAAGTTTAACTTTGAGTTTGGTCATTTGTTCTACAAAACGCCCTACTCTCATTATAAGTTAAAATCCACCTATCGCTTTTTAGAGCAACAACTTCCTGGATACAGAAATGCATGGAAGAACAACGGCTTTATGATCCATAGTCAACCACCAGAATCAATGGGATTAGAGCAGAGGTTTCCTACCAGCATAGAAGTCCAATTATTAGGCGCTAATCAAGACACTGAAGCTAGACCCACAGGTAACTTTTGCACGCCAGGTTGCCATGTTTATATGAATAACCAGTTAATTGAAAAGCATTGTATTAAATCGACATCAGCCACTTATAAAGGTGACCAATGGGTAACGGTAGAAATTGAAGTAAGAGGCAACCAAGTCATCAAACATCTTATAAATGGTGAGCATGTACTTGAATACAACCGCCCAATCTTAGATGAAAAATCACAGCATCTAGCTAAGTATTATGGTGGTAACGAGATGAAATCGGGTTATATCGCAATTCAAGCTGAGAACAGCACGATTCAATTTAAATCAATCGAACTTATGGTTTTGGCAGAGTAATAATGAAAACCCCTACAAGCGTAAAAATGTTGTTTCGTACTATCATCACTGGTTTAACACTATTTTCAACTCTGTTATTGGCGAATGATCAGACGTTAGACAAACCGAATATACTATGGCTTGTTGTCGAAGATATGAGTCCAATCATACCGGACTATGGTGATCATACTGTGGCAACGCCCACCATTAGTCGATTAGCTAAAGAAGGGGTTAAATACACCAATGTATATTCTACATCGGGGGTTTGCTCTCCTAGCCGCGCGGCACTTGCTTTAGGTATGTACCCATCGGCAATTGGTGCAAATCATATGCGCACCACATCTGATACGGAAACCACCAAATTACCTAAGTATGAAGCTGTACCACCCGCTGATGCCAAGATGCTCAGCCAATACATGCGTGAATTGGGTTACTACACAGTTAATAATTTAAAAACAGACTATCAATTTACGCCACCCAACACAGCCTGGGATGAAAGCGGAGCTTACGCGCATTGGCGAAACCGTGCTGAAGGCCAACCATTTTTTGCTGTTTTTAATTTCACCACTACCCACGAGTCAGGCTTATTCGAACCTTATGGTTTTAGAAAAATAGAGTCTCGCCATTATTTTTCTGACGATGCCGAGAGAATTTCCAAATTACCTCAACATCATTCAGTCAAATCAACTGAGGCTGAAACGCCGGTTCATATTGCTAAAACAACTGATTTTAAAATCCCACCTTATTTGCCAGACACTCCATTGGTTCGTCGAGACATGTGGAAGATGTATAATAATTTAGCTGAAACAGACAAACAAATGGGCTCTGTTTTACAACAGTTAATCGATGATGATCTGTTAGAAAATACGATTGTATTTTTCTACTCAGATCATGGCGGTCCATTACCTAGACAAAAACGCTTAATTTACGACAGTGGCCTAAAAGTTCCGCTGATTATACGCTTTCCACATAAAGTGAATGCTGGTACCACAGATGATCAACTCATTAGTTTTATCGATTTTGCGCCAACAACTCTAAATATTGCGGGGATAAAGACGCCGACAAACATGCACGGTCAGAACTTTTTAGATAACGCAAATCCAAGACAATATATACATGCTGCTGCCGATCGATTCGACGGATTTACGGATTCAATTCGTGCAGTTAAAAATAAGCAATACAAATACATACGTAATTACCGCCCAGAGCAAGGTTACTATTTACCGGTCGCTTACCGTGAAAAAATACCCAGTATGCAAGAACTATTAAGGTTAAAAGCAGAGAACAAATTAACCGAATACCAAGCACAATGGTTTAGAGAATCTAAGCCAAAAGAAGAATTGTTTGATACGACAAAAGATCCGCATGAGTTAAACAATTTAGCTGGACAGGCTAAATACCAAAGAATCATGACTGAATTAAGCGATGAAATGGATAGATGGCTAGCCAGTATCGGCGATAACCCTAACTTACCTGAAAGATCGCTAATTTCTCAATTATGGCAAAATGCGGATGAAAAACCTAAGACAGCTAAACCACAAGTAAAAACTGATCATGGTATGCTAGAAATAACGACAGCAACTCCAGGCGCAAACATTGGCTATCGGATCATTAGAAATGGCTACCAAGCCACTTCTTGGTCAATATACAAAAAGCCAGTGCAATTAAAGCGAGGCGATCAAATTGAAATCATCGCTCATCGCATTGGCTATGAAAAAAGTGAAAAAATCAGTGTGACATTTTGATCTGAACGACACAGGGAAATAACGATAAATTTATTTAATCAAGTAAACAAAAACAACCGTCGGTAAGCATATTTAAACAAAGTTGAAATATGCTTATTATATCTTAAAGATGTTAGCTAGATATTTAATCCGAAAGCAAGCTAGCTAATACCAAAACGAATTAAGTTCGGATATGGAACAGAGCCGGACGATAGCCCAGATATAATGGGCTTAGCTGAAGCTAAACATGATACATTGGTATATGTTTAGCGAGCAGGTCAATTAACCAATTAAAACGGTAGAAATTATGTCAGATTCAATCTTATCAATTAAGCCTGGTGTTGCGACAGGTAGCGACGTACAAGCTTTATTAAATTATGCTAAAGAAAATAACTTTGCGTACCCAGGCGTCAATGTTATTGGCAGCCACTCGGTTAATGCTGCATTAGAAGCAGCAAGCAAGGTCAACTCTCCGATTATGATCCAGCTATCAAATGGCGGTGCTGCTTTTTTCCTTGGTAAAGGTAAGAAATTAGAAACACATCAAGGATTAGGGTCTGCAGTTGAAGGTGCAATAGCAGCAGCAAAATATATTCATGCTGTTGCAGAATTTTACGGTGTGCCGGTTCTTTTACATACGGATCATGCTGCAAAGAACCTTTTGCCATGGATTGATGGGTTAATCGAAGCCAGCGAAAAGCATTTCGCTGCAACGGGTAAGCCTTTATTCAGCTCTCACATGATTGATTTATCAGAAGAATCTTTAACCGAAAATATTGAAACCTGTGCAAAATACCTAGAAAAATTATCCAAACTAGGCATCACATTAGAAATTGAATTAGGTTGTACTGGCGGCGAAGAAGATGGTGTTGATAATACCAACATCGACAGCTCTGCACTTTACACTCAGCCAGAAGACGTCGCTTATGCTTACGAAGTACTAAGCAAAATTAGCCCTAACTTTACCATTGCGGCATCATTTGGTAATGTTCATGGTGTTTATAAACCTGGTAATGTCAAACTGACACCTGAAATTCTGAAAAACTCACAAAGCTATGTCTCTGAGAAATTTTCTCTGCCGCACAATAGCTTAAATTTTGTTTTTCACGGTGGTTCAGGCTCATCTGCAGAAGAAATTCAAGAAGCAATCGAGTATGGTGTTATCAAAATGAACATAGATACAGATACTCAATGGGCAACTTGGTGTGGTGTTAGAAATTACTATCAAGAAAAAGAAGGTTACCTACAAACTCAAATTGGTAACCCTGATGGTGCTGATAACCCAAACAAAAAACATTACGACCCTAGAGTTTGGATGCGACTAGCAGAAGAATCTATGACTAAACGACTTGAACAATCATTTGCAGAGTTAAATTGCATAAACCGTTATAAGTAAGCGAGATTATATTAATGAAAAGACTCATCCCAACGCTCAGGGCTGATAATGTTCCGCTAGAACTTATCATGGTAATCCGAACAATTTTAGCAGCCAGTAAAGAAATTTCTTTTCGGGTCAGCCAAGGTGCTTTGTCTGGTATTTTAGGTTCTTCACTAGATGAAAATATTCAAGGTGAAACCCAAAAGAAGCTAGACATATTGTCAAATCAGTTGCTTAAAGATATTTTATTATCTTCACCTGATGTCAGAGCCATAGCTTCAGAAGAAGAAGATGATGTGGTTGCGGGTATTGAAGATGCGCCATACATAGTCGCCTTTGATCCACTTGATGGCTCATCAAACATAGATATTAATGGCCAAATTGGTACTATTTTTACTATATATGCAGCACGTGACGATGTACCAGCAGACTCACCATTACAATTTGCTCAACCAGGTACTGCTCAATTAGCAGCTGGTTATGTTTTATATGGCCCTTCGACCTTATTAGTTTTAACAACTGGCGGTCCAACACGTCTATATACACTTGACCAAACTCATGGTGGTTATTTGCTAACCCAAGATGAAATGGAAATAGAACCAGATACTGCTGAGTTTGCAATTAATATGTCTAATCAGCGCTTTTGGAATCAAGATACACAAGCGTACATTAATCAATTAATCGCGGGTGAAACTGGCCCAAGAGGTAAAAGATTCAATATGCGCTGGAATGGCGCTATGGTTGGTGATGTTCATAGAGTATTACAAAGAGGTGGGATTTTCCTTTATCCAAGTGATACGAAAAACCCAGGCCAACCTTCAAAGTTAAGATTACTTTATGAAGCAAACCCAATGGCAATGTTAGTTGAAAATGCGGGCGGTAAAGCAGTAACAGGTGAAGATAGAATTTTAGACATCATGCCATCTGACTTGCATCAACGCGTACCTGTTATTATGGGTGCAGCTAACGAAGTTGACGAATTCGTCAATACCAAGGCTTAAGCAGATTTACGAATCCGCGAGTTAATAAACTAATCTAAAAATGGCTCTTTTGAGCCATTTTTTTTATAACAAGCATTAACCTTCTAAACTATAAGACTCAAACAAGTAACCATCAAATAAAGGGTCTTCGACATCTGACAAGGTCAACAAGGTTTGTTTAACGCTTTCTAAATGCTGCCACATGGCTTGTCTGGCTATATCAGGTTTTTTACTTTTTAGCGCGGCAAAAATGGCTTCATGCTCATTCAGCCATTTTTCTCTATAGCTTATATCTGTTAGACGTTTATGTAGGGTTTGCCATGACAGGCTATTTTCTCTTTGTGTCCAAAATTGATTGGAGACATCCACTAAAGCACTGTTTTGTGTTGCTTCGGCTACGGCTAAATGAAATGCTTTATCTGCCAGCTCGTTGTCTTCGCCTTTTAAAATTGCCTGTTTCTCTTTATCTAGTGCCAACCTCAGCCTAACCACATCATTTTTAGTTATCTGACTTGCGGCAAATTCAGCTATATGACTTTCGACTAGCTGCCTAGCCTGCAGCATTTCAAATGTGCCCATGCTATCAACTTGGTTAACCTCTGACCTTGGTTCGTTATCCAACAATGCGGATACATATATGCCTGAGCCTTTTCTGACTTCAACTAAGCCTTCTATCTCTAGCATAATCATAGCGTCTCTAACTGTTGAGCGACTCACGGTTAACTGTTCAGCAATACTTCTTTCTGGTGGCAATCTATCACCAATTTGGAAATGCTCATCTGACAAAAATTTTTTAAGTTGCTCTGCTACTAATTGATACGGCCTTTTGTTCATTTTTGATGCTCAGCGTGACTCAAAATATATCAAACCCCATGATTGATAGTTATAAAGGTGTGTTTTAACCAAATTAAATAATTTATGCAAGCCAAGCATTAGGTTTACCAAATAATATATTGGTTGACCAATTTAACTGAGGGTTGGATAATAACGATAATTAATAATATTTTAACAATGTGTAACAAAGTAGACTGCTATGAAAATATTCATTTCAAAAATGCTAATCGCATCGACAGCTCTAATTCTATCGTCTTGTGCTTCAACCGATAAAACCATACTAAGTACAAGTTTGAGTAATTGGCAAAATATTTCAACCTTTGGCAATGCGACACTAGTCAATGACGAAATTCACCTAGTGTCTAAAAATAATTGGTTCTATTTAACCAAAAAACAATACAAAGACTTTATCTTAGAAGCAGAAGTCATGCTGCCTAAATTAGAAAATGAAGAGCCGAACTCTGGCATTATTTTTAGAGGCCAGATAGGGACTGAAAATAACAAAAAATTTGCTTATGGCTACCAAGCTGAAGTAGACCCTACAGACAGAAAATGGAGCGGCGGTTTATACGAACAAAGTACGCCAAGACAATGGTTACACCCTATACACCCTAAGCGCTCCAAGCCAGATTCAGACTTCAAACAAAATTTATCGCCAGAATGGACAAATGAAAAAGCCAATGCACTTAAACGCATGGACTGGAATAAATACGTCATACAAGCGAAAGGACCTGAATTAAAAATTTGGTTAAATGGAGTATTAACGACGCACGTTATAGACACTAAATTTGCCCAAGGATACATAGGTATTCAACATCATGGTAATCGAATTAAAACTGATCCAACTTACGCCATAAAATTCAGAAATATCAAGATCACTGAATTATAAAATTATAACTTTAATGCAATAAACTGATTCGTCGCTAATACTTAGTATCAACCCATAATAAGTATTGGCGAGTAAAACTGGATATAAGATGAATTACAAAAAATTAAAACTAACTAGCCTACTGATGACGAGTTTAGTTTTATCTAGTCATACATTGGCTGAAACCAACAAGCCAAAATTAAAAGGTGATCGACCTGGGCACGTAATGAAAGATGTGATCCCAAAAAGCGAAGTACCGCCAGCACCAATTTTAACAGTCGAACAGGCATTAAAATCGTTTCAAGTTCAAGATGGTTTTACGCTTGAAAATGTCGTATCTGAGCCAAACATATTCAGCCCTGTCACTATGGTTTTTGACGCTAATGGTCGGATGTGGGTATGTGAAATGACACGTTTTATGCCAGATGTGTATGGAAACGGTGAAAATGTACCTGAAGGGAATATCGCCGTTTTAGAAGATACAGATGGCGACGGTAAAGTAGATAAACGAACCGTGTTCTTAGACGACATTATACTCCCAAGAACCATTACATTAGTAAAAGGCGGCATACTCTATGCTGACTCAGAGCAACTATATTTTGCTGAAGTGATCGAGCAAAATGGTCAACTTAAAGCAGGGATTAGAGCTGTGGTTGATCCGACCTATGCTAAAGGCGGTAATTTAGAACACAAGACCAATACCATGCTGTATGGCATGGATAACTGGTACTACAATGCTAAGAGTGATAAAAAATACCAAACGCTTCCTCTAGATTCAAGCATTCCTCAGGGTGCAGCAGAAATATACCGCAACAAATACTGGAAATTAGTTAGAGCAAAAACAGACTATAGAGGTCAGTGGGGTTTAACCATGGACGACTATGGCCGTTTATACTCAAATGGTAATAGTTCACCCGCTCGTGGCGAATATTTAATGCCAGGTTCTTTGCTCAAAAACCCAAAATTTTGGCCAAAAATGCAATCGCATCCTATTGGTAATTTCTTTATTTACTCTTCACGTATGAACACAGGGGTTAACCGTGGCTATATGGATGGTTTATTAGAAACGGAAGGTCCAAATAGAGGTAAACTCAAAGCTTTTACAGCAGCGAGCGGCAGCTTGATATACAGAGGCGATAACTTCCCAGAACAGTTTTATGGTATGGCTTTAACGCCAGAGCCTGCCGGTAATTTAATTAGCGCCAGATATATAAAAGAAAAAAATGGTAAACTCAGCGGCAAAGAAATTTACCCTAAATCTGAAATATTAACCTCAACCGACGAAAGATTCCGCCCAGTAAACTTATATACAGCACCAGATGGGACTTTATATATTATTGATATGTACCACGGCATCATTCAACATAAAGAGTTTTTAACCACTTACTTAGCTGAGCAAATCAAGTCTCGCGACTTAGACAAGCACAATAATACTATGGGGCGAATTTACCGATTAAGATGGAAAGATAAGCCTGCCGGAAAACAACCTAAACTAGCAGACTTAACCGCTAAACAATTAGTGCCTTATCTGGCTCATAGCAATGGTTGGTGGCGTGATACTGCCAGACGTTTAATTATTGAAAAAGATAGTAAAGAAGTCGCTAACAGCATTACTAAACTCATTGCCGATTCAAAAGATCCAATTGTACAAATTAATGCTTTATGGACACTACATGGTTTAGATAAAGTGAGTTGGCAAATAATTGAACCTTTGTTGATCAAAGCGAAGCCAAAAGCCCAAGTCGCAGCCATTTTAGTTTCAGAACGACTGCCGAAAAAAGATCATGATAAATTTGCCGATTATTTATTAAAACTAGCAGATGCTGATTATGACGTTGCCATACAAGTTGCATTAATGTCTGGCGCTATCGAGTCACCAAAAGCGATGCAAGCTGCGATAAATGTGTTGAATAAACACATCAAAGCACCCGCAATTCGGGAAGCTTTTATCAGTGGCGCCGGTAATAAATATCCTGAGCTGTTTGCTTTGCTTGGCGAACATTCAGATGCCAAACTCATGTACATGATTAATAATTTAGGCAAAAAGCCTGCTGAAGCAACTAATCGTGAACAATTATCCGAGCAAGGTAAAAGCCTTTATGATCTTGGTAAAAACTTATACATGGGTAGAGCAGCTTGCTTTGGTTGTCATGGTCAAGATGGTGATGGTATAGACGGAATGGGTCCGACATTTTGGGGGAGTCAATGGGTTATTGAAGCACCTGAAAAACTTGCTAAAGTCTTACTTCACGGTTTATCTGGTCCAATTAAAGTCAAGAAAAGAGCTAGAGTATGGCAAACAAACATGGTTATGCCAGGTTTAGCCAACAACCCGAGTATCTCAGATGAGGATTTAGCTGCCATCTCGACTTATATTAGAAACGCCTGGGGCAATACGGCTGACTCAACTAGCCATGTTTCACCAGAACTAATTAAAAAGGTCCGAGCAGAAACTAAAGACAGGCAATCTCCTTATACTCAAGAAGATTTCTAACCCATAACGACAGTGGCGGTAGCTAAGCTATCTGCCACTGTACCTTCAACTCTTACCTTAAATAACCTTAACTTGGGATAAGAAATTAGCTAAGCCAATTAAGCTATTGATGTTATTAAACTTTAATTTCTTGAGCGTTTTTTTCTTAAAACAAGACGAATTTAGGTGCGTAATAGCTGGCTATTACTGACACATTCAACGCAGTTACCAGCAAAAAGGCCCTCAAGAAAGCAAGTTATTATCCAGATTTGAGATTAAATACCAGCCCTTTTATTTCTCCGGCTCTTTGCCTTCATACTCCCAATAAAAAATAAGATTAACTTCGCCTCGCATGTTCAAAAACACCGATCCCCAAAATGAACATAAAAGATCACAAATGAATAATAATGAAACAAAAAGACAACAAAAGATTGATCTTTTATTAAAAATATTTAAATATAACGACCGAAATGGATAAAAGCACTAATGGAACCAAACATGATTATAAAAATTCCCGCTTAACGGGTTAACCAAAATAGGCTCTACAGAATGATAAAAAAGCAAACTTCCCTTCTTAGCACTAGCATTTTAGGTTTAGCATTATTTTCAGCAAACACATTCGCTGCAGATTGCTCCAGTACACCAGTAAATCCAAATGGCAATGCCAGTAAATTGCAAGATGCACTCCAACAGGCAACCAACACTGGTTTACCAATTAGAATCACTGGTACTTATTACATCAGCAATGACATCAAAGTTTATTTAAAGAAAGATTTAGTCGTAGATGCAACCGGTGCAAAATTTATCGCAACGACCAATCTAGATGGCGATTTGTTTAGTATTGATGCACATGCCACTAAATCTAACGAATGTGGCAGTAGCAACACTTTAGCTGATTTCAATTGGAAAGGCGGAGATTTCAATATTGCAAATGCAAAAGTATCCACTGTCGTGCCTTACCCATACAAAACCCCTGAAGGAAAAACGGGCACCCAATCCACAGCAGACGCACTTTCAGTTCGCGGTGGTATCAATAGCCACAATACGAATAAATTAGGCGAAGCGGTTATCGAAAACATTACAGTTACAGGCACAAAAAACAATACAGATACCTGTTTTGAAGCCGGTGGTGACAGTGGTATCTTACTGACAGGTGGTACCAAGGTAACGGTTAAAAACAACAGTTTTTATGGGATTCGTGACGCAGCAGTTTACTTAACGGCAAGTGGTGATAATGGCCAGTATGGCGATCATTTTACTTTTTCTAACAACTATGTTGAACGAGCATGTTACGCGTTAACCTCTAAACGTGGTGCTGATAATCTTAAATTTTTAAACAATACCATTAATAACGTACTAGGTGGTATTGGTGTACCAAACACTTTTACAGGTAGAACTGCAACCAATGTTGTTGTTAGAGGTAATAAAATTAGCAAAACAATTCGTGGGATCTCTATGTATCGAGTGAATAACGCCACTATTGAAAATAACGAAATTACAGAATTAGGCGCAATCACAAACGGATTGACCAAAGCAATTGGCGCATATGGCAATGTTTACGAAGGTATCTTACTTGCCGGCACTCAAGGTACGAATACTTTAAGTAATAACACGATTAAAGGCGTTACTGGTTCAAGAGAAGGCGCAACAGAGACATATGGTGTGACTTATAGAGAACATGATGGCCGTTCAACAACTGGAGTTAGTATCAGCAATCATAGCTATTCAAAATTAAATAAATGGGTTAAAGATTTCCAATAAGCCCGCTATTTTGAAAAAGCTGACTTTAATTATCTGTATTAGCAGTGCCGCCTTTATAGCGGCGCTGCTTTATAACTTAATTCCAGTTTCTGATTCTGGATCTAATCAAACGACAACCACAGTCGCCGAGAATATATCTAGCCATGAGCTGACTCAAACTGACATGAGTTCTATTGATTACCAAGATTTAAGTCAGTACCAAAAGCCAATACAAAACATACCAAATCTTTCGGATGATACCCTGCTACTTAACGCCGATTCAGTACTCGGATACCTAATAGAAGAAAATTTAACTGAACAACAGGCTTTTGCTCTGAGTGAAATTTCAGTTGAGCAGTCGGCAAGTTTATTAAGCCAAGACTCAAGTTTGCTAGCCTTAGCAATCAATAAAATAACAAGCTTACCCCATTCAGAACAACGTGAATTCTTACTAAGGGCAAGCCATAATTCAAGTGAAGAAGTTAAACAACAAATCAGTCAAGCCTTGTTCAACTCAGATAGAGTTATAGATAGAAAAAGCGCTGTGTCTCTTTTAATGCGCAACCCTATGTCTGCACAAGTCAGCGAAAGAATAACTTCTATTTTACAGATGGAGTATGATTCAAGTGTCTTACAGCATGTATTTAACCATCTTGGGGCAATAAACAATCCGATTTTGATTGAAAAATTGCTCCCCGATATCGAACACGTAATCAGTTTTACCCACGATATTAAAATCAAAAGTTCGGCTGTTAAAATCTTGATGAAGCACCATCCAGCTAATGCGGACATTACAAGTTACATTGACACCATGCTAACATCTAGCCAAGCTGATGAAAGAAATCAGGGTCTTAATTTACTGTTTATGCAGCTTAACGATCACGACATCGAGTTATCAGATTATCGTAAACAAATTATCGAGTTAGAAGTGGGTAAAATTGTCAACGATCTCAGCCAATCTACAGAAAATCGTCAACAAGCTGAATTAACCTTAAATTTAATTCAGCGCCATTAGTTGTATTAGCTCAATAACTTGATTTAGTTGAGATTATTCAGCTTCCCTGATGATGTAATCAAATGCCGATAATGAAGCTTTAGCCCCTTCTCCCATAGCAATTACAATTTGCTTATAAGGCACAGTGGAGACATCACCCGCAGCAAAAATACCAGGTACATTCGTTTGGCACCTCTCGTCTATGATAACTTCACCGTGTTGAGTTCGCTCGACAACACCTTCTAAAAACTGGCTATTCGGGACTAATCCAATCTGCACAAAAACCCCTGACAATGCTTGGCGCTTAATTTCACCAGATTCTCTATCTTGGTATTCGAGCGCGACCACTTTACCATTATCTGCTATAACCTGTTTGGTTGCGGCATTTTTGATAATGGTTATCTTGTCATTAGCTTCGGCTTTATCAACTAACACTTTATCCGCTTTTAACTCTGCTAAAAACTCAAACACAGTGACATGGTTAACCATGCCTGCTAAGTCTAACGCAGCCTCAATACCTGAGTTACCACCACCGACGACAGCAACTTCTTTGCCTTTAAAAAAAGGACCATCGCAGTGAGGACAATATGCCACGCCCGAACCTATATTCTCTTTTTCGCCCGGAACACCTAGCTCACGCCATTTAGCGCCAGTCGCGACAATAACAGTTTTAGTTTCTATCACTTCGCCACTAGATAAATAAAGCTGCTTAATTTTGCCTTCTTCAATTTTATCAACGCGAATAAACTCTTTAATCGTCACCTCATAATCGTTCAAGTGTGCTTGCATATTGCCGGTTAGTTCAGAACCCGTTGTTTTAGGCACTGAAATTAAATTTTCTATACCAACCGTATCTTTTACTTGGCCGCCGATACGATCAGCTATCATGGTCACTTTTAACCCTTTTCGGGCTGAGTATATAGCAGCTGCGATACCGGCTGGTCCACCGCCTATTACTGTCACATCTTGGGTGGGTAATTTGTCAGCTTTTGTTGCTTCAACTATATAAGGATATTTTTGAATTAGTTTATCCACTAATTGAGCTGTATCTATTTTACCGTTTGCAAATAACTCACCATTTAAATAAACGCTTGGTACGCCTTGAATATTTCTTTGCTCAACTAAATCCTGAAATAAACCACCGTCTATCATTTCGGTTTGTATATTCTGGTTACTTAAAGCAAATTGATTAAGTGACTGCACAACATCAGGACAGTTATGACAACTTAGCGACACAAACACTTCAAAGTGTAAAGTTTCCTTAATATTCTCGACCATAGCTTTCAATACAGGATCAAGTTTTATCTCGGTGCCTGAAGAATGTAGAATCGCTAAAATTAAGGAATTAAACTCATGCCCACTAGGAATGCCAGAAAACACCACGCCATTTTGTTGGCCACCAACCTCTAGTGCAAAAGTGATCGGACTTCTTAACCCTGCGTCTCTTTCCTCTATACTTAATTGGTCAGAAACTGAAGATATCTGAGTCAAGAAATCGCTTAATTCTTGACGTTTTTCATGCTCACCAGTTTGTAGAACTAATGTCACATTGTTCGCCATATTTTGAGTATAAGATTTTAATGCGGTTAAAATATCATTGCTTATCATAGTATTACCTTTATCTATACCCAAATTAGGATAGATGATGAAAATGTTGAATTACGCTAACTTGGCAAGTAAGGGTTGGCACTGGGTATCAGCGCCAACTTGACTAATTGTTAAATTTTTCCAACTAAATCCAAGCTAGGAGTTAGAGTCGCTTGGCCTTGTTCCCATGCCGCAGGGCAAACTTCGCCGTCATTGTCGCGAACATACTGTGCAGCTTTGACATTACGAACCATATCTTTAGCGCTTCGACCTATGCCACCGTTATGAATATGAGCGACTTGAATTACGCCATCAGGGTCAACCAAAAATGTACCTCGGTGAGCCATATGATCTTCTTCAATCATCACATCGAAGCCTCGTGTAATAGCACCAGTTTGGTCGCCTAGCATTGGAAATTTGATTTTGCCAATCGCTTCTGAAGAGTCATGCCAAGCTTTATGTGAAAAGTGTGTGTCGGTTGATACTGAGTAAACTTCAACGCCTAATCCTTGCAATTCAGCATAATGTGATGCCATATCTTCTAATTCAGTTGGACAAACAAAGGTGAAATCAGCAGGATAAAATACGAAGATCCCCCACTTACCTTTAACACTTTCTGATGTCACTTCAACGAATTCACCATTGTGGAATGCTTGTGCTTTAAATTCTGGAATTGTTTTGCCTACTTGAGCCATGGTAATTACCTCTATATTTAAATTAACTTAGTTTCAAAAGCTTGTTTGCTTCGATGTGATAAATAGTAAACCCGACCAATAAATTAATAAAATTGATTAAATTGATTTTATAATTCAATTTAATTGAACTACCCTTAATGAAAATTGCAATAATCTGATTAAATTTAAACATGAGCCTTAGATAATGATTTCTTTAAAACAACTCAAATATGCACTCGCAATAGAGAAACATTTACATTTCAAAAAAGCAGCTGAAGCTTGCAATGTTTCGCAGTCAGCATTAAGTACAGCAATTAATGAGCTTGAAAAGCAACTCGGTCTTCAAATATTTGAAAGGAATAACAAACAAGTATTGATTACATCCGATGGAGATATCATTTTAACTAAAGCCAGAAAGATAAAATTAGAAATGGACGAATTGCTACAAATGTCACAGCTCAATAAAGCACCATTTGCTAGACCTATGACACTGGGTATTATTCCTACCATTGGGCCATATATGTTGCCAAAAGTTTTACCTAGCGTTAGACAATCCTATCCTGATTTCAGGCTCAAAATTGTCGAAGATCAGTCGCATGTTTTAGTCGATCTAGTCAGAACGGGAGAAATAGATGCAGCAGTGCTCGCACTGCCTTATCCGATTGAAGGCTTAATGAGCTTTAATTTTTGGCAGGAAGATTTTTATTGGGTTAGCCACAAAGATGAATGCCCAAATCAAATGGAAGAAATTACTAGCGAAGAATTGGAAATCGATAAACTTATGCTGTTAAAAGATGGCCATTGTCTTAAGGAACATGCGTTACATGCATGCAGTTTGCAAAGTAAAAAACAAGAATCAAGCTTTGAGTCATCCAGTTTACATACCTTAATCCAAATGGTTGCTGGCAAACTAGGCACAACTTTAGTCCCACAAATGGCACTGGATCAATTGACCTATAACGAGTCTGAATTAAGAGCGGTACACTTAAACGAACCCGGTCCACATAGAAGTATCGCGCTAATCATTCGCCCCAATTACGTCAGGACTGACGAGATAACCTTATTAAAAAATATATTCAATAAAGAGTTAACTGCTTTTTATAACCAATAATAAGATATTAAATTAAGCTAGCAGTAATACTTCTATTTTAGTGAACCAATAATTCCAATTAATCAAATTTACTGAATTAATTATTTCATCCATGATTAAGTGGAACTAAAAAAGAGGTATTTAACCATGAAAAACATAATCAAAAACTTTACGAAAGTATTTCAAGCAAAGACAGAAAAGCCGAAAACAAAGTCTTGTAACTATGCCAATAATTACTATGGTGACCAAGTATGCAGGCAATCTAAAAATTAAATGAAAGAAAATACGACAGTATCACGCGATAAATACGAATAAGGCCATTCATTGAATGGCCTTATTTATCTTATCTGTTCCGAAGATTAATAGAACCTATTTAGCGGAATCAGCTAGTGCTTGAGCTTGCATGCTTAATTCAGCCGCTTTAAATGTATGAGCCTGAGTCATAGCATTTTCAGTTCGGTTAATAACATCTAAGATTAACTGGCCAAAATAAGGGAAAGCTGATTTACCAAAGCAATCAATTTCTTGCTCTTTTTCATTATTAGTTAAGAACAATTTAGACGCAGGCGCTTGGCGCGAAACATCATTATATTTACGACATTCAATATTGCCTTCAGTACCAATAATGAAAGTACGACCATCACCCCAAGTGGCTTGCCCTTCTGGAGTAAACCAGTCAACACGAGTATAAAAAGAAGCGCCGTTATCGCCTGTCATAGATATCTCACCAAAATCTTCTAATCCTGGCTTATCTTGATTATTCATGTTGCTGGCACGGGCAAAGTTAATAGTGGCATCTTCAATACAGGCATAAGTTAAAAACTGTTCAACTTGATGTGAACCAATGTCAGTTAAAATGCCGCCATAACAATTTTTGTCGAAGAACCAATCAGGACGAGTCGCTTTTGCAAGCCTATGTGGTGCAAGGTTGATTACTTGTAGCACTTTGCCAATCGCGCCTTGCTTTATCAATTCACCCGCTTGCCACGCGGCTTCATTATGCAAGCGTTCTGCATAATAAACTGCATAAATACGTTTAGTTTCGGCAACGACTTGCTTAACTTTTTCAAGTTGCTCAAGCGAAGTAAATGGCGATTTATCGGTAAAATAGTCTTTACCCGATTGCATCACTTTAATCCCAATTTCCGCTCTTAAATACGGGATTGCTGCACTGGCAACTAGCTGAGTATCTGAATCTTGTAAAATTTGCTCAAAGCTGTCTGCGACTATAGCTTGCGGGTACTTTTCGCAGAATGCAGCTAGCCGTTGTTCGTCCGTATCATAAACGTACTTTAACGTAGCACCAGCTTGTAATAAGCCATTTGTCTGGCCATTGATATGGCCATGATCTAAATAAGCGACCGAAAAGTAAAATTCGTTAGGTTCAACCACCTTAACGGATTGTCCAACAGGCGCATAATTAGCACCATCTTTCATATTAGTTTGTGCTGAGTTTGGCATTACAAATAACCTAATTTAACCAGTGTTGAATATGTGACGCTCGCAAGTACAGTGATAATACAAAGTACCATAGCAAGGTTAATGAAAAGACGCTTAGTACCCGTAGGCATTGCATCACCTAAATAGTCTTTTTTATTGTTTAACAAAGCCCAACCGATATAAGCAATTGGTAATAAAAAGCCGCAGATGGCAGCGGTTGGCAAAATGACATATGGACCCATAGTTTTCCAAACAAAAACCCCAAGCACAGCGGGTGTAGGTGCTAATAACGCAATTTTATATTTAGTGCTGTTTTCTGGAAAATTAAACATGGCCGCTGCTGCTGAACCACAGCAAAGCATATGCATAACCAGTGAACCTATTGCCATGCCCAAAATACCAAAGGCAAAAATTAAACGACTCGTCACTTCATCTAAGCCTGCCGACATAAACATAGTGCCTGCTTGAGTTGGGCTTAATTTACCTTCAATTCCCATATCTGAGCCAAAAAATGCACCTGCAGCAGCAATTGAAATTAAACTGGTCACAACAACATAAGGTACGACTAAGCCAATGCCGATATCGTAACGTGATAGCTCAGCATGATCCGCTGTCCATTTTTTATGAAGTAAAGTATAGCCATAGATAAAGGTCATATTGATACCAACCGCACTACCTAATGCAGCCATTACCACAGTGACCCCTTGCGCTGTGTCAGGGAAAGAAGAAGGGATATATCCAGCGGCTACCGCAGCCCAATCAACTTTGCCATTAATAGATGCGCTAATAACAACCCAGGCAAAAGCAATCACAATTAGACCAGTCAGTACTTTAATACCCGTCTCGAAAAATTTAACCGCGTTACCCGAACCTTCATGCTCGCCATATTTTAATGCAGTGTATGCCACACCAGCCCACGCAATAATAGCAAGCCCCAGCAAATATAAATCTCGGATAAATGTATTTTCAGGATCAACCGAGAAACCGGTTGTCACCACAATAATTTCTTCCATCATGCCAGCACTTAAGGGGTAATGAGCAAATCCCCAAATAATACTAGAAGCAAATGCAGCTAATGCCCAACCCCATGCAATTGGTTTGTTAACATGCTTTTTCATAGACTCGAACGGCTTTTTCTGGGTATGCAAAGTTTGGTGAGACAATACATACAACATGATACAACCGATCAGCATAGATATAGGCTGAACCCATAGTAGTTCATAGCCAAATAGAGCACCTATGGTTAATGAAGTAACCGCACTACCACCACCTAAAGTCATTGCACCTTGAAGCCAACCCGGCCCACTCAGTTTTAAATAGGTAGGCACTCTCTGCAACGCGGGCTTTTTTGCGATTGCGCGCAAGGTTTCAACTTCTTGCTGTTGAGCTGGTGTTCTACCATTTTCAATTGTTTGATTTTCCAAAACTATGTCTCTTTTAATTTTATTAAGTTTTAGCCAGCTAGCTACAACTGACCGGAAAAAGCTTAAAATTTAGCGATAAGATTTACTCATATCGACTTTAGCTTCGACATTAGATTTAACCCGTAAATTAGAATTCGCGACTTTATCATCTAGTGCAGTTTGGTATTGAGCCCGATCGAGTGGCAAGTTGACTTTTTCATCATTCCAACTTGATAATAAAATCGCATTCGCAATATCCAACGAGGCTAAGCCATCTTTTGCTGATGCGATAAGTGGCTCATTGACAGTGATAGCTTGAATAAAGTTATTCATAATCACAGCATGTTGATTAACGGTTTCGGTAATTTCAATCTTGGATTCAGTCACTTGAGGCATACCAAACATATCATCCGTTGAGTGACAAAATTCGGCTGTACTTTGATCATTTAATTTTTGCGTTAGTGTGCCAGAATCGAAATGTAGGCTGCCTTTGTCACCAATAATATCAAAACGATTTACGCCAGGCGCTTCTCCTGTAGAACCAATAAATACGCCTGTCGCTTTATTGTCATATCTCAAATAGGCTGTTACTTCGTCTTCTACTTCAATATTATGGTACTTGCCAAATTCACTAAATGCGGTGATTTGACATGGTAAACCACAAATCCATTGGAAAATATCTAGGTTATGAATACATTGGTTAACCAATAGACCACCGCCCTCACCTTTCCAAGTTGCACGCCAGTCGCTTACTTGAAAATATATTTCAGGGCGGAACCAATTGGTCATAGTCCAATGAGTTCTTTGAATAGCGCCTAGAATGCCACTATCTACAATTGATTTAATTTTGACATAAGTTGGATCTGTTCGCTGATTCAACATCAAAGCAAATTTTGTCTCACCTTGGGCATACTTAAGTAACAGCTCTCCTTCGTATGAAGACAAGCCAATTGGCTTCTCTAACATAACATGTACATTTTGTTCTAATGCATACTGAGCAATTTCAAAATGAGACATAGTTGGTGTTGCAATAATAACGGCATCCACATTAGGTGAATCAATTAACGCTTTATAGTCCGTAAAATGCTCTGCGTTATATTCTTCAGCCAATCCATTATTACTGCGAGAACAGATCGCTGTTAACTTGGCGCCTTTAACTTCACCTTGAATAATATTAGCAATATGTTGTTTGGCGATATTACCAAGTCCAACAACGCCTATATTAATAACTTGACTCATATTTAAATACCCAATTTATTTTATAGTTCAGTTACATAGATGTTTCTAAAACGAACAATGTTATCTGATGTACCTGTTTTAATTAATTTTTTGCTACCGTGGTGCTGAAAGCCAAAAAAACCTTCAGATTCTTTATCGTCAATCACATGAGTCGTTAAAACTCCGTTGACAAATATCTTTAATTCACTGCCTCGGCACTCAATTCGATACTGGTTCCATTCTAAATGCTTATAAGAATTGGCCATACCACCTGTCCATTCTAACAGAAAATTCTTTTTAAAATCACTATCAGGAAAAGATCTTTTTTCATGTAGCGGATGTAACCACTTGCGTCTACCTTGATCGTATAGTCCACCACTCCATTTACGTTTACTTGGATCAACTTCAGCTTGATAACCCATAGCTTCAAAACCATGCTTATTCTTTTTGGGCTTGCCGCGAAACATAATCCCAGAGTTAGAGTATTCTTTAACATCTGGCATTTTGATTTCTGCAGTTAAAATAAAATCTTTATATTTTTTCTTCGTGGTGAAAAACCAATTTTTAGTAGACTGAAGGACTAACTCACCATTTTCATAACGAGCAGTACCATAAGTATAAATATTCTTAAATTGACTTAAATTTTCATCTAATAAATTTTGTGGCTTTGATGCCGCCCCGACAAAACCACTAAAAAGCAGAGTCGCGGTTAAACAAGCTTTGATTAATTTACGCATTATTTTTTCCTATTATTTTTCTAATTTGACACAAAAATGACTTAATATGAGTAATTGTGCATCATTTGACGAGGTAAATACATAAAAAATTAACTTATTACTATGGTTTGTTTACATAGCAGTTTTTGACTAATGAATGTATTTCACTTGAAAAAAATCGATTTGATGAGGAGGTTTAAACTTTAAATAGTAACTTTAAAAAGCTGGTTTTTTAATTTTTTGTTGCCAAAATGTTTGCGCATTTTCTAAGGTTTCTTTACTTAAAAATGGGTTTTCGACGTGATAGATCTTTCGGCTTTTCAAATTTAATTCAGCTGGAATAGTGGCATAAAATTTAGAAAATAAAGTGTCAAATTGGCCGTTCTCAATTATTTTTAGTAAGCCTAAATAAATTTTTTCAGCAAGTTCGGGTTTATTTTGAGCAACAAAAAAATAGATGGGTAATTCAGTATAAAGCAGAATGTTATCCTCTATTTTGAGACTAGTGAATCTGTTCTTAATCGCTTTTAAATCTGCGACTGCTTCAATCACACCTCTTGAAGTGTAATCAAATTTACCAACGTCCAACATTTTATAAAGGCTAGACATACGATCTGCTGTTACATAGTCAAACTCATGAAAATCATATACTTGCGTAGATTTCCACCGAGTGCCAGTGCCTTTTAATAAGGCTTTTAATTCATCCAATGAGCTAAGTTGAGCAAATTCCTTTTGGCTAGTTTTTCGGATTAGCAGTGTGCGATAGCCCATCAAGCCCTTATACAATGGGATTCGAATCGCGCTTAAAGACTTTTCTACTTCTTTATCCGCTGGAAAATAAGTCACATCGACTTCGTTTTTTGCTACCAAAAATGTGCTCGCGTTATAACCAATCCGAGTGGGTATCGGTGTTACTGAAACTATTTTACCATTAAGTTGATTAGCATTAAGGGCCGCCACTAATACATTGTTAATATATTCTTGTCGTTCGTAACTCACACCTGCCCTAGCGGTTAGAGTCACATTTGCTAAAGCGCTCCACTGGCACAAACAAAAATAAATAAGCATCGCGATTCGCAGCACCATAATCAAACCTTAAAGCGTGAATATATTAACCAAACTTTACCACCTTTAAGAATAGAGCTAGATAGACTTTCTTGCCAGAATGAAACTCAAAAATATAATAAGTACACAAACAGGTCAAAAGGACAACTGGTAATACCAATAAAACAAATATCAAGGTATAGTAGCTGTAATAATTAATCTTACATATTTAGTTTATTTAAATAGGACTTATCAATGGTTAAATTACCTTTACTCGGCTTATTGCTAGTCGTAGCTAATTTGATTACAGGATGCGTAATGACAAAAAGTCCCACTCCTACGCAACTCGAAAATTTAAAATTAACCTATATCTCTATAGACAATATAAAAAGAAACAAGCTAAAAATAGTTCAAGGTTCAAAATTACAAACAAAAGCTTTAAATGAAATACTAAACCAAGCTGATAAAGCCTTAGTACGCAAATTTAACCCTGTGACAAATAAACCTAAACCAGGACCAAGTGGTGATTTACACGACTACATGAGCATAGGTCCATATTGGTGGCCTGATCCTTCAAAGGCAGATGGATTACCTTGGATCAGAAAAGATGGGGAAGTTAACCCATTAACACGTGGCGAACATACAGATCAGCAAAGGGCGCAAAATTTCCTACGAGATCTAAACTTACTTAACCTAGCTTATTTATATACTCGTAAAACCAAATACTTAGACCATGCTAAACAGCTAGTAAATCTTTGGTTAATAGATCCAAAAACCAAGATGAATCCTAATTTAAATTACGCCCAAGGCGTGCCAGGAAGTAGCACAGGACGACCTTTTGGCATTATAGAATGGGAAAAAATCTCACATCTAGTGACAAGTATCGAGTTAATAAATCAATCTCTTCTTGCTGAAAATCAATTTACCCTACAAGTTCAACTCTGGTTGAGCGAGTACCTAAATTGGTTACAGACAAGTAAAATTGGTCAAGAAGAAGCAGCAACCAAAAATAATCATGCAACTTGGTACGACTATCAAGTTATCGGCTTAATGATACATTTGGCACAAATTGAACAAGCGAAAGAATATGTCGAAAGTGTCAAAAATAGACGAATCGACAGCCAAATAAAACCTGACGGTTCTCAACCTTTAGAATTAGCCAGAACCAAATCAGTAAATTATACCAGCATGAATTTAATGGCATTCTTAAACTTGACGAACTTAGCCTCAAGCTTAGGAATTGATCTCGCTAATTACCAAGGTTCGGAAGGACAAAGCATCAAAAAAGCTGTGGAATATTTAATACCTTATGTCTTAGGTGAAAAGCAATGGCAATATCAACAACTCGGTAATTTACAAGCCGCATACGAGAAAAAAGCAATACCTAGTTTATACCTTGCCAATTCAATTTATGGCGATAGCTTGCAATTAGGCGCTTTACTTGAGAAAAATATTAAACACGTAAAACCTGAATATATTCTCAAATATTAATACCCAACAGAACATGCTCAAATGACAGAATTTAACTTATTTGACTATACTAGATAGAGACTTATTTTTGCTAAGGATGCAGGCTGTTTTAAATGGTAAAGCTTCAGATAAATTGTTTAGTACTAGTTACTGCCCTTGCCTGCATCCCTGCTATTTCAACAGCCGCTGACTTTGTAAAATTTAATATCAATCGAGGAGATAAAGACCCTCGACAAATCTACAATTATCAAGTTTTAGAAACCGCATTAAAAATATCAGAACAAGCGTTTGGGGGTTATCAATTACTTGGGCTAAACCTACAAATTCCGACCGCTCGGTTGCTCAATGAAGTCGTCAAAGGTGACTTAATCAATGTCGCAATTAGTGTCACCCGCCCAAATTGGGAGTCATCAACATTAGCGATAAAAATACCTATACGTCGAGGAATTTTAAGTTACCGTTTACTGCTAATAAACCAAAAAAATAAAGATAAGTTTAAATCTTTAACTGATCTTAACCAATTAAAAAATAGCTGGGCCTGTTTGGGACGATTCTGGTCGACAACTCAAGCTATGGAAGCGTTAGAATTTAAATCGATTAAAGTTAAGTGGGATAAAGAAGTAATTACCATGCTAAATCGAAACCGATGCGAATACATGCCCAGAGGTGTACACGAAATTTTTGAAGAAATGGACCACTACCAAGCTAGCCTTAAAAATTTAATGATAGAAGATAAACTCGCCCTCTATATTCCAGCAGCATTTTATGTATTTGTCTCACCAAACGCGCCTCAAATACATAAAAGGATTCAATTTGGCTTAGAGCAAATGGTCGAGCAAGGTATTCTAAAACAAATGGTTGAGCAAAATTACCGAAAATATTTAGACCTTGCCGATTTAAAAAATCGAAAAATATTTTACTTAGGTAATCCAACACTAGCAGAAGACACACCATTCGACAGAAAAGAACTTTGGCTAAGATGGGATTTATCAGCTGATAGATAACCCTTAAACCCTATATTAGCCGAGTAAACAAACTATATTAGAACATTCAAAGTCTATTTTACTGTGCTCTAAAGTACTTACAAGTATAATAATATTCAAACACTCCTTTAGCGAAAATCACTAGTGGCGCTGAACAGCTAAATAAGAAAAATTGAAATAGGTTTTCTTGATTTTTTTCGTCACTAAACCACGAAAGTACGCACAAGAAAATCGGAATTACTAAAGCAACTAAAGTTGTTTTCAGTCGTTTAATTTCCCTGTCCTTAATCTTAGTAAACGGAACATTAACATAGATATTTTTCTCTTTCTCATAATCTTCGTCCCCACTAAAAAGAGACATAAAGGGTATGTCGAACGGCAATTCAGCTTCTTGGCTATAATGAAACCAGTACGCCAAACATGGTGATAGCATAATTAGAAACTTCATTTTTACTTTAACCTTATTTAGCAATAAATTACATTTAATAGAGTTTAAATTATCTAGAAAATACTACTAATAGCATAAATTACAATTAGTTAAACCTATTGTTCAATTTATATTTTCAGCTAAACTTAGTCTCACTAAGTGGGAAGTCAAAACATATAAAGTAAAAAGTAAACATATTCACCAAACTGCTAATATGTCTGTGTAAGCTAAGACTTATACAAAAAAGGGCAGATTTATTACTAAACCTGCCCTTTCACATTCTAAAAAATAATGTTATTTGGCGTTAACTGGCACTAACCAATAAGCATATTGATACTTGCCCGGTTTAACTCTATGCGTATCAAGCGGTGCAGCTAAGCTAGTCCATGAATCTGTACCACCTACACCGGCTTGCATTAAATCAATATTCAGAGTGTTTTCTATTGATTCTGTCAAGTCATAAGTGTGTAACGCTTTATCGAGCTGTGCTTGATCCCATGCCCATACAGACATGCTTAGCGACTGCTCGCCAACAACTTTTAAACCACTGCCTTGAGTATTTGTTAACTGCCACCAGCTTACATCTGTATGATTGGCGTTTTCTTGAGGCACCATATAGCTAGTATGTAAACTATCAACCGTTGCTTGGTATAAGCCTACTTTTGCACCAGATTTACGGTCACTGTAGTTTTCAAATGGCCCACGCCCCAGAAAACTAACCTCTTGGTATTGTTTGGCAACTGCCATTTGGCTACCAATACGTAACATTTCTGGCATGTCTGTATCAATGTCGAGTTTATAAGCCACTTTTACCGCAGCATTAGCGTAAAATTCTAACGTTTGAATTACATTCACTTTATCTTCAAAACCTAGCAGAGTCTGCACAACAATTTTATCTGCTGTCTTACTTAGCACTTTTAAAGACTTAATCTCAAACTTACTAGGTAGATCGCGCCAAACTTGCATGCCATTACTGGCTGTTCGCCAACCACCACGGTCATTGTCAGTTTGCGGTCGCCAGAAATTTAAGCTCAGTGGCTTAGTCATGATTTGATTGTTTTGATAAACAAATTGCTCTAATAAACCTGATTCTTTATTAATACGCCACTTCGCGTGTTGATTCTCAATAATAAACTCAGCTGCATTATCATTAATAGTTAAACCAGCAGTCGGTAAGTTACTGAAACTTTTAGCACTAGTCGGAATTTGTTTATCTTTTAATAAAAATTGCTCTTTAGCAACCTCAAAACCGGCTTTAGCCCAGAGTTTATCACTCTTTAGGTGCAAACTAATATTGAGCCAATATTGTTTATTCGGTAAGTATCCACGTTTAGTTAATGGCACAAATACCGTTTTGTTTTCACCCGGTGCAATTGACGGCGCGGCTAAACGACCTTGGTGAATCGCCTCACCATCTTCTAATACTTGATAGCGCAGTTCATACTGATTTAAATTGCTATGGAATAATCGACTTTGTAAGTTAATCTCGCCTGCTGCAATATTCACAGCACTTATTTTTACCGGTTGAAAAATATATTTAGTCTGCCAAAGCTCTGGAGTTGCATTGCCATAAGCATCGACAATACCATTTTGGTTAAATGCACCAGAATTTGGTACGTCGCCAAAATCTCCGCCATAGGCTAAAAATTTAACACCATCAGCTGTTTTATGCTCTAAACCTTGATCCATCCAGTCCCAAATAAAACCACCAATTAAATTGTCTCGAGCCCAAATTAAGTCCCAAAACTCATCCATATTGCCAAGAGAGTTGCCCATAGCATGGTCATATTCACACATTAAAATAGGACGTTTTATATAAGGGCTGTCAGCTAAACCACGTAAATGTTCAACACTTGGGTACATGCGGCTCACGACGTCCACATAAGTAGGATCGGTCGGGTTTGCCATCGGCGTTAAACGACCTAAATTATCTAACTTTTCAGGCACCCAATACCAACCACGCGGCGGTTGGATAAAATCAGTATGTTCAGGCTGGCCTTGCGCACCTTCATAATGTACAAATCGGCTAGAATCATAATCATGGATCCAACCAGCTGCCGCTGCATGAGCGGGTCCCATGCCTGACTCATTCCCTAACGACCAAGAAATAATTGAAGGGTGGTTTTTGTCACGCTCTACCATACGTACAATTCGGTCCATAATAGCTGCTAACCATTGTGGTTGATTAGACATTTGACCACCAAAAAAATGGCTCTCCACATTGGCTTCATCCATTACATATAAACCATATTGGTCAGCAAGTTCTAACAAATAAGGGTCATTCGGGTAATGGGATGTGCGGACGGCATTAAGGTTAAATTTTTTCATCAATAATACGTCATGCAAGATATCCGCACGCGTTAAAGCTTTACCTCGAGTAGCATGATGATCATGGCGGTTTACCCCCATAATTTTAATGCTTTTTCCGTTCACTAATAATTTGCCTGTTGCTTTATCGATGCGTACATCGCGAAAACCAACTTGGTTACTTTTCGCTTCAATGACTTTGCCGTTCGCATCTTTTAGCGTTAATACTAGGGTATATAAATTAGGGGTTTCTGCTGACCATAATTTAGGTTGTTGTACTGCTAAACTTAATAAATCAAATTGGATAATTTCCCGCTGTGGGTAAGCCTCCATAACTTGATCTGCGGCAATCGTTTGGCTGCTGACAACTTGCTTGTTTGCATCAAATAACTCAGCACTTAACTGCCAATCTTTTAACGCTTTATTGTTTGATACAGTCAAAAATGGACGAATTTCTAATTTAGCACTTTGATAATCGTCCGCTAACTTTGGCTTAGCAAAATAATCACGAATCGCCACTTTAGGTCGAGCTAGTAATAAAACTTCGCGGTGAATACCGCTAATTTTCCACATATCTTGCCCTTCCAAATAACTGCCGTCACTCCAACGCATTACTTGTAAAGCAATTTTATTTTTACCTGGTTTAACAAATGATGTGACATCAAATTCGGCAGGTAAGCGGCTGCCTTGGCTATAACCTACTTTAGTGCCGTTTACCCAAACATAAAAAGCAGAATCAACACCACCAAAATGTAAAATTACGTCTTTTTCAGCAAAGTTAGCCGGCAATTCGAATTCTCGGGTATAAGAGGTCACCGGATTAGCACGGGTAATCAAGGGTGAGGTATCTGGCAATGATGAATTATGGTTAGAGTAAAAAGGCAATTGAGTATTCGTATAATAAGGAATACCTAAACCAAATAATTCTATGTTAGAAGGTACCGGAATTGTCGCCCAGCTAGAGGTATCAAAATCTGGGTTTACAAAAGTTTGATCAATCTTCTCATCGTCTTCTTGGTAACGATACTGCCATTGCCCATTTAAACTGTGCATTAACGCATTTTCGCGATCTAAAGTTAAAGCGTCGGTCGCTGTATCATATGAGTAAGGGTTAGCCCTAGTTGGCAAACGATTAATACCAATAATAGCTGGGTTTTCCCAATCTTTAATGACCCCTGTTTTATTATGATAATTGGCTGTTGGATTATGTGACCCAGTAGAGTCATTTTTAAAAGCAGTGACACAACCTGCAGTTGTTAAAGCAAGCGCCAACAAACTACAGGTTAACACTTCACGTGAAAACTTCATGTTAAGTACCTTTATCAATATTATTCATCTGTATTTATAGATTTACCTAGGGTCAGTTTAAGAATCTGTTGATTTTAAATATGACAGCCAGACTTTTCGTTATAGAGCTAAATCAATATAAATTGCGAGTATCAGAGCCATCACAGACAGTTCAATTCAAGGCGTATCATTGCAGGAATGTAGGCACCTTTCAAAATGATACAACACAGAAGTGAGCTGTCTGTGAGGTTCCTGAAAGGCTGGGCATAGAACCACTATGCCTGTGCCAACTTGCCTTGCCTAAATGGCTTTTATCTCCAGCTGATTATCGCTATTTATATTGATTTAGCTCTAAACGATAAACCTTACAACATTATAACAGTTAAATGTCTACAATAATTTAATTTCACTAGATCATAGCGTTAACCCTGACTTAGTTTCAATGTTTATTTTTTGAGCTTGTCTGGAGAAAGGCTGACAAATGAGATTCAGGTGATATATCAGATAATACAGATGTAGCCTAAACAAATGATTTGGTTTTATTTGTTGAGAAGTATTGTTTCTTAGAACAAGGCGAATTTGCTAATAATAGCAGGTTATTCCAAGGATGTTTTGACGTTTCTGTACATATTTTGTTCTAATTAAACGTTTTTCTATCGCGACGCGCGATATACAGCATAGTTATTCTATGTAAATATCGAGCAACAAAGAGCAAAATCGTACTTAAAAGTTCAACACACCCTAGCAAATTCAACACTGTTAGCCTGAGTTTAGGTTAACTATTCGGGGCTGATAGGTTAATACTTTTAGCGAGTTTAGCGAGTGTGGATGCAGCAACTAAGGCGTTTTTATCTTTCGGGAAGAACTCTGCACCTATATAACCTTGATAGCCTAAAGCTCTTAAGCGTGTAAACACATTGCCATATGCAACTTCACCTGTACCTGGTTGATTTCTATCAGGAGAATCAGCAAACTGAATATAAGCGACTTGATCAAATCCATTTTCTAAATGGGTGATTAAGTTACCATTGGTACGCTGCATATGAAAAAAATCCCAATTGATTTTTATGCTCGGTGAATCAACTTCTCGACATATCGATAACAGGGGTTCGTTACCGTAAATAAAGTGCCCTTTGTGATTAAACGGGTTATATGGCTCAACCGTTGCAACCATATTTTCTGCCTCTAATCTGGGCGCAATACTTTTCAGCACTTTAGTGTAGTTTTTTACCATTTGCGCTTCGGTTAAGCCTTCAATTAATTTATGACCTGTTAAATTAAAATTAGAAACTTTTAAAGTTTTACCTGAAGCTATCGTCGTATCTAACCATTCCATCACCTTGTCTTCATTCGCTGGATCAGCAAGATTAGGGGCGCTCGGAGAATAGCTTGTAATTGTCATCCCGAGTTCAGCTGCTCTTTGAGCAATAGATTCGGGCGTTTTACCCTGTTTTTCTTGATAAGGGTTCCAAATCTCGATTGCACTAAATCCGACTTTTTTAGCTTCATTAATA
This sequence comes from Catenovulum maritimum, assembly GCF_001050375.1. Classification (GTDB taxonomy): domain Bacteria; phylum Pseudomonadota; class Gammaproteobacteria; order Enterobacterales; family Alteromonadaceae; genus Catenovulum; species Catenovulum maritimum. Next base: position 87,334 of record NZ_KQ130493.1, on the reverse strand, counting down.
CGATCCAGAAATGGCATAGGCCTAAACCATTGTTCTATGTTACAGGCAAAAGGTTTTAACCACTGCCTTCTTTCTGCTAATGGCATTATGTCATCATTTTTATTAGCAATCGGAGCAATAGAGTCAACACTACTACAAGCAGCAAGTCCTAAACTAGTTGCACTCACACTAGCAGTTGTTAAAAATTTACGTCTATCCATTATAATTTTCCTTCTTTCATTAATTTAGCCGCATAATCAGCTGCTCTAGCTGTAATCGCCATATAGGTAAGAGATGGATTTTGTGTTGCACAAGACGCCATAGCTGCACCGTCGGTGACAAATAAATTATCGACATCATGAGTTTGAGCCCATTTATTTAGTACCGAGGTTTTAGGATCTTTACCCATGCACGCACCGCCCATTTCATGCGTTCTCGCACCAACCATCATGTGCTTATTACCTAAAGCTTGATTTACAGTTATATTCTGGCAACCACCGGCTTCAAGTATCTCTTTAATATCAATCGTCGCTTGCGCACTCATTTTTCGTTCATTTTCTTTAAATTCCGCATCAATATGCAGTTGAGGCATACCCCATTTATCTTTTTTAGTTGGGTGTAAACTAGCAACATTTTCATAATATGGCAGCATTTCTCCATACATTACAGCAGTGAATCGCCAAGGTTTATCTTGGTTCGCATTTGCTTTAACTGCCGCACCTACCCCCTGAGAGTTAGCTGTCACGCCTGATTTAGGTCTTTGAGTCGCGCTTGCTTGAAATCCAAAACCACGGATAAAGTCGGTGCCTGCTTGTTGCTCATGTCGATAATTGGGTATGTATGTTCCAATAGGTCGACGTCCATAACTGTATTTATCTTCAAGACCAGGTACTTCAGCTTTGCCTACCGCACCAATGAAGTGATCCATAATATAATGTCCCACTACCCCACTCGAGTTTGCAATTCCGTTTGGAAATGTTTTTGAAGTCGAATTTAATAAAATTTGCACACTGCCAAGCGCAGAAGCACAAAGAAATACGACCCTAGCTTTATAGCTACGCTGTTCTTTAGTAATTGCATCAATAATGGTCACACCCGATGCTTTGCCACTTACTTCATCATAATCAACACTAGAGGCGATAGCATCAGTCACTATGGTTAAATTACCTGTCACTTTGGCTGCAGGCAAGGTCGCAGATAAAGAACTAAAATAGGCACCAAAAGAGCAGCCTCTAGCGCAGTAAGACCTAGCCTGACACTTAGCTCTTCCGCTTATTAATTGAGCTTGAGTTGGCTCAGTTAAATTAGCAGAGCGACCAATAATTAATCTTCTGTCAGTAAAATTTTTTGCCATATTTTCAGCAATAAAGACCTCAGCACAGCTCATTTCCCATGGTTTTTGAAACACACCATCAGGTAAATCAGGTAAGCCATCTTTATTAGCAGAAACCCCAATAAAACTTTCTACATAATCATACCAAGATGATAAATCTTCATAACCGATTGGCCAAGGCACACCATGACCATCTTTTTCATTCGCTTTAAAATCTTTTGGTCCCCAACGCAATACTTGTCGACCCCAAGTTATTGAGCGTCCACCAAGTTGATAGCCTCTAGTCCACATAAATGGACGCTCTTCAGGGTAGGAATAAGGATGCTCATTTTCATCAACAAAAAATTGGATAGAGTCTGTTTTCAGGCTGCGCTTTTTCTTCTTTAGCATTTGATAACGGCCTTGTTCATCATATGCTTCTGGTGCTAAACCTTGATTTTCTAACTGCCACGGCGCTTTCATATCCGTATATTCTTTGCTCGGATGATCTAAATGCCGTCCGCGTTCAATTACAAGTGTTTTGAACCCTTTTTCGCAGAACTCTTTAGCCGCCCATCCACCCGTAATACCGGAGCCGACTACAATAACGTCAAAAATTTGATCTTGATGATGAAGACTCTTCTCCACTAAATATAGCCTCTTACTTGTATTTCTATCTTTTTAGATTGGGTTAACCTCCAGTTTTCACTTCATTCAGGTTTAGGCTGAACTTGCTGACTGTAGGAATGATTAATCTGAGCTAATAAAGATAAGGTAGGCAAATTAAAAAATTGATACCTAAAATTTAAAACAAATTTTAAGTTTTTTTTAAAGCTAAAATTCATAAAAAAAATATACAACAAATTCAATTAGATAAAAAAAAATCGTGATAAAAAAGTTGAAAAATGATTAATTATGAGTTTATATGACTAGTTAAGAAGGTTCGTTTTAACATTTTTATAAAGAAGTTGTCATTTATTACATGAGTTATAAATAACAGCTTTTACTAACCTAACTATCATTCACCAGCTAATAGCGAAAAACGATGAAAACTTTATTAAAACTATATTTAGAAAATTTTTCAAAAACGGTCAAAAGATCCAGCATGGCGATTACTCTAATCGCGGGCACTGGCTTATTAACCGCCTGTGAAGTTAATGATAAGCAGACAGAAGCTGCAGTGGTTCCAGAGAAAAAACCTAACATTTTATTTATCTTAGCAGATGACCATCGGTGGGATTTAATCGGTAAATATCACCCTATTATTAAAACCCCTAATTTAGATATGTTAGCTAATAAAGGTGTCGTATTTAAAAATGCCTTTGTTACTACACCAATTTGTGCTACCAGCCGAGTAAGTATCTTAACCAGTTTAACTGAGCGTACACACGACTTTACTTTTGGTAGACCAGGTACTGGTATCGCTGAAAGTAACAGCATCTACCCTAAAGTATTAAAAGATAACGGCTACCGTTCTGCTTTCGTTGGTAAATACGAAATAAGACTTTCAGGTAAAGCCGAAGACAAATTCGATTACTTTAAAGAGTTACTACAAACCAAAACGGTTAAATATAAGGGCAAAGAAATCCCACAAACTTATCACATAGCTGAATTAGCGAATGAGTTTATTGCCCAACCAGAAAACAATGCTAAACCTTGGGTTATGGCGGTTAACTTTTGGGACCCGCATGCTCATGATAGAGATTTAGAAGATCAATATCACTACCCTGCTGAGTTTGAAGATTACTACAAAGATGTCACGATTCCGCCAGCTAAGTTTTCTAAAGACAAGACTTTTGACGAGTTTCCTGAATTCTTAAAAACTTCTATTGGCCATGTCCGCTGGAAATGGCGATACGACACTGAAGAAAAATACCAAAAAATGGTTAAGCGTCATTATCGTGCAATCACTGGTGTGGATAAAGCCGTTGGTATGATTTACGCGCAGTTAGAAAAACAAGGTGTCGCAGACAATACCATCATTATTTATGCTGGCGACAATGGTTATAACATCAACGAGCGTCAACTAGCCGGTAAATGGTTTGGTTGGGAAGAAGACTTACGCATTCCACTCATTGTTTATGATCCACGCAATAAAGCCACACAAGGTACTGAATTACAACAGATGGCATTAAATATAGATATTGCACCGACTATTTTAGATTTTGCGGGTGTTAAAGCACCTGAAAGCTATCAAGGTACTAGCCTAGTTTCATTACTAGATGATCAACAAGACGTTACTTGGCGCAATGAGTTCTTCTTTGAGCACATGTATCAGCCTAAACGAGTGTCTATTCCGCCAACAGTTGGTATGAGAACAGACCGCTGGAAATACGTCGATTTTTATAAAAACGATTTCCAACAACTTTATGATTTGAAAAATGATCCAAATGAACAAGTTAACCTTGCTAACTCAGCTGAGCACCAAGCCGTTTTACAAGATTTAAGTAAACGTACTGACGCTTACATTCACAAATACGAGAATTTACGAAGTGAGCAAGTAAAGCAAAGATCATCTTTTATCAATGTTAGAAAGCATTCTGAAAACTAAAAATACAATTTAATTCTGGGGAAATCCAAAATGAATAGGTCTAAATCAAACTTATTAAAACAAGTCGGCGGAGCAAGCTTACTCCTAACCGTGCTAGGCTGTAATTCGCAAATTACGCCGCAAGATGTAGCAAGCAAGAAAGTACTTGAGCCAGCTAAAACAGGTAGCTTTGGTGACCAAGGTGACGGCACTTATATCAACCCAATTTTAAATGCTGATTATCCAGATTCGGACATCGAACAAGTGGGTGATACGTATTACATGATCACCTCTAAGCAACACATGTCGCCAGGTATGCCAATCTTAGAATCGAAAGATATGGTGAACTGGACAAACACTGGCCACGCTTTCCCTAAATTATCTTGGGCGCCAGAATATAACTGGGATCGAATGAATGGCTATTCTTTTGGTACTTGGGCTGGTGACATCGCTTACCACGAAGGTAAATGGTACGTTTATCAAATCGATTACCAAAATGGTTTATATGTAACCATGGCTGACGATATCGCAGGCCCGTGGAGCGAACCAATCAAGATGCTTCCGCACGCTGAAGTATTAGATGATCCAGGTGTCTATTTTGACCAAGAAACCAAAAAAGCTTACGTCATCATTAACACAGGTAAAAAACATAAAAAGCCTTCAAACACCATCGAAGGTAACGAAAACTACATTTATGAAATGAGCTGGGACGGCACTAAGATCCTAGACGGAGGTAAATTAGTTTACACAGGTATGGGTGCAGAAGCTGCTAAGATCTACAAGATTGACGGTACTTGGTACATCACCATGGCACAATGGACTATGGGCGATAAATCGACCAAGCCAGGTGTGAAAAACCCTAAAAACGACCGTAAGCAATTAGTACTTCGTTCAAAAGAAAGTATTTATGGCCCTTACGAAGTTAGAACCGTATTAGAAAAAGGCACTGAATTTAACAACCGCAGTGCTAGCCAAGGTGGCTTTATGACTGCCCCTGATGGTTCTTGGTGGTACATGCATCAGTTAATTCAAAATGATGACATTCCTTTCCAAGGTCGCCCGCAATGTTTAGCACCTGTTACATGGGTTGACGGTTGGCCAATCATTGGTATCGACGAAGACGGTGATGGTATCGGTGAGCCAGTTAAACGCCACAAAAAACCAATTAACGGCTTCCCTATTACAGCACCAAAATCTGATGATGACTTCTCATCAACAAAATTAGGCGAACAATGGGAATGGAACCATGACCCACGTGACAGCCACTGGTCATTAACCCAGCGCCCAGGTTGGTTACGTTTAACGGCGAGTAAAGTATTGCCTAACAACAATAACCACGGTCCTAAAATCAATGAATGGACCAACAACGATGGTTCTGACGGTGATTTCTGGCGTGCGCCAAACACACTAAGCCAACGTATGATGGGTATTACTACCGGTACTGCTGTTGCTAAATTTGATATTTCAGGCATGAAACCAAATCAATTAGCTGGTTTTGTTCGTTACGGTGGTGTTTTTAACTTATTAGGCGTACAAGTAGATGAAAATGGTAAGAAAAACCTTTTCTACATGAACGGTATGAGTGAAAAAACCCTTGGTATCGAGTTAACGGGTAACGACTTATATGTAAGAACGTCTAACGCGCGTAACCAAGCGACCTATGAATACAGCTTCGACGGCAAAAACTTCAAAGCCTTTGGTCCAACTTTCACTATCGCCTTTGGTAAGTGGACAGGTGACCGTTTAGGTTTCTTCTCTTGGAATGAGAAAACTGATGAAGATGCTGGTTACATTGACGTTGACTGGTTCAAGTACGATTATGATGGTCCTAAAGCGGCTAAAATAAAGCCATTTAACTAAGCCTATCAATATAAAAAACAGAGAGTTGTATGTTAATACAACTCTCTTTTTTAATCTTTGAAATTTATCTTCATTAAGGGGTAGCAACTTTTAAGTTTTTTGCCTTTTCTAAATATCAGATTTGCTGAAACGCAAACTTGCGGTAACGGCTGTGGGTTCGATGACTAAAACAGTCCCCCTGATATAGAAACGACTCAATCAATTTACTTGAGAAATAAGATAAACATTAAATCAAAGGTTTTAAAATTTTTATGAAGTTAATTCCAAAATTTAAATGGTCAGTGGCCTTAATTGCGGCCTCAAGTTTGCTGGGATGTTCAGAGCAAACGACATCAGTAACAACTCAGCCAGCTAACAACACAAGTCAAGCAAGCCTAAACGATTCAAAGCTAGCATTAGCTAAACTTGACTATCAAACACTTACTGAAAATTTTATTACCCCACCAAATTCAACCAAACCGCTTACTTGGTATCATGTGATGAACAGTAATATGTCTGCTGCAGGTATCACTAAAGATTTCGAAGCCATGGCAGAAGCCGGGATTGGCGGCGTTTTATACTTTAATATTGGCCGTAATATCGCTAAAGGTAGGGTGCTATTTAATACCGAACATCATATTGAATTAATTGGTCACATGGCTTCAGAGGCGAAGCGCCTAGGTTTAAGTTTTGGTATTCACAATGCCGACGGCTGGTCTTCAAGTGGTGGCCCTTGGAACACGCCTGAACATGGGATGAAACAAGTCACTTGGAACGAAACTGTCGTTAAAAGTGATGGTAAGCCATTAAATGTGCAATTAGCACAACCTATGACCATGTTAGATTATTACCATGATATTGCGGTATTAGCTTATCCATCATTGCCAACCGAATTAGTTGATGCTGAATTAAAGCCCACCATTAGCGCATCTGATCCTGATTTTGATATCACTGTCGTCAACAATATCGAAGTTGATAATGTATCTTCAATCAAATCAAAAAACGGCCAACCGGTTTGGTTACAGTTTGCCTATGACGAGCCCGTCACTATCCGTTTTGCCAGCGTCGATATCAATTGGGGCAAACATATAAAGTACGAATTTCAATATTCAAATGACGGTAAAAACTTTAAAAAACATGTCGATATGCGCATTAACCGTCCTGGACGAGTCCGTTGGGCACTCGATGCCGCATTTGAAGGCGTGACCGCCAAATACTTTAGAATTGTTGCCGATAAAACCTTAAATATATTTGAAGCCAATTTAGCTTCAACCCCAAGAATGGGTAACTATTTAGGCCGCACGTTAGCCACACATACCAATTACCATAAACTGCCACCGATTGGCGAACCTGAACAATCACACATTATTGATTCAAGTAAAATGATTAACTTATCTGATAAGTTATCAAAAGGCGGTCAATTAACGGCGACATTGCCAGCGGGTGATTGGACAATAATGCGCTTTGGTTATACAGCCAAAGGCACAACCAATATTCCACCAACTGCAGAAGGTCGAGGTTTAGAGGTAGATAAATTTAGTCGAGCCGCCTTTAAAAACCACTACGACGCTTATGTCACGAATGTAATTAATAAAGTTAAAGAAGTTGCACCCGGTGTGATGCAATATTTAGAAATTGACAGTTACGAAGTGGGTGGTCAAAACTGGACCCAAGGCTATGATCAGCAATTTAAACAACAAAATGGCTATGACTTAACCCCCTATTTACCGCTTTTTGCTGGTAAATTTGTTGACTCAGTTGCCACTACCGAAGATGTCACTTGGGATATTCGTGGTTTCAGTAATAAATTAATCACAGAAAACTATTACCAATACTTTACCGAATTGGCTCATTCAGATGGCATGAAAGCCTATACCGAACCTTATGGCCATGGTCCGTTTAATGAATTAGACGCGGGCAGTAAAGTCGACATTCCGATGGGTGAATTTTGGTTAAAACGTGATATTTATATGTTGGCATCTGCAATTTCGGTGGGTCATATATACAATCGCAACATTATTTCAGCTGAAGCGTTTACCGCAACCAAAGATCATAACTGGAAATTTAACCCTGCTTACGCAAAATTTGATGGCGACAAAACTTGGGCTTTAGGCGTCAATGAATATGTCTTCCATCGTTTTGTTCATCAAGCCAATACGCATGTTGTTCCGGGTATGACAATGGAAGCTTGGGGCGCACATATTGATGCCACTCAGCCATGGTTTTCAACCGCTGGTAAAGCATGGTTTGACTATCTTTCACGTGGTCAATATTTATTACGTCAAGGTCAACCTGTTTCTGATATTGCTTGGTATATTGGCGAAGCGGCACCAACCGGTTGTCCAGATAGACGCCTGCGTGAAAGCAAACATATTCCGACCTATGTTAATTATGATTGTTTAAACACAGAAAAATTAAATGAATTAGTTTATCAAAATGGCCGTTATCAGCTTAACCACGGCGTTAATTACAAAATATTAATGCTTAAAAATCATGACACCTTATCTTTAGCAACTGTAGAAAAAATTCACCAGTTTGCTAAACAAGGCGGCGTTATTATTGGTGAGCCAATTAAACAATTAGCTGGGCTGAATGTCACGGCTGAGCAGCAAGCTAGCTTTGAAAAAATGGTCGATTTAATTTGGTCTCAACCAACAACTCACCTAAGTGCGAAAGGCGAATCTGAGTGGCAGCAGCTGTATCAAAAAGCAGGGTTTAATTTTGACTTAACCATCAAAAATCTTGACGATCTTTTTTATGCTCATAGAACAACCGCTAACCAAGATATCTATTTTGTCTATAACGACAGTGACAAGCGTAAGTTATTTGATGCTAGATTTGAAGTAACGGGCAAAGTGCCTGAGTTGTGGGACGCTAAGACCGGTAAAATCAAAAAACTGGCAGCATTTCATAGCAACAAAGGGGTAACCAATGTCGCCTTCCGCTTAGAAGCAAATGAATCGGCGTTTGTGATCTTTAATGATAATGCCGAAGGTAAGCTACAAATAAGCCCAGAAGTTATTAAAAATAACGATATTGAAGCGCTTTATAACGAGCAATTTGCAGTCGAATTTGCTGCCGACAACAATCAAAAGTTAACACTTGATATAAACGGTGAAACTAAACAGCTTGTACTGGATGATATTCCAGCAAAGCAATTGCTTGCTGGTAGCTGGCAAGTCACGTTTGCAAAAGAGTACGGCTTAGATCAAACCTTTACATTCGATAAATTAATCAACTGGAAAGATTCGAACAACCCAGAAATTCGTGCTTATTCGGGTATCGCAACTTATGCGAAAACCTTTAATGTAGATGCTGAACTGCTCGCTGATAATCAGCAAGTCACTTTAGATTTAGGCAAAGTCAGCGACAGTGCACAAGTCTTTATCAATGGCAAAGAAGTCGGCACCGCTTGGCTTTACCCATTCACCTTGGATATTAGCGCTTATTTGCAGACTGGTGAAAACCAATTGACTGTAAAAGTGGCTAACTCATGGAGCAATCGCTTAATTACGGATGAAAGCCTACCGGATAGCTCAGAATACTGGCAAGCAAATGGAACACACGTACCTGTTATGCCTGATTGGTACAGCAACAATGAGCCATTACCTAACTTTGGGAAAAAAGGTCATCGTCGTACCTTTACTACTTACAAGTTCGTTAAAGCGGGCGATCCTCTAGTTGATTCAGGTTTATTAGGCCCCGTCAGTTTAAAAACGGTAAAAACCGTCAATTTTGGCCAAGAGTAATGGTGACATTATGAGTAAATTATTAGCACTAAAAATAAGCAGCATAATCGCCACGTTAACTTTGGTGACGGCCTGTAGCGTATCGAATCAGGATGTGACTAAAAATTCACAAACACTTGATTTCATTAAATCAGATGCGATCTCTTACAACCAGATTGTTACAAAAATTAGCCAAGAGCCTACTTGGCAACAAGTATTAGCGACAGGGCGACTGAATCCACTGGAATCTTTTACTACCAAAGGGGTTACAGGTGAGACGGTTGATATTAACAATGCCCTGATTGAACAAGGGCCTTATGGCAATATCCCGATAGACTCAGCCAAACGTAAAATGCTTATTCATGCGGTTGGTAATCCAAATATCCCAGATGAAGATTTTCATAAATGGTCACGCTGGTATCAAGAAGACGGCAATACTCAAATCTTCCGAATGTTTAAAGATGAAGAAAATGTCAGTAATAAGCGTAAAAAAGCCGCCCGTATAGAAGCCTTTAGTCCAAGCTATAGATGGATGCCTGAACCTAATGTTTGGCGTGAATTTGGTGCCCGCTTTACCGTTGTAAAATCAGCCGGTTGCGCAGCACCGCATATGTGCTCTATTTTCCAAGCTAAAGGCAATAATGTTGATCATTGGTCTGTCATGCTACGCGTAGATGCCCAAGGTGATTTATGGTTTTCACCTCGTCATGGCGCAGCCTATGTTAACAACCGTCCAGGAACACTTATCTCTGTTGGCAAAAATGTACTCGGTAGACCTTTTGATATGAAAGTTAGAGACAATGGCTTGAATTACGAAATGTATATTGACAATAAATTAGTCGGTACAGGTGACTGGCCTAGAACGGAAGAAATTGGCTTTCGCTGGGGTATTTACCTAGGTAAATCAAGCGTTGTCGATGACATCATGGTACTAGTGACAGGCGTTACCATGGAATAAGCGCTATATTTTTCAGTGCACAACTAAGGTTTAGTGGCACACTGGCCTAGCGTTAAATTTATAATATTTTGATAAAAGGTAGCAATTTAATTGCTGCCTAATCTTAAAAACTGCAGTAATGGTTTGTAAAAACCAAATTTTATTTAGGAAAAGAAATGAAAGTAAAGCACTCACTTTTAGCATTATTAAGTTTAGCGCTGGGAGCCTGTGGCGGCACGCCTGGTTCATCAGAACAGACCCAAACTTCAGTCTCTGAATTACCCAAACCAAATGTCATTATGATAGTAATAGATGATTTAGGTTGGGCTGATGTAGGGTATAACCAAACCACTGATTTATTCGAAACACCGAATATTGATGCATTCGCTAAACAAAGCTTACGTTTTGACAATGCTTATGCGGGTGCAGCAAACTGTGCGCCAAGTCGTGCTGTATTAATGTCAGGTCAGTATGGTCCACGTCATGGTGTATATACCGTTTCCCCTTCTGCTCGAGGCAATGCTAAAACTCGCAAGTTAATCCCAATTAAAAATACACGGGGCATCAGCACTGAAATTATTACTATGGCTGAAACGCTAAAAACAGCGGGTTATACCACAGGTAACTTTGGTAAATGGCACCTAGGTGCAGATCCGGATAAACAAGGTTTTGATGTGAATGTTGCTGGTAGTCATCAAGGCATGACTTTTCATTATTTCAGCCCTTATAACTTACCTAACATTAAAGACGGACCAGAAGGTGAGTATTTAACCGACCGTTTAACAACAGAAGTAATTGACTGGGTGAAATCAGTTAAAGATAAGCCATTTTTTGTCTATCTCCCTTACTACACTGTGCATACCCCATATCAAGCAGTGTTAGATAAAGTGCAGAAATATCATGACAAAGGCATAAAAGAAAAAAGACAAGCGACTTATGCCGCTATGGTCGAGTCTATGGATACCAATGTAGGCCGTATTTTCTCTATGTTAGAAGCAGAAAAGTTAGATGAAAATACCTTAGTTATTTTCACCTCTGATAATGGTGGCTACCGTATGTCATCTTTCCCTTCACCGATTCGAGGTGGTAAAGGTTCATATTACGATGGCGGTATAAAAGTACCATTATTAGTTCGTTGGCCAGGCAAGATTAAACCGGGTATTAACCCAACACCTGTAACTAATGCAGACTTCTACCCAACATTAACTAGCCTAACCAAAGCAGATAAGCCAAACCAAATCTTAGATGGTATGGATTTAAGCTCGGTTTTACTCAATCAGGAAACCAAGGAATCTCGTGACCTGTTTTGGCATTTCCCGGTTTACCTACAAGCACATCATGCACCAACAGACCAAGGGCAAGATCCTTTATTTAGAACCCGCCCAGGTAGTGCAATACGAAGCGGTAATTGGAAACTTATTCAGTATTTTGAAAACAATGAATATGAATTGTATGACCTAGCCAATGATGTTGGTGAAACGAATAATTTAGCAGCCCAAAATCCAGCTAAATTAAATGAGCTTAAATCAAAATTAGAAGCTTGGCAGCAAGAGATTGGCGCAGCCATTCCAACTGAGTTGAACCCTGAATACGATGAAAAAGTGAATCAAGCTATGATCAAACAAGTGTTATTAAAAACTAAACATTAATTGAGCTATTCACCGATTTAGAGCTGAATCAATATAAGGCGCTACTGCTGAGTAGCGTCTTTTTTGCCCCGCCCGCTTACAACACGTTTCCAAATTCCTAGAGCAATTCCTAACTTTTCCTCGTCAGCTCCAAGTCATAAAGAATACGCTTTAGCGGTTGACCCACCAGCTAAACATGCCGCCAATAATAAACATAAGTAAACTATAGGTAACGGCTGGAATTGTCATTACCGAGCTACCCAATAAAGTCCCTGCTACGACCAAAGCTAATGTGCCATTTTGAATTCCGACTTCAATACTGATACTAACGGCTTGAGCCTTATTTAAATTCGACAAGTTTGAAATGACGTACCCCAAAGTCAAGCTCAAGCTACATAAAGCAAAACTAGCTAACCCTGTTTGAATAAAAAACTGAGCCATATCGTGCCAATTTTTAGCAACAATACCGGCAATAATCAAAAATAAAAAAACAATGGAAAACACCTTAATGGGTTGCTGTGTTTTCGCTGAAAACAGTGGATATTTATGATGAATTATCATCCCCATAACAACAGGCACTATGGTAATAACAATCAACTGTAATATAGTTTTAACAATAGGAATTGAAAACTGCTGACTTGTATCTAATAAAAAGCTCATTGCTAATGCGGTTAACAATGGAATACTAAAGGGTGTAATCAAACTCACCAATGCCGTTAAGCTAATCGACAAGGCAAGATCGCCTTTAGCCAAATAGCTCATCATATTTGAAGTTGCACCACCGGGACAAAAAGCAATAATCAGCAGGCCGACTGCCAATTCAGCAGTTAAACCAAACAAAGCAATCAGGATACACGCCACCATAGGCAGTAGTAACATTTGGCAACTAATGCCAATTAACACAGCTTTTGGTTGGCTAAATACCCTTGTAAAGTCAGCCCGTTTTAGAGACAGGCCCATACCTAGCATAATGATAAATAAAGAAAGGGGTAAAATAACTTGGGTTAGCATATCGGCTTTCATGATCAGCTGCAGCTTATTCAAAATGGGCAATAAGCTAAGTATGGCTCAAAATGCCCAAATTAAAATGAATGCAGATTCAACTGTTTAATCAAGCCTACCTAGAACTAAAGAGCTAGGAATCAAAGGTAGTGATAGTCTTGGTGTGAGCGTGAATATAAAAATGTGAAAACAATTAAAACAGAAAAGGAAAAATAATAAAACTCGAACCATTACTTGGGCAGAGCGGAATATTTACCCCGCAATAAGCCCAACGCCATCCACCTGTTCGACCGAACTAGCATTAGCACGCTCAATAATTTTAACTAGAACAGATTGAATTGTTTCGTCTTCACGTATCTCGCTTTGCGATTCAAACTCTTGAGCTTGGGGCACTTCACCTTCTGCTCCAATAAACTGAATAACAACCTTAGTTGCTAACGCTTCTGTTTCGCCGTAATAAGCAATAGAAACCAAGGGATAACCTTTAAAACCTTTTTTAACTTGATGCGCGATGCGCTTTTTAGCTTTTTCTAAGTTCATTATTTCATCCTGATATTTTATTTTGACTTACAGTCAGAAACTGAGATAAGCCTTTGATTCCAATCTGTATAGCTAAGCTAATAATACCAATTCACTATACAAGTCATTATTAGCATCATGCCTTCATGTCGAGCTATGCACAAGTTAAAATAAAGTTTTTAAGCTTAATAGCCCGATTAAATAGCCAATTAGAATAGTTAACTAGGGAACGGATTAATGGGATGTTAACTAGAGGAACCACCTGTAAGGCTTGAGTAAAGGGGGTTTCCAGCGAAAAACATACAATCAGCTTTATGCCACATCATCATTTTAGAGTGACCTCCACAACAAGACTGCTCCCTAGTCTACTGCATTGCTCATTATGGAATCACTCTATGATGAGGCAAGCCGGTTGAAACATCTATCGCTATCCAGGTTTCAGCGGGTAGTGGCATTTTAATGCTTTGCGGCAATTGCTCCGTGCTAGGAAATAACCCAAAGTAATTTAGCTTAGTTTTAACTTGTTGATAGTGATCATTTACCATGTAAGGCGGCAGCGCGAAATCATAAAATGCAACTTCATCTATCACACCATCAAACGCTTCAGACTCGGTTGCTGGGGCATTTGGGTTATTGCCGATATGTGCCATGCCTCTTCCGCCACTTAAAATTTTAGAACCAATTAGATATCTAAAAGAGGCATGCTTTTTACCATCTATATATATCATTTTATAACCAGAAGCCGCATCGTATGTCGCAACAATATGGTGTGGCTTGCCATCTTTTAGCTGAGCTAAAGTTGGACGGCCATTAAGACCATCCAAGGGTAATTTAAGTTCTTGATAACCCTGACCCAATAAGAATAATCCAAAGCTAATACTTTCGTTATATTCACCTCTAGGCCTTAAATAATCCTTTCCGCTATCATTCTGAAAACTCAATAAAATACGCAAGTTGCCATCTGATTGATCTTTTCTAAAAATATGATCATCGTCTCCTTCCAAACCTGAATAGTTTGGACGAATCAACGCTTCTATTGTGATGCCATCTCTGACTGAAAACGAACCAGATGCAGGTGCAATACCACCGCCATTGCCAACATTAATTTTTGCAGATGCCGTGTTGTTAAAATAAAAAGCCCCTGTCCCCAGTAAACCATCTACTCGACTCGTATCTGGAGAAATAGTGCCATCTGCACGCCCTGCTGAATCAATTACGCTTTCACCCATTTCATTAAATGACCAATAATGCCTTGGTCGCCAAGTTGTTGGCACGAGTAATGTGTTGCCGCCTGTTTTAACAAGTGGTTGATTTGAGGTTAAGTCGACAACTAAACCATCGCCATTAGAGAAAAGTTGAAAATTTGGCCCATGGACTAAGATATTATGCCCAGAAGTAGGCTCTATCTCTAATTTCCCAGTTATTAATTCCACTTCATTATTATTAAATATTTTAATTACTGAATTGGGCACCAAATCCAGTATATCTCCGTCTTTCAACTCTAACCGACTAGCCTGCTCTATCTTATATTCGCCTGGCGATAACAAATCAGCATCTATTTTACCCAGCTCTAAAATCGACAACTGACCTTGCAAAATTTTGGCCGTGAATGATGATGAAGAACGCTCTAAACTATACCAAGCAATTGCCAGCAGTAATAAGCCAACGAACGCAAACAATAAATAGAATATGGGCTTAATTGGTTTTCTCGTATCATCTTTATTTGCTTCAGTAGTCGGGTCAGCTGGCGTATTAGTAAGCGTATTTCCTAATGCGGGTTTTGACTCTGTAGAATCTGATTCTATGACGTTTTTTATTTTTTCAGATTGCTCTGCTGGTCGCACAATAAACTCTTCACTCATACGGCGATATACAAACTCAACATTATGTTTTGCAGCTGACTTCAGGTGCATGTGCATACTGATGTATTCGTAATAAAACTGCTGAGCTTCGGGGTTATCCTTAAGTTTTAGGTTTAACTGCTCTATATCTGCTTCGCTTGCCTCATCATCCAAAATAATGTCAATTAGCTCGCGTAATGCTTGAAAATTATCAGTTAAAGTCACTTTAAATCCTCATTTACTTTTTGCTCAACACAATCAAAAAGCATCTTTCTTAATTTGTGTATGGACTTACGGATTGCAAATATAGAACGTCCTGTCGTATCAGCTATCTCCTGAGCTTGTAACTCCTCTACATAAAAAGCTTTATAAACGCCTTTTAATGAATCTGGTAATAAAGCACTACAGTTTTGTAGGTGCCACCATTTAGAGGGCTTTTTACTCGTCTCTGTTATCGAAATGACTTCCTCTAACTCATGTAAAATGTCGTCATTAATGCCTAATTTATATTTTTTATGACTTTGCCGGTAAGAGCGCACGCGGTTAAATGCAATTCCATTCGCCCATTTTGAAAAATTAGAACCAATTTCAAATTTTTCAAACTCACGCCATAAAGTCATACTCGTTTCCTGAAAAATATCATCTGCGGCAGCATAATCCAGCACATACGCATAAATGTACGCATACAGCCTATTTTTATCTGCTTCGAATAACTGGGTAAATAACTCAGCAGCGCTTACTTTGTTTAAAGGCTTATCTGTTGTCGTTATTTCAGGAATGGCATCTGTGGACAAATTACTACCTTTACGACCAAAATTAATCATATTTATTCATTTTAACAACATTTAGAGTAAAAACTTACTTATTTAACAAAATATTTCATTTCCTTATTGCTTAAATTTTCTCTTACCTTTGTTGCGGTTAGAATGTTATGTCGACAATCAAAAGCAACCGTTTAAGAAAGTTAGCCTAGGCGAAAAATTGCGGTCAATCGGATAAATTAGGAACGAAGTGACTAGCCAATCAGAATTCAAGGCTATCAAGCTGATCGTCTTAAAGTGGATTGATTTAAAATCATACCAAGCTCTAATATCAACATACTCTAACATTCAGAAAGTGGCACTAACGTCATTTTCTGAATACACCTCCTATTAAATACCTCAATTTTTTACGTGTCTTGCTTATTACAACCGTCTATCGGATAAGGAAGATAATTATTGAGCGCTTAATTAGTTCACTATGAAGAAGTAACTCAAAACTAGGGCAAAGGCGAACAAGCCAAATTACAAAATGGAGAGACTGGAATTTAGATTTTAAATATAACCACGAGGTGAAAAGTGACTATTCTCAGCAATACCAAGATCCACACTAGAATAACTATCCTAATTTTAATTCCAGTTCTAGCAATACTATTTCTCTCATCTGAGCGCATCCAACAAGCCAATAACCAAAAGCAGGTAATGCATGATCTTGACCTGTTATTAGAATATGTTGATGCAACCTCACCACTTATCAATTCATTACAGAGTGAGTGGTACTATATTCGATTGTTCATTGGCCCGGGTAAAAAGGATAATCCCAAAGGGTTAGAGTACAAAGAGCAGATGCTTCAAGTACAACAGAAAACAAAAAAAATAGAGTCTGAGTATTTAGCGTTTATACGTGACAATAAAGATGCATTAGCCAAGCTTGGTGATTTCAACAATTCTATTGAGCAGTTAACTCAGCAAATAGACAAGCTAAAATATGTACGTCAAGTAGCAGAAAGTCGTGATAGAAGCTCTGATATTTTTAAAAAAGAGTTTGGTAAAAAAATCTGGACACTGTCTGAGTTCAATCAGTTGATTGATAAGTTAATTGAATCTTTGAGTGAAGTTGTCTCGCTTGCTGCCAATAATAAGCAACTTAGTCAAATGGCCAATAGCTTCTATCAACTCGTTCAAGCCAGCGATAATTCCAGATTACTCAATGGTTACGTTCAAACAGGTATTACAGGAAAGTTATCGCCTTGGGTTTATGCAAAGATAATGGTATATCGCACTAGTGAGCAAAAAATATCCAAGCATTAGAACAAGTTACTACTAAGCAAATTTGGCAACGGATCCAAAAAGATCTGCTTAACACTAATGAGTATGAAACGGCACAAGATACATATCAAAAAGCGCATGACAGCTCTAAAAAACAACATATGTACAAATCACTCGAAGTGGATGGGCTCGATTGGCAACCGCTATTAGAATCGCTAAATAACGCTTATCAAACTGCAATATCCAATACGTTAGCTGATATTAACGCGACTAAAAATACATTAGTAGAGCAAGCTGAGAAGCAGCTATGGTATACGCTAGGCTGGGTTGCCTTTATTCTGGTAGGCTTGCTCGTTGTTAGCTTTATTATTCTGCAGAGCATAACCAAGCCATTAAAAAACGTAGTCAAAAGTATTATCAAACTTGCGAGCAACAAGGATATGTCTTTGCAATTGCCTGATGAAGGCAGTAACGAGCTTGGCGAACTAACCCGAGCTTTCAACTCATTAGTCAGTAGTTTTAATCAAGCCTTGATTAGTATATCCAGCCACTCTAACTCCATGAATAACACAACAATTGAAGTGGATCAGGCTATGACGAAATCACTCAAGTTGTCTAGTAACCAACTTAACGCCACTGATAGCGTGGCAGTAGCGATGAACCAAATGACGGCCACCACTCAAGATGTTTCGAACATGGCTCAACAAACAGCTTTTGCTGTGCAAAATGCACACAATGTGTCAGTGCAAAGTGCCGAAAATGCTAACGTAAGTCGTAATATGATGGAGTCACTCACTAAGGAGTTGGGTAACACAGGGGAAGTTGTGCAAAACCTTAATGAAGAAGCATCACAAATCAGCAATATTCTTAACGTGATTCAAAGTATCGCTGAACAGACTAATCTCCTCGCTTTAAATGCCGCCATTGAAGCCGCTAGAGCCGGTGATATGGGACGTGGCTTTGCGGTCGTCGCAGATGAAGTGAGAAGTCTTGCAGGCCGAACCCAAGAGTCAACCGAGCAAATTCGCGGACAAATTGAAAACCTTTTAGCCGGAGCCGAAGCCGCTAGTCGTAATATGAACTCATTGCAAAATGAAGGCACTAAAGCCATTGAAGTTGTGCTGCAAAGTTCAGCTGCATTTGACAAAATGGAATCTGAACTCAATCAAATCATGGCCATGGCTGAACAAATCGCTACGGCTTCTGAAGAGCAGTCCTCTGTTTCCAATGAAATTAATGAAAGAGTTACGACTATTAGAGATGACTCTGAAATGATGGCTCAACAAGCTAATTTATCCTTAACTTCTAGTCATAGTTTAAGTGAAGAAGGTGTTGAATTGGCTAAACATATCGATCAATTTCAATTAACTCAATAACAAAACGCGATTAGGTTTGTGTTAATTTCTAGAAGATGCTGATTACACATTAACGCGTATTTAAATGATAAAAAGGCTGTTGGAGAAAGGACCCTGTAACGTATTCTGTGTAACTGTAAGGTTTAAATAACATCTTTCAAACGGTCTTCGAATTCAATCATAAATCGATTCAAGGCCGTTTTCCAATTTCTTATCGGCATCGTCCGTTTTTTCGATGCTTGCTCAATTGATCAATGGGAGGCTCATATTTGTTAGGCTTTGCGTACGTGTATACTTTCTTTGCGGGGTAAAAAATAAAACCCAAAACCAATCAAACACACCATAAAAATAGTATCTATGTGGGCTACTGTATTCAATAATGACTTAGCCATAGGAACATGAACGAATATTTCGCTAATGGTCGCACACAAAAGTCCAATGTATGACCAGCACATAAAGTAATAATGGGCATTAATTTTTTTGTAACGTATAGCAATATAACCCGCTATTAAAGGTATTAAACTAGCTATAGCCATCCAGTGGAAGAAGCCCCAACCATCGAATAGTTTATAGATACCAAAGGATGTCAGATTTAATCCCAGCATGGATAGAAAATAAGCTCTCCCAATTAGCTTATGTTTGTGATTTCCTTTTTGTATAAGCAACACAAATAGTCCACTTATAAGGGACGAGAAACCTAATGTGATATGAATAAGTTCGACCATATGCTATCTCCTATAGCGATGCCTAGACATAATGACTCCCAACGAGGTGCTAGCCTCCAAAATCGTGGGTTAGCAAAGCCAGAGCCATAATTAGTTTGCAAACTAACTAAAACTGGAGGCTAACATGTCTAAAAATAGCATACTTTTTATTGGATTAGATATCCATAAAGAATTTATTGAAATCGCTTATGTTGAAGCCCTCGTGACAGCGAAGTAGTACACTATGCGCGAATATCATCCAAACATCACATGACAGGCATTGTTAAAAAACATTTTCTAGGCGCAAAAAGCCTAACCCTAGATAGAAGCTCGTTCTTCATTCCGCTAAGAATATGTTCAGCGAATGCTTTTCTGGGGAAGTGCCACTTACTCATTTTTACTACCATTTACTGATTTTAAATGTATTTACTAAAAATATTAGTAAAGCATAGTAAAGGTGTTTTTAATGTTTATTCCCTAATCGTAAGTTTTGCTCACCAAACGGGTTTATATGTAATGCCGACCAATTTGGAAACACCTTAACAATGCGACTTCCTACTGAGGCGTGCAGATGATTGGCGGTGAGATACGATGTTCGTGGAAAATAACCTTCTCCGTTGCCTTTCAATTACATTTTAGGTTGCCAGTGCATTTTATACCCAAAGCTTAACATTGAAAAAACAAAAACAATGTAAATAGCGCAACATAAATTTTAGTAATGCCTTTATCAGAACTTATATTTTGGCAAATTAGAAACTTATGAGATACAAAAACGGCCTCAAATTTGAACTGGTTGGCTAAACCTTACCAGACAGGGACTTTCACCCTATAAGATGCGCCAAGCTTTGCTTGTCTCACTAACGCCAAGATTAACGGGCAAAACATAGTTGGTTGAAATTAGCGACACAGGCGCAAAACCAACTGTTTTTTGTGCTGTTGAATTGCTTGTTATGTGCCATTAAGCTATCCTGTACAAATAAACGTACAACAACACTTTGGAGTTACCATGGACGCAATAAGCTATACCGCTGCTAGAGCAAATTTAGCAAGCACAATGGCGCAAGTTTGTAATGACCACGCACCAATTATAATTACCCGTAAAAGTGAAGCACCTGTTGTTATGATATCTTTAGAAGACTATAACGCAATGCAGGAAACTACATATTTACTTAGATCTCCAGCAAATGCTAGACATCTTTTAGAATCCATTGCCGAACTTGAAGCAGGCAATGGAACTGAACAAGAACTTATTGAATGAAACTAACGTTCTCAACCAAGGCTTGGGAAGAATACCTTTACTGGCAAACAACAGACAAAAAAATACTAAAGCGTATTAATTTGCTCATTAAAGATATCCAAAGAACCCCAAACGAAGGCATTGGAAAACCTGAGCCATTAAAACATGGTTTGTCAGGATATTGGTCTCGCCGCATAAATGATGAACACCGAATCGTTTATAAACAACAAGATGGCTCTATTCTAATCGCACAACTCCGATATCATTACGGCACATAACGAGACTGTAGAAAAACTCTCGCCTCGCCTTTATAAATAAATTCAGTTTCATCGCTTGCTTACCACTTGGCCTTGATTAGACATTCAGCTGGCATGCTTTCAAATTTAATCAGCAAAATCGTTTACACCTTCTTTGAGCCTGATACTAACTGGGTAATTTATAAAACCCGTCTTTTGAATAGCGCCATATGAGGGTTAACCTATGTTTATCTCGGCTTTGGCATCCTGCGTCGCCTTAACTTCTAAATCCATTTAGTCGTAGTGCCCCTGTTTATTTTAAAAGATTAAGTCCAAACAGGCATGTGGTAAGACCACAATAAGAGCCTCTAAATGTATTTGCTGTGGGTGATTGAGACCTGACAGCTAAAATGACAAGCGAAGTAGATTATTTTGCTGATTAACTTGGATTCGACAACCGAAAAGTTGCCGAAAAGATCACTATTACCTATTGGCCAACGGGAGGCTCATATGTGTTAGCTACCGCTTACACTAATAGTGATAGCGACAGGAAATTATAGTTAAATATGAATCCGATACTACATAAACTAAACGATTAGTTTCATCTATTCGTCTAGACCAAAAACCAGATAAATTCTCTTTTAAAGGCTCAGGTTTACCAATACCCTCGGATGGAGAACGCTTGGAGTCATTAATGAGTTTATTTATACGTTTTAAAGTCTTTTTATCTTGGCTTTGCCAGTAGACATAATCACTCCAAGCTTCATCAGTCCATGCTAGTTGTCTAGCCATCTATTAAGTCTCTAGACTTTACTTGACCTGAATTATACTGCTCAATTGATTTAGATAAATGAGCAGCATTAGCTGGAGATTTAAGTAAATGAACAGTTTCCATAAGACTATTATAATGATCCAAGGACATTACGACTGCGTCTTCAGAATCTCTCCGAGTTATAATTGTGTAATCTACATCATTTACAACTTGGTCTAGTACCGACTTAAGCCCATTTCGAGCTTCTGTAAAAGATACAATACGCATAAAACACCTCATAGTTGTACAACAAATAAGACAAGTTTATCTGTTCAATGATACATGTGCAAGATCTAAGACAACTCTGAATTTTAAAGGCTGCTAACGAGACTGCAGAAAAAGTCTCATCTCGCCTTTATAAACAAATTCCGTTTAATCTGTAACTTATCTATAAGTGCCTGTCCAGGTGGTTTATTTGTAGGCGTCAAGCTTGCTGACGCGTGAAGGCTAAATCAATATATCTGTTTAATCTAAACAAAGGTTTTGTTCTCAAAAACGCGCGAGCAAGCATCGCGCCTACTCGTCCTGTTTCACTTGTGATGTTCGGCGCGTAAACTGTCTGGCAGACATTATTGAAATCACCTAACAGTCATTCAAAAGTGAATAAGATAACGGTTAAGAAACCTGAATAGCAGGCATTGTTAAAAAAGATAAATTACAAATACTTACAACTCACTCATGTCTATTTATTTTTCATACGTGATTTGAGAAAGAGTCGTGCCTGTAATAAAGAATTAATCGCCTGTTGCATATCTAAAGAGCTGCGATTTCAGCTAGATATACATTTTCAGTAACAAGCGGTTGTTTCACCTAGTGATCGTTCAAAAAATAAACCAAACGATAAAAATAGAAACAGGATAAAGAATAACCTGTTGATTTTATTACTTTCTAAAAATTCCTGTCCAGATAGTTTTTGCTATAAAGCTTGGCTAAACTGTGTAGCGAAGCGGAACCGAGCCAAGCTTTAGCAGTCCCACATAAGTTGTTTGTTAGGGCTACAAATTTTCCACCATAGCCCCAAAACTATTCCATTTTTCCAAAACAACTGTATGTAATGAAGTAGAAACGGAATCTATAGATTGACCGACTAAAAGCGCAGCCGAATTAAAACTCTGTAGACTGGAATTTACTTCAATTTGCATACTTCCTTGCCCAAATGCATGGGAAATGCCATCAACTGGATTGGAGTATCCCTTGAATAGCCCTCTTAGCATACCTCCAAACCCTGAATTTGTTTCTAATACATTTAGATGGGCTATTGCTAAAGTAGTTAATTCGTTAAGTAAGCCAACAGTTGAATTAAGCTCATTAATTACACTTGATTTAATACAGCCAGAAGGAAAATTACTTAATAGATATGTTTGGGATTCAATTTCAGAGAAACCAGATTGTATTAATAAAAAATGAGCGTTATCCCTTAATTCATGCTCAATCTCACTAAGAGCTTTATGAAGGTCTGTTTGTATTCGGGGAACATTTAGAGCAATTATAGCTCTCAAAGACGCTTTTCTATCACCACAAGGGTTAGAAATGATAGGTGCTATGTCGCTTAAAAATAATGTATTGAATTTTGAAATTAGAGAACCTAAGTTTTCTTGAAATTTCCCTGCATCCCACATCAGATTAGAACTCATGCACAAACTCTCCTTGTAGCCCTAACGCTTAATCATTAGAAGTGCGTATAGAACTTTTCAATATTGAGTCTAACAACGCCATTCCAATAAGTTTTAAATTAATAATTTCATAAACTTAAGCTTAAATTAACTATAGTGCAACAACAATTTAGCCTAGAAACCAAGCCAATCGTCAAATATAGGGTCGTTATGTAAACTCACTATTATAAAAAACAAATAAAATCATATTGTTAATTGCTATCATGTCCAGAAAACCAATACCTTGTTAAAAACAAAGCGAGAAATAATTTAGGTCTTTGGTATCTCACCATTATAACTGTATAAACCAACAGAAAATTAGGTTGGAGGATTTATTAATAGTTATAGGTTTGATACAGATGGCCAGTCAAATCACTTCCATCAGTTTTAATGGCAATAGTTATAAAAATCAGTTGTTTGAATATTATCGTCGATGGTTTTTAGAAGATATATCGGCCAAATTTTCAATAAAAAAAGTCGCATTAATATCATTTTATCTTAGCCTCTTGGTGAATCTGGTTCTTGCTATATACTCTTCATTAATCAGAAAACCCCAAGCGATAGCATTGTATATCCTAAAACCTTGGGGCTTTGTTAACGAGTCCCAAGCTAGGTTGCTTGGGACTCATTTTAATCATTAGCTTGGATTGCTAGCTTAACGACAAAAAAGCTCTAGTGAACTTTTTTAACCATAAGCTAGGTAATAGAATTAACCAAAAATAAGCTAACGAACCACCAGATTTACTGCTTGGTGTGGTGCCTGTTTCTTTGTCTGTCTCATCTTGCGCTGGTGCAACCACCACCTGAACTATCGCTGAGGTTTTAGTCGTTGAGTCATCTGATGTCGCTTTAATATAAACGCTTGATGATTTAACCTGAGTCGGTGTCCAAACATAGTTATAAGGTGCTTCTGTAAAGGTTTTAATCAAAGTGTTATCAATAAATAATTCAACCTTAGTGATTGTACCTGTATTTACACTTGCATTCGCCTCTAGCGTTACCGATTCACCTAAAGTGATATTAGTTGAGCTTAGGCTAGTGATTTGAACCGTAACCACTTGAGGCCGTGGATTAACCAACATTTGAATCGTATCTGATATCGCAGTGGCAGCAGCATCGCCTGTCACTTTAATATATATGCTTGATGATTTTGCCTTAGAAGGCGTCCAATCATAACTATACGGTGCTTCAGTAAAAGTTTTAACTAAAGCATTATCAATAAACAATTCAACTTTAGTGATTGAACCTGTATTCACACTTGCACTCGCCTCTAGCGTGACCGATTCACCCAGAGTCAAACTCGTTGAGCTTGGTGTCGCTAGTTGAGCCGTCACAACTTGATCTTCGCCTTCAACATTAACATATAAGGTATTAGAAGAAACGGTGCGTGCCGATGTATCCGTTACCGTCGCGGTGATCGCATGACGACCGCCTTGCGTTGCCGCCCAAGAGAATTCATAAGGCGCACTAGCATCAACCACTGGGCTTTGTCCTTCAACTTGAAAAGTAACAGATTGAATAGCCGTTTTTGTCGATTCAGGTTTAGCGACAAAAGTCATATTTTCATTTTTTTGATAAACATAAGCTTGAGTTGCTGTGTCTAACGCTACTTCAAGTATATCTTCTGATACTTGTAGATCACTTAAGGTAATAATATTGATTGAGTATTTCGGCAAAGTAACGGCGCCAGAAGTCTCAGCTAAAGTGGTTAATGGCTCAGCATCAATCGCTAATAGCTTTTCTTCACTTAAAGAATCAAATGCCATAGTCTGGTGGCTATAAGTCCCTGTGTAAGTAGCGTCATCAGCTTTAATCGTAAATGGCGCCGCTTGGTTAGTTTTATTAATAACTAACAATTGCACTTTGCCATTTTTAATCACGGCCCTAGCTGTGATGGATTTAACCCCTAAACTCAATTCTGGACTGTTCACTGAGCTTGCTAGCATCACAGAATCTTGCAAGGCTTGGCGTACGATTTGATGCGTTGAACCAAATAAGGTTTTTTCAAGCGGGTATTTAATTCTTGGACGCTCAACGCCTGATGGTGCAATATAAGTTTCCCACTGCACAAATGAGTTTAATTTACCATTCACGCTAAACCAGTTAGATCTATGATAAGTATCTTGATTCTCACTCATAAACATATAGGTATCTGCCATACCTAATGCAGAGGCCGCATTTGGACCACCCGATTTAACCCCCCACTCAGTTAACCAAACCGGTTTATTTGGCGCTACTTTTTTAGAATAATCATCAACAGATTTAGCTATATGTGCACGTGCCACTAAGGCTGTGCCATAGGCTTCATCACTGTCATCAGCATTATCCGGATCATAGCCAACATAGGTATGTACGGTAACTGCATCAAAATAAGCGCTGTCCGCTGCAACTAATTCGTTATATTTAGGGTTAGCTGTATTGGCTTTACGCAACATAGGCACAGAGAGCTGTAAATTTGGATTGAGCGCTTTAAGATCTTTCGACATCATTTTTGCGCGGGCGATATAGTCATCCACCCCTGGGATAATGCTACTGCGTTGTCCCGGATAAAAGTTCTCATTACCTAATTCAATATCTTTAACTTCCAATCCTCGACTCAATAAATCCTTATATCGTGCGATGGTTTCTGGGCTACCATTGTCTAAAGTAGAGTCATTTTCACCATCCGCACTCATATTAAAAGTCCAGAGCATGTCATAGCCCTGCCCTTG
Organism: Catenovulum maritimum; assembly: GCF_001050375.1. Classification (GTDB taxonomy): domain Bacteria; phylum Pseudomonadota; class Gammaproteobacteria; order Enterobacterales; family Alteromonadaceae; genus Catenovulum; species Catenovulum maritimum. The sequence goes on along the minus strand of NZ_KQ130493.1, from coordinate 61,286 downwards.
CTGAGTTAATCTTTGGTTATTGAGTTCAGTAACCCCGTCAATTCCGATTTTCTTTTTAATACCCTCAAAAATTTTGATACTCGACAAATGATCTAGTTGACGCGTTATTGTATTGCCTAATGAATTGGTAAAAGTAACAGAGTCATCACCAAATTGACGCGTGTAATCACCGCGCCAATCATACCAGTTTGCCCATAAGCCATGAGGAAAACGAATGGTCTGAGGATCAAAGGTCTTAATCAAGTCTTGCTCTACGCTAGTCGTAAAATCAAAAATATTAGTCGCTAAAAGTTTGTTATTAAATTTTTCTTGCTGACTAGTATTGATTGTAATTTCAGCGCTCACCGAATCTGGTAATGGGAATGGATAATCCTCTGCATAAAGACTTGCAGGCAGTGCTGCCGCAGCTAACATAGGGATAATAGAATATTTCACGATATAACCTCTTAATATAATTATATTTATTAATATCAGTATTTTTTCTTGAGTGATTGGTACTAGTGCTGCCACTTAATTTCGATTTTTCCAAATGAAAATAAGGGTAATTGGATGTTCACTTTTACAGCAGATCCAGATGCGTTATTGATAAGGCTATGAGTCCTTGCTTGTTTCCACTCACTCCATTTACTTGGGTTATTAAATGCATATGCCTTGTACGCTGCTTTGCCTTCGTCATTAAATACTTGACCAGAGTTTCCATAGCGGTTGAATACCTTTTCTTTTCCTAAGTATTGCTCTGCGCCAGGTTGCGCCATAAAAGATTGGAATTTGTAATTCTCTTTGCTTTGAACTCGAGTTCGATAATAAAAAACCGTTCCCGCTGGGGTTGGCGTTGTGATATTGGTTCGTATTTCTTTAATATCAGTCGCTTCTATATCGCTTGGGTTATAGTTATAAACTAATACATCTATGTTTTGGCTAGCTGATTCAACTGCGATGATAGCCTCAACATCATCTATATTTTTGTCGGTTAAACTCACTTTTTGATTCGCAATGCGAGTTTTTCCAGCCATGGTTTTATACGATTTTGTGGTCCATTCTTCATGTTCAGGCTCACGCTGTCCCCACTGGAATATTTGCGAAATACCGTGCTGCATTAACTCATTTGTCATTGCGACTTTTAACGTGTCAGCTTGTGCTGTGTCTGAAGGAATTAAAAATCGTCCACTAATTGCAGACACAATCGAAAACTCTTCAATATCGATAACCGTGCCAGCTTGCCATTTAGGATGGCTAGTTAAAGGCAAAAACAACTCTTCAAACTTCACCTTGGGATCGCGCGTGTGTTCTGTGGTAATGATTGGGTAATCCGAAATCCCCCAAAAATCGATGCGAATTTGGTTTTCAAACGCATGCTCAAGCACTGCATATGCAAATGCTTTTATAACTTCACCTTTATAATTTTTAATCGTGCCATTTCGATAAACAAAATGCGGCTCTCTAGTATGTAAACCAACTAGTGCCTCTGGTAACACTGAACGAATTGCTGTAGCCGTATTCGCAAAATACTCTACAAATTCTTTTTCCGTGCCATACCAATGCTCAGGCGTTTCGATTTCAGAACCGATTCTAAAGCGCCAAGATTTGACCGTTTCGACACCATACACTTCAATCAAGGTCCGAATACAAGCCTGCATAAATTCCACATATTCAGCTTTGTCGTAAGGTGGTAACGAATTTCCATAAATTGAGACTCGCTCTTTTTCACGAAAGTGAATGCCATCTTGCTGGTCGTTTGGGATAAAAGTATAACCACGTTGAAAAGCCCAAGCGGGTTGGTCTACCACAATTTGATAGATGGGCGTACCGCCTTTAAGGATTTTATTAATTCGGTTGATTAAAGGTTTAAAATCATAAATATAATCTCCTTTCGCTTCGTCATACGAGACAAGATCATATGCTAAATCTGGTACTTTTTTGCCCTTTCCTTTCGTTAAAATCCCACCCAACATACGAACTGTATTAACTTTTAAACCCGGACGAACGGCAACGCCATTTCTTGGCGCAATTCGATTAGCGACTTGCCATAGATCTCTTATTTCGCCTTGCTGGTCTGCTTCATTAGTCACATCCGCAGTTACTTCAATATCGGCAGGCTTGATTATGTTAGCTTGTTCAATTGAGCCACGAGTACCGCATCCCACCAAGCCAGCTAGGCAAACAATACAACTAAATATTTTAATTTTGCTTATCATGTATTTCTCTTTTTCATTTTTGTACTTATCTAGAGTGCTAACTTCCTAGCACTTACTATGAATAGTATTGGAACGGAGAAAATTGATACCCAAAAAATAATTATTTATAAATATCGAGGTATTTTTATTAGCTGAGATTAAGCTATGTCTGAGAACAAGTTCAGAAAGAGGGAGTTTAAGAGAATGTTTTCTGCATTTATTTACTGTTAACCGAACAAAATTTAACGCTTAAAGATAAACAGAGCCCAATTAACTTATACTAGCTATAAACGCCCATAGAAAATCGCTCTGTAGCAATACAGAGCGATTTTTAAATTAGTGCAGCACCTAAAACTAGCTAACTAACCGAGCTATCTTGTATTAAGTCGTTTAAAATTTATCTCTTTGTTTCATCTTAGCTCGTAAAGCTTTCATCATAGTCTTAACGAGTTCGGGATGTTCGGCTGCAACATTTTTAGTTTCTTTTTCTTCACTGGCAAGATCATACAAAGCAAAGCCTTTATCACCCATATGGGTTAAGCGAAAGTTACCCATGCGTATGGTATGATTATCTCGCCAATAGGCGTAGGCTGCATGACCCTGGTCATTTGGATCGTTAAGAGAATCAATAAGTGATTGCCCATGTGGCTGTTCTGGCATTGGTAAACCCGTTAACTTAGTTAATGTTGGAAAAATATCAGCAGTTTCAACAACGGCTTCAGTACTTTTTCCAGGCTGTGGTATACCGGGGTAAGCAATCAATAACGGGGATTTTAAGGCTTCTTCGAATAGGTTATGCTTGCCCCACATGCCATGCTCACCTAAATTCCAGCCATGGTCGCCCCATAATACAACAATCGTGTTTTTATCTGCACCGGATGCTTTTAGTGCTTGTAAAATTTTACCGACTTGGGCATCAGCGTAACTCACACAAGCCGCATAATGACGACGAACAGACTCGGCAAAGGCTTCGTCTGTGATCGGGTTTTTACCCCAACGGTTATATTTCATGAATTCATTAGAGTTAAACCAAGTGGAAGGCCCTTTGGGTTTATTCGGATATGGATTCTCAGGAAACTCGACACCTTCATATAAGTCGAGATATTTTTTTGGAGCACCAAAAGGTAGATGAGGTTTAATTAAGCCTACCGCTAAAAAGAAAGGCTTTTCTGGTTCTTTTGTTAGTTGCTGTAATTGTTTAATCGCCTCGTCAGTGATTAAGCCATCAGGATAGATATTGTCACCACCTTCTGCTGCTTGAAAAACATCCATTTCAGAAGCTTTCTTGCGAATTTCCCCGTGAGCTAAACCATGCATAGCGCCTTTGGGCGTTTGCCACTCTGCCACCGGCATCAGGCTTTTTGTCCAACCGTCAGGCAGTTCTGGCTGTGAGGGATCATTCCAGTTTTTACCCATGTTGCCACCCGGGTAATGAGAAACTTTACCGACCGCAACTGTGGTGTAGCCTTGCGACTTAAACCACGCAGGCATACTGGCAGGGATTTCACCTTTACGTTTATTAAGTGCTCGAGCGCGCGCTCCAATGGCATTATTACTGGTTGGACCATAGCGACCTGTTAATAAAGAGTATCGTGAAGGGCCACAACTGGGGGCATTAACATAATGGTTGTAAAACATCCGGCTATTTTCAGCGAGCGCATCAATATTAGGTGAGTGGATATGCGTTGCACCGAATGACTTTAGTTCTGGTCGTAAATCGTCAACTGCTATAAATAGAATGTTTTGAATCGGCTGTTTTTGGCTTGCCCTATTCTCGTTTACAGGAGACGTTGCGCAACCTTGGAATAAAACACTCCCTATTAACCCGAACAAACTTATAAGTTGAGTTTTTCTCATTATTTTTTTTCTACCTTGATAAAGAACTTAGCTAAGTATTAAACTCAGCAAGGCAATTTTATGCTATGACGTTATCAGCGCACTAACAGTGCTAAACCTCACGATAACAAATATTAGGTTACATAGAAAACATTGCAGACATCAAACGTATTTAACTCCAATAGCCTAGCAACTTTGCATCGAACCTATAATTGAATAGGCCTTAAAGCCAGTTAGTTGATACCTATAATGACAAAATATTTTTTGCGATAGCAATGCTAATTGTTGAAATCTGCATTTGGTCTTCTCCCATTTTTGATTTTTTGCAATTCAATCATGGCGCGTTGATGCCGCATGTGGGAGGAGACCATTACATCAGGTTATTTAGACATATGAAGCAACTAAAGTGCTGCTTTGCGCAATAAGGACTCAACTATGTACTATTGCGCAAAGGTGAAATTGCACAGGTTTAACTTGCTTGAAGTAATACAAAGTCAATACGCTCTAGCTTAATCGCCGTACTTCTAAGCCTAAAATCGCCGCAAGCTTTTCAAGTTTGTCGCCGATATGACCAACCCCAATAGCACAGTGGTGTGATGGACCGCCACGTGACCACTCATTCATAAAATCACGAGCACCCATAGGGAATTTATAACGACTGTTGGTATTTCCTATCTGTAAAACAGGTCCTGATACAGATTCACCTTCGCATACTTGTAAAAACACACTGCCATCACGTCGAGTGACCACAGATAAAACCGTTACTGGGCCATGTTTCACTGTCATTTGAATCGACAAACCTTTGCCTGGTTTACCGTGATATATAGGTAAAGGTACTAGCCCTACTCGACCTTCAGCTATTGCAAAGTGGGCTGGACCGTCGTGACCTAGGTAAACGACATCGTCTTTAAAATCAGATAAGTAGAACTCTGAAAACGACCCACCTACACCGAACAAATCCATAATTTTCATTGCTTGCACGTTTTTAATTTCGCATTCGCCTGCAATTGGCGTGTTTTCGCCGGTTAATAAGGTATTACCAGCAATAACAGAAGTAACTATATTTTCGTATTCACCTGAACCTTCGTAGTAATACGCCATAGAGCAGAGTTTGTGCTTTGCGATTAACTTGTCTAACGCAACTGAGGTTTGTGCCGCGCGCTCAAGCTCTGATTGCTCACATTCGTCAGATACGTCAAATTTCTCATGGAATTGACTGATTTTGGCGGCGATTTCTTCGGCTGTTACTCCTTGGCGCAAATCAAACAATTCGCACATTTCTAAAATTTCAAAATGATTGCCAAAGGCAGCGGCTTGTTGAGTTAAATCACTGTATACGTCAAGCATGCCATTGTAATAATGGCCTAAAATGCCAACACGGTTTTGGCGCATGCCTTCAGCAACTTTTGCTGCATCCACCCAGTCGTTAATTTCTTGCCATACGTAGTCTTCTTGCATGTAGCCAGACACTACATGGTAATCAACCCCTGCGCGGTTAAATACGCAAGCAAGTTCGGGTAATGAACACGACTGGCAATGTTCTAACCACACGCCTGTCATTTTGCCGCGATCGCCCATGGCGTTAAATTTGTCATAGTCTAATTGTGCAACTGGTTGAATATTAAGCATAACAATTGGTACTTTAGCTTTTTGCACTACAGGTAAAACAGTCGATGACAAAGCATAGGTAGAGATAAACAAGAAGATTATTTCTACATCTTCAGTTTTAAATAATTTAGCGGCATCTTGCGCTTTTTCTGGGGTATCCACCATGCCAGCATCAACTAGCTCAGCACCCATACCTTTTATTTGCTCGCTAATGTGATTGTGATAACCGTTTAAGTTATCTAATAAGCCGTCAAACTGCGGCCAGTAAGTGTCTAAACCTATTGAGAATAAACCTGTTTTCATTTTTAACCCTTTATTTTGTTTGTTGTTTTATTTGAACGAGAATTTTGGTTCGAAATCGAGGCGGAAACGCGGAGTTTGTATGTACAAATGAGCACTTCCAACAAAGAGTTCGAAACAAAAGGCCGTTCAGATTTAGTGAGCGGCACCTGAGCCTGCTAGTGTGTTGCCCCAACCAATTACAACCATGCTTAAAATAAGCACAGCCAAACCGGCTAAATTCCAACGTTGTGTTGCTGCACTAACCCCTTGCCATTCTTTTAAAGCTAAGCCCCATAGTGTGCTAAAAACTATGATGCTGGCCATGTGCAGCGTCCAACTTGAAAATTCGTATTCGCCCATCATGGTGGTGCCCATGCCATAAAAGAAAAACTGCATATACCAAGTCACCCCAGCGAGCGCACAAAACAAAATATTGATCAGCCTTGGGTTATTCACTGTTGGAGAAGACAATTGCACCCATGCTTTATTTTTAGTGGCTAAATAGGCACACCAAACAAAGTTAGTCACAAAACCGCCAGCTAAAATGACAATTAATACAGGCAAGTTTTGCCATAAACTGGGTGAGCCTTGTGTTAAGGCAATATCGGCAATGGGTTTGCCAGCGGCAAAGGCGTATGCCATAAACGAGCTCATTACGCCTGAAAAAAGTGCTAGCGCTAAACCTTTACCAAAGTGAAATTCGCTAACACTTTGTTTTTTGTCTTCATCGGATAATTCATTTTGTTTATTGGTGCCTGCTTTGCCCCCAAGCGCAATGCCCGCTAAACAAATAAATACCCCGAGTAACATAACTTGGCCAGATTCTGTGGCTGCAATAGAAAGTAATTTGCCTTCAAATATTGGCGGCACCAGCGTGCCGATAACCGCGCTTATGCCCAATGCAATTGAATAACCTAACGCTATGCCTAAATAACGCATGGTTAAACCAAAGGTAAGACCACCCACACCCCAGAGCAAACCAAAGCTAAAGGTCCAAACTAAACTGGACGTTGACGCTTGTGCGAGTATTTGTGGCGTTTGTGGCAAAATCAGCATAGCCAACAGCCAAGGGGCGATAATCCAGCTAAAAAAGCCGCCTATCATCCAATAAATTTCCCACGACCAAGCTTTGACTTTTTTATACGGAATATAAAAACTCGCCGCTGCTAAACCACCTATGGCGTGAAACATTACGCCAGTAAATGGGTTTTCTTGTACTTGAAATAAATCAAACATCTTGTTACCTGTTATTTGTATTGTGTGTATTCGAGCTATAGTCTTCTCGCTCAGGTCTTATGGTTCATTGTCAGCGCTTACTCGCCCCAATCACATAATAGAGCATATGCTCATGGGGTCTCGAAGCTTGACGGCTTCCCCTAAAACCTGATCGCTTTGACTAAAGATAGATTTTGCTCTATGTACGGAATCAGTTTTACCGGCCCAATTAACCCCGAAGGTTGTAGCGGATCATCTAGCTGGTATGGGTGATAAGTACTAAAGGTAGTGCGGCCTGTTTCTGGCACTGGCTCACCCTTTAATAACCAATCGGGGAAACCTTGCGAGCCTCCCATAGGTGTGCGCTCAAATAAATCAGGGTAGGCGGCATCACCTATCATACGGTTTATCCAAAGGTTGGTTACTCGCACCTCAAGTTGGTTTTCTCCTTGTTTTAACACGTCGGATACATCCACGCGATAAGGTGGTTTCCACAAAGTTGCTAGTTCAATCCCATTCACTTTTACTTCGGCAATGACTTGCACATCACCTAAATCCAGTAGATGTTTTTGTGTACTGGGTACTGAGCTAAGGTTAAAAGTTGTGGTGTAAACACCTGTACCTGAGAAATATTTAACCTTGTCATTATCAAACTCCGGCCATGATTTAAGTGTTTTAACCGTCTGGGTTTGTGGCAACTGATCTTTGTAGGCGAATTGCTTAGGGAAAGACAATTGCCACGGCGTATTGATGTTAATTGATGCTGGCACTTCTGCGCTGATAGTGGTGCGTAGTCGCGTTTGTTGCTGGGCATTTGCCAACTCAATTTGGTATGAGCCTGACTCGAATACTTGCGCTGTTACAGCTGTATTATCTCCAGTACCTTTAATAATGGTTTTGATGCCTGTTTGTGGTTGAACGCTGACCACTGGTGGTTTTTGGCTGCCCTGAGCATTGGCAATGCTGTGGTTATTTTTAGGAAAAACCACAAAAATAGAACCGCTTGGCTCTAAATCAAAAAACACTGTGGTTGTGCCGTTGTCATTAGCACGCCATTTTGCAGGTTTAACTATGTCACCTGTGTAAGCATCCCAAAATTCTGGTTGGCGGCCGCTGATGCGAAATGTTGCTGCAATCCCTTTTGCTTGTTGTTTAAACAAACTTAAAAAATACAGATCCGCATCTTGAGTTTGGCGGTGCAGCCATTCAATATTTTGTCCGGCTTGGTTAAATGCGACATCTGGGATTAAGTTAAGTTGCTGAATAACTTGGTTTATGTTTGTGTGCCAAAACACTTTTCCTTTACCATAAGCATTTGAGCCAGCTTGACCTTGTTGGTAATTTGCCCAAAGTTTATTTGCAATGTTTTGTACATTCACATCAGATTGTGGATAGTTAATTAAGGTGGGTGAACCTTGCGGTTTTTCACCCAAAATAACAGCACCCTGTTTAACCAGTTCTGCAAGTTTATTAATGGTTTGTTCTGTCATTACTGAGTTGTTTTGTAGCACCAACAACTTATATTGCATGCCAGTTGGCAAGACTAATTGACCATCTTTAAACTGCAGCTGACGAATAATTTCTTGATTGAGGTAGTCATAGTTATAGCCTTTAACTTTAACCTTGTCGTGAAACGACACTATGTCGTATGGGGCTGATTCGCCAACAAACACCGCATAGTCCGCTTGAAATTGACCACTTTGTAATAAAGCTTGTGAGCGGCTTAAATAAGTTAACCAAGCTTCGCTTTGTTCAAACCAAGTTAAGGTTCGCTCGTAATTAAAGCCATAAGGGCCGAAGGTTATGCCTGGCCAGCGATCTGTCCAAGGTTGCATTGCCCAACGATGAAAGACTAATCGGTTGGTGCCGCGGGCAAACATGCGATCGCCCAAGCCTTTTAAAGTGTAAGGATGATTGCTCCAACTGGCACTAAATGGCACAGCGGTGAAAGCTTCTGCCGCAACAATTTTTTTGCCGTAAGTATGCGCAGCAGATGCAGCTTGGCGTGCGCTATAACCGGGTTTTTCGTAACCATCGTCGGTTGTCCAAAATTCGTTCATTGGAATATCAGTGCGGCCAGCGGCTTGCAAGCTATCAATTGGCCCATATAAATAGGCTTCTGACGACAATTGCATGCCATGCTCGGCGGCTAATGTACGCATTTGCCCATAGTAGTTATCAGCCACCACATCGGCCATTACCCGGCGTAAATCCCATAAAAACCGCTCGGTTATTTCTTCGCTTTTAACAATATGACCCACAGTGGCTGGTAAAAACGGCATCATGTCGTAGCCTGTGCGCTGTTTAAATTCGCTAGGTAGAATGTCATCCCAGTTATCAAACTTAACTTCCCAGCTATCTATGTGAGTGCCCATTAGAGTGTCACCAGCCAAGGGGCCGACATCTTTAACAAGTTTGCCAATGAGATTGTCGAAATGAAATTTAAGTTTTTGTGGGTTGAGTTTGCTAATTTCTAACCCTTCACCAGCCTTGGGTGGTGGATTATTTTTTTGTCCGCTTGAGGTATGGCCGATACGTAAAATATTCCAATGGCCAGCGGGTAAATCCACTTGTAAGCGACCTTCTTGAGTTAGGTATTGGGTTAAATTTATAAATTCTGCGGCTTTGCTTTTTTGACCAAATTCTGGCGCTCTAGCATTAGAATAAACAAATAGCGCCTTTTCATCCCATGAGTCTAACCTTGGGGTGTTGTGAAAGATAATTTCAGAAATATGTAGATGCACTTCTGGGAAATCTTCTACTTTCCAAAAGTTAAATTTTGGCTCTTTCGGTTGTGGATCTAACCCTTGGCCACGCAAGTTAATGCGAAAATAGCGTGCGGTTACAGGTGCAAAAGTTAACGCTTCGCGCTCACTTTTATGCGCGATATAAAAGTCTTTTACTTTAGTAAAATTTTTATTGTCGTTCGACACCAGCAGTTCACCAAATACTTCACCACGGCTTTGTATTTTTGGCACTATAGTCATGGCTTGAATTTCTACTGGCTGTTTGTAATCAAACAAAATCCAGTGTTTTTTGCTTTTAATGTCGTTTGCGGTAACTGCTTTTGCAAAGTTATTATCAATTAAACTTGCACCTAGGTAGGTTATACCACTGGTGGTAATTTCTAGCTGTTTTGTTGGTAAAGCAGGTTTGGCTGGCACTGCAAAAACCGCAATGTCTTGATAGTGATCCAAATTGTGTGGCGGCATCGGCAAACTTAAATCAAATTTGCCACCACCTTCGACAACAGTTTCACTAAAGGTTAATTGCTGCATTGACTTGTCTGGTGTAACCCAAGGGCCACCACTACCTGTCCAACCTGCATCATTGTTTTTGATTATTTTTAGCTTTAAGCGTTTGGCTTCACTCATGGCAAATTTGAATAGCTCGCGCCATTCATCGCTCAAATAAGCGTATTTGCCAGCCGGTGTGCGAAAATTCACTTCCATTATCAACGCACCACCAATGCCAACGCGGCTCATGGCTTCTAAATCGGCGGTTATGCCTTCTTTAGATAAATTACCATTCATCCAAAACCAATATACCCAAGGTTTAGCTTGAGCAGCTGGTTTTTTAAAGGCTTGTTCTAGCTCGCTTGCGGCACTTTGATTTTGAGCAAGCGCCAGACTAGGTAAAGTATTTAATAAACCCGCGATAGCCGTGGATAGGATTAAAGATTTGATCTTTTTCATTGTTATTACCCGTTATTACCCTTATTCGCGTGTCAATATTTGCACAGGGCCAATCAAGCCTGATGGCATTAATGGGTCATCTTTGCCCCAGTGTTTCCAGGTCGCAAACGTATTGCGCTCTCCTGGTTGTTGTGGTGTTGCGCCTTTTAACCAGTTTGGAAATTCAATCAGTTGCCATCCTTGATAACCATTTTGTTTCCACTTAGCTGAATCAGAATATTGGCGCTCATCACCAATTAAACGGTTTGGCCACAGGTTGGTTACTTCAACCGTCAGTTGGTTTGTTCCGACTGTTAGGTATTGGCTGATATCAAACTGATACGGTGCCCACATTTGCACGCCTAGGTTTTGGCCATTTAGATAAACGCGGGCAAACTGATGAGCTTGACCCAAATCTAATAAATATTGCGCTTGTGAATCAACCCTGCCGTTAAAAGTGAATTCGGTTTGGTAGCGAGCAGTACCAGCAAAGTATTTAACATTGTCAGTTGGGTGCTCGGTTAAGTCGATAAGTTGGTTTAACACAACAGAATCTGGCTGCTGCGCACCTTTGATAAAGTCTAACCGCCAAGGTGTTTGAATATTTTGTACTGGCACAAGCGGCGCTTGCTTATATGTTTCAGTAGTGCTTGCCGTGTCGCTAAACACGACAAAAAATGATTGCGCTTGTTCAAAGGTTAAGTCAATTTGCGTGCGGCCCTTGTTAACCGAATAATCGGTTAAACGTTGGCGTTTGCCCGACATGGTATCCCACAATTCAACCACTTCAGCTGTTGTTCTAAAATCTAGCTTGGCTGTGGTTTTTGTTTGCTCAAGATTACTGACAAAATAGAAATGGCTATTTTGTGTTTTAAGCTGATGATGACGCCAAATAATGCGATTATCTGTGCCAGTTATGCGCACGTCTGGCTGAATGTTTAACTGGGCAAAAGCTTCGGGCAGGCTGGCAAATACTTGCTGGTTATATTGACCGCTCCAAATTTGTTGGGCGAGTTGTTGCACTTGTTTATCTGCTTGCTGTGCATTAGCCAAACTAGGTGAAAATTCTGGCGCTTTACCAACAATTACAGCGCCTTGTTCTAGCAAGTGTTTAAGCTTTAACAATACTTGTGGGCGCATACTCATATCATCGGCTAATGACAATATTTGATATTCGCGGCCAGTGGCATAACTGAGTTTTTTATTGTTGTTGACGTACAATTCATTCAACAAACCATGAGTCGAAATAAACTCAAAGTCGTGGCCTTTAGGCAGTGTGTTATAGACAAACTCGCGGTCGAATTTGGTGGATGAGTCGTCTCCCAACAAATGTAGTACATCAAATACAGGTTGGCCTTGGCTTAATAATGCTTGGCTGCGCTGTACATAGCTATTCCAAGCATTAATTTCATGCCACCAAGTTTGGGTGCGTTCAAAGTGTAGGCCCCAATAACCTAAGGTCATGCCGGGTTGTAAATTGGTCCAAGGTTGATGGGTAAATAAATGGTGAGTGACTAAAGTGACACCCCCTACAAAGTCGGTATCGGCTTGTGATTTATAGGTTAGTGGATGACTTAACCAGCGGTTGGCTTCGGGCAATGAGGTAAAGGACTCAGAGCGCACAGGTTTGCCATAAATTGAGCCAGCCGATGCGGTCATTTTGGCGGTTAAATAAGCAAATTCTTGGTTTTTAACATTGTCTTTCGGATTGAGCGATCTAAATGCGCTGTTGGCGTAGATAATATCAGCTTGGCCAAGCGCGTATAGGTTATCAATAAAAGGTTTCATTGACTGCGCTGAAAATTTAATCCCCATAGCATTCGCGCGCTTTTTCATACCGCCATAAAAACGTTCGGCAATTAAATCGGCCATGGTTTTACGTAAATCCCACAAAAAACGCTCGCTGGTTTGTTCGCCTGCTTGTGGGCTTGTAATTTGATAACCTAAAGTCGCTGGTAAATATTTAATCGGTGAATAACCGCGTTTTTGGCTAAACTCATTGGCAAAATTTTGGGTCCAGTTTTGTCGCCCAACTTCCCAACTGTCGGCATGGGTACTGGCAAATGCTTTACCTACTTGATCGCCTGCTAGTTTTTTAGCGGTTGCTAGGTAGTTAGCAAAATGCACATCGAGCGCGCGCTCATCCATTTTGTCTACTTCTAAACCTTCACCACCTTTTGAACCTGGGCGGTTGATTGCCTCGGTTGATGACATACCAAAACGCACAATTGTCCAGTTTTCCACTTTACCTGAATTAGCTGAGCTTTCTGGTGGTGTCCAATTGAGTTTGCCATCAGCGGTTAAATATTCGCTGACATCAATAATTGAGTTGAAGTCTATGCTGCTGTTGTTATTTCCGTGATTGGCGAGTGTTGGTTGCGAAATTTGCCTTTCAGTTTCAAACATAAAAAATGGAAACGCATGTGCGGCTTTTTGGCACCAGTTATCTAGCCTAGCTCGATTGTCTAACGCTATTTCACGTACTGACACCTTAACTTTTGGCATAGCTGTATACAGCAATTTATTGTCTGTCGGTTTAAACACAATTTTGGCGTGACGGGTAGTCACAGGTTCAAACTGAAAACAACTGATATCGTCGTAAATTTGGCCTCGTTTACTCAATGCGACTTCGCGATAGTTTTCGCCATCGTCAGATACCATTAAGTAGTTGCGCCCCATCATGCCGTAGGCGGCAAACTTCACAAATGCATTGCTAAAAGTGTAGTCTTGTTTGAAATCTAGCTTGATGTAAGTTTCGCCAGTATCCGCATCTACCGATGGCTTAACATCAGTATTCCAGTCGCCATCAATTACTTTTTCTGTTTGACTAAATTGATACCATTTTTCGCCGGAAACAGTCACTTTATCCACTAAATCGACAAAATTGGGCTCAATAAAGCCTTTTGGTGTTGGAAAAGCAAGTGTGGCTATATCTTGGTAAAAGCCAAGTGGTGCATGCGGTTTAGGAAATTGAATCGTTTTAGTTGAACTACTGATATTCAACTCACTCCACGCCAGTTCTTTCATGCCAAGTTCTGGGGTTATCCAAGGGCCGCCTGTAACCGACCATCCTTCACCATTGTATAAATTAACTTGTAAACCTAGCTCGGCGGCGGTTTCAAAGGTCAGTTTTAATAAAGCTTGATATTCGTCCGATAAAAAACGTACAGGCCCTGCGGGTATCACCTCATGTTCGTTGATGTGCATTAGTAATACACCGCCTAAACCTGCATCGGCCATGGCTTGCAAGTCAGCTTTTATACCTTCTGCTGTGATATTGCCATTAATCCAATACCAAAATACCCAAGGTTTATGTTCGTGATTTGGCTGCTCAAATTGTTTAATTAATGAGTTCGCTGATGAAGCGAAGATTGAGCAACAAAAAAAGATGATAAAAATTTTTCTAAATAACATAACAGCTTATAACCTTGGGTTAAATCCGAATGGTCGGACATATTTTTCTAAATAACCTTAAGTTGTCGGTTTCCATTGCAGAAACCGACAAGAATAAATTAAAAGCGGATCACACCAGAGATCTGGTACAAGCCAGGCTCTAATGTATGTTTATTACCGTGAATAACGCTTTTATTTTGAGTAATTGTTACCTGCTCTACACTAGGTAAATTTAACTGAGCTTGAGTGTTTTTAGGCACATCGATCGTCATAGAAAGTTTGCCTTGTCTAATTTGCCAATAAACTTTGATATCACCATTAATGGTCGGCACACTGCCATTTAAGTTATTTAATTTACTGGTAAATTGCGGATTAATTTCAAAACGCTTGAATCCAGGTTCTAGTGCTTGAATCCCCAGCATTCCGTTATAAAACCACTGTGCAACAGCACCGTAAGCATAATGATTCAGTGAGTTCATATTGGCTTTGTTGTAGCCATCCGTTAAAGAATAAGAATCCCAACGCTCCCATGTGGTCGTTGCGCCATGGTTAATTGAATAAAACCAAGAAGGATAAGTTTCTTTAAGCAGAATTTCGTACATAAGATCACTGTGGCCATAGCGCTGCAAGATTTGATGCAACATAGGGGTGCCTAAAAAGCCGGTTTTTAAGTGATTGTCACTCTCTTTTAATAAGGCCAACAACTTGCTAACCGCTAGGTCTTGTTCGTGCTGATTAAATAAATTAAATGCCAATGGCAACAAGTAGCTGGTTTGTGTGGTGATTAATTGAATTTCACTTTTGATAGGCTTTCTTAGTCGTTTACCTTTATCGCGTTTAATGGTTTTAATCGCAGTGCTAACTAGGTTTAACTCTTGATCAAAAAAGTAATTTCTAAATTTTTGTTTTATCTTTAAGAATAATTTGTTGTATTGCTCTGCATCTGCTTTGTAACCTAATAAATCCGCAGTTTGTGCCGCTATTTCAACTGATCTTGCATAATAAGCAGTCGCAATTAAGTCTGGATGGGTATCACCTTTTGCTCTGCCGTTAGTAGAGTAAGGCTGTAGCCAATCACCGTAAGTACCAATATTAGAGATATAATCGAAACTATGAAATTCAGTGTATGCAATCCAACGTTTCATCATGCTGTAGTTTTCAGCTAAAACATTAATATCTGCTGTATATTGATATAATTCCCATGGCACTATAGTGGCTGCATCTCCCCAAGCAGCTGCGGTACCATCGGTTAAAAAAGGTCTAAAAGGCACAAACTTAGGGATCATGCCATCTATGCCTTGATCTTCACGTAAACTTTCAAGCCAAGCCGCCCAAAATGCATAAACATCGGCTTTGTACATAGAAGTACTAACAAACACTTGAGCATCGCCTGTCCAGCCCAAGCGTTCATCACGCTGTGGGCAATCCGTCGGAACATCTAAGAAATTACCGCGTAATCCCCAAGAAACGTTATCTGAAAGCTTATTAAGTTTAGAATGGTTACTTTTAAAATTGTCGTACAGAGTAAAGTTTGAGTGCAGTACATGCCCTGACAACCAAGCTAACTCAGGCTCAAAGTTGGTATCATAGCCACTCACCTCAACATAGCGATAACCGTGAAAAGTAAATTGAGGTCGATAATTGATTACGCCATCTGCTTTAGGAGTATAAAAATCTGTACTTTTTGCAGAGCGGTAATTTTTAACATAAAACTGACCATGCTCTAATGCTTCAGAAAAACGAAGTTTAATCGCTTGTCCTTGTTTAGCTGGCAGCTGTATTTCGGGCACACCAACCATATTTTGTCCCATATCAAAAATGGCGACGCCATCTTTTACACTGACAATTTCAACAGCAGGTAATTTAAGTATGTTACTTGCCGCGGCATGACGCTTAGGTTTTAGCTGTACCTGTGTATCGATTGACTCAAAATTAACAGCTAACCAGTCACTGTCATCAAAATTAACCGTATTCCAACCTGGCATTTCAAAATTTGCATCGTAAGTTTCACCGTCGTAATTGCCAGCACTGCGAACTGGGCCTTGTACGCTAGATTGCCAGCTCTCATCAGTTTTAATGGTATTGGTTGTGCCATCTGTATACTGAACTTCTAATTGCGCTATCAAGCGCATAGGCAGTACATAGTCTTTTTTGGTTGGGCCAAAAATTCGTCCTGTGTGCCAGCCTTCTGCTAGCACCGCCCCAATTGCATTTTCACCTTGCTTTAAATGCTGTGTAATATCATATGTAAGGGTTTCAATCCGCTTGTGATAAGGCGTCCAACCGGGTGTCATCACATCATTACTAATCGCTTTGCCATTTAAATATGGCTTAAATATACCTTTAGCCGTAATGTACAATCTGGCCTGAGCGATAGGCTTGTCTAGGTTAAAAATTTTACGCAAGTATTGTGGACGATTATAAATACCATCTGGATTTGGGTGCCCTACCCATTTGGCTAGCCAATCATGATTACCTAGTAAACCGAGTTCTATTGATTGAACTTCACTCCAGCTCGACATTTGGTTTTGCTCATCCCAAGTTTTAACTCGCCAAAATACTTGCTGTCTAGAAGTTAACGGTTGGCCTTGGTAACGGATCCAAGCATTAGAATTTGAATTAATCTTAGCCGTATCCCATAACAAACTTTTAGCCGTGAAATTTACTGAACTAGCCACTTGTATTTGATAACTCTGTTGTTGCTTTTGCTCTGATTCTTCAGGCAGTTGCCAACTAAATCTGGGTAAAGACTCGTAATAACCAATCGGGTTAACAAAGCCCTCGCCCACTTTTAAGTTAACCGGCGCTGCTAATTTATTGGCGCTCGGCTCAATTACGCCACATGCAGTGGTGAGAAATACAATACATAACCAGAATGCCTTATAGGCCTGTTTAAGCTGACAAAAAAACATAAATTTACTCAATGACTATTTTTTAGTGTTCGTTATATAGGAATAAGGCGGCTCAATTTAAAATTGATACCCTAGTTTTATTAAATAAATCCAATAGCAGAATTCAAAAAAAACACAAAAGGAGTCATGTTAAGTCAAAATAAATCAACAAAGACGTTAAAATTGTGGTTAAATTAGCAATTTATTTACATTCGGTATTTCGTCATAAAGCAAACTAAAAAGTTGGATCGAACTTTTTAGGCTGCTGGATTAAAAATCAGCAGGCGAAAAGCGAGTGTATAAAAGCATTTGGGTAAGCCCCCATAAAAACAGAGTTTTAATTTAGGATCTCATTGTATGTACTTAGCATATTTTCTTCGAAAATCATGGCTAGTTTGCCTAGCAATTTTACCCTTTATGGCGATATCACAACCTAATATCGTGTTTTATTTAGCAGATGACCAAGATGTGGGAGATTATGGCGTATATGGTAATGATCTTATCCATACGCCTGCTGTTGATGCGCTCGCAAAACAAGGGGTAACTTTTACCAATGCTTTTACTGGCCAAGCCATTTGTGCGCCTAGCAGGTCCCAGCTCTATACAGGTAATTACCCACTAAAAAATGGTGCATTTTTAAATCATGTTCCGGTTAAAGACAGCCAAATTAGTATTGCACAACGTATGTCTAAACTTGGCTATGAAGTGATTTTAGCGGGCAAAAGTCATGTCAAACCTGAAAGTGTTTTCGATTGGGATCATGAATGGGAAAGTGTTGAAGGTTCAGGGCCGAGAAAAAATATCCCGCTAGAAAATATCGAAAGCTACTTTAAATCAGCGAAAAAGCCGTTTGTGATGTTTATTGCGTCTATGTACCCCCACACACCTTATCATAAAGTCACTGGTGCCTCGGCAAAGGATATGAAATTTTATCCTCATAATGAAAAAAACAAAAATAGCCAAAAAGCTGTCGATAAACTCGCTGGTTATTACCGAAATGTTGAAGAGGATAACAAGCAACTCGAAAATGTTATTCGTTTAGTCGACAAGTATCTGAAAAAAAATACCTTGCTCATTTACAGCTCAGATCATGGTGTATCAGGAAAATATACTGTTTATGACCGAGGCCTTAAAGTGCCGTTTATTGCGCGTTGGCCGGGTGTGATAAAAGCAGGAAGTCAGTCTGATGTGATGATTCACTACACTGATGTTGTACCAACTTTTATTGAGTTAGCTGGCGGAAAAGCACCAACTGAATTAGATGGAAAAAGCTTTGCTGCACAATTGAAAGGCAGTACAAAACCCGTCCATAAATATGTGTATGGCGTCAGCACCAAGCAAAATACCTTAGCGACTAAAGTATTTCCTTCCAGAATGATCCGCAGTAAAAATTACAAATATATTCGTAATTTGAACTCAATTGAAGTAGTTGAACAAAACCTAGGCAATAAGCCTTATGTAAACGAGTTTATTAAAATGGGCGCTCAGCATCACGCTTCTGTTCCGTATGAAGAATTGTATGACTTAACAGCAGATCCTTATGAACAAAATAACCTAGCAGCATCACCTAGATATCAGAAGCTTAAACTAGAAATGGCAAATGACTTGCTACTTTGGATGAAACAACAAAACGATGTTTTATCTGGAAACCCAGGGATTATGCCGATTCTTGATGCTAGGTATAAACTTGATAAGCCAAGTAAATATAACAAGATACCTAAAGAATTAGAAAATACACTAAAAGCAGAAGACTATCTTTATTTGCATTATTAAAAAATTTTAGTCAGCTTGAACCTGAGATAATCCGGTTAGTGCTAACCGGCTAGTTAACAGCTTAGCGCTCAACTAAAAAATTGAGCGCTAACTATATTGGTTTATTGTGGAATAACTTGGACTTAAAACTAAGCTCAATTGAACTTTGAGCCAACTAAAGTTACGTATTTAAGCAAAAGGCATTACATTGACATCAAATAAAAATGTAATCAGTAAAAATAACACTGAGCTTGAACTTAACTCGCAGCTGTTTATTGAACTGTTTGAAGCCGATCGAAAGCGGATATATGCTTATATTTACGCTTTTGTTATGGATAAAGCGACTGCAGATGATCTTTTCCAAGAAACCAGCATGACGCTATGGCACGAGTTTGACAAGTTTCAACCCAATACTAGCTTTGCAAAATGGGCCAACGCAATTGTATTTAATCGTGTCCGCAGCTACAGAAGGGAAAATACTAAATTAAGTTATGGATTAAGTGACGAACTACTTAACGAATTATCTGATACAGCTACCTATGATACAAGCAGTGAAAAGCGTTGGAACGCACTTCAATTATGCCGTAGTAAACTCAGAGAAATAGACCAAAAATTATACGACAATTTTTATATAAAAAATTTAACGGCTAATCAAATTGCAGATAACACTGGCCGTTCTATACCAGCAATACGAAAATCAATTCATAACCTTAGAAAAAAACTATTCGATTGTATTGACCAAAAAAAGCGCGAGGGTTTATTTTGAACCGAACCGACAAATTTGAAGACATAAAACAAATTGCAGATGCAGTTTGTGATCAAGAGGTTACCCCAGAGCAGGTCAAGCAATTAGAACAGCTATTACTGGGAAATCCAGAAGCGCAACGTTTTTATCAACAATACGTAGAAACTCACGTGCAAATGCAGGCAGATCATATTCCAAATATGGAAGTCATCCGCAGACGTATGCAAGTAGATGAAGTTGTTATTCGTCCTGTTTCGGCTCACGCCACAGCACAAATGCCCAGTATTAATCAGCCTCCGTTGATAAACCAAACCCAGTCAGCCGCCGAGAATCATCAAGCACCAGAGCAGAACAAGCCCAAGCTTTTGAAATGGCTTGGCTTAATCGCTAGCCTATTATTGATAGCATTCGCTGCATATTTTTTAATAAATACAACCAATACGAATGATGAAACACCGCTTGGAAAAGTTATTTCGGGCAGATTACATATTAATGGTGTTGGTAAAATAGAAGGCCAGCTATTTTATCTAGGGGAATATCTATGTGATCAAACTGTCGAGGTTGAATTAAACTCAGGCGACAAGATCGTGTTAAGTGAACAAACCCTGCTTAAATTTTATAACGCGACCGAAATTAGTTTGAAACAAGGTCAGCTCAAGATAGAAGAGGCCTCTGGAAAAAACATTTTCATCTCGGGTGAGCACTTTAAGGTGTCCTCGGAAGGTGGTGCACTCAAAGTCGACTTATCTTCAGAATCACCTCTAATTACAACGTCGAAATCTGCCAGATTAATACCTAAACGCTGGCGCCCTAAACATTACTGGCCATTCGATAGTAAAAGTGATCGAGCGGTTGATTTTGCCGGAAATGCAACAGGTATACCTAGCAAAGGCGCGACTCGAGTCAAAGGCTTAATTGGCGAAGGTGCATTCTTTTTTGATAATTCGGCTGATGCAAGAATAAATGTCGGCAGTGGCGGCGGTACAGCACCTGCAACTGGCTCCTTTTCTGTTACTGACGGTGTCACAATAGAAGCGCTTATCGTTCCAGAATACACAGGTAGTACAGAGGGCACTGTGCGAGACCAACGTTTTGGTGAATTAGATGAGATCTTCCGCAAAGATCAAACTGACAAAGATCACCGATTGTTACTGAGCTTTCAGAACGACAAAGGCAAAGAGTATTTACGTCCTATGGGCGACTTTAAAGAGTCTCTCAGTTTTGGGCTATATTTAGTTGGCCAAGGCTATCACGAATTAAAATTACCACTAGATGGTAAAGAAAACCGACCCACATTAGAGGAACTTAAAGACGGTAAGCCTCATCATGTCGTGGCCACCTATGACGTTAGAACAGGACTTAAAGCGATTTACCTAGATGGTAAAATGTTAGCTCATTACCAATATCCTGCTGGTTCAAAAATGTTAAGTGGCGGCTCAGGTATGGCTAATATAGGTAATTCGCCAAACGCGATCGACCATAGTGGCGAAGCTTTTTATGGAATAATAGATGAAGTTGCTTTTTATGATTTTGCTTTGTCCCCTTTTATAATCGATCAACATTACCAATTCTTTTTAAACAATCGTAATTATTTCGGATTAAAGCCGAGCGCTACGCGTTTACCAAGTAAACTCGAAATTGAACTGCCGAGTTACACCAGTATATCGCTCGATCCAATAACGGGATTGCCGCTTTAATCAACCAATTTTAAACCGCCCTATGCCTGATAATTGTCTTAGAGCGATTCGAGTCTTCCGCTAATCTTAATTAGATTTAACTCAACATGACAGAACAGACAGGCACCTAAAATATTAAAAAACACTGGAACACGGTGATTCTTGATGGCTCAATTCCACAAGGGGAAATAGAGCGCATGATTGATAATTCGTTTTTACTGGTGGTGAAGGGCATGAGTAAGAAAGATCAGGAAACTATTCGTTGTCATCTATGATTGTTACTTTAAAAGGGTATTGCATAAGCAAAAAAAGCACCGTTAACGGTGCTTTCAAATGTCAAAAAATATAGATTAGGCTTTTTTTCTTCTGCGAGCCACTAAACCGACTAAGCTTAGAGCAAATATCGCTAAAGTAGATGGCTCTGGCACCTCAACTCCTGTATTGACGACAAAATTATCTATTCTTGGGCCAGTATAGTCGTTGAAAAGACCATCTAAGGTGGCGAAAGAGAAGCGCAATTGAAATTGCTCATCATTACCTAGTAAGTTTGATAAATCGAAGCTTGATGTGCGGTAGATGCTATCGTTAAAAGCAGAACCGCCATTGTTATCTAAGATAAGGGTTTGTGCACCACCATGTAAAAGGTAAACGTCTAACTGGTCCCAAGTGCCTGTTTCTGCACTATCTAAGCTATCAAAATTGACGCTACAACCAATAGCATTTGCATCTAAACATTGGAATAAACCAGTTGTAGCCGTACCGCTATTACTACCACCAGTGTTAAAGTTACCGTTTAATGTTGTGCCTGTTGTTTCTCCTTGGACATAGCCTAGTGCGCCAGCAGTGCCATTTGGATTATTACCTGTTACATGCCATAGGCCTGTCAACGTCCAACCTTGAGCTTCTCCATCGTCGAAGTTTTCTGTGATTAAACCAGCATTAGCTAGTCCACTAACGACAAAAACAACACTGGTAAAAAAGCCTTTTAATAGTATATTCTTCATTTTGGTTTCCTTTTAATACCTTTTCATAAATTGTGGCAGGTAATTGTTAAAATTATAATTTTAACTCTTTAATGCAAAAAAAAGCAAA
Organism: Catenovulum maritimum; assembly: GCF_001050375.1. GTDB lineage: Bacteria > Pseudomonadota > Gammaproteobacteria > Enterobacterales > Alteromonadaceae > Catenovulum > Catenovulum maritimum. The sequence continues at coordinate 38,948 of NZ_KQ130493.1, read as the reverse complement.
AAACGCACCAATATTTAAAATCTTAATTATTTCAGTTTGTTGTGTGGTTTTTGTGGTTTGAATATAATCGTGCTGTAAAAAGATTTGACACAAGATTGCTCGTCACTAGTTGATTTTGCTTGTGTATTTAAGAACTTTTGAATTTACATACCCTTTGAGAGATAATTGAAGTACGGCCGTTTAATTTACAAGTTTTAGTTAACTAAATCTAGAACTCTACATTTGGCTGTAAGCTTAAAGCTGTCCATCCAAGTTTTTATAAACGGCCTCCGCAGCTTCTTCTAAACATTTAGGGCTTACCAAACATATTTTGAATAACTGCAAAACCTTCTCGAATAAATATTAGTCATTTTTACTGTAAAGTAATAAGTAGGGCTAATGTTTTAACGCTTTTGTTGTGGGTATATTGACACATATGAATAATAAACTATGGGATACCCGATTCCATTCTCACCATTTATCTCTCGTGGCTAAAATAGCAGCTTATTACCGGCATTTTTAAGCTCGTTGACAGCAGGCCAGAGCACAATCATTCAGAGCGGCAGTGCACATTCAGTTAATGCGTTACTTTGCTGTTTAACATCTAGAACTAAGTGTCTGTAATGTATTAATTCATATTACTTATAACAGTGCTTGTATCAAACCCACTCATTTGTTACTAAAATGTTTTAATTTTGTGTTGCCATTTTATCTATAGAGACTTATTATGATTTAATATAACTGATTGTGATTTAATATAACAAATCATGATTCAATGTGATTAATGAAATACAGGTAAGGGTTTAGTGATGAAATGTCCTAATGTTTTAGTAAAATTGTTAAAAGTCACTGCTTTAGTTACTGCAACTATTTTGGCGAGTAAAAGCTTTGCATTAGATATTAGGATTCCGAAAGTTTCAGACTCTGCGCATTTTCATAAAGTGGAACTATTAAAAATAGTGGCTAAACATGCGCCTGAGCATAATATTAACCTGATAGAAATAAAGGTGGGAAACCGCCGTCAGCAAATTAGTATGATAGATGTTGGCAATCTAGACCTGATTTGGGCACCAAAAAGTGATGAACTTGAACAAGAAATGAAGGCAGTAACCATACCGCTTGATCAAGATGTACTCGGAGTGACAGGTTTAATTGTTCGTAAATCAGACGTAAATCGATTCAATACACTCACAGATATTAAGCAATTAAAGGCATACAAAGCTGGTGTACAAAAAGCATCGGTCACACGAGGAATTCTTGAAGCTAATTCATTCAACGCTGTGTCCACATTACGTGGTAATTTTGCCCACATGCTAGATGGTGGTCGTTTCGACTACTATTTAGCTCCTATTTTTAAAGCGCAAAAAGTGGTTGATAAATGGTCAACTCGAGACAATATTACCAATGTAGTTGTACACCCAAATGTATTGCTCAAATTACCGCTTACCAGCTATTTTTACGTTAAAAAAGACAATGTTAAACTGGCCAATATAGTTGAAACAGCCCTGTTAAAAGCGATCGAGTCTGGCGACTTTGATGCCCTGTTAAAACAGAGCAGTGAATACAAATCGGCGGAAGTTTATATGAAGAATCAAAATCAAAGGATATTTGATGTAACGGCTAGTATATAACCTAGACTCTGGATAGCGACTTGCACCCTAAAGAGTATTTATTTTTAATTACAATGCGTTAGCTAATTTGATCCCAAAGGTTCAAGTTATTTAGCAGCCCCCCATAATAATCATGGAGAGATAATGAAATTATTCCAACTTGCATCTGTGCTCGCATTGGGCGCAGTGCTTATGGCTTGCCAAACGACACAATCAAATTCGTCTGCTAGCAAACTTGAATCCTTTAAAGCTAGGTATGTAAAAGCACAAAACGAACCTTTTGCAGAGCTTGCGATACCCAACAAAATTAAAACAGACTTATCCTTAACAGATTATCATCACAAAGTAATTCGCGAACAATTTCCACTGCAAAGATACCAGCATGTTGAGCAACTGAATGTTGCTGATTACGATGAAGCGACACAAAACACCATAGGTTTGATTAGCAAATTGAGGAATCACCAATTTGACGAACTCAATGCTGAACTAGCTCAATTACAACAGCAGTATGAAACCAATCAAACACTAGAAAATGAAGAAACGCTTTTTGCCGCGTATGCCAGTTTTAACTTAGCTTACGAGCAAGACCTTGAACATTTAAATAAATGGGTGGCGCATTCTAAACCTTATTCGCTTATTGCCAGAGCTACTTATTTGCACAGCTTTGCATGGTTAATTCGTGGGCATAGCTATGTTTATAAAACAAAAGTGGGCAACTTAAATACCACGCGGCATTTAAACACTATGGCCAGAAATGATGCTTTTAGTGTGCTAGCTGAAAACGACCAAAACCTAGTTATGTTGCAAATAATCAACAAAACTTCAAAACTTAACACTTGGTATTTAAGTCATAACTGGTTTTATGGTGCGGCTGAAAAATATCCAAACAGCCGACATTTAATTAAAACGTATGCGTCTTCCTTGTATACAAGGTGGGGTGGTAAACAGGTGCAACGTGATCTTTTTTTAAATTACCTAAGCATAAATGCTTCATGGGCTTTGCCGGAAGTAATTGAGAATTTCAATAAATATGAGATCAATACTGATACAAAAGAGCCATTATTTACACCAGGATATTACGATGCCTTTTTACCGAGTGAAGGCACAGTAAACACAGCGCAAAACGCAGAAGACTTTCAACCTAGATATAGCGAAATATTGAAAGACGCTGAATATTATAAAAATATAAGAGCGTTGCACAAACAAAAGCAATTTGAGCCGTGTTTGTCACAGGCGCAATTGAGCATATATTTGGGTAGGGCTTCAGAGAAAGTGGTTTTTGCCAAAGCAACTTGTTATTCAGGCTTAAAGCAGTATCAGCAAGCTTTGACCATGCTTGATATTCTACAGAAAATTTATCCAAATGCTTTTATGCGCAATCAAGCAAAATTCAGAAAATTTCTGAATAGGCGAGTAAACGCGAGCAAGGTTATTTAATTAAATAGCATTGACTTGGCTTAGCTAATGGCGATTATCTGAATTAACGAATTGGTTTACTTGGGTATAAGCCTAGATTATTAATGAGACTAGTGGCAGGACTCGAAATGCCTATCATGCTATGGGCTAACTGTTTATGTAGGTATGTTGGCAAGAGCTAGCTAATACTGAGCGCTTAAAAAAACCAATTTTAAATCGCTCTAAGCCTGAAAATTGTCTTAGAGCGATTCGAGTCTTCCGCTAATCTTTAATTAACCTTAACTCAGGTAAATAATTCGCAAACAATTTCCAGCTATCAAGACTGGATTGATAAATAGGTTGGCGAACCTGCTCCGAACTAGGGGTTTTAACTGCACGTTTAGTTTTATAAAAATTCAGCATGTTAGCTTCATATCCAATCTCTAGCAGTTGGCAAATTTTGTTAACGACTGATTCTGGTTCAGTAACCAAGTGTTCATATTGAATTCGCAATAGATCTTGGTGGATGATTGAAGACCAATATTGAATTAAATCTTGATAAGCATGGTAGAAATTGGCGCAGTGTTGCAGGTTATAACTAAATAGCTGCCCTTGCGCAAAATACTGTTTGTAATTTGCCATGCAGGCATCTTTTATATTTCGCCGAATATCGATAATCTTAGCCTGAGGTAACATAAGCTTTATCAAACCTAGGTGCTTAAAATTATTTGGCATTTTATCTATAAAATAACTCCTGTTATTATGATGGATTTGCGTTTCTTGTATATAACGCTCACCTAACTGGGAAAATTCTTCAGCAGACAAGATAGCTAAATAATCCGGTAATTTCTGTTTTTGCTCTTTCGCCTTTTGTTCCAATTCATTGGCAATCTGCATAATATTTGGCAGTTCCATTGTTCCTTGTACTTGCGAATGAGACGCCAATATTTGCTCTAATAAAGTGCTGCCAGCTCTGGGTAAGCCAACAATAAAAATCGGGGTTATCTTAGCTGATGCGCTGCTTTGCTCTTGTCGCTTTATTGGCTTATTTTCGACAAACAAAGTACTAGGAAAATTCTGTTTTTGTTGCTTGAGACTCTCGACTTGTTGTTGATTATCGTAATTTAATTCAGATAATCTAAGGTGGTTAGCGGTTTGGTAAAAACAAGCTGAACGCTGATAATTTTGTTTTAGTTCAAAGGCTTTGGCTAAGGCAAATGACAGTAAACATTTATCTGTGTTAGTTAATGCTTTTTGCTCTAGTGTATCTAGCATCAATTGCAATTCAGCTTGGCTGAATTGGTAGCGTTTCAAATTTGCCAAACTCCAATAAGCATCCGCGTATTCATTATCCAATTGATACGCTGTTTGATAATTTATCTGGGCTTTTTCTACTTGGCCTAATGTTTTATACAAGTGCCCTAGCGCAATATGCACTGGCGCTCTTTCAGGCGATAAAGGTAAGCTATGTAGAACCTTTTGATACAAGTGTTCCGCCTCTTCAAACTCATTAATTGAAGCGGCTTGATTCGCTAAGCAAAGTAAAAAACTCAGGTTATCCGATGATTGCTTCACGAGTTTTTGGGCAATCTGGTAGGCTTGGCTAAATTTTTGTCGATTCTGTAAAACCAAAGCGAGATCGAACAGACAAAAAGCATTATTAGGTTGTAATAACAAAGCGCTTTCTAATAAAAATTCTGCTTTATCATAAGCTTGGTTAGCATTAGCAATTTGAGCTAATAAGCGCATTGCCTCAAGGTTGTCTGGCTGCTGAGACAAAAAAGTTTGGCACAAAGTCTGCGCCTGAGTAATATCACCTTCATATAACTTTGAGTAGCCACTACGAATGTGTAGAGGTAAATTTTGGTAATATTCGGCATTTGCCAGCGCATTATGGGCTAAATTGTTAAGCCCTGACAATTGATAAACTTCAGCTAGTTTCTGCCAAGCACTGGTTAAACTTGGGTTAAATTTAACGGCTTTAGACAAAGCAGCTTGTGCTTTTTCAGTTTGCTTGAGTAATAAAAAATTATAGCCTTGTTCTTGATAAGCCCGAGCATGGCAAGCATTTAATCTTAATAGCTGCTCAAGGTAATCCAATGCGACATCCGACTTATGCAGATAACGATTGCACACAGCAGCAAGATACAGCGCTTGCTCACCCAACTCTGATTGATTGAGGGTTTGTAATAAATGCCAAGCTTGTTGAATATTCCCTGTTTTAATTAAAGCCTGAATTTTTTGCAGCATGAAATTTTTCGTTTTCCTAAAATCGCTAAAATGGCTGGCTCAGTTTAACTTAGATTAGCTAATAGCGGTATTTGAGTTTTATACCTAGAGTACGAGGTCGATTAACTGTTACCCGCTTGATATCATCTTGATCATTAATAAATAATTTAGCTCGCTCGTCAGCTAAATTATCTAGATAAATTTGTAATTGCCAGTTATTTAAATCCAAATTAATCGACGTATTCATGATTTGATAACTGTCTTGTTTCTCTCTTTGCTCAGCAACAATAGAGCTCCACGAGCTCGCTGAGTAAACCCATGCAAAATGCCAATCTAACCAGTATTCACCAAGTTGCCAACTATACTGGCTGCGAAGGTTGCCCTGAAATTTGGGTGTTAGCGGTAATGCACTGCCAACAGATACCAATTCTATCGCTTCAGCCTTCAATTGAGTGAGTTCACTTTTAATATAAGAAAAGGCGCTAAACAATCGCCAGTCGGGCGTTACTTGCCAAACAGCATCGGCCTCTAAACCATTAATTTCAGCGTCTGCTGCGTTTTCAATGAAAGTAAGAATCGAGACGTTTTGGGGATCAAACCGAGAAACTTGCATATTTTGCCATTCGATATGATAGGCATTGGCATTAAAACGTAGCCTATTATCTAACCAGGTCGACTTAAACCCAAGCTCATAATTTTTCACATCATCTGTATTATAAGTCGTCGAAACCGTTGGAAATTCGGGGTTATTAGACTCAATGCCGCCACCTCGATTAAAACCACCCGGTCTAAAACCTTCTGAATATGTAGCATAAATGAGTTTATCTAACTGCCAGTTGTAGCTGAGATTAAATTTATAAATGGTGTCTTTTTGTATCCAAGGTTTGTCACTATGACCACCCGACACATCATAATCACGTCCTCTGTCTGTATTGACTGAGCCCTGAAAAATACCATCAGCAAAATTAGATGAACCGCTAATACCTGTCTCTATTTTATATTTTCGTGCGCCAAACGTAGCGCTTAATTGCTCTGTTAAGTGGAAAGATAATTCAGCAAAAACAGCCTGTTGTTTTTCACTACGTGTCACATCGTTAAAAAAGGTAACGCCTGGTGCTCGTGTGTTTGGATTAATATTGTTTGCGGTTGAGATAGGTGCATTAGGCGCAAAACCTAATTCTGGTGCAGCTAAGTAAACATAGTCATCTTGAGTTTCTAACAAAAAATCATCTAGGTAAATGCCAAATACAGAGTCAACAAACCTATGGGCATCATAAACAAATCTGAGTTCATGCGTCGTTTTGTCATGACTTTGCTGCCCGACAAAACCTTTAGTTGGATCTTTACACTCTCTTTGCTCTGTAATTAGGCTGGCTGGAATATTGTAATTCGCAATGTAATTAGGATTAGTATAAGTACAGGTGTAATAGGCTATGTAAGCGCCTGTGTTGTTGTAGCCGGTATAATCTATCTGTTGATTAACTTCACGCTTTAAAACAGAGCCTGAATATAGCACTTCCAGCTGCTGAATTCGCCCTGATAAAGTTAACGCACTTTGTTTAAATTCATCCTCTAAGGTATCAGGAAAAAACCGGCTAACGGCTAAATCTCCAACTTCCGGGTCCATATCAAATACACCGTCAGCTTCAATTTGTTGCGCATTGTGTTGCAGTAATAGCTGCCAGTCGTCGTCAATCCAATATTGCCCGGATAACCTAAAACCTTGATAGCGATTTTGATTAAAATCATCTTCCACCAATGACAGGTTATCCGCCATTTGATAACTGGCCCCTTCAATATTTACAATCGAATTAGGGTTGATTGTTGGGTCTAAGGTAAATTCTCCAAAGCGATTATCTATATACCCGCCTTGTAACACTGTATAAGCAGATAAACGTAAGGATAAATCATCTGTGATTGGCAGATTCAACATGCCTTGCGCACTGTGACTTGTCTCACCATGTTTAGTATTAGCAAATCCTAAGCTCGTACTAGCTTCAAATGTGCCACGCGTTGGCTTATTGGTTATATAGCGGATAGTACCGGCCTGCGAGCTAGCGCCAAAAAGTGTGCCTTGTGGACCAGCTAACACCTCGACCCTCTCCAAATCGTGTGTATATACATCGATATTTCTCCCCGGCGCTGTGACTGGTTGCTCATCTAAATAAACGGCGACATTCGGCATAGTGCCTTGTGCCCCAGACAACATAACGGCAATGGGCTGGATTGCCATACCACGCATAAAGATATCAGCTTGTCCTGGTCCACGAGATGCAATATTGACGTTTGGTAGATATAAATTCAGCGAATCCAAGTTAGATAAATTTTGTTCAGCCAACGTTTGGCTTGATAATGCCTGAATTGCTACTGGGACTTTTTGCATATTTTTTACTCGCTTTGACGAAGTGACCTCAATCACTTCTATTTCAGCTTCGCTAGAAGCTTGCGAGAAGGCAGCTGCATGATATGCACTAAACACCAGAGTCAAACAATGCGCAATATACTTAGGTTGAAACAATTTAGCAGTCATTTTACTATCCATGATTAACGCTTTTGATATATTTTATATCGATTAGAAAAAGTATAGTTTAGGAAAAATCTTTTTCACGAAATACACTATGTATTATGGAATTGAGTTAAAGTGACGACTATATTAATTACATTAAACCTCAATGAATAATCAAGGACATACGTGCGACACTTACGGGTTAAACTGATATTAGCATTTTTATGTGCCGTCACTATCCCCTTATTCGTAAACTTTCTGTTTTCAGTTAGTGAAGCAAGAACCCATGCTCGTAATTCATTTGAAAGCCGCTTCTATGGCGAGGTCCATCAAATAGATAACGGTATCAGCTTGATGTTTAAGCTGTATGAAAATCAGTTAAGTTTATTAAGTGCCGATCCCATCCTATTAGAAAGTGCGAAGCACATCACTAGCTATATGCATTTAGCTGCAACCAAGATGTCGCCAAGTCAAAGTAATCCGCAAGAAAAATTACTTTTCCAAAAATTTAAGCAAATAGCGCAGCACTACCCGAATTTAAATTACCTCTATATGGGTACTGAACAAGGTGGTTATGTGCAATGGCCTGAAGGCTCAACCACGGATAATTATGATCCCAGAGAGCGACCTTGGTATACGTCCGCAAAGCAAGCTAATGGCCGAATTATTCGCGCGCCTGCATACTACTGGGCAGCTGACAATACTATGCTGATTTCGACTGTTCGTTTAATTAAAGACGATCAAGATCATCCTGTGGGTGTGGTGGGTATTGATATCACTTTAGATGAATTTACCAAAATGCTCTCAAAAGCAGAATTTGGCGAGCAAGGAGAACTACTTGTCATTGAAGAAACCGGCAGAATATTAGCAGATACTCGCAACCCTAAAAATGTCTTTAAATACGTCGAAAACACTCTAACTGAAACAGAAGATTATTTTGCAATAGAGTACAACTCTCCATATTTGAACTGGAAATTTATTGGTCTTATTCCTCATAGCGCAGTCGAAAAAAACGTCTCAGAATTAACTTTATATATGCTGATTATCACAATAGTCAGCTTAATTATCTTCGGCTCTGGTGCCGTATTCCTCTCTAAAAAGTTGTCGAAGGTAATTGAAGAACAACATGATGTCGCATTAAAAGCTAAGCACCAAGCCGAGTTAGCCAGCCAAGCAAAAAGTGAATTTTTAGCCAACATGAGCCACGAAATACGTACCCCGTTAAATGGGGTGCTAGGTATGGCACAGTTATTAGCTAGTAGTAAATTAAATAAAGAACAACAGAATAAACTACGTACGATAGAGAATTCAGGCCGTTTGTTAATGGGTACGATTAACGATATTCTAGATTTCTCTAAAATAGAAGCGCAGAAACTAGAGATTCATCCGGTTTCAACTCAGTTGCAAGATTTAGTAACCGATCTGGTTTTAGCGCACAAAGCCAACGCCAGCAAGCGTGGCTTAGAAATAGTATTAGACATTTCAGCCGTTGCTAATATGCAGGTTTTGGCAGACGACATACGTATCAGCCAAATCTTAGGCAACTTAATTTCTAATGCGATTAAATTTACCGAGTCGGGTTGTATTACGGTAAGTTGCCATGTCTTAGAGCCAAGCGAAGCAGAAATGGCCAATATTGAATTTGCAGTTAAAGACACAGGCATTGGTCTGACCGACGAACAGCAAGCAAATATATTTAATGCGTTTGAGCAAGCCGACAGTTCAACTACGCGAAAATACGGTGGTACAGGTTTGGGCTTAGCCCTGTGTCAAAAATTAGTCAATTTGATGGGCGGAAAACTAAAAGTGACTTCAGAACAAGGTGAAGGAAGTTGCTTTTATTTTAGCTTGCCACTCAAAGTAGAAAAGAAAGCATTTCATCATATTGCACCTGAGGCGATTCACAATAGTACAGCGATTATCATAGATGACATCGCAGAGAATCATAGAGTACTCAATGGATTTTGCGACCAGTGGAAAATTAGTCATCATAACTTTTTAGCCCCAATAGAATTAATCACTTGGTTAGAAGAGCAGAATAAAATTGATTGCGATTTCCTACTATTGGATTACGCTATGCCAGAGTTAGATGGCCTTGCCCTATACAAAAAGATTAAAGATAAATTACCAGACTATTGCCATGCAATCCTAATAACTTCAATCGACACAGAAGAAGTGTATCAAGAGTGCCAACAACTCAAGGTAGTTCATATACATAAACCGATTATTGGCAAAAAATTACTCCAAGCATTTTGCTTAAGTATCGAAGAGCATGAACATGAACCTCAAACTGTGCATATCGCTCAATCATTACAAAACATAGATAATAATCGCATATTAGTCGTTGAAGACAACGATATAAATTACATGGTGGTTGAACAATATTTACTCAGTAAAGGCTATCAAATAGACTGGGCTGATGATGGAGAAAAAGCAGTAAAAATATTTCAACCCGAACATTATTTACTCGTACTGATGGACTGCATGTTACCGGGAATAGATGGCTATACCGCGACTCATGAAATTAGAGCACTAGAAAAAACCGCAGGCTCAAAGCCGACTCCAATTATCGCTTTGACCGCCGATGTAACCAGTCAAAACGAAAAGAAATGTTTGAGTGCAGGTATGGACGCTTATGTTACCAAACCTTTTAACTTTGCTGAATTACAAGATTGTATTGATCAATATTCCAGTAAGTGATTTAAATAGCTAAAGTTTTTTCGCTAGTTGGACGCCTAGTTTATCTTTAGCTGGCAACTCCCTCAATCACCACTCTAGGCATCAATAGAAACCTAGCTGCCATAGAATTCACTCTGAGCTTTATTTTTAATTAACTCTATAAGGGTTGAATACTGAATAATAACGACAAACCACTTCCAAATTTTGTAACCAAACTTAATTTTCTTACAGCATCAAAATCTGAATCTAGTTTAAAAATGGATTGCGATTAACCTAGGCAAGAGCTACCCTTGTTAAATTGATAGCATGTTTTTAAAGATAATACATTAAATTTAAACTGGGTCTTTATATAGAACTAAATCAATATAAATTTAATAGCACCTCCCTTATAACAACTAAAAGCCGAAATCTTGCGCGTCAAAACTTGCTCGCGGCCAAGTACAATCGGTTTACCAATAGGAACGAGATGAAAACTAACAACACCTTCCAACAATTATCATCTGCACTCTTGCTATGTGGTAGCAGTTTTGCAATTTCGGCAAATCCAGCTGAAAAAATAACCGAATTAGAAACTCTAATTTTAAGTGCCCAACAACAAAACCTCGATGTTACTCGCGAGCAAATGACAGTTCGTATGGCTAATTTATTTTTAGACTGGGCTAACTGGGATGAGTCAAATCAAGCTATCAATATCAAATTTTATGAAGACCATCCCGTTTACAAGCATTCAGCGGCCTCGCACGCCGCTGAACTTGCAGGATTTGAACGACAATCAGTTGAAACTATATTAGATAATTCGATCAGTGAACTCAGCCAAGTCATTAATGGCACAATAATTAGGCAAGCTGTGCCATTAATTGACTTCGAAAAAGTGAGTATCAGCGCTGGTGAATTTAGACTTGATAACCAAGATTCCATTTTTTTGAGTAGTTATACATGGAAACCGTCTGATGAATTAACCAATCCTTATTTTGGAGATCTGCATAGCGACTATATCTCCCCCTCTTTCATTACAGATGAACAAGGAAATACACAGCAATGGCGTATAAATAATTTTCAAAATGATGCTGACGAACGAATTGGCCAAGTATTTATCAACCATAATGCTCTGCCACAATGGATAATAGATAAATACCCAAACATTGAAGATACAAACCGATTGTTCAGCAAATACTTGCTTGACCACCCCGGAGCAAAAGAACTCTATACCAGCTTTTTTAATACCTATATTCCTTTGCTGAAAGACAAACGTTCTACAGCGCTTGGCTATATGATGTTCAACGAACCTAGCTTTTTTACTGAAGCTGGGGTTTGGAACACTGGCGGTGTGTCTGATGCCGCAATGGAAAAATTTCGCACATGGCTAGCATCAACCCATACTTCTATTTCTTCATTGAATAACTTATGGGGTAGTAACTATGGTTCATTTGATGAAATAAATATTGCACTCCCTATGGATAGCCAACTAAAGGGCTCTGCAATATGGTTTGATTGGATGCGCTTTAATCAGATACGGGTGACCAACTGGTTTGCATTTTTAGACAGTGAAATTAAAAAGCATGATAGTGACGCTAAGACCCATATCAAATTAATGCCATGGCTATGGAATGAGTCAGCACGAAGCCATGGGTTAGATTTTGAATCTCTACTGGAGTTAACCGATATTATCGGCTTTGATGCTAATTCCGAGTATTTAAGCCATAGAACTAATACCCCTTGGTACCAAAATGATTATAGCTTTGATTGGCAAAGCGCTACTTTATCATTCGATTTTTTCTCATCGGTACAGCCTAATCAAGTATTGTGGGATAGCGAAAATCATTTCTTTAATAAAGGTTCTTTCCAGCTTAAAAATGTTTCTCCCGATTATGTTAGAGCAATTTATTGGCTGGGAGCGACACATGGTCTAGATGGAGTTTCAACTTGGATGTGGGGGCGAAATACAGACGGTTCGATAATCGAAAATCGAGGCTATAATTCCGAATATATTACAGGAGTAACACATCAACCGTTAGGGTTCCATGAATTAACCAGAACGATAATGGATATAAATGCGCATCATCAAGACATAGTAAAGTTACAAAAGCAAAATAAAGCCATTCGACTTTTTTACTCAGAAACTAGTGCCATTACCCAAGACGATTACATGGACAGCATTCGCGATGCGCATCGTTCTGTGTTCTTCGAAGGGGTTGCATTAGGGTTCGCAACGCAAAAAATCATTGAGAAGCAAATCAACGACTGGGGCTTTATTATAATCAAAGATACCCAACAAGTAACAACATCTGAATTAGCGGCGCTTAAAAATTATGTTGATAATGGCGGTACAATTTTAATCGATGCAAACAGCCTTAAAAAAGACCAATATGGTCAAGCTCATGCTGTAAACCTATTGCCATCTGGTGACAATGTAATCCAGTATAATACTCTCGATGAACTCAGAAATAGTGCAATTTCATTAGCAAAAACTAAAAACATTTTACCTAAACTAAGCATTATCGAAACGACTAATAACGCGAATAAAAAAATAGCTTGGCGAATTATAGAAAGTGGAGATAGTTATACGCTTTCATTAGTTAATACTGCTAAAACGACCATAAATATAGATATTGAGAGTGTGACTGAAGGAAAATCAGTAAAGCTACTTAACTTAATGACTGGGCAAATAATAGACGACAACATAGATCTAGCCGTTCGTGAAACTATGTTATTAAAAGCAACTTTGGTTGAAGAACCTGGACCTATTACACCTCCAGCAGAACCAGCAGAACCAGCAGAACCAGCAGAACCAGCAGAACCAGCAGAACCAGCAGAACCAGCAGAACCAGCAGAACCAGCAGAACCAGCAGAACAGATTAATGTTTCAGGTGGTGCCAGTCTATGGTTGTTGATACTTTGTTTGCTTGGTTTATCTCGTTTAAACTCAAATAGAGATTAAACGAGATAAAAGGAAGTATTGTTCGACAATAATTCTATTGCATATAAAACAAACCAAACACCGGCCTAAATGCAAAAAAACCTAGCTTATAAGAGCTAGGTTTTTTTATGATTTAGAGCTAAATCAATACAAGCACAAAGTTAGCTTAATATTTTAAGTAAGGCTTGGACTGGATGCTTAGGTTTAAAACCTTCCTCTCGATTAACTTGAGATCGACAAGAGTAACCAGTTGCTAAAACATTTTCTGGAGACTGCTGCTTTATCTTATCTGCCCAAGACATTTGGTAAATATGCTTAGAGTTTTCTAAATGGCTTGCTTCATGACCATAGGTTCCAGCCATACCACAACAGCCAACATTCACTGGCGTTAATTTAGCACCAACTTGTGAAAAGATACTCACCCAGTCTTTATGAGTACTAGCAATCGAAGTTTTTTCCGAACAATGAGCAAATAGAGCGAATTCGTTATTGGCAACGTCTGCTTTAGGTAATGCGACCTGTTTTAACCACTCGTGTGGCAACATTACATTAAAATCACCACGAGCATCACCCAATGCTTTGTTATATTCGTCTCGGTAACATAAAGCCAAGCTCGGATCTGTACCCACTAAGCTAATATGTAATGCATCGATTTGGTTTAAAAAATCGGCACCAGACTTAGCTGTACTAGCAAATTGCTTTAAAAAGCCCTTCACATGTTCAGGTTTGCCGTTCGGTTGGAATGGTAAAATAATCGGTTTGTAGCCAAGTTTAGCAATCAATTTAACCCAATCACTCACCACAGTCGCATCATAGTATGAAGTAAATGGGTCTTGAACTATGGCCACGACTTTAAGCCTTTCAGCTTCAGATAATTTACTTAAGCGTGATAAATCCCAATCTAATACATTTAATTCTGCGACTTGTTGTGACAAAGTTGGGTAACTCAATTCTGGAGTATCTACGTACCCAACAACCGATTTAATTAAAGCTTTACTCACCGGGTTATTAACAATAAAGTTAGATAATCTAGGTGCCTTAGCTAAGAGAGGCGCAGTTCTCTCAATGGTTGCAACCATATAGTCTTTTAAAGGTCTTTGATAACGGCTGTAATAAAGCTGTATAAACCTAGCTCTAAACCCTGGAACATCGACCTTAATTGGGCATTGGCTAGAGCAAGCTTTACAAGCTAAACACTCTTCCATTGCTTCCATTACTTCATGCGAATAATCATAATCGCCTGATTTTTTCGCACGTGTATTTCGCCATCTTGCAAACCATGAAGAATCATCGTCTGATTTTAGAATCGACTTTTCTTCATTATTAAAATCAATCCCTTGATTGCTTAACTGACGCAGCCATTCACGCATTAATCCTGCACGTCCTTTTGGACTATGACGACGATCACGAGTGGCTTTATACGAAGGACACATAGGGCTAGAAGCATCCCAGTTAAAGCACAAACCATTACCATTACAGTTCATAGCAGTTTCAACTGAGTCTTTAACCGCAACTGGAATTTGGCGATCGTAATAACCACGTTTAGTGTCATCGACCGAAACCAATTGTTCTGTTGAATCAATCGGTGTACAAATTTTACCTGGGTTAACACGATTTAATGGATCGAATACCGCCTTAATTTTTCTTAGTTCATTAAATAAATCTTGACCGAAAAACTCAGGGCCGTATTCACTGCGGTAACCTTTACCGTGCTCACCCCACATTAAACCGCCATATTTAGCCGTTAATGCCACCACTTTATCTGAGATTTCACGTAGGATAACTTCTTGGTCCGGGTCTGCCATATCAAGAGCAGGTCTAACATGTAAAACGCCAGCATCTACATGGCCAAACATGCCATAATCAAGCTTATAGCCATCCAATAATTCACGGAATTCCATAATAAAGTCGGCAAGGTTTTCTGGCGGAACAGCTGTATCTTCGGCAAAGGCTAAAGGCTTTTGTTTACCTTTAGTATTACCTAATAAACCAACCGCTTTTTTACGCATTTCGTAAATTAGGCCTATGCTGGCTAAATCTGTCGTAACTTGATAACCAATAACGCCGGCTTCTTCATTATTCACTAACTCATCTAATTGAGCCGTCAAACGCTCTAATTTTGAGCTGATATCACCTTGCTCAACCGCGTTAAACTCAACGATATTAATACCGTCCATCACTTTATTTGGCACATCTGTGATTAAATGACTAACCGAATCCCAAATAATATCTTCACGCGCAAGGTTCAATACTTTGCTATCAATAGTTTCAACTGAAGTCGCGTCCGCTTGTACTAAGAAAGGCGCATTGCGTAATGCAGATTCAAAACTATCATACTTAACATTAACTAAGGTTTTAAACGGTGCAATAGGGGTTAAATTTAATTTAGCTTCAGCGACAAATACTAATGATCCTTCAGATCCCGTAATGACTCGACCTAAATCGAATTCAGTTAGATCATCATTAAAAGTGTGTTCTAAATCGTAGCCAGTTAAAAATCGATTGAGTCGCGGAAATTTTTCTAAGATATCTTGACGTTTACTACGACAAGTATCTAAAACTTGAGCGTAAATTTCACCAATTTTACCGCTTTGTTTTGCCATAGTTTCAGCAGTAGAAATCGGCATTTTATGCGTTTCTAACACATCACCATTAATTAACACGCTGGTTAAACCTAAAACATGATCACTGGTTTTGCCATATACCAAAGACCCTTGTCCAGAAGCATCAGTACTAACCATACCGCCAATTGTGGCACGGTTACTTGTACTTAAATCAGGTGCAAAGAAGAATCCATGCGGTTTTAAAAACGCATTAAGTTGGTCTTTAACCACACCAGCTTGAACCTTGACCCAAGCTTCTTCTTTATTAAAGTCGAGGATTTTATTCATGTGGCGACTAATATCAACCACTATGCCAGATGTTAACGATTGTCCGTTCGTACCTGTGCCACCACCACGTGGTGAGAATTTAATAGTTGAAAATTCAGCTTGTGATGCAAGCTCAGTAATTGCAACTAAGTCATCCATATCTTTAGGCAAAACAACGGCCTGAGGTAATGACTGATAGACACTATTATCAGTTGATACCGAAAAACGGCTAGCATAAGTTGTTTCAATATCACCTTTAAATGAAGAAGACTCTAATGCAGTTAAAAAACTAAGGTAATCTTTTTCTATGGCATCGACTTGGGTTAAACGTGGGATCATATTTCTTTATCAATTGGCAAATTTAGGGCACGAATTATATCAATTAATACTCAAAATGCGCACTGATAGTTTGATTTTCTGGTAAAAATTACAAGGCCATCTAAACTAAAGTAAAGAAAAATAAGCCATTAATAAATTATTTTTACGAAATTAAGCAATATACGACAACAGAATCATTAAATGCCTCAACTTGGTATTTAACTTTGGGTCGATTTAATATTAGACAAATATGGCATATGTAGCGTGAAAAAAATAAGATACCAACTAATAATAGCTATGCTGTTCGCATTAATAACTGCCCCTCACGCAGTTGCCAACCCAACTAAAAAAATTAGATTAGCTGCCCCCATCTTTCCACCTTATATATTCCAAACCAATAACAAATGGGATGGCGTTGGCTATCACACAGTCAATAAGATTTTAAACAATGCGAATATAACATACGAAATTATTCCAGTCGGAAACTATGGCAAAGCGCTAGATGCCCTAATTAAAGGTAAAGTAGATGGCTTTTTTCCAGCGACACAAAACCCAGTAAGAGATCAACATGCTCAATTTTCTCAACCCATTTTAATCAATCGTTGGGTTTGGTATATGCCAAACTCTGAGCAGCTAACACCTGATATGGCAGAGTTTAAACAGCAAAGATTTGTTTCAACCCCCTTTAAAAGTAATACCCATGTGTGGTTAAGCACTCATGGGTATAAAGTTAAAGGGACCCTTGAGATTGATAATTTACCGAATATGTTGCTAAAAAAGCGCTTAGATGCCGTGTTAATTTCACAACTCGTGTTTGAAACTTCAGCTAAAAATCACAAAATACCAATGCATAACTTTAAACAAATCGTACATAGTGAAAAAGGATTTGGCATTTATTTATCAAAAGCGACACTGAAAAATAAACCTGAATTATTGAAAAGAATTAACCAATCCATTGTAGAGTTAGATAACAATCATTAACTAATACCAATCCATCCTAATTATTGCTCAATTTTACTGGTTAAAAAGCACATAAACTGCGTTATGAATTATGCTACTAGTAAACTAATAGCGGCAATTCATGCCTTGTTAGCGCACTTTTTATCTACGTAAAATATAAATCAAAAATTTAGGTGAACAGGTATAGTTTGATCGAGATTAAACTTTGCTTTAGTCAAACCGATTAAAATGCGCAATTGTTTTTAACTTCACTTCCTAGTTCACTATGTCTACTAAAGCTTTTATCCCAGAATTACTCTCTCCTGCTGGCTCAATTAAAAATATGCAGTACGCTTTTGCCTATGGAGCAGATGCAGTCTATGCTGGACAACCCAGATATTCTTTACGAGTCCGAAACAACGAGTTTAATCATGACAACTTAGCCCTTGCGATCTCACAAGCTCATCAGCTGAATAAAAAATTCTATGTGGTCAACAATATTGCGCCGCACAACATCAAGCTACAAACCTTTGTAAAAGATCTAAGTCCAGTTGTACAAATGCAACCAGATGCTTTTATCATGTCTGATCCTGGCTTAATCTCACTAGCGAAAGAGGCATTTCCCGAGTTAGAGATTCACTTATCCGTTCAAGCTAATGCGGTAAATTGGGCCACTGTTAAATTTTGGCAGCAGCAAGGGATTAAACGAGTTATTTTATCTAGAGAGCTATCCATAAATGAGATAGAAGAAATTAGGCAACAATGTCCAGATATTGAACTAGAAGTTTTTGTCCACGGTGCACTTTGCATGGCTTACTCTGGCCGTTGTTTATTATCAGGCTACATCAATAAACGCGACCCTAACCAAGGTACATGTACCAATGCTTGTCGCTGGCAATACAATGCGCATTCAGCCACTGAAAACCTGGATGGCCATATTATACCAACTCAATCGATTGAACCCACTTTAGGATCAGGCGAGCCAAGCCAAGACATTTTCTTATTACAAGAACAAGGTCGACCGGACGAATATATGCCAGCATTTGAAGATGAACATGGCACCTATATTATGAATTCTAAAGACTTACGTGCTGTGCAACATGTGCAAAAGTTAATCGACATAGGCGTTGATTCACTTAAAATTGAAGGGAGAACCAAATCTTTCTACTACTGTGCCCGTACCGCACAAGTTTATAAACAAGCCATTATGGATGCAGTGAAAGGTAAACCATTTAACCCTAATTTAATGGATGAATTAGAAAACCTAGCGCATAGAGGCTATACAGAAGGTTTCTTAAGAAGGCATGTGCATGATGAATACCAAAACTACCAACAAGGCCACTCTGTAAGTACCAAGCAGCAATTTGTTGGAGAAGTCATTAGCTGTAATTCAGACGGTTTAGTCGAAATAGCCGTCAAAAATAAATTTTTAGTAGGCGATGATTTAGAACTAATGACGCCTGACGGTAACTTTAAATTTAACCTAGCTCATATGCAAAACCGCAAGGGGGAAATGATCACTGACGCTAAAGGTTCTGGCCACACTGTGTTAATCAAAATACCACATGAGATCAAACCCGAATTTGCTATTTTAGTCCGTGATTTACCTGAAAATTCAGATACTCGTCAGCCCTTCCCAGCTAAAAATGAGAGCAATGAGAATTTAGCGTACCCAGTTAAATAGGTGAAACTATGTCATTAATGATTACTGAAGAATGTATCAACTGCGATATTTGTCGGCCTGAATGCCCCAACGAAGCTATATTTTTAGGCGAAGAGATATACGAGATTTCAGCCGATAAATGTACTGAATGCGTCGGCCACTATGATGTGCCTCAATGCATCGCCTGTTGTCCTATTGATTGCATCGAAAAAGACCCAAACAACCAAGAAGATGAAGTTAGCTTACTAGAAAAATTTATTAAATTGACGAGTTAAAAACTTGTCAATTTAGCCGCTCAATCAAGTTAAGCAAGGTCAGTTCCACCTTGCTATTCCTTGTATTAGTTGAGATTTAAAACGAATTAACGAATCGCATTAATCCTGCTTTAATTTTAGAGTTGCAACAAACATGATGTCCGAATCAACATCTGGCGCGCCTAACATTTTTTGTTCGACTAATTCAAAACCTGGGTTATTTGCAATAAAGTCAGCAACTTGAGCTTCATTCTCTGCCACTTGCCAACTACAAGTAGCGTAAACTAAATAGCCGCCTTTTCGGACTGCTTTAGCTGCATTCTCTAAAATACCGGATTGAATTTTAACCAGCTCGTCTGTATCACTCTGGTTAAAGCGCCATTTAGCATCTGGATTTCTACGCCAAGTACCAGCTGACGAACAAGGCGCATCAACTAACACCCAGTCAAAGCCTTTTTGCTTTGCAACATCATTAGGTAACCTAAGTGCACTTTCACCATCCCAAGCAAAAGCTCTGACATTATGCAACTGTGCGCGTTTAGCTCGCTTTTTAAGTTCATCTAATTTATAGCTCTGTAGATCTGTTGCGACTAAACTACCTTTATTATTCATTTTACTCGCAATAGCTAAACTCTTACCGCCAGCGCCGGCACATGCGTCCCACACTTTTTGTCCCGGTTTAACCATAACAGCCGCCGCAATTTGCTGGCTTGCATAATCTTGGATCTCAATTAAGCCTTGTTTATATTCCTGAGTTTGATTAACCCCTTTACCACCAACAGCCATCAAACCATTGTCATCTAAAGCAACTTTAACACCTTGCTTATATAGAGACGTTTTCAGTTCGTTATACAATTTAGGATCGGCACGCAACCAAAGTGGCGGTGTCTTTTCTTGACTCTTAATAAAATCAATTAACTTTCCATCATCCCAGTTAGAAATCAGCTGTCTTTGCACGAGTAAAGGTAACCAAGTCGGTCGGAAGCCATTTAAAATCACTTGAATTGATTCGGCATCGGCTTGTCCACGCCACTTAGGTTTAAACTCGCTTGAGTACCAAGTTTGACGCGCTTCACATGTTAATTGCGTCGCAAAATTATGCTCCGGAAATAAAATCCCAAACCAAGCGACAAAATCTCTCGCACTGTGGTTTTCAACTTCTTGGCAGTGCCAAGATAAATCCCACTTATCAACTTCACTGATGATGTTTTTTGCCTGATAACTGGTTTCTAAGAAATCTATTTTTTGCAATACTCGAAAAATATCATAACAAGCAGCACTTAATTCTGATTGCAACTCAAGCGGTAATCTTTCTTGTTGTCTAAACCAATTTTTTAACCAGCGATCGAGCGCTGGCCAAGGCTTATCTTGAGAAAGATATCTAACTTCATATAACCAATCTTGCCAGAGAGTGAGAAACAAATGTTTATGGCTCTTTTCTGGCTTTGAATGATTTTTAAATTTACGTTTAGATTGAGAATGCTTGTTGCGAGAAACTTGATTTGATTTCATTAGGTCTTCACTGAGCTGATTTAGGCACTGCATATGCAGTTAAAGGTATAATACCGAATTGCACCATTATAACCCTAAATCAGCCCAAAGTGCAGGTTTCGTAGCCTAACACTTAAATTTGCATCAGTAGGCAAACCTACTGAATGAAAAGAAGGGTTAGGCTGGGTTGTCTATATCGATGAACTCAACGTCAATATGAGTATGTGCCGCAATATACTCACCAAGCGCTTTTACACCATACCTTTCAGTAGCATGATGACCAGCAGCGATAAAATGTATACCCATTTCTCGAGCAACATGTATTGTTTGCTCACTCACTTCACCTGAAATGAAAAGGTCGATCCCTTGCTCTGCAGCGAGTTCAATATAAGATTGGCCGCCCCCCGTGCACCAAGCTACTGTTTTCACCTCAAAATCCCCACCAGATTCAACTAAAGGTTTTCTGCCTAGCTTGTCCTCGACTAACTGAGCGATTTCAGATAACTTCTTCGCACCATTAAATTCGCCTCTTACAGCAACGCTGGTTGGGTTATTTGCTTCTAATCCCACCATTTTATCTATCCCTAACATACTACCTAGCTGAGCGTTATTACCCAATTCAGGGTGGATATCAAGCGGTAAATGGTAGGCAAGTAAGTTGATATCATGTGCGAGTAAACTTTTAATTCTGCTGCGTTTCATCCCTTTTAAAATAGGACTCTCACCTTTCCAAAAAAAGCCATGATGGACTAAAATGGCATCCGCTTGCTTAGCGACTGCCACATCAATTAACGCTTGAGTAGCCGTCACACCTGTCACTATCTTGTTAATTAAAGGCTTACCTTCGATTTGTAACCCATTTGGGCAATAGTCTCGGATTTTTTCTGGACGCAAAACTTGATTAATAAAGTTTTCTAATTCGAAATTGTTCATTTTTAAGCACGAAATAAATTAAAGGATTGTTGGGTTTTATTTGACGATAAACTAATGAAACGATTTTTCATTACCTTGATAACGTCGAATTGACTGAGTGATTTTGATTCTGTTAATTTCATTGATTTACTAAGCAGCATAACCACAGGAAAATCATCTTGGCTTTCTAGAGTTAAAAATTGGCCAATCTCAAACTCAGATTGTAATCTGACTAAGGACTGAGCAGTGATTTCATTTGCGCCATTTTGAACCGCAAAATACCAGCTTTTAGGTTGAGTAAACTGGGTGAATTTAAGATGAGCTAAAGCGTTTAGTGCAATTTGCACACATAAGGCTTCTGCTAGCTTTAGTTCATCTTCTAAATAAGCGTAAAACTCTGTGTATACCTGATTATCATCAACGCTGAAGGCAACGGTACTCTCAGCGTGAGGTAATAAATGCTTAGCGCAACAAGCAGTCACAAATACAAAGTCGGTCGTATTCAAACGTATTGTTTGACTTTCGTCATCAAAAAACCAATACCAGTCCGCTTTTGCTTGTAGCATACCTATCCGTTAAATTTATAGTTCTAATGATATTAAGGTTACAAGATTATGCTTGTGTTTCAAGTCCAGATACAATTTCTTTTACTAATTCTGGGCCTCGATAAATAAATCCCGTATAAACTTGAACTAAATCAGCACCAGATGAAAGTTTTTCATTCGCCGATTCAGATGAGTTAATTCCACCAACACCAACAATTGGCATTTTGCCGTCAAGGTGTTGTTTTAATAACTTAATTACCTTAGTGCTTTGCGCTCTAACTGGCACACCACTTAAACCACCAGCTTCTTCGCCATGCGTTAAGTGTTTAACTTTCTCTCTTTCTAAAGTGGTGTTGGTTGCAATTACACCATCAATTTTATTCGAGATTAACGACTCGGCAACTTGTTCGACTTCAGTTTCGTCCATATCTGGCGCAATTTTAACTAAAATAGGCACATATTTTCCGTGCTCTTCTGCTAATTCTAATTGTCTGGTTTTAATTGCACCTAATAAATCATCTAGAGCTTCACCGTATTGTAAGCTACGTAAGCCCGGTGTATTAGGCGATGAAATATTAACGGTCACATAACTAGCATATTGATAAACCTTATTTAAACAAATCAGGTAATCGTTTTTCCCTTCTTCGTTCGGCGTATCTTTATTTTTACCTATGTTAATTCCTAAGATACCGTCATATTTAGAGTTTTTAACTTGCTCAACTAAATAATCAACGCCTTTATTATTAAAGCCCATGCGATTAATAATAGCTTGTGCGTTAGGTAATCTAAAAATTCTAGGCTTGTCATTACCAGCTTGTGGTTTAGGTGTCACAGTACCAACTTCAATAAAGCCAAAACCCATAGCGGCAAAAGCATCAATGCACTCACCATTTTTATCTAAACCCGCAGCTAAACCAACTGGGTTTTTAAATTTTAAGCCAAATAGTTCCACCGGCGCATCAGGAATGTTTTGACTATAAAGAAACTCTAGTGGTGTGCCACCTGTTTTCTTTAAACTTTTAATTGTAACGTCGTGTGACCACTCAGCGTCTTGAGTGAATAAAAAAGATCGAATTAATTGGTACATATTTTTCCCACAAAAAAGCCTCGATTCACGAGGCTTCATAATAACTAAGCCGGGAAATTTCGATTTTCCGGCTAAAATTTATGAAAGATTTAGCTCATTGTATCGCAATGATGGCTTAACAGCATCAATTCACGTAACGCAACTGAAAATTTTGCAAATTCATGGCTTCTAGTCGCTTTAAAGTCTGCCAGCATATGACGCCATCTATCCAAAATTTCACTGTGCTGTTCTGCCCAGGATTTTAGCATATCATTAGCATTACAGTGGTCTGTACAGCTACGTAAAATAACGGCGGCTAAAGACCTTTGCTGCCAATCAAGCTCCTCTCTAAAAGCCGCTCTGGCAAGTGCCTGCCAATGATTAGCTACGGGTTGCTTATTAATTTGATCCAAGAACCAATGAAGCTCCATGTAGGAACCAAGTTTGTAATAAACATCCGAAACTAAAGCCAGTGGTCGTTGACTCTCTTCGATCACTTGGGCTATATCCATCACAGAAAATAGCGTACTTATATAAGATAAGCGTTTAGCAAAATCGGCATCTACACCTGCAGAGCTTAATTTTTCTGCATTTTGAATTAACTTAGCATGCTCATCTTCAACTAGATATTTATCTAAATTTTCACTTAATTCATCAAACACAGGTTTATAAAAATCAACCGATTCACGTATAGTTTTAAGCTTAGAGCGATGGCGTAAAAACCAGCGAGTCGCGCGCCTAACCGTACGGCGAAGCTGGAATAAAGCTTCCGATTGAATTTCCGCACTCACTAAATTATCCCAGCTTTCAATTTTTTTCCAAAGCTGAGGCAGCTCAAAAATTTCTTTCGCTATGGTATAACAAATCGCGACTTCTGATGCGTTCGCGCCCGTCTCTTCTGACATTCGGTGAACGAAATTTAGCCCCATATCATTAATGATTTCATTCGCGACTTGAGTGGCAATTATCTCAGATTTCAACGGGTGTTGCTGCATTGCTTTACTAAATTTCTGTTTTAACACTTTAGGGAAATAATCTAACAAAGACTGAGCTAGATGTGGCTCTTGAGTAATTTCAGGTGTATTAAACTGCTCTTTTAAAACCATTTTGGCATAAGCAATCAGTACTGATAATTCTGGTTGTGTTAAGCCTTTACCTGCAGCTTGGCGCTCAGCCAAATCATCATCAGATGGTAAAAACTCAAGCTCCCTATCCAAATAACCAGATTTTTCCAAACCATGAATAAAACGAGTTTGCTCTTTAAGCTGGTCTCTTATTTTAGACTGAGTAACAGATAAAGAATGTGTTTGGCGGTAGCAATCTTTAAGCACAATCTCAGACACTTCAGCTGTCATGCTATAAAGTAATTCGTTGCGTTTTTTTAAGGTTAGTTCGCCATCTGCAACTAGGGTATTCAGTAAAATTTTAATGTTAACTTCTTTATCCGAACAATCAACACCACCGACATTGTCGATAAAGTCAGTATTTACCCGACAACCTTTTTTGGCTGCTTCAATCCGTCCTAATTGAGTGCAACCTAAATTGCCACCCTCACCAATAATTTTAAAGTTAGCCTGATTACCATTAATTCTAACGCTATCATTTGCTCTATCACCAACATCGCTGTGACTCTCTTTGCTTGACTTAATATAAGTCCCTATACCGCCATTCCATAATAAATCCGCTTTCATCTGTAGAATGCAATGAATTAACTCGCTTGGCGCCATTGAATCTTTATCTGTATCCAATAAGGCCTTAATTTCTTTTGTCAGTTTGATTGATTTGGCTGAACGTTCAAATAAACCACCGCCCTTAGAAATTAATTTTTGATCGTACTCAGCCCAACCCGAGACCGAATCAAACAATTTTTTTCGCTCGACATAAGTTTTTGCTGCATCAGGATTTGGATCAATAAAAATGTGCATGTGATTAAATGCTGCAACCAAGCAAGTATGCTCAGATAACAACATACCATTACCAAATACATCCCCTGCCATATCCCCAACTGCGACACAGGTAAAATCAGTTGTTTGGCAATTGATGCCAATTTCACGAAAATGACGTTTAACCGATTCCCAAGCACCGCGTGCGGTAATGCCCATTTTTTTATGGTCATAACCAACACTTCCGCCTGAAGCAAAAGCATCGCCCAGCCAAAAATCATATTCTTCTGAAATTGAATTTGCGATATCAGAAAAAGTCGCCGTACCTTTATCGGCGGCCACAACTAAGTAAGGGTCATCGTCATCATGCCTAACGACTTGTTTAGGTGGTAATATTTCCCCTTTAACAATATTATCTGTGACATCTAGCAGAGCACGAATAAATATTCGATAACATGCTTGTCCTTCTTCAAAAAAAGCTTGTCGGCCACCGGATTCTGGTAACTTCTTACAAACAAAACCACCTTTAGCGCCAACTGGTACTATCACAGTATTTTTAACTTGCTGCGCCTTAACTAGGCCTAATACTTCGGTTCTAAAATCTTCTCTTCGGTCTGACCAACGCAACCCGCCTCGAGCGACTTTGCCACCACGCAAGTGCACACCTTCCACTCTAGGTGAATAAACAAATATTTCAAAATGCGGTACAGGTTTTGGAATATCAGGAATTGAAGAAGGCGTTAACTTAAACGATATATAACTTTTAGGTGAACCATTATCTGCAGCTTGATAAAAATTGGTTCTTAGAGTGGCGCAAATCATATCAACATAACGTCTTATAATTCGGTCGTCATCTAAATTGGCCACATTATCCAATGCCGCCTCTATGCCACTGAGTAACTCTTGCTGTTGAGGTAATTCAAAGTCTGTTTCTGGGCAAAAACGACAGACAAAAAGTTGAATCAATTGTTTCGCGATATCTGGATATTTAGCAAACGTGTCTTCAATGTAACTCTGACTGAAACTAGTCCCGATTTGCCTCATATATTTAGCGTACGAGCGTAAAATAGCAGATTCACGCCCTGAAACATTTGCTTGAAGCACTAGACGATTAAAACCATCATCCTCTAGTTCGCCAGCCCAGACCTGTTGAAATGCTTGTTGGAAGATTTCTCTACTGGTTTCTAAATCGATACCAATCCCGGAGCGCATCTGCATTGAAAAATCTAAAATCCAATTTACATGACCATCATTTGCAGTCACTTTATAGGGTCTTTCGTCGATTACTCTTAAGCCAAAATTTTCAAGCATAGGTAACACATCTGACAAATGAATAGGTTCGTCACGATGAAACAGCTTTAACCTAACCTGAGCACTGTCTTTTTCAGCTTCTTGCGGGCGATAAAAAATCATGCCTAATCTATTTTTATCAGACAAACTTTCAAGTTTGGCAATATCAACTAAAGCAGAAGACGGTAATTCAGTCTCTTTATAGCTACGGGAAAATGCATTCTCGTATTTTTGACTAATGGCTTTGCCTTTTTCTTCTCCGTAGTGCGACATTAAGCAGCGTTCAAACTTATCTTCCCAGGTTTTACTTAACTCAATCATATTGTTTTGAATACTATGCTCATCAATATCAAAATTGTTATTTTTTACTCGAACCATATAGTGCGTTCTCGCTAAACTAGATTCAGATAAATAAGTATTAAACTCTACCGCTTCACTGCTGTTTAAATGGCGTTGGAATAAAGCTTGTGTCGCTTTGCGTAATTGGGTGTTGTATTTGTCTCTCGGTACGTATGCCATACACGAAAAATACCGCCCAAAAATATCTTTACGGATAAATAATTTGGCAACACCGCGCTCTTGCATTTGCATTATGCCAAGTGAAATTTGCTGAATCTCATCTTCTTTAGCATGCAAGATTTCTTCTCTAGGGTAAGTTTCTAAAATATTAACTATGGCTTTATAAGCATGAGAGCTTGTCTGGAAACCCGTTTGGCCAAGTACCCGTTTAATTTTGTGCTGCACCAGTGGAATATCCAGCGCACTGTCGTTATAAAAATCAGATGAGTACAAACCAATAAACCTATGCTCACCTATAACTTTACCTTTGCTGTCGAATTTTTTAATCCCGACATAATCCATATAAGCCGAACGATGAACGACCGACTTAGAATTAGTTTTAGTCAATATCATTAAATTTTGACTTAGCGCCTCTGCTTTTGCTGAGCTAGGTAGCTCAGATAGCAGACGAGTGTCACTCCCTTTTGACGCTTTCATTAGTCCTAAGCTAGATGCTTGAACACGACTGAGTTTATAGCCACCAGAAACAGCAGCTAAGTCATATTCTCTATACCCCATAAAGGTATATTTGTCTTTAATTAGCCAATTTAAATAAGCTTTGGCTTCTGATATTTGGCTACTTTCAATTTTGTCTGGCAGTGAGTCTAATTCTTTAATAATAGATTTACACTTATCAACCATAGCCTTCCAATCTTCAACCGCCAATGTCACTTGGTCGATGACGGCACAAATACTACGCTTAATTTTGGCTAAATCTTGCTCGCATGATTGTCTGTCTATTTCTATCATAAACACAGCGGTGCGATGCGCTTTACTCGCTTGGCCATTTTGTGAAATCTGAGAAATCTTTTTAGACTTATCATGCTCAAGACGAATACTTTGATGAAGTAGCCAGTGGGACGTGATATTTAAATGAGTAAATGCCAAGCGAATAGAATCGACTAAAAACGGAATATCTGCTGTGACGATTTCTACCACAGTGTGATTAGACTGCCATCCATTATTTGCAAGGCCTGGATTAAATACATTGATAATTGGGTGAGCATTATCATAATCGTTTAAGGTATGCCAAAGGCTAACAACTGCACCGTACAAATCACTATCGTTTCTGTCGGTCAGATCTTCTCTGGATATATCTCTGTATATCAACCGAGATAATTGATTAACTAAATCAACATGCTTACTGTCGATTTTAGAATTTATTAATTTTTCTACGTTTTCTAAAAGTACTGATGGGCTATTCTTTAGCTGGGTCATCTATGGCCGCCTTTGACTGATGATCAATTAGTATAAGATTAGCTTAAGTACAAGAAAATATTAAATATTTTTTACAATAATTTAACTATTTACGCCACCAAAACAATCTACACAAGGCAGGTAACACAATTATTGCGGCTAACATGTTCACAACAAACATAAAGGTTAACAATATGCCCATATCTAATTGGAATTTTAGCGCTGAGAAAAACCAAGTGCTCACACCTATAGCTAAAGTTAAACCGGTGAATATCACAGCACTACCACGTTCGATTAAAGCCGATTTAAACGCGTTATTTAATGACTCGCCTTGCCTTAAATAAATAGCTAAGCTTGAGACAATATAAATCCCGTAATCAACCCCAATCCCTACACCTAATGCAATGACAGGTAAGGTATAAACAGTTAGGCCTATTTCAAACTGTGCCATTAGAGCTTGGGCTAAAGTAGACACAACAAATAGGGGTAGAATAACGGCAATCGTTGCTTTGATTGATTTAAAACTAATTAAACATAAAACAAAGACTGCACTATAGACATATATCATCATAGGAATTTGGGCTTGAGCAACCGCTTGATTCGTCGCAGCCATAACCCCAACAGGTCCAGAAGCTAATTTAAATTTAAGCTCGTCGGATTCATAATCCGCCTGATTCGTTTCGATTAACTGAATGATACTATCTATGGTTTCAGCTTTATGATCTTTTAAAAATAAGATAATCGGCATAGCGCTGCAATCTGTATTCAGTAAACCCGAACTTGTCGGTACTCGACTGACAGATTGAGCTAAACTTCTGCTGTCTTGCGGTATAACTCGCCACTTTAGATTACCTTCGTTATAACCCGAGGTTATTATTTTGGCGATACTCGCTAAACTGACGCTCGATTGAACTGAGTCATGCTTGGACAATAACCATTGGAACTGATCAATACGGTTCATAATTTCAAACGAAGTACAGCCATCCGCTTTAGTTTCGGCAATCACTGAGAGTACATCAACGCCTATTTCATAGTGATTAACAATAGAAAATGTATCTTGATTATATTGGGAATGCTCATGCAGCACGGGGGCACCTGAATGTAAGTCACCAATTTTGAGTTCTTGAGCTCCTTTTAATCCCAAACCAAATATGATGAAAGATGCAATTACAATTCCGACAGCCACCTTAGGTTGGCAGAAACATAATAGTTTTTGCCAGATTTTTTCGACCCAAACATCTTGCTGCTGTATGGCGAGCTTTGCCTTGTCACTCGTCTTAATATTTAAAAATGAAATCGCTACCGGTAATAAAATAAGATTGGTTAAAATGACAACACCAACCCCTATTGAAGCAGCAATTGCTAGCTCTTGGATAATACCAATATCTATACTTAAGATAGTTAAAAAACCAATACAATCAGAAACAAGCGCGATAAAGCCGGGTAAAAAGAGTTGTTTAAAGCCTATTTCTGCCGCTTGCTTAGAGCTTTTCCCTTGATGTACTTGCTTATTAATAACGTTAAGCATTTGGACACCATGGCTAACACCTATTGCAAAAATCAGGAAAGGTAACAAAATAGACATAGGATCTATGCCATAGCCCAGCGTTTTTAAAATGCCAATTTTCCAGATCATAGCAATAACAGAGCATAAAATCGGAAACAACATTAAACGAAAAGAACGGCAAAATAAGTAAACTAAACCCGCCGTGATCAGAATTGCAATCGCAAAGAATACCGCAACGTCTTTCGCCCCTGCAGCAACATCACCAACTATTTTAGCAAAGCCAATGATGTGGATAGAGTAAAGGTCACTTTGGTATTTACCTCTGATGTCTTGCTCTAGTTTGTTAGCGATTAATATAGGATCAATCGGTTGACCTGAGATAGGGTTAAGCTCTAACAGGACTGCTGTTAACATAGCGCACTGGCTATTATTAGAAACCAACTTACCCACCTGACCAGCTTTATCTACATTCCGTTTTACCCTCTGTAAACTGGCAGGTGAGTTATCAAAATCAGAAGAAACCACTGGCCCACCCGCAAAACCATCTTCAACAATTTCAGTAAATCTGACAGAAGGTGAATATAACGAAGTGACTTGAGATCGATCGACGCCCTCAATAAAAAATAGTTGATCATGAATTTGTTTTAATTGAGTAAAAAATTCAGCTTGGTATATTTCACCCGACTGATTACAAACAGAGATTAAAACCCGATTAGCCCCACCAAATTCATCCGCATATTTAAGGTAAGTTTGCATGTAACTATGCTGTAAAGGGATGTTTTTAGTGAAACCTGCATCCAGTTTTATTTGGCTGGCTTGATATGCAAAAAATACAGTGAGAATTAAAAATTTGGTAAGCACCAAATATCTATGACGAAAAATTATTTTTTGTAGAAAGTCGATAAACTGATTCATTTAATCAAGGTTCACTCTTGGCTCGATTAACCAAACTAATCCCTAAATCTCCGGTTAATAAAAGATATTTTTCCGCTACCGTAATGGATGCGATATTGTCTTGTTGGCTGAGTTTTTTATCTCCAATATGAAGCTTAGCGTTAGCACTCACCCCATCCCAAATCCAAACGTGACTGCTATTTCCCACTAGGTAAATTTGGTTTTGTGTTAGGTCGATTGTGATTCTGTTAATGTTAACTGGCTGACTCAGGTTTATTTGTCGTGACTCGATAAAAGTCAAATTATGCCAATCAATATCAATTTCAAAGATATGTCCCCTTAACCCAGAAACAATCAGTTTTTCATAATAAATAGCCGCATCAAATAAGGAACCTGAATAAACATCTGGCAAGCGTTGCCAACTACTCCCTTTATCTCGGCTGACAGCAACTAATCCCATTTCGCCGACTAAAATTAATGTATCGCCATGAGAAATAATTTGATTTAAGTGCGGTTGCAGCGCGGCCAGTTCTTGCTGAAAAAACTCAGGTTCTGACATTTTAAGATCTTTAAGATATAACTGATCATCTTCAATCAGGAATCCGAGTTTCACTTCTTTTTGCCATGTTTTACCGCCATCTAGTGTTCGATAAAACAAACCATAAGCCCCTATCGCAATACCTTCGTTTGGAGTTAAAAAGATAATATCAAGAAACGGCGAATGGCTGTTGGCTTGAAAATTTATTGACCAAGTGTTTCCTGCATCTGTACTTCTCAAAATAGTTGAGTTATGACCTACCGCCCAATAAGTATCTTCGGTTCTAGTAATACTGGTTAGCGTAAAAGAAGTTGGTGTTTCAATCTCAGTTTGGTTTGTTTGCGCTATGCCTTGAGATGTTTCCTTTAACTGATAACTAACAACAATGCCTCTTTCCCCGACAGCAAGATATTGTCCTGAGTTAACCTGAATCATATCCAAGATTAATGGCTTATATTTAGCACTCGCATGAGCACTAAATATAAGTGAGACGACCAAGCCAACAACAAACCCAGATATGCGCCTAAAATGCATTTACAATCTTCTCTAATTACCTAAGACCACTTCGTCTTAACGCCTGCGGTGTAAAGTCACTTTCTTTTAACTGCACACCGAAATCATACATTTTTTCATTATTGTCTAAACCCAGTGCTAAATAGCGTCTTGAGTTTAAATCATGATAAACATCCATAGTGGTCCAAAGTGTTGGTACTTCATAATAATTAATGGCATGCATCATATTGACCCGATAAAGCTGATCTCGGCTATCGTATGCATCCACTAATGCGATCTGCCAGCTATCTTCATCTATATAAAAAACTCTCTTTTTATAAATGTGACGTTTATCAGATTTAAGCTGAGCTTCAACCACCCACACTCTATGCTTTTCAAAACGCGTCATTTCAGGATTTAAATGGCCAGTATGCAAAATATCAGCATAATCCACCCCTTCTGCATGCAACTTATAAGCATTGTAAGGAATATAAATTTCTTTTTTACCTTTTAACGTCCAATCGTAATAGCTTGGAGAGCCGTTAAACATATCAAAATCATCTGTGGTTCTTAATCCATCAGACGCTGTACCTGGTGCATCATAAGCAATATTTGGCGCTTTACGTACCCTTCTTTGGCCTGTGTTGTAAGTCCAAGCTTGCCTAGGCTGCTTAATTTGATTGAGCGTTTCGTGCACTAATAGTGCCGTACCTTTTAACCGTGCTGGCGAAGTAACCTGCTGTTTAAAGTAATTTAAAATATTATCTTCAGTTAATTGTTGAGCCGTCACATCTGGTTGGGCATATTTAAAGATAATTTCTTCATCAAAACCAATAACAGTATAATCACCAGATGAAGTAGGCGCAGCTTGCCCACCCCAGCGAGCCATTTGCTCACCGCGATAACGCAAAATATGATTCCAAATAACTTCTAAACCATTTGCAGGAATAGGAAATGGTATGCCTAAAATTGCATTAGAAACCGCATTACCATCATCAACCAACTCTGCACTCGTTGCATTTTTAATTGTCGCTTGATATACCGAATCGGGAACAGATGCCGTTCTGTAGGTTTTATAAACTGGCATTTTAAAGGTCTGAGGATAGGTTTTTAATAAGCTAATTTGACCTTCCGTTAAATTAGCTTGGTAAGCTTGATAATTATTTATATCAATCGTAAATAACGGGCTTTGCGCTTGAAATGGTATTGGGTGATGATCGCCTTTGCTATAACCAGCAGGGGCTTTTGTAACCCCACCAGTCCAACTCGGGATAGAACCATCTTGATTCGCAGCTTTTTCAGCACCTAATGGGGTTAAATTATTACCGAGTTGAGCAGCCTGTTCTGCCGTGACTTTTGCATAGGCCTGTCCACTTAATATGCTCAGAGCTAAGCTTGCAATCAATGTTTTTTGTGTGAAAATTTTTCTATATGTCATAACTAAACCCTACAACGAATATTTAATACTGAAAGTGACATAATCACGATCTTCAAACACATTTGAGTTACCTACGCCATCCCAAAAAACGTTGTAGCCAAAATCAAAAGAAATACTGTTTAGATAATCAAAATTTAAGTTAATGGCCGCTGACTTTCTGTCTTCGACGAATAGATACATAGGATCAGGCGTTGTACCGTTTACATCATGAGAGAACACGATTCTTGGGTTAAAGTTAACACCAGAGAAGATATTATTGTAAGTCAGCTTAATCAATGCTTTATAACCCCAAGCAGACTCACTCGGGAATTGAGTTGTTTCAGCACCGTTCGATAAGGCTTTTTGAAATAGTTCGCCTTGTGGTAAAACGCCGCCTCTGGCTGTGCCTGGACCATTTAAACGCATCACATCTGAATCAGGCATATCCAAAATTTGTACAACACCTGCTTCAACTAATACTGCAATTGAGTCTGCACCTAATTTAGGTCCAAATAATTGAGTGATACTTGCCTGCGCTTGCACTGTATCCGATAAAATATAACCTTTAGCTGTACCGCCAGATGCAACGCCTTTAATCTGTGATAGCTCGTTAAACTCAGGCCGTAAATTTGCATTTGCCAACTGATTCGGCATACCTGCATAAATCAGCTCAACATCATCAACTTGTAATGGCTCATCTTGACGGTAAGCTATTTCACCTGCAATCGCCGTTTCGTTTAAGCTAGTATTAAAACTTAAACCATATAGTTTAATATCTTCAACATACTCTAAATAACCAGTGGTGAATGCACCTAAATTATAAATGTTATCTGGGGTAATATCGTTCGCTAAAATGTAGCCTACATCTGCTGCAATACTTGGGATTTCGAAATTAGACGCTGTTCCTGAAATGACAGGGCGACGACTATGATAATTTAAGTAATACAGGCCAAATTCACTATCATTCAAATCAGCTGAATAAATCGTTAATTTTAAACCATATTGACCACTGTCTTTAGGGATAACGTCTTGACTGCTTTTAGCTCGTAAAGACGTTTTTGTACCATAGGTAAAATATGGCGCTGTAATTTGATAGAAACCCTGAGCAAGTTGCGCTTGCTCTTGAGCTGAAGAGGCAGTTGCTAACTGAGCTAAAATACCCTGCATAGTCGCCGCATTTTCAGCTAAAGACGCTTTAACCCAAGTATTTATCTCATTACTGACATACTCGGCGTTCATATCTGGGTGTTGGGTAAAACCAATTTGAATATTATTTTGGTATCCACCGTCACCAGCAAAATCATTGGTAGAAAAATAACTACCTGGCGCTGGCAAAATTGTTTTTTGCCAATCATATTGATAAAACATATCAAGCGACACATTTTCGGTTAAACCAATCGAAGTCCATAACATACCAACAGGAATGAAAGCTTCTTTTAACTCGGCACCTGGTGCTTTGAGTCGAGCGATATCAACTGGGTTGATGGCATTAATTCCGTGCGAAATTAATGAACTTTCTCCCCAGCTCACAACTTGATCACCTAAGCGAACTGAAACAGGTGTATCGCCAAAATTGAAATTACCGTACAAAAAAGCATCTAGCACTCTAAAATCTTGACAGACTCTGGCTTTAGCTTCTGGATCTTTACATAGATCGTAAGTTTTACCGGTTAATGGATTTTGCCAACCTTTGTGATTATTCGCAGCTTGGTCATAAAAATACATAAAACGACTAAAAAATCCCCAATCGCCCGCATTAATATCGAGCTCATGTGTGCCTGAGATAATTTTAGAAAATGCATCTCCAGCATCATAATTAAGATTCGACAAATCGCCATTGGCAGAGTAAGACCCCTGTTGTGCCCACACTTCAGAATTCGAGTAACGGATTAAGCTAGGGATCACTGCATTGTACTTATTAGGGCCATCAACCCAGAGCAATTCTGGATTATTGTTTTTACCAACCAAATTTTGATCTCGACTTTCAACCCTGTAACTCGCACCAGCAGTAAAAGAAGAATCGAAATTAATCGTGAAATCACCAAGCTCAAACTCAGCTGCATGGGCCAAACTCATACTAGAACTAGTGACGACAGAAGCTAGCAGTATAAAACCTTTGTTAGTAATGCCTTGACGAAAACAAAACATAGACTCTCCAACTCAATCAAAAATAACCTTCCATAAACACGATTTAATTTAATGGTCAAAATCAAACTAAATTTAAACCTTCCCTATTTAATACATAAAAATATAGACGCAGAATAAAATTATGTATATTTTTTACATAATTAAAACAAACATCAAGAAAATTAACTTCAATTTATAATTAAATGTAGGCTATGCTTATTTTGTGAATAAAAGGTTAATTACGACAGCAAAACTTATCATTTTATCAGCGTTCAAGCCTGTTCTGGTCATTAATTGTGCATACAGAAATTCTTTTTCGTAATATCCTTGCAATAATTAAAAATTTATATAGTATGCACGGCCATCAGAGGGGATAACCCTAAAGCATTGTCGCGGGATGGAGCAGTCTGGTAGCTCGTCGGGCTCATAACCCGAAGGTCGTTGGTTCAAATCCGGCTCCCGCAACCACTTTTAAGTTGTACTTGATATTAAGTTATAGTAATCGCCCTCGGGCTCGCTTCTAATATCACGAAGGCAGTTAGTTAAATCTAACTCCTGAAATAATTTACTCTAAATTACTGATATAAGTAATTGATTAGATAGGAAATCTAATCCACCAGCATATGGAACTAGCGACGAATTGTCGCGGGATGGAGCAGTCTGGTAGCTCGTCGGGCTCATAACCCGAAGGTCGTTGGTTCAAATCCGGCTCCCGCAACCACTTT
>NZ_KQ130493.1:0-2894 GCF_001050375.1 Catenovulum maritimum | reverse complement strand
AACTCCTGAAATAATTTACTCTAAATTACTGATATAAGTAATTGATTAGATAGGAAATCTAATCCACCAGCATATGGAACTAGCGACGAATTGTCGCGGGATGGAGCAGTCTGGTAGCTCGTCGGGCTCATAACCCGAAGGTCGTTGGTTCAAATCCGGCTCCCGCAACCACTTTCTTGTTTAGAAACCTTTTAAAATTAAAGTTCGCTCTCGGGCTCAGCTCTTATAGACTGGCGAAGGTCGTTGGTTCAAATCCGGCTCCCGCAACCACTTTCTTGTATAAAACTCTTTAATATTAAAGTTCGCCCTCGGGCTCAGCTCTTATAGACTGGCGAAGGTCGTTGGTTCAAATCCGGCTCCCGCAACCACTTTCTTGAATAAAACCCTTTAATATTAAAGTTCGCCCTCGGGCTCAGCTCTTATAGACTGGCGAAGGTCATTGGTTCAAATCCGAGTTCGAAGACCACTTTATCTTTGCTTTTATCAAAGATTAAACCCGTGAAAAATCCGCCACAAAATAATGTGACATAGCTAAATATTGACTCTTAATATGTTCAACTAACATTTTTATCTTTTGGGGCTGATGTTTAGTAAAAGGGTACACCGCATACACACCTAGCTTTTTCGCAACTTGAGTCTTAAACAGTTCAATTAGCTCACCATTACATAAATCTGGGTATACCAAGCATCTAGGCAAGTAGCCTATACCATGCCCAGCCAGCACAGCTTTACGCAGAGCACTCGCATTATTTGTTGCTAATGAACCCGACACTTTTACAAAATAATCCTGATTTTCAGTTTTAAACTGCCATTCATCGGCACCAAAAGTTTGATAGGTATATTTCAAGCAATTATATTGTTTTAAATCTTCTGGCGTTTCGGGATTACCGTATTTATTTATGAAAAAAGGTGATGCGCAAACAACCCACTGCGAATCAATAATATGGCGAGCAATTAAGCTTGAATCTTCTAGGTGACCCGTTCGTATCACCAGATCATATCCATCATTAATTAAATCAACAAATTTATTATCCATCGACATATCGACAGTTAAGTTAGGATGTCTAGAACAAAATTCGGCGACAGCTTCAGCTAATAATAAGTCGCCGGAAATAGTCGGTACAGACATTTTTATATGTCCCTTTATCTGATCACCGAACCCAGAAACCGCACTAATTGCATCATTTGTTGCTTGCTGCACGCTTTTTGCGCCCATAGCTAAAATACTGCCGGCTTCTGTAACCGTTAATTTACGAGTTGTACGATATAGCAGTTGCACTCCTAACGATTTCTCTAACCTAGCAATACGCTTACTCACAGACGAGTTAGTTAGGTTATTAGCTTCAGCAGCCTTGCTAAAGCTCCCAAACTCTATCACTTGGGAAAATAAAATTAAGTCATTTGCCAGCATAATATTAAACTTTTGGAAATAGTGTTTTTCATTATTTCCATTTATAGCATAAAAATAAAGCGATATATTAGAAAAATAAAAACTCTATTAAATTAAGCAACGCAGTAGACTAAACATGCTAAATGCTTAGTAACAATTATTAAGGCGACTAAATGATCATCTCAGCTTCTACCGATTACCGAAAAGCGGCCCAAGCCAAATTACCCCCATTTTTATTTCACTATATCGACGGTGGGTCATATAGCGAACATACTTTGCGTAAAAACGTTGATGACTTATCCGAGATCGCTTTAAAACAGCGCGTATTAAATAATATGTCTGAACTAGATCTTAAAACTGAAATTTTTGGTGAAAAATTAGACTTACCTATTGCCCTAGCACCTGTTGGGTTAACCGGCATGTACGCCAGACGAGGCGAGGTACAAGCGGCAAAAGCGGCTGAAAATAAAGGCATTCCGTTTACTATGTCGACAGTGTCAGTCTGCCCTATTGAAGAAGTTGTACCCGCAATTGAGCGCCCTATGTGGTTCCAGCTATATGTGCTTAAAGACCGTGGCTTTATGAAGAATGTTCTGGAACGAGCCAAAGCGGCTGGTGTCAAAACTCTAATTTTCACCGTTGATATGCCAGTCCCTGGAGCACGCTATCGTGATATGCACTCAGGTATGAGTGGCCCGAATGCTGCTATGCGTCGTGTATTACAAGCTATGCGCCATCCACAGTGGGCATTTGAGGTAGGATTACTTGGTAAGCCACACGACTTAGGGAATATTTCTACTTACCGTGGTGAACCAACTAAACTAGAAGATTACATTGGTTGGCTAGGTAATAACTTTGATCCATCAATTTCATGGAAAGATCTAGAATGGATCCGTGATTACTGGGATGGTCCAATGGTGATTAAAGGTATCTTAGATCCCGGTGACGCCAAAGATGCAGTCAAATTTGGCGCCGACGGCATTGTTGTTTCTAACCACGGTGGTCGACAATTAGACGGGGTTATGTCATCCGCTAAAGCCTTACCTATTATCGCAGATGCTGTAAAAGGGGATATAAAAATCATGGTAGATTCAGGTATTCGAAATGGATTAGATGTGGTGCGTATGATTGCTATGGGTGCAGATTTAACCTTATTAGGCCGTTCATTCATTTATGCCTTAGCTGCACAAGGTCAAAGTGGCGTAGAAAATTTATTGGACTTATACAAAAAAGAAATGCAAGTGGCGATGACATTAACCGGTGCTAACAGCATTGCTGATCTGAGCAGAGATTCGTTGGTGAACTTTTAAAAATTCCGATCTATTAAGCAACTTTTTAAGCGATTTAACCAGATATATAAACGAGCCTAAGGCATAAAATCACTTACAGTATTCCTACTCGGCCTTATTGATGGCCGAGTATGGTTTACAGCATGGGACTAGAATGAAATAAGCGCTAATTTGATATTTCAATGGCTCTTATATTAGGTAGGCTAATAGAGCTA
>NZ_KQ130492.1:41794-133026 GCF_001050375.1 Catenovulum maritimum | reverse complement strand
TTTTGTTGCCACAAGCCTGCATTATCGATCCAGCGTATAGTAATTGCATACCAATATGCAGAGCCCCAAAGAACGGATGCAAAGATTAACGGAAAATAAAAAAAAGAGGCTACAAATGCAATTGACGCAAAAACAAAACAAAAATACTCAAAAGCTAATGCCGCTTTTCTTGTTTTCATACCCCACATTCCTAAACTGACCCAAAACGGAACATTTGCCCATTCTGATGAATCCTTATCTAACATTTGAACTCCTTAACTGGATAAACACCTAACGCCCCGCTAAGGGGCAAATAATTAAGTTGGCTAAAATAAGCGAGGCACGAGCAAAAGCCAACTTTTATTTGTCCCATGCTTGAGCGGCTTGTTAGAGGCCATTTGCACCTAAAGCCAGTTTAGCCGTATGGTTAAGTAAATTAACATCACCGACTTTACCATGCCCCGGTACTACAATCTCAACGTCAGGGTATTTACTAATAACCTTTTGTATTGATGCTGGCCATATATCTATTGAGGCATCTTCAATATTACCTAAATTTTTACTATGGATACTCTTGACGAAACAACCACCAAATAAAATTTTATCCTTTGGCAGCCAAACAACAATATTATCTTCTGTATGGCCTTTGCCAGGGTAAAATATTTCTATCGTACCTTTAACCAACTCAAATGTATTATTTGAGATTTCATGGCTGGATTGTTCTTTGTCTTTTAAGCTAAGTAGAGTGTTAGTTTTACGTGTAGCGTATGTTTTTATATTAGATTTATTCAATAATGGAATGCCACTGCTAGCATCTTCGTGAAAGTGGGTAACCACGCTGCTTTTAATGACGAAACCTTTTGAATTGATCCAATTAATTAACTCTTTAGTTGGTTTTTGCCCCCAAGGAGTGTCAATTATATAGGCGTCATTTCCATCAACAACAACTAAACCTGATGCACCGACTTTACCCCAAGGTTCAACAACTTTGTAAGAAGTATGTTGATAGACATTATCCGCTAATTTAGTGATTTTTAATTTATCAGTGTTTGCATAAGCAAAACCTGACATTAAGAATAAAAAGGTGATGATGGTTCTCATACTTCAGAGGCCTCTAACAGCTTAATCATTAGAAGTGCGTATAGAACTTTTCAATATTGAGTCTAACAACGCCATTCCAATAAGTTTTAAATTAATAATTTCATAAACTTAAGCTTAAATTAACTAAAGTGCAACCACAATTTTAGGCTAGAAACCAAGCCAATCGTCAATGCGAGTCAAATATAGGGTCGTTATGTAAACTCACTATTATAAAAAACAAATAAAATTATATTGTTAATTACTATTATCTTCAGGAAATCAATACCTTGTTAAAAACAAAGCGAGAAATAATTTGAGTTTTTGGCATCTTGCCATTACAACTGTATAAAAAACAAGCAATTGGATTGAAGGATTTACTGATGGCTAAATATATATTCATAGATTCAACTAGAATGGAATTGTCAGAAAAATTTGGCTTACTTAAGTCGTCGATATCCTAGAAGTAAAACCTATGTCTGCTTATGGCACGGAGCAGTCCTTTGATACTATCACATCTAAGCGGTGGCAACGCTGTATGTAATTAAATGGCCATGGTTGATGCAATTGGGTGGCATAGATACAAGTTATTTTCCATCTAGCATACATAACAATGATAATTTCAGATTAAATTGCCCAATCAGCTATATTTGCTATAATTCGCGCCTCAAATATCAGAGAGATGTCAGATGCAAACCTTAACAGCCAAACAAAAATATAACTTCAATAAATTAGAAAAACGCATTCGTCGTTGCGTGGGTAAAGCCATTGAAGATTTTAATATGATAGAAGATGGCGACAAAGTAATGGTTTGCTTATCCGGCGGTAAAGATAGCTACACTATGCTAGATGTTTTAATTTATTTAAAGCACAAAGCACCTATTAATTTTGATATTGTTGCTGTCAATCTCGACCAAAAGCAACCCGGTTTCCCCGAAGATGTGTTGCCTAAATATTTAGAGTCTTTAGGCGTTGATTTTGAAATCGTCGAAGAAGACACTTACAGCATAGTCAAAGAAAAAGTACCAGAAGGCAAAACAACCTGTGCTTTATGCTCTCGCTTAAGACGCGGTATATTATATAAAACCGCTAACAGATTAGGTGCAACCAAAATTGCATTAGGCCATCACAGAGATGATATTTTAGAAACCTTGTTCTTAAATATGTTTTATGGTGGCAAGCTTAAAACTATGCCTCCGAAGCTGATTAGCGACAACAATGAACATATAGTTATCAGACCGCTTGCCTATTGCCGTGAAAAAGACATAGTTAAGTTTAGTGAAGTGAAAGAGTTCCCTATTATTCCTTGCAATCTATGCGGCTCTCAAGAGAATCTGCAACGCAAGATTATAAAAGAAATGCTGCAATCTTGGGACAAATCTCATCCAGGTAGATTAGAAACTATGTTTAATGCAACCCAAAATGTTAGCTTATCGCATCTTGCTGATACAAGTTTGTATGACTTCAAAGGGCTAAAAACCAACCAAATGATAGAAGAAGGCGATCTCGCTTTTGATCAACCTACTATTATTCAGCCAGAAATAGATTCAAGCTTGTATGCAGATGATGAGCAAATAGCCGACGAAGATAAAATTGATATCGCGATTATAAACGCAGGTTAATCTGCTTACTGACCATATTATCTATATGGTCAGTTCCCCCCAAAAAATCGCTCAAAAATAAAGCCACAAGCTGCAATTAGACTTAAATTACCAAGTACAGTTAACCAAAAAATAAGCTGAAATTTACTTTTCAAAGTTTTATGTCTGAATAACCTTTGCGCACTAAAGGCACCTAGCCAGCCACCCGCTAAACTCAACTTATGTAACCGCTTTTCTGCAACTCTAGAAACGCCCCTTATCGCGGCTGATTTATCCCAAGCATAAACCCAAAAAGTAATAAAATTAATTAAAGCCAAATAAATCAAAAAATTATGCGGGAAGCGCATGAGAAGTTCAAACCAATCAAGCTCAAACATAGGCTTGCTCAACTGCTTTAATATGGGAAAGTAAGTAATCGATAAAAAGCTTTATCCGCCGAGTCTTATAGCCAGATTTTGGATAGACAATAGCGGCTTTACTATCGGCCAGTTGCCAAGATTTAAATAACTGAACTAATTTACCAGATCTTAACTCCTGCGCGACATAAAAGTCAGGCGCTCGAATTACACCTGTGCCTAATAAAGCTGCTGTTTTAGCCACATGGCCATTAGCACAACTAAACTGGCTTTCCACTTCAATTTCATACTGCTCATTTAAATTTTGCGCATTAGTAAATTGCCATTTCTTGATACTGCCGGTAATAATTCGTGCACGCTTTAAATCTTGTGGATGGTTAAATTGATTTTGGCTAGCGTATTCAGGACTGGCGCAAATATAAGTTTTATATTGAGATAAAGGCCGAGCAACTAAATCCGAATCGGGCAAATCTCCCATCCGAATAGCTAAGTCATATTTGCTTTCAATTAAACCTATATGCTGACTTGAGAAATCCAAATCAATTTGAATTTGTGGGTATAAATTCATAAATTGACATATTAAAGGCGTTAAGATTTGCTCGCCAAAAATACCACCGACAGAGTTAATTCGTATTTTTCCTGCGACAACTTTTTGTTCTGTTTGCGCCATAGCTATGGCTTGTTGTAATTGGTTCATCCCCTTTAAACTTTGGTGATAAAAAAGTTCGCCAACTTCCGTTAGCTTCATCGCTCTAGTCGACCTTTGCAGTAGTTGAACGCCAAGTTGGCTCTCAAGTTGACTAATAATTTGACTGACTCTAGCTCGAGTCATGTTTAATTCATGAGCGGCAGCTGTGAAATTACC
This sequence comes from Catenovulum maritimum, assembly GCF_001050375.1. Classification (GTDB taxonomy): domain Bacteria; phylum Pseudomonadota; class Gammaproteobacteria; order Enterobacterales; family Alteromonadaceae; genus Catenovulum; species Catenovulum maritimum. The sequence goes on along the minus strand of NZ_KQ130492.1, from coordinate 129,148 downwards.
TGTCTCGACCACCTTAATATACTCAGTGATCCCTTTTAAATTATCAAACACTCGCCAGCCTTTTGTTTAATATAACTTAACAATGATGTAAGTATTTCAATATTTATAACTAATAGCAATAGGATTAAACTCATATGAGTTTTATTGAAACGAGACAAATAATTAAATGAAGACAAGAATATTAGGTAAAACAGGATTTAAAGTATCAGAAATTGGTTTAGGCTGTTGGCAATTAGGCAATGATTTTGGTGACTTATCAGAACAAGATGCCCAAGCTATTTTAGACCAAGCTCACACAAGCAATATTTCATTTTGGGACACAGCCGACGTTTATGGTTCAGGCTTAAGCGAAACTAGAATCGGTAATTGGCTCAAACAAAATAATCAGAGTGCAAGTAAACCAATTGTTATTACTAAAGTTGGGCGTGATGCGGGCTTATACCCAGATAAATATAGTAAACAAAAAGTGAAACTAAACTTAGAATCTTCCATTAAGCGCTTACAGGTAGAGGCACTCGATTTAGTCCAATTGCACTGCGTTCCGCCAGACATTCTATTTGCTGGTGAGTTATTATCTTGGATGGAAGAATTTCAGCAGCAAGGTTTAATCAAACACTTTGGAGCTAGCGTAGAAACTATTGAAGAAGCCGAGTTTTGCCTCACACAATCCAATATTGCCAGCTTACAAATTATTTTTAATATCTTTCGTCAAGATGCCACCAAATATCTGCTTAAACAAGCAGCAGAAAATCAAGTAGGCATCATAGCTAGGTTGCCTTTAGCAAGTGGTTTACTATCTGGTAAAATGTCAGCTGATCGGCAGTTTAGTCAAAATGATCACAGAAATTACAATAAAGACGGTGACTTTTTTAATGTCGGAGAAACCTTTAACGGACTAGCCTTGCACACAGGAGTGGATTTAGCTAACGAACTTAAAGCCAGTTTGCCTGGCCATTTAAATTTACATCAAGTGGCAATGCGCTGGATTTTAGATCAACCAGAAGTAACCAGCATAATCGCGGGCACAACCCAACAAGCACAAGTCATAGCGAATGCTCAAATATCCGATTTAGCCCAGTTGCCTGCGGATCTTCACAAAACGCTAGCCAATTTCTACCAAACTAAGGTTAAGCAGCACATCCGAGGACAAATATAAGCCAAGTCGTTTGTCACTAAGCTAAATACTCGTATTCACCTCGGCAACAGGGTTAAATACAGCAGGTAACTGATTAAAATAATCTGGCCTAGACTCTGTTGCAATTAGCTTAGTTAACTCATTGCCAATTTGAGTCAATTTATAGTAAGTGAGCACTAAACCTGGCTTACTTGCCTTAATTTGAACTTTACTCGTCATACCATCAAACTCCATAGCTTGGCCAAGGGCAAGTGGCGCCATTTCTATCTCAGTGGCATAAATTAAATTTAAATCGATTAAACTTAATAACTCAGGATAGTTCAGCTTAAATTTGCTCAAGTTGATGCTTTTACTTTGACTTTTGGACAGAAAAGAAAAAAATGAAGCAGGTAAATAGTAGCCCGTAATTATCTTTCCGCCATACTCCAGCTTATCTCGGACCATTAAAGCGCAAGCATGCTGAAACATGATGGCTTCTTTAAAAGTCATTTGATTTAAAGTTTTTAAAGCTCTTAACGAAAAAGTACCGGGTTTAGAAATTTGTATAGAAAGAATCTTCCCCCACAAGTGTTGCATTGAGGACGAAAAAATCGTCTCTGCCATATCGAAGAATTGATATAACCAATCAGGGTCGACCTCTTCTTGCGAGGATGATGAATCAATATATTGCTGAGCAAACTCCATAATAGCTTCAAGATTCTGCTGCTTTCTCGCAGCATTTAAACGCTCACGTCGACCCGCCCTTTGCTCTATGCTTTGCTCTTTAGATGTATTGGTTTTCGCGATACCAAATCTATGTGCGATTTGGCTTAATCTTAAAGATTGAGAATATGTATTATCAGATGAAATATGAACAGAAGTCGGATTAACCGGTTTAGAATTCGCCGATTTTTTCACCGGCGCTTGCTGACTAACAGAAGCTTTATTATCTATGACATTAGTGTTAGTGAGATTAGCGTCGACTTTCATTATCTGATGAATTTAAGAAAAGATACTAGGATTGTATACCTAAATAAGCCGAACTACCTAATTCAAGCGAACTATTCAGACTTGTCTTTGTTTAGCAAGTAACCATTAGCTCTAACTAAACAGCATTAAACTCATAATCACAGCATCTTCATTACTACCCTCTTTGGTTGGGTAATATTTTGGCCGAATTGATATTTGATTAAAACCTAACTTCTCGTATAAATTGATTGCTGCCAAGTTAGACTCTCTAACCTCTAGCCAAACTGTATCCGCATTTTTAGCTTGTATTTGACTAAACATTTCGGTTAACAGCTTCTCTGCGAGACCTTGCCGACGATGCGACTTCGCAATGCAAATATTCATTAAATTAGCTTCACCGGCAATGCAATCGCTAACTAAGTAACCAAGCAAATTGTCGTTTTCAAATATGCCAAAATTTTGATACCTAGGCCCAAAACAGGATTCAATAATTTTTCGCGACCAAGGGAAATCTTGCTCAGCATTTTCTAACGCTTCAATCTTATCTATATCGGTTTGATTCTGTTCGGTCGCGACGAGTGGACGAATATTCATTTACAACTGTCCAGAAAAAGTTTGAGTAAACATGTGCCAAAGCTTTTTCTTAGCGTCCGCATTTTGTAAATCTAACATACTATTTGTGGTTAAACTTTTGTGTTTAAGCGTAACACTAGAGGCTGATTGTTCAAAAGTCCAACCGGCTTTGATTAACTCAAATTCAAAAATAGCAATATCTTGCCAATTCAGGGCTTCAACTTGCAAATTAAAGTCAACTGAAACTTTAGCTGACTCAGTGGCCTGTGTACTTATCGCCAAGTTAGCTTTTATCTGGGCGAGATAGTCTTGAGGTTTAACCAGATTCGTTTTATCGGACGCTTCAACAACTTGGGTATTTACCATTTTAGAATCTGACTCAGCAGTACCACTAGAGTCTAGTTTAGAATCGGGTGACATATAACAGTCAATGGATAGTTCGTTTAAAACGGCTTGTTGATAAGTACTTAAGTAAGTCATTTAAAGTCTTGAAAGTTTATGAACCTAGAAAGCTAATATTATCATGTTTAACATCAAGGTAAATTTAAAACTGTAAAAGTCCTTTGATTTCCCATTAGCTAATTTAAAAAGAATTAATTCAAAGTTAATTTTTCAAGTCTTCAAAACAGATAATCACTAAATTAAGTCTTTATTCAGGCTTACAATGCCTTAGCTATTTTCTTCCCCGAATTCAAGTTAAATAGCGTAAAAAAGCCCACGATGATAAACCAGTGGGCAAAGTTGGGAGATGTGCAAACCGCTTAATTCACTAAGGACGCACAAAGCAAATTGGGCGGTTGTTATTATATTATTATTCGTGCTAGAGCGTGTTATTTAGTTAATTGGTATGCCTCTTTCGCTAAACGATAAGATAAGTCGTAAGCCAAATCATGTGCTGCTTCTTCAGTGATTCTATGCTCTGTAACTAGCTGAGCTAAGAAGCGGCAGTCGATTCGACGTGCGACATCATGGCGTGAAGGGATCGACAAGAAGGCTCTGGTATCATCATTAAAGCCAACCGTATTATAAAACCCTGCAGTCTCAGTTACATTATGGCGATAACGTAACATGCCTTCAGGACTATCATGAAACCACCATGCAGGACCTAACTTAAGGCAAGGATAATGCCCTGCTAGTGGCGCTAATTCGCGTGCATAAGCCGACTCATCAAGAGTAAACAAAATTACTCTAAGATCAGACTCAGTACCAAATTTTGAAAGCAAAGGTTGTAAGTCTTCAACAAAATTTGTTCTACCTGGAATATCACAACCCTTATCAAAGCCAAATCGTTCAAAAACCTTTTTATTATGATTACGGCGAGCACCAGGATGAATTTGCATCACCATACCGTCTTCGCAGCTCATACCTGCCATTTCTGTGAGCATTTGCGCTCTAAATAGCTCAGCTTGCTCTGGCGTTGCTTTACCCGAAAGCACAATCGAAAATAATTTTTCACAGTCAGCTTTTGATAAATCGGCCGTAAACGCAGAAGGATGACCATGGTCTGTTGCAGTTGCACCGTGTGCTCTGAAAACTTCACGTCGACTTCTTAGTGCATTTAAATATCCGCTCCAACTTGTAACATTCTCACCCGTTAAGTCAGCTAATGTTTCCAAATTAGCCATAAAACTTAAGCGCTCAGGATCGGTCACATCATCTGGACGAAAAGTTGTAATAACCGTGTTATCTACACCTGTACCTTTCATTTTAGCATGGTGCTTAAGATCATCTGTCGCCCCCTCAGTAGTCGCTAATAGCTCAATGTTAAACCTTTCGAGTAAAGCTCTTGGCCTAAATGCTTCAGAAGTCAGTTTTGCATTAATTTTATGGTAATAGTCTTCAGCATTTTCTGGACATAAAACTTCTGTAAACCCAAACACTTCGCTAAACACAAAATTCATCCAGATGCTTGATGGTGTTCCATGGAAAAGATGAAAATTTTCGGCCAAAATGTGCCAAATTTTTAAATAGTCAGTTTCAACCTCTCCGCCATCAATGCGTGGGATCCCCAAGTCTTCCAATTTAATCCCTTGACTATAAAACATACGGAAAACGTAATGATCTGGAATGATTAATAACTCTGTCGCATTTTGGAAGCATTCATTATCAGCAAACCAACTCGGATCAGTATGGCCATGTGGGCTAATAATTGGCAAATTTGCAACTGTTTTATAAAGCTCTCGGCTAATCGCTCTTTGAGTTGGATCTGAGCTAAATAGTCGGTCAGGATGAAGATGTAATGGTTTAGACATGGCGCCCTCTAATATTTACTATGCTGGAATTTGGGTATATTTAAAAAACGAGCTCAACTTCCAGCCTTACTTTATTAACTAAATGTATTCATTTATCAGCTTTAATTTACCTAACGCAATTACTGAATTTATCGAATTACAATTTTAATGTATTGCACTCTCAATTGTGCCACCGGTAGCATTATGTGTTAATAAAGTGTAATGTGTCAAGGTCCAATTATTTTAAGCAGATAAATTTAACGAAATATATTAAGAAAAGAAGCGATCAAAAATTAACGCGTGTGTAAAAATTATTTGAATACGTATTCAAGTCTATTATCAGGATAAGTATGAGTATAATACCAGTGTATAGCGCAAAAGGCCCCCGGCTAGTTCAGCGGAGGCCTTTATTTCAGCTAATACAGCTAAATTGAATGGTTGTGATGTGAGTTATTAATTAACTCAATTAATTCCTCGATACTAGCAAGGAATTTATGCTGTGGTTTAATCCCCAGCAACAACTCTAGCGACAGCTTTATCGAAACGATTAAAACCCTCTACTATATCTTGCTGTTCAACGATTAATGACGGTGCAAAACGAACCACATTTGCGCCAGCGACTAAACACATCAAGCCTTGCTCCATTGCAGCGGCAACAAATTCACGTGCTCTACCTTCATGGGCTTCATTAACCACAGCGCCCAGCAATAAACCTTTACCACGAATTTCTGAAAACACATTGTATTTTTGGTTAATCAATTCAAGTTGCTGCCTAAAAGCAGCTTCTCTTTGCTTAATACCTTCTAATACTTGTGAAGTATTAATAATATCAAACGCAGTTTCAGCAACAGCACAAGCTAACGGATTACCACCATAAGTCGTACCATGCGTACCAAACTTTAAATGCTGGCCTATCTCATCTGTTGTGATAATAGCGCCGATAGGAAAACCTGCTCCCAATGATTTAGCAGTCGATAAGATATCAGGTGTAACGCCTAATCCTTGGTAAGCATATAAATGTCCAGTACGACCAAATCCTGTTTGTACTTCGTCAAAAATAAGTAATGCATTATGTTTATCACATAAGGCTCTTACCCCTTTGATAAAATCAGGATCTGCAGGTAAAACGCCACCCTCACCTAACATAGGTTCAACAATAACAGCGCACGTTTTGTCTGAAATCAGCGCTTCTACTGAAGCTAAATCGTTATACACAGCATGCGAAATCCCGCCTGGCTTTGGACCAAAACCATCGGAATAAGCTGGCTGACCACCGGCTGTAACAGTAAACAAAGTTCTACCATGAAAAGACTGTTTAAACGCAATAATTTGATCTTTCTCTTCACCAAATTGATCAACTGCGTAACGACGAGCAAGTTTTAGTGCAGCCTCATTTGCCTCAGCACCTGAGTTACAAAAGAACACTTTATCTGCGAAAGTAGATTTAACTAATTTAGAAGCTAAGCGCAACGCTGGCTCATTAGTCCAAATATTACTGACATGCCAAAGCTTTTCACTTTGCTCTTTAATTGTCTGTACAAGTTCTGGATGACAATGGCCAAGACAATTAACCGCTATACCACCAGAAAAATCTATATATTCACGTCCTGCTTGGTCCCATACATATGAGCCTTGCCCTTTAACTGGGATGACAGCTTGAGGCGCGTAATTAGGTAGCATTACCTCATCAAACGTTGCTCTGCTGACCGCCATAGGTTCAGTCATTTTCTTTCTCCACTCAACGCTTTCGGCGTATTATTGTTATAAAAATAGCAAACTTTAATTATTGCCTATAAGTATACTCAAAAGGTGAAAACTTGCGAATTCAGATTTGTATTAAAGCAAAATAAAAATGAATTTAAAATCATTTTTATTGAATAATTATTCATTTTTTATGGTTTAGTGAAAAACTAAATATTTTCCGCCTATTATTAGCCTGAGTTCTGGATAATAAATTAGCTAATGCTATGAAATTATTAGCTAATTTATATTCATTATTTCTTGTGAGATATTTTTTCTTAGCACAACGCGAATTTGCGTAAGTAATAGCTGGATATTACGAGCGAATTTAACGCAATTAATACCAAATGAGCCAGGAAAAATAACCTCAAGAAAGCAAGTTGTTATCCAAAGCTCAGGTTTATTCTCAAAACTAGGGCGTAATCTGCTTGAATCAATGGTCTTTCGAGGCAAACTTGATTAAACTTGTCAGCCAAAATGTTTGTGTAAAATTAAGTACTTAAAAAATTATGAAAGCTGCTGAATTGTTATCTCCACCTTTACCCAAAAAAATCTCTGATCACATAAAATGGGGACAGCTTCACGGTAGTAGTATGGCGCTAGCGATCAGTCAATTAGCGACAAGCCAAACAGAGCCCGTACTTGTCATTACCTCAGATACCTCGTCGGCGCTCAAATTAGCCGCTGAAATAGAATCTTTACTCGAGCATACAAATATTCCAAATGCCTATTTCCCTGATTGGGAAACCTTGGCTTACGATACCTTTTCGCCTCATCAGGATATTATTTCTCAACGACTCGATACCTTGCACAAAATTCAGCAAGGCAAAGGTATTTTTGTTGTTTCGATAAATACAGCTTTGATGTTAATGGCGCCTGTCGAGTTTATTGAACATTACGCGTTACAAGTTAAACAAAGTGACAAACTTGATATTCAAGCAATGCGTATTCGATTAGATAAATCCGGCTACCGTTTAGTCGATCAAGTCATGGAACATGGCGAATTTAGTGTGAGGGGCTCTTTATTAGACCTTTTCCCTATGGGCAGCAAACAGCCTTTTAGAATTGACTTTTTTGACGATGAAGTTGAAACCATACGCGTATTTGATCCAGAAACCCAAAGAAGTGGCGATAAAATCAAAGAAATCAATTTATTGCCTGCACATGAGTTCCCAATAGACGAACAAGGGATTGAGAAATTCCGCCAAAACTGGCGAGAACATTTTGAAGCGACAACAGATAAAGAATCAATTTACTATCAGGTCAGCAAAAAAATAATGCCGTCTGGCATAGAGTACTACTTACCTTTCTTCTTTGAGAGTACCGCTAGCTTATTTGATTATATTCCCAAAAGCAGCTTAGTCGTATTCAGCCATAACCTAGAGCAGCATGCTGAGCATTTTAGGCACGATGTTGAAAACCGTTATGAAAACAGACGCTATAACAAGCAAAGACCGATTTTAACCCCGAATCAACTTTTCTTACCGGTTAACGAGTTTTTTGCCAAGCTGAAACCTTTTGCGCGAATAGAAGTAAGTGCTGCGCCAATAGAAGCGAAAGCAGGTAGAATCAACTTTGACACACAAATCCTTAATGATATTGCGGTTCAATCTACAGCAGCAGATCCATTAGCTAAACTAAAACAAGTTATTGCTCAATCTGATCGTTGCTTATTTATCGCAGAATCTCAAGGTCGTCGCGAAACCGTTCTAGAGTTGTTGCAAAAAGATAAAATTAAGCCGAAAAAAGTGACTAGCATAGAAGACTTTTTAACCGGCAGTGACAAACTCGCTATTTGTATTTCAGAGTTAGAACATAGCTTTTTAACTTATTTAGACAAACAACAAATCGCGGTAATTACAGAAACCGAGTTACTCGAGAATAGAGTCACTCAAAGACGTAAGCGTAGTTCAGCTCGTAATCAGGTTACCAACACTGATGCTGTCATCAAAAATTTAGCTGAATTACAAATAGGTCAGCCTGTGGTTCACCTTAACCATGGTGTTGGCCGTTATCATGGACTGCAAACAATTGACGCAGCAGGCGTACCAACTGAATTTTTAACTTTAGAGTATGCCGACTCTAAACTCTATGTCCCTGTCTCTTCGCTTAACTTAATTGCACGTTATTCTGGCGGTGATATAGATAATGCGCCAATTCATAAACTCAGCAGCGACAGCTGGGATAAAGCAAAACGCAAGGCGTTAGAAAAAGTAAAAGACGTTGCAGCTGAATTACTAGATATATACGCCAGAAGAGATGCAAAACCTGGCTTTGCTTTTAAATTTGACGAACAAGATTATAATCAGTTCGCAGCGGGTTTTCCGTTTGAAGAAACCAATGACCAAGTTGATGCAATTTCTGCCGTCATTAACGATATGCAAATGAACAAAGCTATGGATAGGCTCGTTTGTGGTGATGTGGGTTTTGGTAAAACTGAAGTCGCTATGCGTGCAGCATTCATGTCGATTAACGCCAGTAAACAAGTTGCAGTGCTAGTACCAACCACTTTGCTCGCTCAACAACATTATGAAAATTTCAAAGATAGATTCGCAGATTGGCCGGTAAAAGTAGAAGTCCTTTCTAGGTTTAAAACCACAAAAGAACAAAATGCGGTTTTGGCCGATTTAGCGGAAGGCAAAGTCGACATCATCATAGGGACACATAAACTCCTTTCTAAAGATGTAAAGTTTTCGGATCTCGGTTTATTAGTAGTGGATGAAGAGCATAGATTCGGCGTGAAGCAAAAAGAACTAATTAAATCGCGCCGAGCCGATGTTGATATTTTAACTTTAACCGCAACCCCAATTCCAAGAACCTTAAACATGGCAATGAGTGGGATGCGAGATCTATCTATCATAGCCACCCCGCCTAAAAAACGTTTAGCGGTGAAAACCTTTGTTCATCAAAGGGATGATGACTTAATCAAAGAAGCCATCAGTCGTGAAGTAATGCGAGGTGGCCAAGTTTATTTCTTGCATAATTCAGTTGAAACTATCGAAAAAACAGCTCAAAGCATTCGTGATTTAGTCCCAGAGGCAAATGTGGTAACTGCTCATGGCCAAATGCGAGAGCGCGAGCTAGAACAAGTCATGGGTGACTTTTATCACCAAAGATTTAATGTATTAGTTTGTACTACTATTATCGAGACTGGTATTGATGTATCCAGCGCCAACACAATTATTATAGATAGAGCTGATAATTTTGGTTTGGCTCAGCTCCATCAATTAAGAGGTCGAGTTGGTCGCTCGCATCATCAAGCTTATGCTTACCTGCTAACGCCGCCACCAAAACGCATGACTAAAGATGCCGTTAAACGTTTGGATGCAATTTCACAGCTAGAAGACCTCGGCGCAGGCTTTATGTTAGCGACTCACGATTTAGAGATACGTGGCGCAGGCGAATTGTTAGGCGAGGATCAAAGTGGTCAAATTGCATCTATTGGATTCAGCTTATATATGGAAATGCTGGAACAAGCAGTTGAATCACTGAAACAAGGCAAAGAGCCTTCGCTCGACACTGTGCTGCAAAATCAAACCGAAGTCGAATTGAGAATTCCAGCGTTAATCCCTGAAGATTATATCCCAGATGTTAATATTCGCTTATCTCTCTATAAACGCTTAGCGTCTTGCAAATCAGCAGATGATATTGATGATTTCCAAGTTGAATTAATCGACCGTTTTGGCCTATTGCCAGATTCAGTTAAAAATTTAGTCCGTGTCAATTTAATCAAGCTAGATGCGGCCAGAATAGGCATTAAGAAAATAGATGCGGGTCCAAAAGGCGGTACACTGGAATTTAGTGAATCCACTAAAGTCGATGCAGGTTTCATCATAGGTTTAATCCAGTCTCAACCTAAGTTTTATGGTATGGCTGGGCCAAATAAATTACGCTTTAATATAGAAGTTGAAGATACCCGAGAAAGGATCAAGCTGGTAGAATCTATGGTTAAAGAATTTTCACAGAAATTAACGGCTTAACACTGAGTTTATGGATATCAAAAAATACCTTAGTACACTCCCACTAGCACTAACCAGTTTAGCAAGCCTGCTAGTCAGTGTGCCATTATATGCTGAAGAAGATCGTTGGTTTGAAGTTGAGCTGTTTATTTTTAGTCGAGACGATAGTAAAGATCCCACGACTGAAGTTTTCGCTCCTCAACTAAACCCCATCTTAATTAACCATTCTCGTGATTTAATTTCTGATGTTTTATATCCAGAGATGGCTGTTTTAAGACAAAACTGGTTACCCGAGTGTGAAACTAAACCACAAGTTTTACCTAAAGTGCCGTTAGCTGCATTTGGGATTAATCAGCTAGCGCCTGAGTTAATCAGTCAAACAGAAGCAAAGGTCAATATAGCGAGCCAAGTAGAAATAAATAGCGAATTATTGAACCTAGAGTTAGCAGCTTATCAGCAATCGCAACAAGCCTTATTAGCGTTAAATGAAGTTGTCGAGCCTAGTTCGCTATCACAAGCGGGTACAGAATTAGTCAGCGAAATTACGGCTCAAACTGACTCTTTAGCCGAAAGCGAAGAAACGGAGCAATCTGGCTTAACCAGTGAAACATTAGCCAGCTACACATTTCCTGTCGACCAACCAAGTTGGCATTACCCTGCGCTGTGCCAAAAACCTGAACCTAGCTTACTAACACAAGAACGTGCATTAATAATCGCGCAAGAACTAGATCTACATTGGGATAAAACCCCAATTAAAGTAACGTCTTTTGTAGATGAATACAGTGAGGTCCCCTATCTCCTTTCGGAAGATAAATTAGAATTTAATAAGGCAGTTGCTAAATTTAGATGGCGTAAAGAGTTAACCCCGTTAATTCACCTAGCATGGCGACAACCAGTTAAAGCGCAAAATGAAGAAACACCTTGGCGTATCTATGCTGGAAAAAACTATAGCAAGGATTTTCATTACAATGGTGAGCCGATCGAAAAAACGCTAGAGCCTATCGAAGTCGACACTGAACAAGCAGAAACAGAGCTAGTCACCGAAAGCCAAACTCTAAATCATCAGTCGATTTTAGATAATATTCAAAATGTGTTGAGTAAAATTGATGATAAAACTTGGGATGTTGAAACTGCACAAAGTCAAAAACAAAAAGATGAATGGCAGATCCAGCAAACGATATCGGGGACGCCTGATAATGTTTGGCAGCTAGACGGTTTATTTAAGATTTACTTGCGCCATTATTTATTTATCGAAACTGAGTTCAACATTCGAGAAATAACCGATCACCCAGCAGAGCAGGATGAAGAGATCCTAGAGCAAAGTATAATTGAGCAAGCTAATATTGCGCCTAATGCGGCTTCGGTCTCAACACTTGCAGAACCAGCGGAGAAAAAGGCGTATCTACACCCATACTATTTCCAACAAAATCGACGAATTCGCTCAGGTGAAGTTCACTATTTCGATCATCCCAAAATGGGCATAGTACTCCAAGTAAGACGCTACACTAGACCAGATAAACCAGAAGAAGAATTTAACGAAGAAGATATATTTCCGTCAAATTAAGCCGGTTTTAATAAAAACTACGAGTTGAATTAGTCTAGTGCTGCCACAAAAATAGCTCTGCTACATCCAAGCTGCGCATATAAAAAAGCCACTCTGCACTACTTAAAAAGTGAGAGTGGCTGTTGTTTTTCTCGGCTATTTTCTTGCTTTCTCGGTCACCCAGTCAATAAGTCAGTTAACACTTATTTAATATCGCAAGTATCTAGATTCCAGATGTTCTGTACATAATCTAAGATTGAACGATCCGAGTTAAATTTACCCATAGTCGCTGTATTCATAATAGCCATTTTCGCCCAAGTTTTTTCATCTTGGAATAATTTGTCTATTTTCTTATGCGCTTCTGAATAGCTCGCAAAATCAGCTAATGATAGATAAGTATCGCCATAATCAAGTAAACTACGCTTAATTTCAGCTAACTCACCTGGTTTTCCAGGCGTAAAGTAATCGCAATCAAACCAATCAAGTACAGCTTTGATTTCATTATTAGCGTAATAATAATCCCAAGGATTGTAGCCTGCTGATTTTAACTCTTTCACTTCATCGACGGTTAAACCAAAGATAACCACATTGTCTTCACCGGCTTCTTCGGCTATCTCAATGTTTGCACCATCTAAGGTGCCTATAGTAACAGCGCCATTTAAGGCTAGCTTCATGTTACCAGTACCCGATGCCTCTTTACCCGCTAAAGATATTTGTTCTGATACGTCAGCAGCTGGGATCATTTTCTCTGCTAACGACACTCTATAGTTAGGTAAGAAAACAATTTTCAGCTTATCTTTAATTCGCTCGTCATTATTGACCTTATCTGCGACTTTATTAATCGCATAGATAATTTCTTTTGCCATGTAATATCCCGGCGCCGCTTTCGCTCCAAAAATAAACACGCGCTTTGGCATATCGTAATCTGGGTTTTGTAATAAGCGTCGGTATAAAGCCATAATGTGTATTAAATTTAATTGCTGACGCTTATACTCATGCAATCGTTTAATCTGAATATCGAATAGCGCAGTCGGATCAACTTCGACCCCTGTCAGCTCTTTAATCACTTTGGCTAGCTCGATTTTATTCTCAAGCTTAATTTGCATATAAGCTTTTTGGAACTTGCTGTCAGTCGCTAAATCAGCCAACTTGGATAGCTTGTTTAAGTGAACTGGCCAATCTGCATCCACATGTTCAGATATCAGATTAGATAATTTAGGGTTACAAGATTTCAACCAACGTCTTGGCGTAACCCCATTCGTTACATTGGTAAATTTATCTGGCCATAAGCTATTAAATTCAGGGAATAAGTCTTTCTTTACCAGTTTAGAATGGATTTCAGCCACACCATTTACTTTGAAACTACCGATAACGGATAAATTACCCATACGAACCATTTTTTCATGGCCTTCTTCGATGATGGATAATTTACGCTTAACACTATCATCTCCTGGGAAAGCAACTTCAACCACATCTTCTAAGAAGCGACTATTGATTTCGTAAATAATCTCTAAGTGTCTTGGCAATACTTTTTCAAATAAGCGAACCGACCACTTCTCTAAAGCTTCTGGTAACAAAGTATGGTTTGTATAAGCGAAAACCTTTTGGCAAATTGTCCAAGCTTGATCCCATTTGAGTTCAGCTCTGTCGACTAAAATTCGCATCATTTCTGGAATCGCAATGGCTGGATGTGTATCATTTAATTGCATCACAACTTGCTCAGCAAATTTGCTCCAATCATCCCCGTGTGCGCGTTTGTAACGACGTACAATATCTTTAATCGAACAAGCACAGAAAAAGTATTGTTGGATTAATCTAAGCTCTTTACCAGCATCTGTATTGTCATTCGGATATAAAACTTTTGAAATTGTCTCTGCCTGCACGTTTTCAACTTGAGCATCTAAATAACCACCCGCATTGAAAACATCCCAGTTGAAAAAGTCTGATGCACGACTTTCCCATAAACGTAAAATATTAACGGTTTTAGCGCCATAGCCAACAACCGGAATATCCCAAGGTACCCCTTTTATGATACGTCCTGGATGCCACTCTTTATGGATCTGTCCCTTATCATCATATTTAGTTTCAACATAACCATATAACGGAATTTCTTGCACTGACTCTGGTCGGCAGATTTCCCAAGGGTTACCGTATTCTCGCCAACTATCTGGTCTTTCAACCTGACGTCCTTCTAAAAATGCTTGGGTAAATAATCCATGCTCGTAATGAATACCATAACCAATAGCAGGAAAATCAAGTGTGGCTAACGAGTCTACATAACACGCTGCTAAGCGGCCTAAACCACCATTACCTAAAGCTAAATCTGGCTCTTCTTCGCAAATTTTATGAAAATCTAAACCTAATTTATCAAGTGCCTGTTGTGCGATTTCAGTTAGACCAACATTGGTTAAATTATTTTTTAACAAGCGTCCCATTAAAAATTCAAGAGAAAGATAGTGAACCGCACGTGTATCTTTTTTGTAGTGGGTTTTCTGTGTTTGGGTTGCGCGTTCAAATACCAGTTCATTGACAGCAGCGCAGGTTGCTGTCCACCAAGCTTTTGAATTTGCTTTATTTTCGTCTGTACCGAGTGATACGTGTAAATGCCGAACGATAGATTGTTGAAATTCATCAACTGTCACATCTAGGTTACTTTTTACTTCAGTTGCTGCGGAAGGTTTTTTTGTAGCTGGAGATTTTGCCTTACTTTTACGAGTAGAAGTTGCCATTAGGTATCCCTTTATCTCAATTATTACTACTAACTAAACAATAACGCGCTTTGCTAAACCAGCAAGCACTACTTGCGCCATATACCACTTATCTTTGTTGAATAAAAATGAACACCAAGGTAGCGAACTACCTTGGCTGTTTGATTAATTTAATGCGGATATAGTTATACGCCAGCTTTGGCGAATGTTTGGTTAACTATAGCTTGAGCTTCTTCTGCAATTTTTGCAAGGTGCTCTGCACCTAAAAAGCTTTCGCAATAAATTTTATATATTTCTTCAGTGCCTGAAGGGCGAGCTGCAAACCAACCGTTTTCAGTAACTACTTTCAAGCCACCAATAGCCGCATTGTTGCCTGGCGCATGGGTAAGCTTAGCAAGAATTTTCTCACCTGCTAAAGTTTCTGCTTCAACATCTTCTGCTGATAAATTTTTCAGCACATTTTTTTGCTCTGTTGTCGCAACTGCATCTAATCTGTTATAAACAGGCTCACCAAATTCTTCAACCAGTGCTTGATAATGCTGACCTGGATCTTTACCCGTTACCGCCGTAATTTCAGCCGCTAATAACGCTAAAATAATACCGTCTTTGTCTGTCGACCAAACTGTACCATCTTTACGTAAAAAAGATGCACCTGCACTTTCTTCACCGCCAAAACCATATTCGCCAGTATATAAACCGTCAACAAACCATTTAAAGCCAACTGGTACTTCAGATAAATTTTTACCTAAAGCGTTAACGACACGGTCAATCATACTTGAGGAAACCAAAGTTTTACCAACCGCTAGGCTAGATTTCCATTGCGCTCTATGAGTATATAAATATTGAATCGCTACCGCTAAATAATGATTAGGGTTCATTAAGCCTGAAGATTTTGTCACTATGCCATGACGGTCATAATCAGGGTCATTCGCCACAGCAACATCAAATTGATCTTTTAATTTAATTAAGCCCGCCATTGCATATGGAGACGAACAATCCATGCGGATTTTTCCATCTTTATCTAGCGTCATAAATGAGAAAGTTGGATCAACCGAATCATTCACTACTGTGATATCTAAACCATAAGTTTCAGCGATCACATCCCAGTAAGCGATACCAGAACCACCTAATGGGTCAACACCAATTTTTACGCCAGCTTTAGCAATTGCTTCCATGTCGATAACGCTTTTTAAATCATCGACATAAGGTTTAATATAATCGTATTCTTCAAATAAATCGGTTTGCGTTGCTTCGGTATAATCCATGCTTTCAACTTCAAACAACTCTTGTTTGATAATTTCATTTGCACGATCTTGAATACGGTTTGTGATATCTGTATCAGCAGGTCCACCATTTGGCGGATTATATTTAAAGCCGCCATCTTGCGGTGGGTTATGACTTGGCGTAATCACGATACCATCGGCTAAACCTGAAGTTTTACCTTGGTTATAAGTTAAAATTGCATGCGAAATAACGGGTGTTGGTGTATAGCCACGACCTGCTTGTACTATGACTTTAACGCCATTAGCGACAAAGACTTCAACTGCAGTTGTAAAAGCACATTCAGACAAAGCATGGGTGTCCATACCTATATATAATGGGCCTGTTATCTCTTTTTCAGTTCTATATTCAACTAACGCCTGACAAATAGCAGCTATGTGCGATTCAGTAAAAGTTGAATTAATAGAAGTACCACGATGACCAGACGTACCAAAGCTCACTGGTTGAGCTGGCGTTGGTGCATTTACATAATACTGGCTGACTAAATGAGGAATGTTGATTAGGTCTTGTTTTTGAGTTGGTTGCCCTGCTCTTTCGTGCAATGCCATGCAAATTTCCTTAATATCGATTTGGTAAAGATAAGCGTTTTAGAATTGTTATCGTTTTTTATACCTCAGCCAATATCGCTTCGCAAGCGATATTGGCTGAATCAGATAAAACTTCTAATCCCTGCGTTGAGATTAGTTCAATTTAGTTAAAATATTTTGACAGCTATTGATTAATTAACAATTAATTAGCATTTTTTCTATTTGCTCAAAATCAAGATATTCCGCCGCTGACTGTCCTTCGGCTAAATAAGGGACAACCCCGAAGCAAGGCACTGGCATGAGTTTATGCAGCGAATCAATATTGGCTTGCTGTTGTAACATGTTGTCATCTACACAGTTCGCAATCCAACCGACCAATTTTGCATTTGATTGTTGGATAGCCTGAGCCGTTAACAAAGCATGATTTAAGCAGCCTAATTTCATTCCAACCACTAAAATGACTGGCATTTGGTGTTCGCTTACCCAATCAGACAAAAATGTATTCATACTGGTCGGTAGCATCCAACCGCCTGCCCCTTCCACCACAACTAAAGCCTCTGCTTGTTGGTGGATTTTCACTAAGCCTGCGGTCAGTTCATTATGTTGTATTTGTAAGTTAACTTGTTCTGCTGCAATATGAGGTGCTATAGGTGGTTTTAACGCATATGGATTAACAAGATCATAATCCAGCTTTATATCGCCGGCTGCTAATAAACTCAGCGCATCTTGGTTAATTAATTTTCCATTTTTTAATTCACAACCCGCTGCTATAGGCTTATAACCTAAGGTGGTTTCGCTTTTAATCCCTTTAATGAGACTTGATGCAATCAGTGTTTTCCCTACATCAGTATCTGTAGCTGTAATAAATAGGTTTTTGTTCATAGCAAATAGATTCAACTAAATAGAATTATTATGCCATTGATTAGCTTATCTGTTGAGGCTTACGCTCAAAAATACAGATAAAAATATATGACAGCCAAAGTGAATGCAATAAAGCAGCCCTGATTGGCTGCTTTATTAAAGTATGCCAGATAAACCTGTGTATCTAAGTTGTTTTAATGCTCATGCGCAGCACCCGCGCCACTAGGGATTCTAAAATTATCGACTAAATCTTGAATCTCTTTTGGAGCTGGACCTGTAAACTGGCAAACAACAAAAGCCACGGTAAAGTTAACAATTGCGCCTACCGCTCCAAATGCATTGGGTGATATACCTAAAAACCAATTTTCTTCTAATGGACCTAAAAAGCTAGTTCCAGGAATAAACATAATGCCCTTATGCTGAAAAACATAAAGCATAGTTACACCAATGCCAGCTATCATGCCACTAACTGCAGCTGTGCCGCTCATCTTTTTAACAAAAATGCCCATCATTAAAGCAGGGAAAATACTCGACGCGGCCAAACCAAAAGCCAATGCGACAGTCCCAGCAGCAAAGCCAGGCGGATTAAGCCCTAAATAACCAGAGACTAAAATCGCCAGCGTCATTACGATTCGGCCTGCAAGTAACTCATTCTTTTCGGATAAATTAGGGGTTAACACCCCTTTCATTAAATCATGAGAGACAGAAGAGGAAATTGCCAATAGCAGTCCAGCCGCAGTTGAAAGCGCAGCGGCAAGACCACCTGCGGCAACTAAAGCAATTACCCAATTAGGTAAATTAGCGATTGCAGGGTTTGCCAGTACCATAATGTCACGATCAACTTTCACCATTTCGTTAGTTGTTTCATCTGCGACGTACTGGATTTTTCCATCTGAATTTTTGTCTTCAAATTCTAGCAGTCCGGTTTTTTCCCAATCTTTAAACCATTGTGGTCTTTGTTCATATTCTAAATGTTGGCCCGGCTCTGGTTGTAATGTATCAATCAAATTTAACCTAGCCATAGCACCAACCGCTGGAGCAACTGTATATAGTAATGCAATAAAAACTAGAGCGTAGCCAGCAGAAGATCTTGCAGCTTTAACACTGGGTACCGTAAAAAATCGCATAATAACGTGAGGTAAACCGGCTGTGCCTATCATTAGAGATAATGTGTAAGCAAACATATTAAGAGAGCTGCCCATATTATCCGTGGTGTATTCTTTAAAGCCTAAATCTGTCACGACTAAATCTAACTTATCCAGTAAATATGTTCCGCTGCCATCAGCTAATGTACTACCTAAACCTAGCTGTGGGATTGGGTTACCAGTTAATTGCAAAGAGATGAAAATAGCAGGTACTGTGTAAGCAAAAATTAATACACAATACTGAGCAATCTGAGTATAAGTTATGCCTTTCATCCCACCTAAAACGGCATAAACCCATACAACGAGCATTCCTATCCCTAGACCTAAACCATAATCCACTTCGAGAAATCTAGAAAATGCGACACCTACACCTTTCATTTGACCTATGATGTAAGTTAATGAAGCAATAATTAAACACACAACGGCTACGATTCTTGCTGTTTTTGAGTAGTAACGATCTGAGATAAATTCGGGTACCGTAAATTTTCCGTGCTTTCTCATATACGGCGCTAGCAACATGGCGAGTAAAACATAACCACCTGTCCAGCCCATTAAAAACACTGAGCCGCCATAACCTAAAAAGGCAATTAAGCCTGCCATAGAAATAAACGAGGCAGCACTCATCCAATCAGCACCAATTGCCATACCGTTTTGCATTGGGGTAACGCCACCCCCTGCAACATAAAAATCACTAGTCGAACCCGCTCTTGCCCACCAAGCAATAGCAAAATACAAAGCAAAGGAACCAAAAACAGCAATATAAGTGTAGAGTTTTAAATCATCCATTTTAGCTTTCCTCCTCAACTTTGTATTTTTTATCAAGCTGATTCATCTTATGTGAATACCAAAATATCAAGCCGACAAAGGTATATATTGAGCCCTGCTGCGCAAACCAAAAGCCGAGCTTATATCCACCAAGTCGAATCTCGTTAAGCGGTTCAACCAACAATATGCCAAAACCAAATGAAACAACAAACCATATTGTCAGTGAAATGAAGATAAGGCGAAGATTTTCGCGCCAGTAAGATTGAGAGTTATCCATATTATTCTTCTTTTATTACTCATTAAACCTGTTATAAAAGCCAATTTATGACAGATTAAAGTTAAATATTTCACAATTAAGTTACAACTTAGTTGTTTTGTACCATAAAACCGTAATTTGTAATACATTAAAATAACAAAAGATACTCACGCTAAATCGAGATTTCCAAGCTATATTTAACTGATACCAAACAAAATTATAGATATAAATGGCCTTTAAACTTTATTTCTTAGCTTTTATCTTACTGACTAGTTTGAAAAGTATGGCAGAGATCAGTCCTATTCTGAATATTCCCAAAGCAAGATCAGACTTAGACTTATCTCAAGATTACCACAAGCAATTGTTATTATTAGCGCTTAACAAAGCCGCTAATGGCAGAGCTATCCCAACACTAAATTCAGTAGCGGAAATGTCGCAAGGCAGAGCAAGACAAGAATTATTTAGAGGGAATTTAATCGATGTTTATTGGTTAGGCACATCAATTATTGATGAAAGAGATTTACGTGCGATTAAAGTGCCAACAACTAAAGGCTTAATAGGTTATCGTAAATTTATCATTAAAAAACAATCAATCGCTAAATTTGACCAAATCAAAAATCTAGCTCAGCTAAAATCTTTAACAGCTTGCCAAGGCAGTCATTGGCCAGATACTTTGATCTTAAAACAAGCTGGTTTGCCTGTTATTACCACTTCGACTTATGAAAATTTATTTAGCATGTTAAATGCTAACCGCTGCGACTATTTCCCCAGAGGCTATCATGATTTAGAAAAAGAAGTTGAGGTGAGAAAAAATCTATACCCAGATCTCATCGCTTATCATAGGATCTTATTGCACTACCCTTTTGCTGTCTATTTTTTCACCCGTAAAGAAAATGAAGATCTTGCGCTATGGATAGAAGCGGGTATGCAGCAATTAGCTAAAGAAGGCGCAATTGAAGCACTGATGAAAAGGCATGGTTTAACCGCTCATGTGTTCCCTTTAATCAATGATAAAACGAACCTATACCTAAACATAGAGAATCCTTTACTGACTCAAGATACAAATTATAAAAACCCAGATGCTTGGTTTATCCCAGCAGATTTCAAATAATAAAATGCAGTAAAAAAAGGATAAGCTTTATTCTGAGCTATTTTTGAATAGGTTTAAATCGGCTTCACTAAATGGCAATAGGCCACATGCCAACTTGCACTGATTAAACCATTAGACTTTTTAGGATAAGCAGATTCTAATAATTTGAGCCTTGCTTTAGTCAAAGCTTGTGGTTTAGCTTGATCTACCACAGAATTCGCACCAATAGATTTTAGCTCTCTTAATAAAGCATGAACATTTTTATACTCGGTATGTTCTGTTTTAAATTCAGTTTGCACTGACTGCCAAGTTTGAGTGTTTAAAGCCTGCTTAAATTGGGCTAAAGGCTCAAATTTATTGACATGCTGACTATCGTCAAGCGCTTTATACGCCTGAGTAAGCTCTGATAATGAACCGTCTAGCAAAGTGGTAAAAACAACTGAACCACCCGGCTTTAACAAACGATAACTCTCAGCAAGTACCTCTGCTAAATCGCACCATTGCCAGACTAGACTAGAAAAAACATGGGTATAAGATTCAGCTATTAATTGGGTATTTTGCACATCAGCCTGCAACCAATAAGCGGACAAATTCGCCAACCCGCCATTCGTTTGTCTATCTTGAAATTTTAGTTGGGCAACATCAAGCATACCTTTAGCTAAATCAACGCCTGTATATGAGTTTAGCTGCTCGATATGATTAAGTAGGTTACCTGTACCACATCCCATATCAATTAAATCTGAACTCTCGGTTAACTTAGCATCTAGATTTAAGATATTAAATGCATGTGCCAATACATTTTTTTGTAATTGCGCCGCACTGTCATAACTCATAGCGGCCTTAGAAAAGTGCTCAGTGACTAATTTTTTTTGCGCTTGTGCTAACTGCATTTAGGTTTCTCGGCAAGTGACTTATCTGTTAAATTTTCTTCAGAAACTGCTAACGCCTCTGCCTCATGAATTTGCTGCTTTACTTGAGCAATGGCTTCAACTAATTGCGAAATGTTTTGAGTCGTTTGACTCGCAGATAAGGTAATTCGTAACCTTGCCGTACCTTTTGGTACTGTCGGCGGCCTAATGGCAGTTACCCAAAAACCCATTTCTCGCAAACGAGCACTCAGTTCGAGTGCAGCTTGATTACTACCAATAATAAAGGGCTGAATCGCGCTATTCGACAAATTCGCCTCGTCATCGGCCAAACCAAGCTGAAGCAGCATTTTATGATAGTGCTGAATATTCGCAGCAAGTTTTTCACGCCGCCAACTTGCGTTTTTAACGATATCAACCGCACTGGCAATCACACCCGCTTGTATCGGCGACATGCTAGTACTGTAAATATAACTGCGAGCATGATTCACTAAATACTCAACTAAGTCCTGACTCCCTCCAACAAAAGCACCAGAAAGCCCAAATGCCTTACCAAAGGTTGCGGTAAAAATATCGATATCATTGGCGTTTAAACCTTGTTGATATGCACTTCCCTGCCCTTGAGCGCCAAATACACCCAAGCCGTGAGCATCATCTATCATTAACCCTGTATTATTATGTTGTGAAAGCAGTTGTTTAATCTCAGCTAAAGGCGCACTATCACCATCCATACTAAAAACGCCTTCGGTGACCACTAATTTATAGTTATCACCAGCTTGATCGAGTTTGTTATTTAGCTGCTGAATATCATTGTGCTGAAATCGAATATTTTTCGCATTAGCGGCTATACCACCATCAATTAAAGATGCATGGTTGAGTTTATCTTGGATAATATAATCGGCAGCATTCGTCATTAAGCTTTTTAAAATACTGCTATTAGCAGAAAACCCTGTCGAAAATAATAAGCAAGATTCAAAACCTAACCAATCTGCAATTTTTTCTTCAGCTTTTTGATGCGCTATATGATAGCCATTAATTAATGCCGACCCCGTACTTCCGGCACTGTAAGTATCAGAAGCTTGTTGCCATGCTTGTTTCAACTCGTCCGAGTTTGCTAAACCAAGATAATCATTTCCAGAAAAATTGAGATAAGTTTTACCTGCAACTTGTATGTATTGATCCTGAGTAGAACAAGAATAACGTCGACGATAGGCAGACGCCTGAGATTTAGTCTCAAGCGCCGCTTTTAAAGATTGGGGTAACATTAATATTGAGTATTAATTGATACTAGCGTCGTAATATTGAGGAGTTTGTTGGTTTTCAACTACAGCTTCGATAAGTGCAGCTTCACGAACTTCGTCAGAGTAATCTTGACGTTTTTCAGGCTCAATACCTAACTTAGCAAATAATTCCATATCGGCATTTGCTTCTGGGTTTTCTGTCGTTAATAGTTTTTCACCATAGAAAATTGAATTCGCACCAGCAAAGAAACACATAGCCTGCATTTGCTCATTCATTTCAGTTCGGCCAGCAGATAAACGAACATGCGATTTAGGCATTAATATACGCGCCACTGCGATGGTGCGAATAAACTCAAAATAATCAAAATCAGTTTGATCTGCCATAGGCGTACCTTCAACACGAACTAACATATTAATTGGTACACTATCTGGGTGCTCTTCTAAATTGGCTAAGCTCATTAATAAGCCAGCGCGGTCATTTGATTTTTCACCCATGCCAACAATACCGCCACTACATACTTTCATACCAGAAGCACGTACGTTTTCTAACGTATCTAATCTATCTTGGTAAGTACGAGTTGTGATGATCTCGCCATAAAATTCTTTTGAAGTGTCTAGGTTGTGGTTGTAATAATCCAAACCAGCATGCTTAAGTGTTATCGCTTGTTCGCGAGTTAACATGCCTAGCGTCATACAAGTTTCCATATTGAGGTCACGAACACCTTCAATCATTTTAACTATGTATGGAATATCTCTGTCTTTCGGATTACGCCATGCAGCGCCCATACAAAAACGAGTAGAACCATTCTTTTTAGCGATACGTGCTTTTTCAAGTACAGCTTCAACTTCCATTAATTTTTCTTTCTCAAGACCGGTATCATAACGCGCACTTTGTGGGCAATATTTACAATCTTCAGGACAAGCACCTGTTTTAATTGATAATAAAGTACTTACTTGGACTTCATTAGGATTAAAGTGCTGTCTATGCACCGTTTGTGCTTGAAACAATAAATCGTTAAACGGCATTTTAAATAAAGCCTGAATTTCGTCTAGCTTCCAATCATGGCGAATTGCTTGTTGCATAATACTCATTACTCACAGGTCTAAAATATGTGGACAGTTTAATCTTGCTCGCTAAACTGTCAACTTATTCGCGTTAAAAACTGAACATCTGATTATTTTTTGAGCTTTAATATGAATCTAGAGTTTGACCGTCAACATATATGGCATCCTTACACCTCTTTAACTAACCCTTTGCCGACTTACCCAGTAAGTCATGCTTATAAAAATAAAATATGCCTTGAGAACGGCCAAGAGTTAACCGATGGCATGTCATCTTGGTGGGCTTGTGTACATGGTTATAATCACCCTAAACTAAACCAAGCACTGACAGAGCAAGCACAAAAAATGTCGCATGTGATGTTTGGTGGTTTAACCCATGACCCAGCGATACGCTTATGCGAAAAATTAGTTGAGTTAACGCCAGAGGGTTTAGACAAGGTTTTCCTCGCTGATTCAGGCTCAGTTGCAGTTGAAGTTGCAATTAAAATGGCATTTCAATATTGGATCAGCCAAGGCAATAAGCAAAAAAATAAACTCGTGAGCCTAAAAAATGGTTATCACGGTGATACTTTTGCCGCTATGTCGGTATGTGATCCAGAAAACGGCATGCACCATATGTTTTCTAGTGTGATTAATCAGCATTTCTTTGTCCCTGCGCCGCAAACTCGCTTTGAGCAAGATTTTGATATAAATGACATCAGCGCATTAGAAACCTGTTTAGCCCAAAATCACCAGCAAATAGCAGCCTTAATCCTTGAGCCAATTGTGCAAGGTGCCGGCGGTGTGCGCATGTATCACCCTGAATATTTACGCCATGCCCGCCGACTGACTAAAAAATATAATGTGCTACTAATCGCAGATGAAATTGCGACAGGCTTTGGTCGCACAGGCAAATTATTTGCTTGTGAATGGGCAGATATTAGCCCAGATATTCTATGCTTAGGCAAAGCCTTAACGGGTGGTTATATGACACTAGCAGCCAGCCTAACAACTCAACACATAGCAGAAACCATATGTAATGGCGAAGCGGGTGTATTTATGCACGGCCCTACTTTTATGGGTAATCCATTGGCGTGTGCCGTTGCTTGCCAATCGCTTGAATTGTTATTTGAAAACAACTGGCAGCAACAGGTATCTCAAATACAAAGTTGGCTAAATGAAGCCTTAAAACCTATGGCAGACTTACCGCAAGTAAAAGACGTTAGAGTGCTAGGCGCAATCGGTGTAGTCGAATTAGACCAAGCAGTCGACATGGCCAAAATTCAAGCATTTTTCGTTGAGCAAGGTGTTTGGATTAGGCCTTTTGGTAAACTGATTTATTTGATGCCGCCATTTATATCTCAACAACAAGACGTAAAAAAGCTCGCCAATGCTATTCAAGCTTGGTTAACTTTATAATCGAATCTGTAATCACCTCAGCTGCACATAATTAACAGCGGTAAATCACTGTGCAGCTTATCAAATAAAACCGTAAAGAATGAACGCAGGCAATGGTTTTGCGCTGCATTAATCAAAATTTTCTGTGCCATTCAGCCAAAGCAACTTTAACACACTACCAATTACGAAATGCCGTAATATGCCGCTCATTATTATGAAATGAGAAAGTCTTGCTATGCAGTAAAAACCTAGCTAATAACTATTTTATAAAATCGTCGCCACGCTCGTTGAGCGCTGCGACTGCATCAATTAAGCGAAAAAGATTCACTCGCCCTAAGCAATAAGCTTCATCGCTTATTTATTCAATGGCTCTGCTTCTAGTTTTTGTTCTGACAATGGTCTTATATCAATATCTGGTTTAGGTACATTCACATCAAAATCACCATAAACTAACCAATCTGGAAAGTACGGGTTAGGCTCAGGTTTAAAACCACACTGGCGATATGCTATCGCGGCGACAGCACATAAAGGCATAGATAACCAACCAATTTCAAGACCGTCATGAACACTATCGTTAAAATGAGTTACATGTGATTTTATGGCTTTTTGCATGGTTAAGGAGAAACGCTCTTTGTTATTAGCAACTATCGCTAGCATTAAATCAGCAAATGGCAGCATTACATTATATACCAGCGAGCGTTTAATATTGGGTATGTTGTCAGGCTGAGAGGTATCAGCAACTGCCTGTACTAAGTTTTTTAAATTCGCTTGAGGGTTAAAAAAGCCTTTTAATAAATCACAATATGCGTGCATAAAAGGTAATTTTGTCCCTTCTGCTTTTGGGTGAATAAAGTCTCTCGACTCATATTGCATTAAATTAGCAAGCGCAGCTTGGTCATTAAATATAATGGCTAAAGTAAGTGCGTCTTGCCAATCATGCACATCACTCCAGTTCAACATTTTTTTACCCGACAAAGTTATATCTAACTCCTGCAGGGTACAACTATGCACTTTGTCTGGGTTTAATACCCAATAAAAATGCGCTTGTTTAGCGATATGCGCCTGATATAACCAATATACTATGGTCTCTTTCGGTTTATTGGCTAACCAGGCAGCGGCTGCGCATTCAAAGAAACTATTTCCATCAGAATAAACTCTTCCCTGTGCATCTTTTGAATATCGCGATCTCAAACCAGAATCACTAAAAACATAGTTCATTCTTTCAGATCTATTTTTATAACACCAGTCTGCGTTAAGCTTAGTTTGAAAATGTTGCATTAAAACTCCATAGGGTCTTGAACTTCACCCGTCTATTCTATGTCAGTTAAAGCATTAGCATTTTTATCAATTAACAGCTCAAATCTATATAACCTTTGCTGACAAGCTTTTCAAAAAACGCTTGAGTCTGGTTTGATTACTCGAGTGTACAATAAAAAATGTATTCTGTATTTGTCCAACCGACAGATAACTAGGCATGAATATGTCATCAAAAAATCACTAGCCTATCTTACCTTCATCGTTAAATTACAACCTTTAAAACCTAATATCCATCACTTACACGCTTAAATATGGGATTATATATTACACTGAAACAAGTGGGTTTAAAAACAAACTGATATAAAAAACTAGCCAATACAATTAAAGCTTGGTTAAACTTCGGGATTGAAAGCAAATAATAAATAATAATGAATTAAGGATAACAAATGAAAAAACTCATCTTAGTAATTGCTAGCTTAGCATTTAACCTATCTGCTCATGCTGACACTTTTAGCAGCAGCTTTGGCTTCTCATTAGAGATTCCAAGTAACTGGTCGCCATTAACCGGAAAAGAAATTAAAGAGAATCCAGATTTAATGAATTTAGATTCTAACTCGGAATTACCTCAAGCTTTATTCGAACAAGTAAAACCTATGATCTTAAATGGTAAAGCTGAGTTTTTGTTTTTGCCCGACAACACAAATAACTTTGCCGATAACATCAATATTATGAAGCAAATTGGAAAGGTTGCGACTAATAAAAATGAAGTTAAGGAAATATGTGGCTCACTCGCTCAACAGCTATCTGGCATGTTCAATCGTACAATCAAGTTATACGAATGCGGCACAAAAGATATCAATGGTGTAATGGGACTATATTTAGACTTTGACGGCGCAATCGAAAATACCAGAAGCATTCAAGTTCAGGTGCCTAAATCAGAAAATGTATTTTTTATGATGACGGCAACCATCAAGAACGCTAGCCTAAATACTTACAAAGCTAGCGTAGTGAAAACATTTGAAAGTTTAACCATTCACAAATAAGCTGAGAATATTCAGCTAAAGGCGAGCTTAGTTCGCCTTTGTATTTAATTTCATCCTAGTTAAGTTTAACGCCTCAACCCAGCTAACGTTCATATTCTAAGCATGTTTAGTATTTGTCTTATATATATCCTAATAAATACAATGTAAACAAAAAATTAAGACTTTATTTTACACAGCTGTTCATCTTTGCTAAAGTATTTCACTAAATTGGTTTGACCATTTACCCGAAAATGGAAAGTTATGAATTATCAAAGAGTTAGACAACCCAAGATAGCAGACGTTATTTTAAAACAATTAGAAACTCTAATTCTTGAAGGTAGTTTGCAACCTGGTCAAAAGTTACCACCAGAGCGAGAGCTCGCTAAGCAGTTTGATGTTTCACGTCCATCTTTGCGTGAAGCTATTCAAATGTTAGAGGCGAAAGGCTTAGTGACCAGACGCCAAGGTGGCGGAACATTTGTTAGTGACAAATTACAAAGTTCGTTATCCGATCCTTTGTTTAATTTATTGCTTTCAAACCCAGATGCACAATTTGATTTATTGGAGTTTCGCCACGCATTAGAAGGTATTGCAGCCTATTATGCAGCCTTACGTGGTACTCAAGCTGACTTTCAGCGAATAAAAGATAGTTTTGAGGCTATTATTGCCTGTAACGATAATATGGAAAAAGATCAAATAGATGCCATATTTGAGTTCTTTAAAGCCATAGCAGAAGCATCACACAATTTAGTGATAGCGCATTTGATACAAGCTATGGCGCCTATGTTGAAAAAGAACATAGCAACGAATTTTAAAGTTTTAAACTCTAAGCCTGACATTGCTAGACAAGTTAATGCAGACCGAGAGTCTATGATGGATGCGATTATTTCTGGTAATCCAATACAAGCTAGGAATGCATCACACCATCACTTAGCGTATATCGAAGAAACGTTATTACAGTTAGGTGCTGAAAATACTCGCAACCAAAGAGTACTAAGGCGCTTACAGCAAAAACCCTAAATAAGTGAAAGCTCATTTAGATTAAAATATTAGGTGAACCCTCAGTTGATGCGGATCAGATTTTAGAGTTTAACTTAGTTTAAACTTTACAGTTTGAAATGTTATTTGAGATTAAATATTAATAAGGAAACACTGATGTCAGACATCCTTAATCACGATGTAGATCCAATGGAAACACATGATTGGATCGATTCGATTGAATCTGTACTTGAAAATGAAGGCCCAGAGCGTGCACATTACTTAATAGAGCAGATGATCGAAACATCTCGCCGTAATGGAGCACACTTACCATTTGATGCAACTACTGCATACAAAAATACTATCCCAGCAGGCCAAGAGCCAAACATGCCAGGTGACCGCGAGCTAGAAGCGCGTATCCGTGCTGTTATCCGTTGGAATGCTATGATGATGGTTGTTCGTGCTTCTAAGAAAGATTTAGAGCTAGGTGGTCATATCTCTAGTTTCCAATCATCAGCTATGTTGTACGATGTTGGTTTTAACCACTTTTTCCGTGCACCAAACGAAAAAGACGGTGGTGATTTAGTTTATTTCCAAGGTCACATCTCTCCTGGTATTTATGCACGTTCATTTGTTGAAGGTCGCTTCACTGAAGAGCAATTAGATAACTTCCGCCAAGAAGCTTTCGCTGACGGTTTATCTTCTTACCCACATCCAAAATTAATGCCTGATTATTGGCAGTTCCCAACAGTATCTATGGGCTTAGGTCCAATGCAAGCTATCTACATGGCTCGCTTCTTAAAATACTTAACGGATCGTGGCTTAAAAGATTGTTCTGAACAAACTGTTTACTGTTATTTAGGTGATGGTGAAATCGATGAGCCAGAATCATTAGGTGCTATCGGTCTTGCTTCACGTGAAGAGCTAGATAACTTAGTTTTTGTTGTTAACTGTAACTTACAGCGTCTAGATGGCCCTGTACGTGGTAACGGTAAAATCATCCAAGAATTAGAAGGCACATTCCGTGGTGCTGGTTGGGATGTTACTAAAGTTGTTTGGGGTCGCTACTGGGATCCTTTATTCCAAAAAGATCACAATGGTTTAATGCAGCAATTAATGGATGAAACTGTTGATGGCGAATACCAAAACTTTAAAGCTAAAGGCGGTGCATTCACTCGTGAACATTTCTTTGGTAAATACCCAGAGTTAAAAGAAATGGTTGCGAATATGTCAGATGACGACATCTGGCGCTTAAACCGTGGTGGTCATGATCCAGTTAAAGTTTATGCAGCATACGCAAAAGCAAAAGCGACTAAAGGTCGTCCTAGCGTAATCTTAGCCAAAACGGTTAAAGGTTATGGTATGGGTGATGCTGCCGAAGGTAAAAACATCGCTCACGGTGTTAAGAAGATGGATATTGAAGCAATTCGTCACATGCGTGATCGTTTCAATGTACCAGTTGCAGATGAAGATTTAGCAAACTTACCTTACTACCGTTTCCCTGAAAACAGCGCTGAATACAAGTACATGATGAAACGTCGTGAAGCGTTAGGCGGTACTATGCCTAAGCGTCTTGAAAATTCGACTGTTAAATTAGAAGTACCAGGTATTGAAGCATTTAAAGCAACAACAGATGGTTCTAAAGGTCGTGAAATTTCATCAACTATGGCATTTGTTCGTGTATTAACTGCCTTATTAAAAGATAAGAAGATCGGTAAAAATATCGTTCCAATTATTCCTGATGAAGCGCGTACATTTGGTATGGAAGGTTTATTCCGCCAAGTTGGTATTTACGCTCACGAAGGCCAAAAATATACACCTCAAGATGCTGACCAAGTTGCTTACTACCGTGAAGACAAGAAAGGTCAAGTATTACAAGAAGGTATCAACGAACTAGGTTCAATGGCTTCTTGGGTATCTGCAGCGACTTCATACTCGCATTCAGATTTACCTATGATTCCTTTCTACATCTACTACTCTATGTTTGGTTTCCAACGTGTAGGTGATTTAGTTTGGGCTGCTGGTGATTTACAAGCACGCGGTTTCTTAATCGGTGGTACTGCGGGTCGTACAACACTAAATGGTGAAGGCTTACAGCACGAAGATGGTCATTCACATCTACACTTTGGTACTGTACCTAACTGTATTACTTATGACCCAACTTATGGTTATGAAATTGCAGTTATCGTACAAGACGGTATCAAGCGTATGTACGGCGACAATGAGAACATTTTCTACTACCTAACTGTAATGAACGAAAACTATGTTCAGTTACCTATGCCTGAAGGCGTAGAAGAAGGTATTAAGAAAGGTATTTATAAGTTAGAAAACGTTGCAGCTAAAAAACCAACTGCTAATGTTTCTTTACTTTCTTCTGGTGTTATTTTAGAGCGCGCACGTGCTGCGGCTAAAATCTTAGCTGAAGAATACAACATCAGCTCTGATGTTTATTCTGCAACTTCATTCAATGAACTTGCTCGCGACGGCTTAGCTTGCGAACGCTACAACATGTTACACCCTGAAGCAGAAGAGCAAGTACCATACGTTACTCAAGTATTAAAAGATAGCGCTGGTCCAGTTATCGCTGTAACAGACTACATGAAGCAATATGCTGATCAAATCCGTGGTTTCGTACCAACTGATTACCGCGTATTAGGTACTGATGGTTTTGGTCGTTCAGATAGCCGTGAAAACTTAAGAATTCACTTCGAAGTTAATGAGCACTACATAGTTGTTGCTTCATTATATGAATTAGCAAAACGCGGCGAGATTGAAAAGAAAGTTGTTGCTGAGGCGATTGCTAAATTCAATATTGATCCAGAAAAACTTAACCCACTTTACGCTTAATTAGGGGATAGGATAGATGGCAATTAAAGACGTATTAGTCCCTGATGTGGGCGGTGATGAAGTAGAAGTAATTGAGCTTTGTGTCGCGGTTGGCGATTCAGTAGAAGCTGAAGATTCTCTTATCACAGTTGAAAGCGATAAAGCTTCAATGGATATTCCAGCACCATTTGCTGGCACAGTAAAAGAAATTAAAATTGCAGTCGGCGATAAAGTATCTGAAGGTACTTTAATTGTGACAGTTGAAGATGCAAGCTCTGAAGCACCTGCTTCGGAGCCAGCAGCTGAGCCTGTATCGCAAGCGCCTGCTCCTGTAGCGGCAAGTGCAGCAACTAGCACTTCAACAATTGAAGTAACAGTACCAGATATTGGTGGTGATACAGATGTTGAAATTATCGAAGTATTAGTTGCAGTTGGCGATACAGTTGAAGCTGAAGACGGCTTAATTACTTTAGAAACTGATAAAGCAACTATGGACGTACCTTGTCCTGCAGCTGGAACAGTTAAAGAATTAAAAGTAGCAGTTGGTGATAAAGCATCTGAAGGTACTTTAGTTTTAATTCTTGAAACACAAAGCCAAGCAACTGACAGCCCAGCACCTGCGGCAGCTCCTGTAGCTGAACAAGCTGCACCTGTGGCAGCAGCGACAGCATCAGAACTTAAAGAAATTTTTGTGCCTGATATCGGCGGCGATGCTGATGTAGATGTTATCGAAGTTTTAGTTGCTGTTGGCGATGAAATTGCGAAAGAAGACGGCTTAATTACTTTAGAAACTGATAAAGCAACTATGGACGTACCTGCGCCTGTAGCTGGTACAGTTAAAGAAATTAAAGTTGCGGTTGGTGACAAGGTTTCAGAAGGTAGCTTGATTGTTATTGTTGAGACTCAAGGTTCTGCACCGGCTCCAGCACCTGTAGCAAGTGCTCCAGCTCAAGCGGCGGCGCCTGCTCCGGCAGCAACTCCAGCTAAAGCTGAACCTGCAGCAGCAGTTGAGCCAGCTAAGCCAAGCAAAAATGTACATGCTTCACCTTCAGTTCGTCGTGTAGCACGTGAATTTGGTGTAGATTTAACTTTAGTCCCTGCAACGGGTCGTAAAGGTAGAATCTTAAAAGAAGATGTTCAAAACTGGGTTAAAGCTGAACTTGCTAAACCAAAAGCAGCGGCAGGATCTTCTAATGCAAATACTGGCGGTTTTGAAGTACTTGCAGCGCCAAAAATTGATTTCAGCAAGTTTGGTGAAATTGAAGAGCAACCATTATCTCGTATTCAAAAAATCTCAGGTAAAAACTTACACAGAAACTGGGTTACGATTCCACATGTTACTCAATTTGATGAAGCAGATATCACAAACGTTGAATCTTTCCGTAAAGAACAAAATGCTTACCATGCAAAAATTCAAAGCGGCTTAAAAATCACGCCACTTGTGTTTGTTATGAAAGCAGCAGCTAAATCTTTAGCTAAGTTCCCTACTTTCAACTCTTCGTTATCATCAGACGGTGAAAACCTAATATTGAAGAAATTCATCAATATAGGTATCGCAGTAGATACACCTAATGGTTTAGTTGTACCTGTGATTAAAGATGTTGATAAGAAAGGTATTGAAGAATTATCTCGCGAGTTAATCGAAGTCAGCAAAAAAGCGCGTGACGGAAAATTAAAATCTGCAGATATGCAGGGTGGTTGTTTCACGATTTCTAGCTTAGGCGGAATTGGTGGTACAGCATTTACACCTATAGTTAACTGGCCAGAAGTTGCAATTTTAGGCGTTTCTAAAGCTGAAATGAAACCTAAATGGAATGGTAGCGAGTTTGTGCCTAAACTTATGTGCCCACTAAGCTTATCGTATGACCATAGAGTAATCGATGGTGCATTAGGCGCTAAATTCTCAGTTGATTTAGCAGCAAATTTATCTGACATTCGTCGCTTAGTTCTTTAATTAACTAAGCCCTAACGAACAATGCGGGCTAATAAAGTCCGCATTTGATAGCTAAGGAATAAAAATGAGTAACGAAATTAAAACTCAGGTAGTCGTTTTAGGTTCAGGCCCTGGTGGATATTCAGCAGCTTTCCGTGCTGCAGATTTAGGTTTAGATGTTGTTTTAATCGAAAAATACAGCACTTTAGGTGGTGTTTGCTTAAACGTAGGTTGTATCCCTTCTAAAGCATTATTACACGTAGCTAAACATTTAGTAGATGCACAAAACATGGAACATGAAGGTGTTACTTTTGGTAAACCTGAAGTTGATGTTGATAAATTACGTGCACACAAAAATAAAGTAATCAGTCAATTAACTGGTGGCTTAGGCGGCATGGCCAAAATGCGTAAAGTTAAGGTTGTTAACGGTTACGGTAAATTTACAGGCCCTAACACGATTGCAGTTGAAGCTGAAGATGGTTCAGTTACAAGTGTAAACTTTGACAACGCAATTATTGCTGCTGGTTCTCGCCCAGTTAAATTACCATTCATTCCACATGATGATCCACGTGTTTGGGATTCAACAGATGCATTAGAAATGCCATTTGTTCCTGGTAACATGCTTATCCTAGGTGGTGGTATTATCGGTTTAGAAATGGGCTCAGTATACAGCGCATTAGAAGCTAAAATCGACGTAGTTGAGTTTATGGATCAGCTTATCCCAGCTGCTGACAAAGACATTATCAAAACTTTTACTAAATCAATTAGTAAAAAGTTCAACAACATAATGTTAGAAACTAAAGTAACTGCTGTTGAAGCAAAAGAAGACGGTATTTACGTTAGTTTTGAAGGCAAAAATGCACCAGCAGAGCCAGTTAAATATGACGCAGTATTAGTTGCTGTAGGCCGTACACCAAACGGTGGTTTAATTGACGCAGAAAAAGCAGGCGTTGAAGTAACAGATCGTGGCTTCATCAATGTAGACAAGCAATTACGTACTAACGTACCTCATATTTTTGCAATTGGTGACTTAGTTGGTCAACCTATGCTTGCACACAAAGCGGTACATGAAGCACACGTAGCAGCAGAAGTTATTGCTGGTAAGAAACATTACTTCGAACCAAAAGTTATTCCATCTATTGCTTACACTGACCCAGAAGTTGCATGGGCTGGCTTAACTGAAAAAGAAGCAAAAGAGCAAGGCTTAAACTACGAAGTAGCTGTATTCCCTTGGGCGGCTTCTGGTCGTGCAATCGCATCTAATGCAACTGATGGTTTCACTAAAATGATCTTTGATAAAGATAATCAAAGATTATTAGGCGGCGCTATGGTTGGTAGCAATGCAGGTGAATTATTAGGTGAAGTTTGTTTAGCAATTGAAATGGGCGCAGATGCTGAAGATATCGCATTAACTATCCATGCTCACCCTACTCTTCATGAATCAGTTGGCTTAGCGGCTGAAATTTTTGAAGGTTCAATTACTGACTTACCTAACGCAAAAGCGAAAAAGAAGAAGTAATTTAATTCAGCTTGTTTGAATGTTAAAACGCCAGCTTTATGCTGGCGTTTTTGTTTTTAGCTAAGACTTCTAAAACCCACGCAATAATTAACCAAATCTAGTATTTTCCCGCCATCAGTTAATAATTCTATTATAAAATTTTAAGGAAACTTGATGACCATAACTCTACATATTTCCTTATAAAGAGGCTGATACCTGCAGCAAGCAGGCTGTAACACTCACGACGAAATACACTATCTAACATTACTTCTTTAAGTACCTATTTACTCATTGAAATATCCATGACTAAAAATTTCTAAACCAATTATTGGCAAGTTTTTACTCGAAATGAAGCGTAGTGGGTTAAACCTACAATAACCTTAAATATCTCAGCTATTAAAAACGCCATTAGCAATTCACCAAGAAGGGTGTCATTCATAGCTTAATTTAATGATTAATATAAAGAAAATATCGTTACACATTAAGTCAGTCATTTAGGAACAACTAGTCATCACGCGTTACATAAAATAAACATACAGTTAACACTGAAGTCACCTAATAACATAAAGCTATATTCAAGCTAACTAATGAGGAATTTATGGTTAACTATTTCAAACATGCTTACATCTTGTGTCTTGTTGTGCTATCTCTTGCGATAACACAATTAAACGCTCAGGTTATCATCCCCAACTGGCCTAGCGATCAAGGTTATTTGAAAACATCAAGTTACTACACAGTAAAGGTAAAACAAGCGACAGGTAGTTTTATGACTGTTAAAACACTTATGACAGAATCACAAGATGAATTAATCGCCTCATCTCAAAATAACCTTTTCAAGCAGAGAAGCTTTAATTTTTCCGCTTTTTCGTTTGATCCTAGTGCCGGGGCGATTACTGTCCGAGTGATTAAAAAAAATATGTCAGGTAGCCTAGCGACAAATTTATCTAATATTGAGGTTATTAACTCCGACGGCTCCATTAAGAAAATTAATGACAACACCATAGAATTTAAACTCAATAACCCTAAATATGTTGCTATCAACTTTAAACTAAGTGACAACCAAAAATCGAATAATGGCCATACTGTCGTTAAAAATATGATGATGTTGTTTGCTGATCCTATCAACAACGACCTAAACGAGCCAAGTGGTTCAAACAAAGTAGTTTACTCATCCAGTACGAGTCAGACTCAACTAAGAAATGCAGATATCATAGTTTTCAGAGATGGCTATCATAACGTGGTTAGCCGTTTCGGTAATGATGGAATCAGAATTACATCTGGCGCTAAAGTATGGTTAGCCCCTGGCGCTGTCGTTGCAGGTTCAATCGCCGGCGTTAATTCAAATAACCAAACTGGATTTAATGTTGCGCCTAATGTCGAAATTTATGGCCGTGGTTTACTTTATATGGGAGAACATAGAAATAATCCTAACTCACCTAATTCAGGTCCTTTCTGGCGTCCAGATGATCCAGATTTTGTTCATTCTGGTGCCATGACAGAAGCCATCTCTTTGAATGGCGCTAAAAACGTCAACATTCGTGGCATTATTGTTGGAGATCTTATGTGGCACGGCATTGTTGTTGGAAGTGATGCTGTTATAGACAGAGTTAAAATTTGGGGCTGGCACGGTAACAATGACGGAATGCGACCTGGTGATAATTCTATCGTTAAAAACAACTTCATCCGCCCAGTGGATGATGCCTTCTACGCATTTGGCATGACTGGTGACAACAACCTAATATGGCCAAGTTATAATGGCGCAATCGTCACTGCTGGTTGGGTAGGTAAATATAATACCGGTGGAATCCAATTAACCAATACTAAGGTCATTTATCCTGAATGGACAGGTAAAGGAAATAACAACGGTATTGTCGCTTCACAACTAGGTGATACTCAAGAGTGTACAGGTATTTCTATCGACAACATGCAAGTTTGGGGCGATCCTATTGCTATTTTAAACCTAAAACCAAGTAGTAGACGCCATGAATCTCCTAACTGGTCAGCTCAATCCTACAATGCAGGTGTACGCAATGTTAGTATCAGTAACTTAACCATTTATGGCAATGTTAAAGAAGCCAATTTAGTTCAATCCGATGGCGCTTTTGAAGTTAAAAATATTGATTTACACAATATAAAAATCAACGGTAATTACTTAACGAATTCAGACCGTTCAAATAACTCACTATTTGAAGGAAACAATTTAATCAATTCAGCTTATTTAAATATAAGTTCAACAGACGATACTGGTAATACTGGTGTTGTAAATGGTACTTATTATATTGAAGCTAAACATAGTGGTAAATATATTGAAGTTGCAGGTTTTAACACAGACAACGGGGGCAACATTCAACAATGGTCTGGTCAACAAGGCACACAAAAACAATGGCAAGTAACTCAGATCAGTGGAGAGTGGTACAAACTCATTAATACATTAAGCGGCAAAGCATTAGATGTCGCTTCTTTCTCTACTCAAAATGGTGGCAATATACATCAGTGGGGCTATTCAGGAAATGATAACCAGCTATTTAAGTTTGAAGCGCAAAACAATGGTTATTACATTATTCGTAATAAACTCAGCGATAAGTGTGTTGATGTTTCAGCGAATAGCCAAGATAACGGGGCAAATATCCATCAATGGGGTTGCAGCAACTCTGACAATCAACAATTTAAATTAATTGAGAATTAATGGTTCATTAAAAGTGCACTGAACCTAACTCATAGTGTTTTACAAGCTATGAGTTAGGCACTTCGCTTGCTAATAGTAAATTAAACTAATTTTTCAAAATAAACCTAAGAATAGAGTTAACAGCTAAAGCTAAGTGTTTTAATATAAAGCCAGATTTTACTTATTTAAGAAAAACATGGACTTTTACTGGATCCTCATCACTTTCCTTTTCGGTTTTGTACTCAAGCAATTTGGTCTACCACCTATGATAGGCTATCTAGTTGCTGGTTTTGCAATGCACGCTTATGGCATTTCACCATTAGAGAATTTAGCTACTTTAGCTGATTTAGGCATAACTTTATTACTCTTCACAATCGGTTTAAAAGTTAGAATTAAAGACCTAACCGACAGAGTTGTATTAGTCGGTTCTACCGCCCCTATGGTGTTAATAACCGCGTTTGTTGCCGCTGT
Organism: Catenovulum maritimum; assembly: GCF_001050375.1. GTDB lineage: Bacteria > Pseudomonadota > Gammaproteobacteria > Enterobacterales > Alteromonadaceae > Catenovulum > Catenovulum maritimum. Next base: position 91,190 of record NZ_KQ130492.1, on the reverse strand, counting down.
AAGCATAGGGATTAGTTTTATCGGGCTGTTTAGTATGTTTGATATTTCATGGCAAACAGCTTCATTAATTGGCTTTGCTTTAAGCTTTTCAAGTACGGTCTGCATCGCCAAAATTCTAGAAGAAAAAGGCGAGTTAAAAACCCGTCACGGTAAAATATCTATTGGTATTCTCGTAATTCAAGATTTCGCGGCCGTATTATTTTTAGTCGCTGCACTAGGCACTATACCTAGCATTTGGGCACTATCCCTATTTTTACTCATACCACTTAGACCTTATATAGGTAAATTATTAGACAAATCAGGTCATGGCGAGTTATTACCTCTGATCGGTTTTTGCTTTGCTTTAGGTGGCTACGAATTATTTTACGCAGTAAATCTGAAAGGTGATTTAGGTGCATTATTATTCGGTATGTTGCTCAGCTCACATGTAAAATCAAACGAACTTTATAAATCGTTAATGAACTTTAAGGATTTATTCTTAATTGGCTTCTTTTTATCGATTGGCTTTACCGCACTACCAACATACGAAACCTTAACTTTAGCATTTGCATTAATCCTGTTTATGCCAATCAAGTTTGTCATCTTTTTTGCCATCCTCACCAAGCTTAAGTTAAGAGCCAGAACCAGCTTTTTAAGTGCAATGGCGTTAATGAATTTTAGTGAATTTGGTCTTATAGTTGCAAAAATTTGCGTGGATAAAAACTGGATGGAACCTGACTGGTTAGTGGCAATTGCTTTATCCGTAACGATTTCTTTTATCTTAAGCAGCTTTATATTCAAACATGCTCATTACTATTTTGGTAAATATAAACCGTCTATTATCAAATATGAAGTCGCTGATACAGTCAACAATACCTGTCCTAACTTACCGGTTAGCGCTGAGGTTTTAGTGGTTGGTATGGGACGAGTCGGAAGTGGTAGTTATGATGCGCTAGCCAAACAGATAGGTAGTCGAGTATGGGGGGTCGATGCTGACTCTGATAGGATTGAAAAGCATAAATTAGAGAATCGTTCAGTTGCCTTAGCGGATGCTGAGGATATTGAATTTTGGGAGCAAGTAGATTTAGACCAAGTAAAACTTATTATGTTAGCTCTTCCGAATCTACCCGATATGAAAAATGTTATCCAACAGTTAAAAATGTGCCAATATCAGGGACAAATAGCTGCGATTTCTCAATATAAAGATGAAGGCGAAGCTTTAATTGAATACGGTGCGCATTCTGTATTTAATTATCATCAAGAGATAGGAACGGGCTTTGCGAAAGAAAGCCTATCTTTAATCGAGATTAAGGATTTTCAAGATATCAACCTAGATCAAGAGGCTAAAGCTTAAATTAACTGTAACAAAAGTTAGTCTGATTTTGCAGATGTTTAAGTACTTGGGTTACTTAAGCATCTGCCCTGCCCGATTTGATTTAAGCTTATTAAGTAAAATGTGTTAACTAAAACCCTGAATTGGATATTTCACCTAGTAAGAAGTTTTAATAACGCATATCTGGTGGTATCTCCAGTTTATTTGGAGAAAAGTCCTTAGGTCGTTTTTTGCTTTTACCTTTCTTATATTCTTTCAATGCAAAAACATAGGCGAGTACCTGTGCAACTGCCGAGAAGAGTTTTTCAGGCACTTCTTCTTCTAATTCAGTCGTGTAATAAATTGAACGAGCTAATAGAGGTGCATTTAAGATAGGGATCTCGTGCGCTTCTGCAATTTCTCGAATATACAGAGCGAGTTCATCAGCACCTTTAGCTATCAACATAGGCGCACCCGCTTTTAACGGGTCATATTGAATGGCAACTGCATAGTGTGTCGGGTTAGTCACAACAACATCAGCCTTAGGTACATCAGCGAGCATCCGACGGCGAGAGGCTAAAAACATAAGCTTACGAATTCGTCCCTTAACAATAGGGTCACCTTCGGAATTTTTATGCTCATCTTTCACTTCTTGCTTTGTCATTTTAAGCTGTTCAGTATGTTGGTGTATCTGAAAAGGCACATCAATCAAAGCAATAATTAGTAAAGACATAGACAAAATAATAAAAATCCACAATAGGATATCTAGCGCATCAAACAATCCACTCGGCATAGTTTCTATATTGATTCGCATCATTTTATCTTTATAAATTTGAAAACACATGTAAGCAGCGCCAACCACAACTAATACTTTAGCAATCGACTTAACTAACTCAATTAAGCCTTGAACGCCTAATATCCTTTTAAGCCCACTAATTGGATTTAACTTACTAAATTTGGCTTTGGTTGCCTTCATTGTAAAATTAAAACCACCCACAGCTAAATTTCCAATTACAGCAAAACAGAGCAACATAACGACAATACCAAATAGAGGTAAGCCAACCAATTCAAGAATATTTTGCATTTGCACAAACATACGAGACGGATCAAATGCATCTTCTTTTTCGAGTTTAAAACCTTGTTTAAAAGCAACCATCAAGGCAGTCGCAAGATAATGACCAAAAAATAAAAAGCCTAAACCACCGCCCAAAAGCACCATCATAGTGGCAAGCTCTTTTGAGCGCACAACTTGGCCTTTCTCCCTTGCTTGGGATTTCTTTTTTTCGGTGGGGTCTTCGGTGCGTTCGTCTTTATCTGCTGCCATCTACTAACACCCCAAAATATTACACATGGTTTTAGAGGCACTTTCCCATATTGTTTCAAAGTGCAGCATAAAGATGGATAAACTAAACCAAACAACAGTTAAACCTGTTAACTGGGTTATCGGAAAGCCGATGGAAAAAATATTTAACTGAGGAGCCGCTTTAGTCATAATACCAAAGGTTAACGTGACTGCGAGCATAGCGGTAATCGGAGTTAGCGCCATTGTTATCGTTGCGATAAACAACCATTTACCCCAGTCGATCACTTTATAAATTTGGTCTGGCGTCAGCCAGCCACTATTAATCGGCATAGCTTCAAAGCTCAAGGCTATCATTTTAATCATCATTAAATGACCATCGATTGCCCAAAATACTAAGGTGGCTAAAATTACATAAAACTGACCAATAGCCGCAGTGTTGATACCATTTACTGGGTCAACTAAGGTCGCAAAACCCAAACCCGTTTGTATCGCTATCGTTTGGCCAACCATAACGAATGTGTTCAAGAATATTTGTGATAAAAAACCTATGGTCACGCCAATCAAAATTTGCTGCATGACCAATAAAAAACCTTGTAGCGAAAATAACTCATTAAAGCCTGAACTAGGTATTGTCGGCGCAATTAACAAGGCAATCAGTACAGCTAATAAGGACTTAACTTTAGTGGAGACAGTTTTACCACTAAAACCTATCATGGTAACAAGTAACGCTGAGATACGAACAAATGGCAGCATAATATCGGCTAGCCATTGCATAATTTGAGGTAAAGAAAAACTCATTAGCCAACAACTTGGGAAACGCGATTAAACATATCTATTGTATACTCCATCATTCGCCCAATTCCCCAGTGGCCACCATACATAATCGCTGCTAGTGTCACTAATAATCTAGGTAAGAAACTTAGGGTTTGTTCATTAATCGAGGTTGCTGCTTGGAAAATTGACACGATTAAACCCACAACTAAGCTTGGCACAATAACTAAACTAACAAGCAGCATAACCATAAACATGGCTTCTTGTAAAATATCTACAAATATTTCTGGTTGCATCTGTTTGCCTCAAATAATTGAAGGTGAATGTATAATAGCTAGGTCCCAACGCCAAAACTGGTCGCTAATGTGCCCATGGTTAAATTCCAGCCATCAACTAACACAAACAGCATGAGTTTAAATGGTAAGGAGACCATCATAGGGGATAACATCATCATACCCATGGCCATGAGTACAGATGCAACAACCAAATCAAGGATTAAAAAAGGAATAAACAGCATAAAGCCAATTTGGAATGCAGTTTTAAGCTCACTTGTGACAAAAGCAGGAATTAAAACCCGCATTGGCACATCATCTGGCCCATCTAAATTTTCATAGCCAGCTATTTCCGCAAAAGTTGCAATATCCTTAACCCGAGTTTGTTGCAACATAAAAGCACGTAATGGAAATTGAGCAATATTAAATGCTTCTTTAGCTGTCATTTGCTCTTCAATATACGGCTGAATTGCTTTGCTGTTTATCTCTTCTAAGACAGGCGTCATAATAAAAAAAGTTAAGAATAAAGAGATGCCAACTAAGACCTGATTTGAAGGAGATTGCTGTAAACCAATTGCTTGCCTTAAAATACCCAAAACAATAACGATACGAGTAAAAGATGTCATCATAATCACAACAGCTGGTATGAAGCTCAGCATTGTCATTAAAGCAACGACTTGTAAAGTGATAGTGTAGTCTTTACCGCCATCGGCATTATCTGCAACCGTAAATGCAGGGATCCCAGTGTCAGCAAATAAACTTGGACTAAAACATAACAACGCGAGTAGCAAAATCCTTATCATGCTTTGTTCCCTTTAGACAAAAATTGAGACATAGTTTGACGAAAGTCTGTTTCGGGTACGGTTACTTTTTCATCAAGCTCTTTAAGTAAGTTAACTGACTGAGCAGAAACGCCAAGTAACATTTGTTTATCTCCAACTTCAATCAATATCACTTTCTCTCTAGCCGTTAAAGGCAAAACTGAAACCACCCGCATTGCACCCGACTTCATCTGGCCTAGATTAGTTTTCTTGACTAAAGTTGCTAAGACAAAAATCAAAGCTAACATAGCAATTAATGACAATAATAAAGTAGGAATGGACGTAGCCAGCGTTGGTGCTTCTGCAAAGGCAGGAAACACCATTAAAACTAGAATAAAAGCGCTGAAAAATTTCACGTTATTTAAGTTTCTTAATGCGTTCAATTTGACTGATTACATCGGTTAAACGAATACCAAATTTGTCATTAACTACAACAACCTCACCATGAGCGATAAGCGTACCATTAACTAAAACATCTAAAGGCTCACCTGCTACTCTATCCAATTCAACCACTGAACCTTGGTTTAGCTGTAAAAGATTGCGAATGCTAATCTGACTGCGCCCTACTTCCATAGAGATGGTCACAGGGATATCTAAAATTGTGTCTAGTTTGCGTTTTTCTTCAGCTGAAATGGGTGGACCATCTTCACTTAACTCTTCTAATTCAGCTAATTGAGCATCGCCTTCACCGCCTGCTTCATTCTCTTCAGCTTCAGCTTGTTCAGCCATTGCTGCTGCCCAATCGTCCATATCATCACTCATAACATACTCTCTACTTGGCTAGGCCAATTATTCAAAATCTTCTAATTCTCGCAGCTCTGCTTCTGCATCAATTCGTCTACCACCTCGAGTTACCATCTGAAGTTCAGATTTAACCGAAGCTGGTCGTTTAATTTTTTCAGTAATCTTAATTGCCAAGCTCTCACGTGACTGTCCCATTTTACCTCTGTATGTCGGTAAATCTTCAATGAAGACTGTCACATGATCTGGCATTTCCACAGGGATAACGTCCCCTGGCTTTAAATCCATGATCTCTTGAAGTGAAAGTTCAAATTCCAGTAATTTAGCCATGACGTCTACCTTAACGTCCATGATCTCATCTCTAAGCGCTTTACTCCATCTAAGATCTGTATCTTCCTTGTCTGATTGAACACCAGCATCAAGTAGTTCTCGAATCGGTTCCAGCATAGAGTAAGGTAAACAAATATGAAAATCCCCACCACCGCCATCTAATTCAATATGAAAAGAGCTGATGACAACTACTTCGGTTGGGCTAACGATATTAGCCATAGCTGGATTTACTTCAGAATCTAAGTATTCAAAAGATACATCCATAACAGGTGCCCAAGCTTCTTTATAATCTTCAAATACTAGTTTAAGTAGCATCTGAATGATCCGTCTTTCTGTTGGGGTAAACTCTCGACCTTCAATTTTGGCATGATAACGACCATCACCACCAAAAAAATTATCCACTAGGATAAACACTAGCCTAGCTTCCATTGTGATTAAGCCCGTTCCTTTTAACGGACGAAATCTAACCATGTTTAAACTCGTTGGTACGAACAGTGTATGGACATATTCACCAAACTTTATCATCTGAACCCCATTAATTGAGACTTCAGCTGTTCGGCGCATCATATTAAACAAACTTATCCGCATATGACGGGCAAATCGCTCGTTTACAATTTCTAATGTGGGCATACGGCCACGAACGATTCGATCTTGAGACGAAAAGTCGTATTCAGATGCATTAGCAACCGAGCTTCCAGGGGTACCAGCCGATTCCTCTACATCTTCTTCTTCAACATCGTCGACACCATGTAGTAGCGCATCAATTTCGTCTTGGGATAATAGGTCTGTCATAGTTTAAATTCGTTTTTCTTGTTTTAACGCTTACTGCATTACAAAGCCGGTAAAGAGTACATTTTCAATGACTGTTCTACCAGAAATACCTAATAATTCATCTTGAACCGCTTTCAATGAACCCGCTTTTAATGCGTCTTTACCCGCAGTTGTACCCAATTCATCAGCACTTGCGCCACTAAACACTCGTAATAATGTACCTTCAATTAAAGGTATGTGTTTTTTAGCTGCTTCTTCATTGTCTGCACCACGAACTAATAACTGAACTTTAATTTGTACTAATCTATCGCGACTCGCGCCTGGAACGTTAAATACAAAAGGCCTCGGCATAGCGACATATAAAGCACTACCTAAATCAACCGAAGCTGGTGCCGCATTTTCTGCAACAGCGGGGGCTTCGTCTAACGTAACTTCTTCAGCAGTTGCCGCTTCACTTTCATCGCTACCACTCATAAAGAAAAAAGCACCAGCACCTAAAACAATGACAAGTACAGCTGCAACTATGATAATGAGCTTTTTCTTACCGCCTGATTCTTCTACTTGTAGTTCTTCTTTTTCTTGTTCTGCCGCCATGGAAAAATCTCCTGATTAAAATTTTCACAACAATTTTGATAACTTATCTTAGTTTAACGGATTTTTAGCGAAGCAAAATCATTTTATGCATAATAATCAACTTCACCTAGGTGACCATTAACAATTTTTTGCTCAGAGATTATTTCGCCTCCGTCTATTCCAGTCGTATTATCTGGATTAGCTCCTTGACCATTCCGACCAGTAGCCGATTTACCACCCGATTCTTGTTGCTGCTGTGAAACATGTGATTCACCTAACTGTATCCCTTGCTCTTCAAGTAATTCTTTCAGTTTAGGCACTGCTTGATCTAGCATTTCTTTAGCTTGCTGATTCTGCACCACCATGCTAACGCTTGCAACATCACCATTCATACTAATTTTGATCTGCATTTTACCTAATTCTGGCGGATCTAACCTCAGCTCGGCCATTTGGGAGCTTGAGTTCATCATAAATTTGACCGAATCATTCAGTTGGGATGCGGCTTCTGGTTTACTTAACTGAATCTGCTCTTTCAAACTGTAGGTTTGTTTTTCCAGTACCTTTTCTGCTTGTTTAATTTGCTGTTCTGTTTGCGTAACTTGAGTAGTAGCCGTTGCAGCAAGAGTATTTAGCTGCTGGCTTCTTTGTTCTACCTGAGCTGATTGATTTGCAAACTGGCTCATTTGTATTTGTTCAATTTCCGCTTGATTCGATCTTTGTTCTGCCACTTGGTCTGGCTTAGTTGATTGTTTTTCTAAATTTTCTTGTTTAGTCAATTTAGCGTCAGCTTGTCCCTGCTGGTTTTGGTTTTTGCTACTCAGGTTCGATTTAGTGTCTTTTGCTTGGATAACATCTTGGTTTTTAACTTCGCCCTCCTGACTATTAGCAACTTGATTCTCGGCCAATCTAGATTCAGCTGCGAATTTTTCATTATTCAATTTATCTTTAACTGCGTCTTGATTTAATTTATCAATTTCGGTTTTAGTTAATTGGCCTTTATTAGCTTCTGCAGGTTTATTTTCAGCTTCCGATTTAACGGGCTTGCTCTCGCCTTCAGTTCCATCCTGTGCTGGTTTTAATTTCACTTGATTTAGTTCTTCTTGGCTTAACTGAGTTTTACCGTCCTTCAAATTCTCTTCGGTTTGATTGGCTTTTTTATCCACCATTACGACGGTTTGAGCATCAGGCTTAGCTTGATTATCTACTTTTACTTGTGCCGCCTGTTTTTCGTCTTCGCTATTTTTCTTATCGTTCAGCTTTTCATTTACTTTATCTAACTGGCTCAATTCTGAATCTTTGGCTTTCGCTAGTTTTGCTTCCTGACTGTCTTTTACCTGTTCATCACCTTTTAAATTGGTCTCTGTACTATCTGTACCTTTAGCTGCCAGCTTAGTATCCAATTTTTCAACTTCAGCCTTATCTTGGTCTGTTTTAGCTTCTGTTTTAGCTTCTGTTTTAGTCTCTAATTTAGATTCTGGTTTAGCTTCTGATTTTATTGCTTCTTTTATATCTGTCTTGGCAGCATGTGATTTACCCGAATCTGTTTCTTTAAGTGAATCTTGATTCTTCAAGCCCAAGTTATCAATCATCACAGACTTAGTCTCGACCGGCTTTTCCTCACTTTGTTTACCTTTGCTTGCGGTTAACAAATCCACTGCATCTGAACTAGCAGGTTTTTCACTTTGTTTGGGTAAGTGCTTTGCGAATTCATTGGTGCTGGCATTAAAAACAGATTTAGCCTTGTTTGCAGTCTCAAATAAACCATCTAACCCTGCTTTTTTGGTTAGTTCTCCGGTGGCTTCAGCTTTACCAGCTTCTTTTTCAACTAAGATAGCTTTACTAATTACCGAAACATCTGCATTTTTAGTGGCTTTTGACTCTGCTGAAAACTTAGTATCGGTTTTAACTTGTTGAGAATTATTCAGAAAGCTGAGTAAATCGAATTCAGTGGATGCTTCGTCAGAGGATTCTAAGTTAGTGTTATCCAAATTATTATCTTTAAAATCCGCTTTCGATTCTGCTTCATTTTTTGATGTTTTTTCTTTGTTCTCTGAAACTAATGCCGGATTCGGCTTTGTCGAATCTGATGTTTTACCTTCTGCTGATTTATTTTCTGTCGCTTTATTTGAATCAGCCTCAGATTGAATCTGTTTATTTTCTCCCTGAGTATTTTTTGCATTCGTATCAGTCGCATTTTCAGTATGACTTTGAGGGTTTTTCGAAGTCGAGGCTGCTTCTTGTTTAGGCACTGAATTTTCGATAGGTCGGTTAGCTGATCGAGGAGATGGCTTATCCTGATATGCTTGATGCTTTAGCTGTTCCTGATTGATTAAATTATCAAATTCCTTCGAGTCTGAAACAACCTCAGCAGGCTTATTTGTTTTAGCTACAGTTAATGCGGCAATATTTGGTTGTGTATTGGCAATGTACTGCATTTCACCCTCTCAAAAATAACAATAAAATTCAATTAGTTAAAATATAATAATAATTTTTTAGTAAAAATTCTGACTAACTTAGTAACGTATTTAAATGTGTTACAATTTTCGTACCAAAAGAGCAAAAAGCCCTAGCGTCTTGCGAACCTATTAGTCACTATCTCATCAAACATTTTTTGTTCTTCACGCCCTAATTTGACCTGATGTAACTTCTTTTGCTTTTCGACAACTAGCTCGATCGACTTCCTTTTCCTTTGTTGTTGCAACCATAAAGCACGTCTTTGATCTACGACTTTTTCTGCTTTTTCAATATTATCTTTTTGCTGTCCGCAGGCTTTATCTAATTGAGAAACAAACGCTTGGAACCTAGACATACTCGTACTAGAGATACCACCTTTCCCCTGCTCAATAATATTTTCCATATAATCACGCTGATATTTTTCTAAACCAGCCATTTTTTCATATTGAGCAGTTAAAGCTTGCTGAGCTTGAGCAAACTGCAATGCGAGTTGGTCTTCTTTTTTTTGCTCAATTTCAGCAATAAGGAGTAATTGTTTATTCACCATTAGGGTCTAAAACTCGCGGTAATATTAGCTAGATTCGTTAAACCATCATCATATGGAATTATGTCTAGCATGCCCTGTTGAAGAAATTGATCCATTTTCGGCTTTAATTTAATCGCAGAATCAACAACGGGATCTGATCCTTTGGTATAAGCACCTATAGTAATTAAATCTCGGCTATTTTCGTAAGCTGAATACAAACGCTTAACAATTTGAGCTTGTTGCTGATGTTCAGGGCTAGTAACAGCAGGCATTACACGGCTAATAGATTTGGATATATCAATTGCAGGGTAATGCCCTTGATCGGCTAAATCTCGCGATAAAACAATATGACCGTCTAATATAGCTCTAGTCGCATCCGCTATCGGATCTTGTAAATCATCACCTTCCGAAAGTACGGTAAAAAATGCAGTAATTGAGCCCTGACCTTCTCCACCATTACCCGCTCGTTCAACTAAAGCCGGTAATTTAGCAAACACTGAAGGCGGATATCCTTTAGTTGCAGGAGGTTCGCCAACAGCCAAAGCAATTTCACGCTGTGCCTGCGCATACCGAGTAATAGAATCAACCAGTAATAAAACATTCAAACCTTGGTCTCTGAAGTACTCAGCAACTGTCAATGCGGTTTCACAACCCTTTAATCGCACCATTGGCGCTTGATCTGCTGGTGCAGCAATAACAACGGCTCTAGTTCGTCCTTCTTCACCTAATATTTCATCAATAAATTCTTTAACTTCTCGACCACGTTCGCCAATTAATCCAACCACGATAACATCAGCAACCGTACCTCGAGTCATCATTCCCAGCAATACACTTTTACCAACACCTGAACCGGCAAACAAACCAATTCTTTGCCCCATACCAACTGTCAATAAAGCATTGATTGCTTTAATACCAACATCTAAAGGCTGTTTAATTGCTCGGCGATTCAATGGATTAATTTTAACAGATTTATATTTTTCATCTGATTTAGCTAATTTACCTTTACCATCTAAAGGTTTACCAAGTGGATCTATTACTCTACCGAGTAACTCAGAAGATAACGGAAAGTCAACTTGACCTAATTTAGGAATAACTTTGGCGCCGGGTAGTACACCCGAAATAGTATCATTCGGCATCAAGAAGATTTTTTCGCCTTCAAAGCCCACAACTTCAGCATCAATATAGCCTGTACTGGTTTCGACTTGGCATAAATCTCCAATAGCAGCTTGGCAACCGATGGCCTCCAGCGTTAAACCAACCACACGAGTTAACCGTCCTGCTACTTTTGGTCGGCAGCTAGGTATTTGGCTTTGATATTGTGAAATTCTTTGAGCAAGTGACATAAGTCAAAAACCTGACGCAACTATGGCTAAAATAAGATTATTCTGTGGTGTTGCAAGTGCTTTGCCAAATTGACTAATTAAATTAATTTAGCTCAGTGCACTTGCTAGGCTTTTTAATTAGATTGGTTATTAAACTCGTCGAATATTTCCTGAATCCGCTCATCCATTAAAAAACTGATACTAGATAGTTCAGTTTTAATATCAATACCGCCTCGAGCTATGGTCGGATCTGCATGAATTCGCCAGTTACGTTTAGTGAGGTCTTCTTCAGTGTAATGTTCAGAGATGACTTGATAGTCTTCCGGATTAACCAAAATTTGGCAGGCTTGATGATTAAAGGGTAATAATTCTGCAGCTGACTTTAGGCTTTGTAAAATAACATCTTGATTGGTTACTAATTCTGTTTTAATGACAGATTTAGCTAAAGCTTGGCATAATTGTACAAGCTCCATTTCAACAATTTGATCCATTTTCTCTAATGGGTTATCGAGTTGTTCGATCAGCATGTTCCAAGTTTGAGCTTTCTCTTCCATTAAACTCGTACCGCTTGCCAATCCAGCTTCGTGACCTTCTACTTGGCCAGCTTCAAAACCTTCTTTATGTCCAACTTCTTTGCCTTCGGCTTGACCAGCTTCAAAACCTTCCGCTTTACCCTCAGCAAAGCCTTCTTCGTAAGCCGCTTTGCGAATCGCTTCTATTTCTTCTAGCGTCGGTGGCTTTATTTCTTCGGGCTCTGGCTCAGGTGCTTCATAAACCCAAGTTCGACTTTTACCTAAAGCATTGGTTTTTTCTTGTTCGGCTTTGGTTAATTCATTCTCGACTTGAGGAATGGACCAAGTTTTCAGTTTTTCTAACGCTTTATCATCTTTAGGGATCGAGCGTCTAAATTTTAAATCATCACTCATTAGGTTTTGATCCCACAAAAAGGTTGGCAATTAATCACTAAGTTATAAGAACTCTTCACCACCACCGCCACCAAGCATAATTTCGCCTGAGTCAGCTAAGCGTCGTGCAAGTGAAAGAATTTCTTTCTGGGCTGCTTCTACTTCACTAATTCTAATTGGTCCCATTGCATCCAAATCATCAGATAGCAATTCGGCAGCACGTTTAGACATGTTACCCAGTATTTTATCTTTAAGGCTTTCATCTGCACCTTTAATCGCGCGCATTAATACTTCTTGCTGTACTTCGCGAAGTATAGCTTGTATGCCTTTATCATCCACATCTGCCAAGTTATCAAAAACAAACATAAGGTCTTGAATTTGTTGACTCATTTCTTCGTCATGTTCACGGATTGAATCCATTAACTGACCTTCTACATTCGTGTCTAGGTAGTTCATTATGTCCGCAGCAGCTTTCAAGCCGCCCATTTTCGCAGCTTGAGCGCCCGCTTGACCCGCAAACTGTTTCTCCATAATTTCGTTCAATTCTTGTAATGCAGCTGGCTGTACTTCTTCTAAATTGGCGATACGCATCATTAAGTCTAATCGAACTTTTTCAGAGAACTGACTCATAATTTCAGCGGACTGTTCAGGTTCAAGGTAAGCTAATACGATAGTTTGAATTTGCGGATGCTCGTTTCGAATAATGTTAGCTACCTGCTTAGAATCCATCCATTTAAGCGAATCTAAGCCTTTAGCACCGCTACCCATAACGATTTGTTCAATTAAATTACCGGCTTTATCTTCACCTAGAGCGGCAGTTAAAGCTTTACGAACAAACTCTGTGCTTTGGAAACCTATGGTACTAAATTGCTGTATATCATCAATAAACTGTTTGTGGATAGCGGTAATTTTAGCTTGGCTAAAGTCATCGACTGACGCCATTGCCATACCCACTTTTTGAACTTCTTTTGGCTCTAAATGTTTTAATATTTGAGCAGCATCTTCTTCTGATAAACTCAGTAATAGTATTGCTGCTTTTTCAACGCCATCTAGGCGCGAAATATCAAATCCACTTTCTTCAGAATCAGGCATCTTCGCTTAACCACGCTTTTACAACTTGTGAGGATAATACAGGTTCGTTAGCAACTAGTGCACGAACTGCTTTTAATACATCTTCATCTTGATGTAAGTCAGGTAACATTAAAGTACCATCTGTATTAAAGCCTACAGCACTCTCATCAAAATCAGTAGATAACATGCTAATGGTTTCGTCACCTAAATCAACACCTGATGATATAGAAGCATCATCAAATTCATCAGTGACATCTTCTGGGTAGATAAGTTTACGTAGCATTGGACGTACAACAGCAAAGATTAAAGCGATTATAATGATTGCGCCTAAGGCTAGCTTAACCATTTTAAAGAATAAAGGTTCTTTCCAAAATGGTGTTTTCTCTAAATCACCCAAATCTGGTTTAGCAAAAGGAATAGTAACAACTTCTAAGGTATCACCGCGTTGAATATCAAAACCTATCCCACCTTGTAATAAACGACGAATATTGGTTAATTCAGCCGCACCTCTTGGTTCAAATTCCATCTCACCATTGTTGTCATTTAATTTTCCAATGTAATCAACAGCTACCGAAACACTTAAGCGACGAATAACGCCAGACTGCTGGCGCGTATGGCTAATGGTAGTGTCTAATTCGTAATTTCTAGTGGCTTCTCTGTGACTTTTACTAGGTGATGCGCCTGCTGATGAGCCTGCTTTCGCAATTGCTGGGATATCAGATTCGACCGGTGGTTGATTACTTAAAGCGCCCGGAATGCCCATAGCTCCATTGCCTAACGAATTAGTTTCCAACGTCATTTCACTACGAACAGCGGGTAAATCAGGGTTATAGCGTTTTTGAGTTTGTTCTGTCGAAGTGAAATCCATAGTCACATCAACTTGTGCAGTGTAGTTACCTAAACCAATAACTGGAATTAAAATAGAGTCAATTTTTTCTATATATTCAGCTTCTCTTTGCTGTTCTATTTCATATTCTTTACGCGATCTAGCAGATAAATCATTTTGCGAGCCCGAGTTTAATAGACGACCATTCTGGTCTGTCACTGTGACTCTAGTTGGCTCCATTCCCTGTACAGCTGAAGACACCATATCAACAACAGAATCAACTTCTTCTGCTGATAACATTTTGCCGCGTTTCATTGTCAAAACAACAGTCGCGCTTGGCTTTTTCTCGTGGCGGGCAAATACATTTTCTTTTGGAATAGCGAGTAAAACTTTAGCACGTTGAATCGTGTGCAACTCTTCAATTGTTCTAGCTAAGCTTTGCTCACGGCTGTATTTTAATCTTTCAGTTTCAACCCTTTGACTGACACCGAATCCCATATCTGTCAATAAAATATCAGCACCTGTTGCTGGCTCACTGCTCATACCAGAACGAGCCATTTGCAATTTTATATCTTGGAATTCATCTTCGATAACATAGATAACATCGCCATCTAAACGATATTCAATTTTTTGTGTGTCTAGGAAGTCTAAGGTTTCGATGAGCTCCTGCATTTCCATTTTACCTAATGGACGCATGTCAGGTTCTCGGGCCCAAACGATAATGAAAATGGCAATGGCTAAACAAATGGCTAAGGCTAAAATAAGGGTAACTTGGCGTAACATATCGACGCCAGTAAATGAACTTAAAAAGCCAGATTTTTGCTCTTCCGGCAATGCTTCTGAGCCCTCGTAAGGTCCATCATTTACCGCGATATCTGTTGTTGCTGCTTGTTCTGCCACTTAATATTACTCCAACCTAATTAAACAGGCATTTGCATAATTTTTTCATAAGCTTCAAGTACTTTATTGCGTACTTGAACAGTCGCTTCAAATGCTAAGCTCGATTTTTCTTTCGCTATCATAACATCAGCCAATGAAACATTAGTATCGCCTAGTTCGAATCTATTGGTGATTTCTTTTGCACTATGGCCAAGATCATTAACATTATTGATTGCACGGCTCAATAAATCGCCAAACTGATTAGTACTTGGGTTGACGGCTTGCGTACTTTCAACTGAGATTTCTGGACGAATAGTTTGGTTGGCTTTTAAAGCCATACTTTGCATTTCAGCATATAGATTATCAGCACCAATTTTCATCACAGTCTCCAAACGTCAAAATATTGAACTTATGTCAATTTAGTTTGGTTAATGCAGATGGTGTGCCAAGTTAACTTATTTGGTGAGCAAATCAAGTCTATGGCTTAATTAATGGATTGTTTAGGGATATAAACACTAAATTTAGCGCCGCCTAAATCGGATTTAGCCAGCTCGCAGTAACCTTGATGCCACACACAGATTTTTTCGACTATAGCTAAGCCTAAACCAAATCCACTCGATTTTTTATGATTGTTATCTAACCTTGAAAAAGCTTTAAATACAGTTTGATAGTCTTTAGATTCAACGCCAATACCATCGTCTTCAATCACGATAACTAAGTACGCCTTGTTAGATGAGACACTTAACTGTACTTGTTCGCGAGCAAAACGTATTGCATTAGTCAGTAAATTTTGAATAACACGTTCAATTAAGTGGCCATCACATAACCAATTAGATTCCTTAACCTGATCAGTATTTAATTTTAGTGCTGTCGTTTTGGTTAGTTTTTCAACTTGATTCAGTAATAATTCAGATACATTTACCATTTCTAAATTGAGTTGTTTAGAATCTTGTTCTAATCGAGCATAACTTAGTAATTCATCAATCAAGTTTTCTAAGTCGCTAATATCTTGCTTAATTTCAGGTAAAGCTGCTTGGCTAGATTCAGGTAATAAAGCTAGGCCAAACTTTAATCTTGAGATAGGTGTTCTTAAATCATGACTTACTGAATTAACCAATAATTTTTGCTCTGCTAATAAACTCTTAATTTGCGCAGCCATAGCTTCAAAACTATTTGAAATGGGTTTAATCACAGATTGTTGGTGAATATCGTTTTTATAATCAAATTCACCCTGTGAAAAATATTGGGCAGAGGATTGCAGTTTTCTTAAATCGCGCCATAGCGGCCAAGTCCAAGCTGCAATGAAAAACGCGAGCAACAAATAACTAAACACTTGAAACGCAGATTTTAAGTGACTTTTATCTTGCTCTAACTTAATTGGGCCAAGTTGGATTAATGAATGATGTGCAGGCCAGCTTTGATAAATCATCATTTGATTATCGTCTGTATAACTAATGATAGCTTCTTGATGATCAGGGAAATTGAGTTGAATCTTGTCATTGGCTATCACTTGTAGCTGTATTTGAAGTTTAGTTTCTATTTCTAGAAGTTTATCAGTCAGCGCTTCGTCATTACCTTGTACAATCGCATGCTGTAATAAATCTGGTAATAAAGCCGTGTAGCCTTTGATTAAAGCTAATCTATTATCCTGTTTGGGTTGATAAGCCTGCCAAACTTGTTCACCAAGCCAGCCAATACTCAGCAGTCCAGCTATAATCAACAGATATAAACTAATAAATAACCGAGTCAAATTTAATCCCAAGCAGTTGCACTAAATACATACCCTTTCCCCCAAACCGTCACAAATCGGTAGGGCTTATTAATGTCGTCAAATAGTTTTTTCCTTAACCTAGAGACGCGAACATCAACACTACGATCTAAGCCATCATATTCTCGCCCTATCATTTGTTTATGTATGTAGTCACGGCTTTGCACCTCACCAGCGTGACTGGCGAGTAACCAGAGCAACTCAAATTCATGGCTAGTCAACTCGATGTCTTGTCCATCATAAGTCACAATACGGGAATGTTTTTCTATACTCAATTTACCAAATTGTAGCTTGTGATTGTTGGACTGAGACTCTATTTTTGGCTGACCTCGCCTTAACGCATTATGAATCCGCGCTAATAAAACATGTGGTTCAATCGGTTTGATAATGTAGTCATCCGCGCCCATTTCTAATCCAGAAACATGATCAAAATCACTGTCTTTAGCGGTTAAAAATAAAATGGGGCTGGCAAAAACATTACGAATTGAGCGGCAAATCGTAAAGCCATCAAGGTAAGGTAAGTTTATATCTAGTATCACTAAATCGGGTTTTTGGCCCAGAATAAATTCAATCGCTTGATCCCCTCTGTCAATCACTGTCACTTTAAATTGATTTTGGCGTAAAAATTGACTAATTAACTGTGCAAGCCTTTGATCATCTTCGACTAAAGCAATATGTAACATACTAGAATAAACTCCAATCCGAATGTAATCTGCGTCTGTACTGCTTGGCTTGTAGGGTATTAAGTTGAATCTCTTGTTTTGCAATCACTTGTTCAGATTCTGTCCGTAAATAAAATCGACTGGTTTGATTTAACTCTAGCATTATACGTTCAACCGCTTGCATTCTTGCTCTCCAGCAATTTAACTTGGTATCATCTTGCCAAATACACACAGCTTTGGCATCTGGTAAACGCCAACTAAATTCAGCTAACAAACGACACTTGTCTCCCTGCTTTAAAACCACACAAGTAATCGGCTTAACATAAAATTCAGCTTGAATTGAAGTATAAGCATGACTAAAAAGGCTAGTCGTTATGCAAATTAACGCCAGGAGCATTACTAAATGCCGACCAAAGCTAAAAAACATAATTAACCCCAGCGAAGAGAGTCATTCTATTGTCTTTGATTACAATTGGACTGGATTTAATCGACTCATCTAGCTTTTGATAACTAAAAGAGCCTAGTATTTGCCATGAAGACGAAATTGGGTAACTAGGACTAATCGAAACATAAGGTAAAACAGCCGATTTAGCTTGATAATAATAATCTGAGTGCACTTTGTCTGCCGCGCTAACACCATAATAATAATTAACTAAATCAGAGCTGAGCCATTCTATCCCTAACTTGTACCTCACCTTCCAACGATTGAAATAATAGCTATAATGGCTCAAATTTAAGTTTATATTTTGTCCGCCATGACGGTTAAACACATCAGTATAAATACCTAAACTTAATTGACTTTGCTGCGCAAAATACCAATTAGCTTGTAACCCTAAATCAATTGACCATTGGCGTTTAGACAGTTCAGCGAAACTTAATTTATAATTTTTACTGTCTGCTGGTGCATCTATTGGATCACCATTGCCTGGGTTTGTGACAAAATCGCCTTCACCCGCAATTTTTTCTAATTCAGATATGGTTTGATCTAGGTTATCAGATGAAACACTTAATGAATGACCAGAGCTAAAAGAGACAGATCCTAAGATATTGGTTGGATGCCAATCGACAAAATGGGCAAACTCTCTATTTAACTTAGCAACTAAACTGAGGTTATATGATTCTGTTTCATTAAAAGTGTAACCCAGATCACCATTATCAAAGTAAATTTGTTCACCATAATATTTTACGCTAGGAACAAGGATGAGTGGAAAATTATCACCTGAATGTAGGGGATTGGTTTTCACTCCATAACCCATAGCAACTGAGATATGCCAAGTATTTAACTTAACCAAGCTTTGATCAGCCGCCACCTCAGCCTCACTCGCTAGAGAATATGGCGCAAAAACAAACAATAATGGTAATAGGCATTTAAGCTTCACAACAATTCCAACGTAAAATTATACTATGCTAAATTTAGCACTTTAAATCATCAATCATAGTCTTCGGTAACACTTGATAACATTTGGTTGCACTTGGCAACTGAAAATGCCTAAGCCTACACTATATTTAACTTACCATTTTTCAATATTCAAGGAATAGAGGCATGAAATTAATACCCTTAATAACGCTATTGGGCTACACCAGCTTAATAGGCTTAACCGCTTGTAACGGCTCATCAGTGTCGGTTGACGACACTGAAACTCAAATTACCAAGGTACCAGACTTAAACCCTAGCGAACTGTCATTTACAGCGCTGAGACCCAGCAACAACAATGAGTTTTTAACCTACCTAAAAAATGGGGTTTACATAAACGCTTCATCTCAATATTACAAAAACTATGCGCCAGAAATGGTAGCAGACGCAGCATCAGACAACGCCAGCGGCGGTTTTTCACAAACCATTACTCAAGAAGCAGGGGTAGATGAAGCCGACAGAGTAAAATACGATGGTAATATATTTTATATTGCTGCTAATCGGTATTCTAATTTTGTATTTTCTGATGATTTAAACCCAGCAACAGAAAATCAAACAGTCGCTAATTCGCACATTCGAGTAATGCAAAGAGAAGCAGATAAAAGCCTAACAGAACTCTCTAAAATCGAGCTTGGTAGTTCAGAGACAAATTCGAGCATAAAAGGACTATACCTTGCAGATAACAAGCTTAGTGTCCTGTCTGAACAATATAACTACTATCAGTATATAGATTTAGCAATTGATGTTTGGCGTCGTCAACAACAAAGGTTTAATTTCTCACTTTTTGATGTCACAACCCCTAGTATACCAAGCAGCCAAGTTAGCTATGAAATTGAAGGCTATATGATTTCTAGCCGAAGAATTGATAATAAGCTCTTTATCATCAGCAGCTTTAGTCCAAATGTGGATAATTTAGTTTTTGCTCAAACTCAAGATGAAGAACTCGAAAATTACAAAAAAGTCCTTAGCCTGCAAGAATCTGACTTAATGCCAAGTTATACCAACCAAGACGGCGAAACCAAACTCTTAGTTTCAAGTGATAATTGTTACTTGCCGGCTGATGCCAGTGACAAAGACGGATATGACGCAATAGTCACACTAACAAGCATTAATTTAGACAACCCAGCTGAAGTTAACTCTGTCTGCGTTAATAGCCATATACAGGGCATATACGCCTCTGACAGCTCAATCTATATGTATGGTAGTGATTACAACCAAAAATCTTTTATCCATCAATTTAATGTAAGCAGCCAAGACATAGACTATATCGCATCAACTGAGCTAACAGGACACTTTGGTTGGAACCAAACCAACCTTAGATTTAGCGAATACAATGGCTATTTACGGGTTGTCACCAGCCTGAGAAACAACAACGAAAATGACAGACTAGAGCACAAACTACACATACTGAAAGCCAATACAGCAACTAAAAACTTAGACTTAATCGCTAACTTACCAAATGAAACTGAAACCGACCCTATCGGTAAACCAAATGAAGATATTTATGCGGTACGTTACTATGGTGATAAAGCCTATATAGTGACTTTTGAGCGAATAGACCCGCTTTATGTTATCGACTTATCAGACGAAACTGCACCCAAAATTGTTGGTGAATTAGAAATCCCAGGGTTTTCATCTTACTTGCACCCAATTTCTGACAAGCTCATTTTCGCAATTGGCCAAGAAATTGATCAAAACCGATTTTTAAGGGAACCAACTCCTGACAACATTAGCATAGCACCACCAACGCAAGAAGGTGCCAAAGTTGTATTGTTTGACGTCAGTGATCCACAAAACCCAACAGAAATTGGTAAAAAAATATTCCCCAATGGTTACACCCCTGCCGAATACAATTACCATGCTTTAACTTACCTAAAAATATCAGATGATGAGCACAGGTTTGCCCTACCGATACAAACCTGGGGGGTCACTCAGACTGCTGACACTGGTGTTTGGCGTGAAACGACAGAACTCGCTTTATTCGAAGTTAAGACACAGGATTCGAGTACAGCACTAAACCATAAATCCAGTGTGCAGCCAGCATTAGATGGCAATGCTTATATCGGCAGCTACGAAGACAGAGCCATACTACATAAAGACGATAGCCTGTCGTTAGATAGTATCTTCTACCTACACGGTAATCAATTTTGGCATGCGACTTGGGACGATCCTAGTGTCACCAATGGTCCGTATTAGTAGTTTCTAATCCCATGTAATAAAAAACCCCGTTTAGGTTAACCTAAACGGGGTTTTTAAATTCTCGAAATTAAACTAAGAATTAACCTAGTAACTCTTTTAATTGTGAGCTAACTGCATCAACTGCTTGCGTACCATCTAATTTATGATACTGAGTTGAAGATTTGCCAGCTAAATCTTGATAATAAGCAACTAGTGGTTCTGTTTGCTCATGATAAATATCTAGGCGTTTCTTAACTGTTTCTGGCTCATCATCAGGACGAATCATTAAATCTTCGCCTGTTTCATCATCTTTACCTTCCACTTTAGGTGGGTTGTAAACCATGTGATAAACACGACCAGAACCTGGGTGTACACGACGGCCACTCATGCGCTCTACGATAACTTCATCTGCCACATCAAATTCTAGTACAAAATCGATATCGATTTTGCTTTCTAGCATAGCGTCAGCTTGTGGAATCGTTCTTGGGAAACCATCTAATAAAAAGCCAGATTTACAGTCGTCTTGAGCGATACGCTCTTTAACTAAGCCAATAATAATTTCATCTGAAACTAATTGACCTGCATCGATAACTTTTTTGGCTGCTAAACCCATTTCAGTGCCAGCTTTAATTGCTGCGCGTAACATGTCACCCGTAGAAATTTGCGGAATACCATATTGCTGCATTAAAAACTGGGCTTGCGTACCTTTACCAGCGCCCGGAGCACCTAATAAAATAATTCGCATAATAACCTCTAAGTGAAAATTAACTGGCGCGAAAGATACACAAAATATGCCATTTTTACAAGTTGAAACTGTTCTGGCACCCTAATTTTCGCGATAAATAGTTTACAATCTACCAAGACTAAAAACAAAAAAGCCACTCGAAAGTGGCTTTTAAAAGTCAAAAAATAGAGAGAAATTAAGCTTTTGCTCTTTCTTCTAAAATCTTAACTGCAGGTAACTCTTTACCTTCAACAAACTCAAGGAATGCACCGCCACCTGTTGAGATATAAGAGATGTCGTTAGCTAGATCAAACTTATCGATTGCTGCTAATGTATCACCGCCACCAGCAATTGAGAAAGCTTCACTTTCAGCAATTGCACGTGCAACTGTTTCTGTACCTTTAGAGAAAGCATCAAATTCGAAAACACCACAAGGGCCATTCCAAATAATCGTTTTAGCCGACTTGATAATTTCAGCCGCTTTAGCTGCTGATTCTGGACCGTAATCGATAATTTCTTCGTCAGCTTGAATTTCGTTAACTTTCTTAGTTTCAGTTTTAGAGTCATGACTCCAATCGCTGAAACCATCTTTTGTTGTACGTACGTCAGTTGCAAAAATAACTTCTGTAGTTTCACGTAAACGTTTAGCTTCTGGAATTAAGTCTTCTTCATATAAAGAATTACCAACTTCGTTACCCGCTGAAGCAACGAAAGTATTTGAGATACCACCGCCAACAACTAATACGTCAACAATTTTAGAAAATGCGTCTAAAACCGTTAATTTAGAAGAAACTTTAGAACCACCTACAATAGCAACTAAAGGACGCTCAGGGTTACCTAAAGCTTTACCTAATGCATCTAATTCATTTACTAATAAAGGACCCGCTGCTGCAACAGGTGCATACTTAGCAACACCGTGAGTAGAAGCTTGTGCTCTATGTGCTGTGCCAAATGCATCCATAACGAACACGTCACATAATGCAGCTAATTTTTTAGATAACACTTCATCATCAGCACTTTCGCCAAGATTAAAACGAACGTTCTCTAAAACAACAACTTCACCCGCTTTAGCATCAACACCATCTAGGTAATCTTTCGCTAAAGTAACTGGTACTGATAACTTTTCGTTTAAGTAAGCAACAACTGGCGCTAAAGAAAATTCTTCTGAGAATTCACCTTCAGTTGGGCGACCTAAATGAGACATAACTAAAACAGCTGCGCCTTTATCTAATGCTGCTTGGATAGAAGGGATAGCAGCGTCAACACGAACAGTTGAAGTGATTTCGCCTTCGTTTAATGGAACGTTTAAATCTTCACGAATTAAAACTGTTTTTCCGTTTAAGTCTAAGTCTGTCATCTTTATTACTGACATGTTTCTCTCCGATAATTATATATTTATTTTAGTCTTACTTTGTGTCAAATCTGTCGATTTATTTCATCATTGCTCGGCATACATCTATCATGCGATTTGCATAACCCCATTCGTTATCACACCAAATTAGTACTTTAACAAGTTTGCCATGACTGACACGAGTTTGTGTGCCATCAACAATGCATGAATGAGGGTCGTGATTAAAATCGGATGATACTAGTGGGTCTTCAGTATAATCGAGTATACCTTTTAAAGCCCCTGTTGCCGCTTTTTTTATTGCATTATTTACATCTTGAATTTTAACTTCGTCTTTTACAGTTACAGTCAAAATCAAAGACGTGACATTAATTGTTGGAACTCTTACAGAAATAGCTTCGAACCTGCCCGCAAATTTTGGCAAAATTCTTTCTATACCCACAGCCAGTTTAGTATCTACAGGAATAATAGATTGGCTTGCTGCGCGAGTTCTGCGTAAATCTGTATGGTATGCATCAATGACTTGTTGATCATTCATAGCAGAGTGAATCGTAGTGACACTACCGCTATCAATCTCAAATGCATCATCCAAGACAGTAATGACAGGTACACATGCATTAGTAGTACAAGACGCTGCCGAAACAATCTTATCTTTAGCATTCAAGCTTTGCTGATTTACCCCATAAACTATGGTGGCATCCATGTGAGTATCGCCTGGGTGAGATAATAATACCTTTTTAGCCCCCTGCCTTACATGAATATATGAATCTTCAAAACCTCGAACAACACCACTACATTCCATTACAACATCAACTCTCATGTTCATCCATGGCAGTTGAGTTAAATCTGATTCATTCAACAAATGAATTGAATCATCATTCACTTTTAATCTGTTATTCTCTATACATACATCAGCCTTAAATCGGCCGTGGGTAGTATCATATTTCAATAAATGAACAATCGCCTCAGGTTCGGCTAATTCATTTATCGCAACAATGCGAATCTCATCTTGTAAGCCATTTTCGTAAATAGCTCTAACAATACTCCGGCCAACTCGGCCAAAGCCATTAATCACAATGCGAATAATAATCCAATCTCCAGCAATTAACACCAAGAGTCAAAAAAGGCAGACCTAGGTCTGCCTTTCACAACAAAAAACTAAGAATTAACCTAATTTTTTAACTGTTTCTACTACGTTTTCTACTGTGAAACCGAAGTGTTTGTATAACTCGCCACCTGGTGCTGATTCACCAAATGTACGCATACCAACCATACCACCAGCAAAACCAACATACTTGTACCAGAAGTCAGTATGAGCCGCTTCGATAGCAACACGCTTAGTAACAGCAGCAGGTAATACAGATTCTTTGTATTCTGCAGATTGTGCATCAAAGAAATCACAAGAAGGCATAGAAACAACACGAGTCTTAGTACCAGCAGCTTCTAATGCTTTAGCAGATGCAACCGCTAAACCAATTTCAGAACCTGTTGCGATTAAGATAACTTCAGGAGTACCTTCACAATCAACTAATACGTAAGCACCTTTTTCAATGTTCGCAACTTGCTCAGCAGTACGAGCTTGAGCAGGTAAACCTTGACGGCTGAAGATTAAAGAAGTTGGCGCATTTTGACGCTCAACAGCTGCTTTCCATGCAACAGCCGCTTCTGTCGCATCAGCTGGTCGCCATGTAGACATGTTTGGTGTTAAACGTAAGTTAGCTAATTGCTCAACAGGTTGGTGAGTTGGACCATCTTCACCTTGACCAATTGAATCGTGCGTATATACGAAGATATTTTGGATACCCATTAATGCAGACATACGTACCGCATTACGTGCGTATTCCATAAACATCATGAAAGTAGCACCGTAGTTAATGAAACCACCGTGTAAAGAGATACCATTCATGATACCAGACATACCGAATTCACGTACACCGTAGAAGATGTAGTTACCAGCAGCGTCGTCTTGGATACCTTTAGAACCTGACCATAAAGTCAAGTTTGAACCTGCTAAGTCAGCAGAGCCACCTAGTAATTCAGGTAATAACGCACCGAAAGCTTCGATTGTGTTTTGTGATGCTTTACGTGAAGCAATGTTCTCGCCTTTAGCTTGTGTTTCAGCGATGAATGCATTTGCTTTCTCAGCGAAATCAGCTGGTAAGTCACCTTTAATTACACGACGCTCATATTCAGCCGCTAATTCAGGGTATGCTGCTTTGTATGCTTCAAACTTAGCTTCCCAAGCAGATTGCTTAGCTGTACCCGCTTCTTTTTGATCCCAACCAGCATATACGTCTGAAGGAATTTCAAAAGGTGCATGTGGCCAGTTTAAGAATTCACGTGCTGCAGCGATTTCTTCATCACCTAGTGGAGCACCGTGACAGTCGTGGCTACCAGATTTATTTGGTGAACCAAAACCAATGATAGTTTTACAACAAATCATTGTTGGCTTATCAGTTACTGATTTAGCTTCTTCAATTGCAGCTGCGATAGCTTCTGGGTTATGGCCATCAACATCAGCAATTACATGCCAACCATAAGATTCGAAACGACCAGGTACGTTCTCTGTGAACCAACCTTCAACGTGACCGTCGATAGAAATACCGTTGTCATCCCAAAATGCGATTAATTTGCCTAAACCTAAAGTACCAGCTAAAGAACAAGCTTCGTGAGAGATACCTTCCATTAAACAACCGTCACCTAAGAAACAGTATGTGAAATGGTCAACTATGTCATGGCCTTCACGGTTAAATTGCGCCGCTAATGTTTTTTCAGCGATTGCGAAACCAACTGCATTAGAGATACCTGCGCCTAATGGACCAGTTGTTGTTTCAACACCTTCTGTGTAACCGTATTCAGGGTGACCAGGTGTTTTAGAGTGTAATTGACGGAATTGTTGTAACTCTTCAATTGGTAAAGCATAACCAGATAAGTGTAATAAAGAGTAAATTAACATAGAGCCGTGGCCGTTTGATAAAACGAAACGATCTCGGTCTGACCACTTAGGGTTAGTTGGATTGTGGTTTAAGAAATCACACCATAATACTTGTGCGATATCAGCCATACCCATAGGTGCACCTGGATGTCCAGATTTTGCTTTCTGAACACCGTCCATGCTTAAAGCACGAATCGCGTTGGCCAGATCTTTACGTGATGCCATTTTGACTCCTCAAAATATTAAAAAGATTATTTATTATAAATACTTGGCTGGCTCTTAAAGAGAAATTTAGGCCAGCTTATAAAATCGAGCGCTATTTTCGCTTAATTACTAGGGCAAGTGCAAATATTTATCACTTATACCCAGCATAATGAGATATAAATATGACAATTGTAGGAAGGCTTGTAAGAAGGCAAAGAAAAATTAGTAATAGACTATAAAAAATTATACTTGATCCATGCTGATATGAGCGAAATAAAATTAGCTGAAATTAATTACATACAGACCCTGTGACTAAATCCAAGCTGTTACAAGCATTATTACATTTGCTATCAACTCAAATTATAAACAGCCCCGATGAACCAATTAAAAATGGACAAATTAAAATAAGCTTCTTTCATCTAAAGTCCGAGCTTTATCGTTACTAAATTTTTGACTAAAACGGACACATTCATGCACTTTCGTTACTTTTAGCTTGGTTTTACCGTCTTTAGCGTAAATACCTGTCGATATTAAATTCGCTTTCATTTGGTTAAGCGAATTGGATTTGGGTGCCAAAGCCACTCTTTTTTCACCTGTTGATAAAGACAAGTAGCACTTATATTCT
This sequence comes from Catenovulum maritimum, assembly GCF_001050375.1. Lineage (GTDB taxonomy): Bacteria > Pseudomonadota > Gammaproteobacteria > Enterobacterales > Alteromonadaceae > Catenovulum > Catenovulum maritimum. The sequence continues at coordinate 64,476 of NZ_KQ130492.1, read as the reverse complement.
TCATTCGACCAGCCGTTAAAGCTTGCCAAACAGGCAAGCATTAAAGCAATGTTTTTCATATTAAAACCAGCAATCATTCGTAGAGTCATTGTTATTTACATCCGTAGCAGTTTTTTCACCTAGGTGATTAATACTTATCGTTTTACAATTTTCATCATTTGACAATTGTTGACTAGATGCCGTAGCACGCAATAAAAATTCGGCGGTTAAATCCGTACTTTCTGTGACAACGACATCAATTGTGTACATCCCCGTATCGACTGTATAAGGGTCTGCTGAAAAACCTAAATTGGTCATAGAATCGGTATAAGTGAGCTGATCCGCAAAGTACTCTTCCTGCCGATTGACAGCTCTGACTAATTCTCTCAATACATCGGCACGATAACTTTGAGCAAAGTAGTTTACATACGCTGGATAAGCAAACATGACTAAAATACCCAAAATGCCGACTGATATCATGAGTTCAACTAAAGTAAACCCCATTATTTTATTCTGTTTTTTCATTAATTTTCCGTTACTTTTGTATGTAATTTATAAGTTCCTAAACCATATTCAGGATCACAGTCACCTGTACATTGAATACCTGGCTCACCTGTCGATTTTCTAGCTTGTATCACGCCAGTTTGGTTTTCCCCTTGGCCAACGCCAATGAAGGATAGTAAACTTTTTCCAGCATCATTTTCACCAGCAAAAGTAACTGGCGTGTCTGGTATGCGGTTGCCTATTTCCATTGAGGTTCCCCAATCATAAATTTGCGTACCATAGCTCAAATCCATCGCATAAAGCGTCCCAACCCCAGCTTTTATCGCACAGCTATTGGCTAAAACACCGGAAGCAGGTGGGGTATACGAGGTGAAATATGCAACACCTCCTATCACTCGCGCTGAAGAAAGCGATTTTTCGTTGGTGCCTGACAACTCAATTTTCCAGCCTTTCTTAGTCGACATATTGATCAAGAGTTCTTGCAAATCTGTGTCATTACTCGCCGTATTGATTGGATCATCTGTCATATCAAATAAATCAGCTTCCGTTATATTGCTCCAAGTTGGGGCTGTCGTGAAAGACTGAGTAACTATATTTCTATCCTGGATTAAATATAAAGTATCATTAACGCTAGAGCTATTTGGATGCGCCCTATCACCGCTGCCAAGTAATATTCCTTCGTAAGGCACTTCTTTAGATACAATAATATCCGAGTCTTCATTACCTTCTAAACTGACGCGTTTTTTAACGTTAAAGAAAGTTCGAACCACTGTTGGCTCATTAAAAAACTTACGTTTTTCACTTGCAGTCGAGCCGGCTAAAGCGGCTAATTTAATCACACTCCAATTACTTGGGTCACTGCCGTATAAGTCGACACGCCAGACATTACCACCTAAATCACTTGCGTATAGTCGATCGACTAAACCATCAAAATCTGAATCTAAAGTCGCTATTTTACCGGGCATGGCGTCTATCATGCTGGTTTGAGTATTATTCGATAAATTTGCATCAGGCGTAAAACTCCAGATTCTTTCACCCGTTTCAGCATCGACAATATAAATTCCTCGTCCCAGTGTCGTAGCCGAAGAGGTATCGCTATCATTAACATAACCTGCACCAAAGATAAGAACCGGAGCAGAAGCATCATGGCCCGCTTTATTAATCAAAGCAATCGACGGTTGCGACCATGTATTGGCAAGGGTTGGAAACTCAGATCCGCCACCTGTTATTGTCCACATCAAACTTGGCGAAGTAGGAATCGTCACATTAAAGCCAAAATACTGATTTCCACCACGGCGCATACCTGTGTATAGCCAAACTTTATCGCCATCGCCACTATTAATAGTGCCATCAATATCTTTTACATAAGCGACTGGTGAGCCATCGACGCCATAAACTTTACCTGAATTGGGAATATTATCCCTTAGCAAATCCAAGTTAGGGTAAAGGCTTTTAGGTATAAATGCCCAATTCTCTTTCACTGTGCTGCCTTCATCTTCAAACATATGCAGGAAGCCAGCATTCGTCCCAACTACAATTCTCAAATCTTGATTTTCGGCTGTACCACCATAGTTAATCACCAAAGGTTTAGAATGTAGTGGATCTCCAAATAAGTCAGAGCGAGTATCGATTGAAGAACCATCGCCATTTTCATCATGAACATCAATACCTCTAGCCCATTTAAATAATGTTTCCTCTTCGCCTGCTAAAACATTCAATGTACCGGCTAAATCAGGGATTGCACTTGCAGCATTACCATAAACGAAGTTTGCCAGCGAGTTATTGTTGCCAATATCAGAATAAATTTGGCGGCCATCTGGATTTAATCCCGCCATATATTCAGCAACACCACCTCGATCAACATCATTGCCATCAGCACAAACCGTATTACCATCTAGACAATTAGCAGAGGCTCCCCAATAAGAATATGATGTGCTTTTTATATTGCCATTCGGGTCAATGGCTGTTGTACCATTTGAATCAACTATGACATTATTGGTCACGGATAATTTCTTCAGGTTGCCCGGCCACCTAGGCTTATCTTCTGGAAAAAACATTGAATAATAGACATTGTCTAAACTTCGCGTTCTATCAAAATTATTTGAAGCAACCGAAGGTGAAGTAAAAGAAGCACTTTGCTCTAATATACTAATCAGGGCTTTCTGTAATGCGGTCGATAGTTCATCAGGATCTGTAGCAGGGAAATACTCACCACCACCATTTTCAGCTGCTGCAGCTAATATAGCTTCAGCACTAACTGCATCTTCGCCAAAACCAATCGTATAAGTAACCACATTTTGATCGCCATCTAGATTGTTATTTACATCATGATTGAACATCCACTCTGAAAGTACAGGTAAATAATTATTATCTACTCTTGAGTTTGAGTTAGCGCCAGACAAGCCACTTATTAAAGAATTAGCATTATTATCGAGCGTTGGATAACCATCAGTAATAACAATAACATAAGCTTCGTCACGACAGTTATTACCAAAAGGAGAAATGTAGCTCCCGCCAGATTCTGCCGATGTGTCTTTATCCGGTTCTATATGAACAAAATTAGCACTGGTCCAATAAGGTACATAGTTACCATTTTCATTTCCGTATTTAACCGATTTACCACCAAAATATCGATAAGCTTCATATAAGGTTTCGCATAAAGGTGTATTGGTTTCAGCTCGTATACTATTAATAGTATCGATTAAATCGTTAGTCTCAGCCGTATTACGTTCCTTAATATTAGAAACAATCCGACCGCCATCATTACGCCCTTCATATGGGTAATTAATATTAAAAAGAGCTAAACCAAAGTCGACAGTAGCAGTTGCATTAATTACCGATGTAATTGATTCTTTGGCAATTTGTAATCGACTTTTAGTATCTGTCCCAACATCTTCTGTAGCAGATGTTTTCCAATTTAAATAATTACCTGTATAGAGGGTCACCACAGCAACGTCTGTGAAGGGGGATTTGTATTGTTGGTAACCAGCATCATTTTCAATATCACTTGGGTTAGCAACTAAATAATGCGACTTAGCATCTTTATTCTTACCACTACCTGTTGAATAACCATTAACTGGTAATCCGTCTCCGACAGGCGTTCCATTTCCATTTTGCGCACCGTATTCACCTGGGTTAGCTTGATCAACTTCCATTATGTCTCGCAAACAATCCATGATATCGGTTGCATTCATACCATTATTTTCACGTAAACTGCGCCAAGTTTGCTTAAATTGTCCATTGGAGTAATATTCCCCAACCCTATCTACATAATACCCTTCTCCACCTTCTATTAAGGTGTAATCTGTCAGGCTGTCACCCGCTTGTTCAATTTCATAACCAGTTAACTCAGCACTTGTACTGTTATGTTGCCATAAACCATACAAGGGAATAAGAGATTGGTTACAGGCATTAATCGCTTCATTAAATCGTCGTGCTGTTGTATCTGGATCAGGCAAGTCTTCTAATCCAGCAGCTCCAACGGTAAAAAATACAGCTCTATCATTTGCACCATTGGTATACTTTCCTGAGTAAGTTTGGCTGGGATCGTATGCTGATTTTACCGTCTCACTTCTGGACATACTGCCAGAGTTATCAAATATGACTAATACTTGCGGTGCAGTACCAACCCTATCGCCTATATTCCGAACATAGAGTTCAATATCTTCCGACATCAATTGACCAGAACACAAAAGTGTCACTATCAACAACATTGATTTCAGTTTAAACATCATGAACTTCCTAATTAATTGTTAACTTGAATTTGACTCGCAATAGCGGTTTCAATTTGAGTACTTCCTTTGCCATTTTTGCCAAAGGCATGTTCAACCTCAATGACAAATCGATTGCATTGAATATAAGCATCATTCGCATCACTTCGGCTAAAATGTGGGCACGTCGTTGGCCGCTCAGTTAAAGAATCGGCTTCGGCAATCACACTGCCACCTAAAGCAACTTCATCGACATCCGTATTATTAGTTAATGGATTTACCCCCCCAAATATTTCATCGTTTTGGTGAGCTTTATCAACAAATTCATCTGAGCCACCAATCGCCGCATTCAAAGATGATTTTTTAAGCACAGCCGCATTCGCCATTTTTGTATCTAGCGAAGTGTTATAAAGCAAAGTAACGGCTAAGGTCGTTAATACAGTCATCAACACTAAGGCAACTGCAAGCGCGGCGCCTTTTTGTTGGTTTTGGCTATTTTTTATTTGTTTTAACTGCGCCATACTTCTTTACCCGCATTAATAATTTTAACTGTATTAATAAACAACATCCGACGGTAGTTATCATTCACCGTATATAAATAACTGCCCATGTCATAAACCTTAGTATTGGTTATCTTGTTATCCGGCTCCAATGCCCGCACTAAAATATAGGCTTTAATCGCTAATATTTCACTGCCATCATTCTCCCAATGCTCGCGAGTTAATTCCTCTGCTTTAGCATAATAATTAACTGTCCCGTCACTATCAGAGTCAATACCGAATAAAAAGCCCATACGCTCTATACCTTCAACTAAAGTTTGTGCTTTTAACTTGGCCTGATTTCCAGTTGAATTTTCGGTTTTGTATAAGTACTTACGCTTTAAAATAGGCACAGAAACACTGCCTCTAGACTCATTTTCAATATAGTAAATATGATGCTGGTATTCAGATATCACACCATTGTTTACAACTGGTGTGGCATCTGAGCCAGCGTAAAACACGGCTTGGTTATCCGTTGAAATAAGATAATATCGAGTGTCTAATTCTTCTCCTGCTGATATCTCATCACCAAGTACCCGCTTGATTTGTAAAACATCCGTATTCGAAATGGCACTAGAGATACAATTAAAAATACTGCTGCTTTCTGTGTGCGTACTCCATATATGACGGAAAAAGAAATCGCTATTCTCAACAAAAAAAGTGCCGTTGTTTTCTCCGTCGCCAACACAATCAGTCCCTTCCACTGCAACCTTGTTACCATTAACTTGGTTCAGTTTTACAATTTCAGTATCTGCACTTGAAGCTTCGTGAATATCCATACCGGTAAATTGACCGTAATAACCTGCCAACATAATGTCTTGAGAGACTAAAGTAAGCGCTAATCGACCATTTTCTTGCATTTCACCTCGTTGCACTGTGTCACTTACCGTTTCATTTGACGCTACAAGTAAACCTATAACACCAGCAAACACAAGCATGCCCACTGTCATACTGACCAGCATTTCTGTCAGTGAAAAGCCCTTATTGCCTTGATAGCTAGGATGGATAAATTTAATTTTATGTCTCATCATTTTTACCCAATTAATAAATATGTGCAGCTAAAGTAACTTGGCGGCGTTTATTACTACCTGTACCACAGCTTTCTTCAAATTCAGTCGCGTTTAATGCACCGTCAATACTTTCTTTACGGCCCAACCAACTAACAACTACAGTGACATAACCATTAGTATGATCGATACAACCCGTTGGCTTGATAAGCCCTCCCACTCGATTTTCACCATCAAGTACGCTGGCACCTTTTAGCATCCAGTGCCACTGTACTGTGTCGTAAGTCACCATATCTTCTGCACTGCATACATTAGCCATGGAGCAATTAGCTTCCGACTCTGTTGAAAAAGAAGCAGTGCCATAACTTGAGCCTTGGTATGATTCCAATAAGGTTTTATTTAAACGCATTTTTTCTAAAATATCATTGGCCATATAAAGCGCTAGTGATCTTTGCGTTGCATCAATGCCATTTTTTTTGGCTGTCGCCTGTGTTGCAACAGCGCCAACAATACCAATCGCCATCACAGCCATAGCTATCATCAATTCAACAAATGAAAAACCTGAGTTTTTACACCTCATACTGACTATCCTTAATTAGTAACTAAAAGAGTGCTGTTCGCATTTAAGGGAATATTGATTAAATTAGAATATAAATTGAAATGTGTTGATAATGAAGGTGCAAGCCTGATTTTATTAAAGGCTTTATGCAAAAAGCACTTTTTAATAAAAAGCTTGTAGATCAGAGCGAATTTAAATTCGCCATAAAATGAATGTAAACTTAATAAATTAAGTTTGCTGAAAAATGAGTACAACACAATCTCTCATTCCTAAATAATTTTTAAAACCACAGTTAACTATAGTCAAGAAATGAGAGAGTGCGAAATGTTAATTAAACTTTTGAGAATTAGTACCGTTATCTCAGTTCAATTGGTAAAGAAAAAACTACATTTTCTTCGATACCTTGGTTTTCGTTTACCGAAACACCGCCGTAATTCTTCAATTTATCAATGACTTGCTGAACCAATACCTCAGGTGCAGAAGCGCCTGCTGTTACACCCACTGATTTAGCATTTAATAGCCAGTCAGATTCAATGTCTTCTGCTGTATCAATCAAAAACGCTTTACAGCCTACTTTTTCAGCTAATTCTCTTAAACGGTTTGAATTCGAGCTGTTTTTTGCGCCAACCACAAAAACTACATCATTTTGTTGAGCTAGGGTTCTAACTGCATCTTGACGATTTTGCGTTGCATAACAAATGTCGTCTTTACGTGGACCATTAATTTCAGGAAACTTAGCGCGTAAAGCATCTATGATGTCAGAAGTATCATCAACAGATAAGGTCGTTTGTGAGCAATAATATAAATTTGAAGCATTTTTCACTTCTAATTTGCTAACGTCTTCAACATTCTCAACCAAATAAATACCGGCATCATCATTAGAATACTGGCCCATAGTCCCTTCTACTTCAGGATGACCATGATGACCAATTAGGATACACTCGATCCCCTTTCGACTGGCACGTGTCACTTCCATATGTACTTTAGTGACTAAAGGACAAGTTGCATCAAATATTTTCAAACCTCTATCTTTTGCTTCTTTGCGCACAGCCTGTGAAACCCCATGAGCACTAAAAATCACTATGCTATCGTCTGGGATCTCATTAAGCTCATCAACAAAAACTGCACCACGTTCACGTAAGCCATCTACAACGTATTTATTGTGTACAACTTCATGTCTGACATAAATCGGCTTTTCGAATATCTCTAGTGCTCTTTCAACAATACTAATTGCTCTGTCTACACCAGCACAAAAGCCACGTGGGTTTGCTAATTCAATTTGCATAATAAACTCTTTTTAAGCGACTAATTTACAGACAGGATTTCAACATCAAACTCAACAGTTAAACCAGCTAAAGGATGATTAAAATCAACCGTAACTGAATCCCCAGCTACACTTCGGATAATGCCTGGTAGCTCAGAACCATCTGGCTGAGCAAAAGCAACAATAGATCCCTCTTCCGCCGGAGTATCCGACGAAAATTTACTGCGATCTAAATGATAAATATTATCCGGATTAGATAAACCAAAAGCATCTTCAGGCGCAAGCTTGAAACTTTGTTGTTGGCCTTCTGTTAATCCTAGTAAGCAATCTTCAAAACTTTTAGTTAATGAACCATCACCCATAACAAACTTGGCAGGCTTATTTGCAACTTTTGTACTTTCTGCCGCTGTGCCGTCTTCTAGTTTGATCGAAAAGTGCATCACCACTTCACTGCCAGCTTTAATTTGTGTCGTCATCTTACTTTCCTGCTGTTTGTTCTTTTTTATCTTGTTCGGCATTTTCTGGATTTTTAAAAGAATCCAATAAAATCAAGCCAGCACCAATTACTATCCCCATGTCTGCAATATTAAATGCAGGCCAACGGCCATATAGAGGGATCGTAAAATCAAGAAAATCAACAACAAAGCCATAAGCAACTCTGTCATATAAGTTTCCTAACGCACCACCCAAAATTAAGTTAAAGCCAATACACAATAACAATTTATTTTTTTCAGTTTTAGTTAACCAATAGCTAATTAAGCCAACAGCAAAAATTGCAATCGCTGTAAAAAACCAGCGTTGCCAACCATTATGATCTGCTAGAAAACTAAATGCTGCACCAAAATTTTGAACATAGATCAGATTAAAAAAGTCTGTAATTTTGACACTTTCATACAAAGCAAAATTTTGTAAAACTGCGATTTTTGTTACCTGATCAAAGATAAAAACTAAAATCGCAATCCAAATCCAAGCTATGCCAGTGTTTTTAAATTGGCTCATTAACTTTCCTATATTAAGTACTAAGCGAATTGGCGAGCTTCGCCTTCGCCTTCAATATTAGTAACACAACGAGAACAAATTGTAGGGTGAGCTTCAATTGTGCCCACCTCTTCTCTGTGGTGCCAACATCTATCACACTTCTCGCCAGCTGATTTTTCTATCTGTACTTTTAATGCTGAAATTTCAGTTTCTCTAGCATCTGCAGGTGCTTGCTCAAATTCGGCAATGGCAGCTTTAGATGTAATGAGAACAAATCTTAATTCATCTGAAAGTTTAGATAGAACAGCTTGTAACTCAGGTTTAACATATAAAGTTACCTCAGCAGCTAAACTAGCGCCTACTAACTCTTCACGACGAGCTGCTTCAATAACACGGTTTACTTCATCTTTTACCGACATAACCTGAGACCAAAACTCATCATTAAATTCTGAGTTTTCAGCCAATGGCGCTAAACCTTGATACCATTCTTGAGCAAAAACAAATTCTTCTCTTTCACCCGGTAATGATTGCCAAATTTCTTGAGCAGTAAAACTCATAATTGGCGCCATCCAGCGAGTTAGTGCTTCTGCGATTAAATAAAGTGCGGTTTGACATGAACGTCTAGCTAAACCATCAGATTTCGCTGTGTATTGACGATCTTTAATCACGTCTAAATAGAAGCTACCCATATCAATTGAACAGAAATGCATTAATTTTTGCACAACCACTAATAATTGATATTCGTCGTAAGCTTCAATAATTTCTTGTTGAATTTGATTTGCTTTAGCCACAGCCCAGCGATCTAACTCAACCATATCTTCAGGCGCAACCATATCTGTCTTAGGATCAAAACCATTTAAGTTTGATAATAAGAAACGAGCTGTATTTCGAATACGACGGTAAGCATCCGCAGAACGCTTGAATACTTCATCAGATACTGTGATATCAACAGTGTAGTTAGTCGATGCTATCCACAAACGTAAAATATCAGCACCAAATTTATTAATTATTTCTTGCGGGCTAACCGTATTACCAATTGATTTAGACATCTTGCGACCATCTTTATCAACAGTAAAACCATGCGTTAATACTTCTTTGTACGGTGCTTCGCCTTTCATCGCTATGCCAGTCATCATAGATGACATGAACCAGCCTCTGTGTTGATCTGAACCTTCAAGATATAAATCAGCTGATTTACCAAAAGTTTCTGCACGAGCATCAATAACACAAGCATGAGTTACACCAGAGTCAAACCATACGTCTAAGGTATCTGGTACTTTAACGTAAGTTTGAGCATCTTCACCGACTAAATCTTCAGCGGTTAGATCGAACCAAGCTTGAATGCCTTTTTCTTCAACTTGAGTTGCAACGCTCTCGATTAACTCAAGTGTATTTGGATGTAGCTCACCGGTTTCTTTATGAACTAATAAAGCGATCGGCACACCCCAAGTACGTTGGCGTGAAATACACCAATCTGGACGACCTTCAACCATGTTATGGATTCGGCCTTCACCCCAAGCTGGAATCCATTTAGTTTGTTTAATCGCTTCAATTGAATCTTGACGTAATCCAGCTTTATCCATAGCAACAAACCACTGAGGCGTCGCGCGGAAAATAATCGGAGTCTTGTGTCTCCAACAATGCGGGTAGCTGTGCTCGTATTCTTTATGTAGTAGTAAAGAACCTTTTTCTTCAAGTAAAGTAACTACATTCGGATTAGCTTTAAACACGTGCTGGCCAGCAAACACCTCTGTGCCTTCTAAATAAACCCCATTAGGGCCTACTGGATTTGCCACTTCTAAATCGTATTGCTTACCAACCACGAAATCGTCTTGACCATGGCCTGGCGCAGTATGTACACAACCTGTACCTGATTCAGTTGTAACATGATCACCTAAAATCACAGGTACAGTAAAATCATAAAATGGATGTTGCGCTTGGCTTAATTCTAAGTCACTACCTTTACAGTGGCCTAAGATTTCATAGCTTTCGATGCCGTATCTTTGCATTGCAGATGCAACTAGGTCTGTACCTAATACTAATCTTTCACTGCCCGCTTGTACTAAGCTGTATTCCAATTCAGGATGAACAGCAACCGCTCGGTTTGCAGGTAAAGTCCAAGGCGTTGTCGTCCAGATAACAATAGAGATATCGCCTTCACCTTGATTCTCAGTAGTAGAGAACTTTTCTATAATAGAGTCAGCGAGTTTAAATCTAACGTCGATTGCTGGTGATTTTTTATCTTGATATTCAACTTCAGCTTCAGCTAAAGCAGAGCCACAATCTGTACACCAATGAACCGGTTTAAAGCCTTTTTCTAGGTGGCCGTTTTTAACGATTTTACCTAACGAGCGAATGATATTAGCTTCAAATTTGTAATCCATAGTTAAATATGGATTTTCCCATTCACCTAATACACCTAAACGAATAAAGTCCGCTTTTTGGCCATCAACTTGTTTAGTTGCATAAGCTCGGCATTTTTCTCTAAATTCAGCAGCTGTCACTTTACGACCTGGCTTACCAACTTTTTTCTCAACTTGTAATTCAATTGGTAAACCATGACAGTCCCAACCTGGTACATAAGGAGAGTCAAAGCCAGACAAAGTTTTCGCTTTAATAATCACATCTTTCAGTACTTTATTTACCGCATGACCTAAGTGAATATTACCATTGGCATAAGGAGGGCCATCATGCACAATAAATTGGTCTCGACCAGAACGTGCAGCTCTAATTGCTTTATACAAACCTTTTTGTTGCCATGCAGCTAACATTTTTGGTTCACGTTTTGCTAAGTCTCCGCGCATCGCGAAGTCAGTTTGCGGTAAATTTAAAGTATGTTTGTAATCACTCATTAGATTAATCTATTCCTAACAACTCAGGTTGTATATTTCATTGCGCACAATTTAAAACATCTTGCGCAGCAATAACATCTAGTTTTATTTGGTTCTTTAAAGCATCAAATGATGCAAACTTGTGTTCTGATCTGATTTTGCTTTTAAACAACACATTTACTCTTTGCTGGTATAAATCTCCAGTAAAATTAAAAATGTGTACTTCTAACTGTTGGCGCTGCCCATTAACAGTCGGTCTTGAACCAACATTGGCAACGCCATTAAATACTTGATCTTGAAATTGAATTTGAACTGCATATACACCAGATACAGGTGACACTTTCCTATGTAATAACACATTTGCAGTCGGAAAGCCTATGGTTCGACCGCGCTTTTCGCCATGGACAACAGTCCCACTAACACTAAATTCACGACCTAATAACTGTTCAGCTAATTCAAAATTATTACCTGCAATAGCTTTACGAATTTCTGTACTGCTGACACGCTTGCCTTCTAGTTCACAGGTTTGGGTATCTTCAACGGTAAAACCAAAGACTTTGCCCGCTTGCTTAAGTTTTTCAAAGTCTCCAATGCGACCTTTTCCAAACCTAAAATCATCACCTACGACAATATGTTTAATTCCTAGTTTCTCAACTAATAGCTCGCCAATAAATTGGTCCGCCGTTAATTGAGCAAATTCAGGATTAAATCGAACGCATAGCATTCTTTCAACATGATTAGACAATAGCTGGTATTTATCGCGCCAACGGCTCAGCCTCGCCGGAGCAAATTCAGGCGCTAATACTTCAACAGGTTGCGGTTCAAATGTCATCACAACTGCTGGTAATGCTAACTGTTCAGCTTTTTTTTTCAATTGCGCCAAAACTGATAGGTGACCTTTATGTACACCATCAAAATTGCCAATTGTTAATACACAACCAGAATGTTCTGGTTTTATATTATGAATGCCTCGGATTAACTGCATGCTTAACCGTCTAATCTAAAAAACTCGTGGATTATATACCCAAAAGGCCTGTTAATGCGAGTTTAGCAAGCATCAAAATCAACTTTCATCATCTCGCTTCTTAACAAGCTTCTGCTTATTTAGCTTTTATATGCCTTGGTCTAAATCCAATCATAAATAAAGAGAGCAAATAAATGCCGCCGCCAAGGCCTATATAAATAGTTAAATAAGAAATGCGCTCTAACTGACTAAAGGACAACCAATCGGCACTGCTAGGAATTAACACATATAAACAAGCGCTCATGGCTATAACGGCTAGCACAATTCTAATTAGTAAGTTACGTAACTCAAGTGTAATTACAAATACACCTAATTTATTTAAATGATAATAGAGTAAACTCGCATTCATTAATGCGGATAAGGTAGTCGCAAGTGCTAAACCCGCATGCTGTAAAGGAAAAATTAAAGCTAAGTTAAATACCATATTGGCAACCATAGCTTGAATACCTATTTTAACTGGGGTTTTAGTGTCCTGACGAGAAAAGAAGCCAGATGCCAATACCTTGATTAGCATAAAAAATAATAAACCACTCGCATAGGCAATTAAACTTGATTGACTTTGAGCTGCGTCTAAAGCGGTGAATTCACCCCGCATAAATAAAACCATCAACATAGGTTCAGCAAGTAGAATTAAGCCAATGCTAGATGGTAACCCCAACAATACAACCATGAGTACGCCCCAACTCATCGTATTTTGAAAAGACTCAGGGCTAGATTTAACATGGTCTTTCGACAGCTGAGGTAGAATAACGGTGGCTATCGCAATACCAAACAAACCTAACGGGAACTCAAGCAATCGGTCAGCGTAATAAAGCCAACTAATAGAACCCGTTTGCAGAAAGCTCGCTAATACAGTGTCAAATAATAGATTAATTTGGCTCACTGACACTCCAAATAAAGCTGGGATCATCAGCAATCTAATTTTCTTAACCCCTGCATCATTCCAGCCCCACTGAGGTTTTACAATAACGCCTGCTTTTTTCAAAAAAGGGATTTGAAAAAACAATTGTAAAAATCCGCCAAAAAAGACCCCCCAAGCTAATGCATAAGCTGGCTCAGAAAAGTGATCCGCGCCAAAAACGGCAAGACTTATCATTGATATATTTAACAACACGGGAGTGAAAGCCGCCGCGCCAAATTTTCCCCAAGTATTTAAAATCGCACCAGCTAACGCGGTTAAAGCAACAAAGAATAAATAAGGAAAGGTGATTTTTAGCATACTGCTGGCTAATAAGTATTTATCTGCGCCCGCCCCGTTACCATCGTATAACCAATCTAAAAACCAGCCGGTGCCAAATAATGCAATAACAAGAGGTGAACCTATCACACCCAATATGGTTGTAATAAAGACTAAAGTTCCCAGAGTACCCGCAACCTTAGCAATCAATAACTTAGTCTCGTCTATTGATTTCCCTTCTTTATATTCAACTAAAACGGGGACAAAAGCTTGCGCAAATGCACCTTCCGCAAACAAACGGCGTAAAAAATTAGGTATTTTATTTGCGAGTAAAAAGACGTCTGCTGCTGCAGTAGCCCCTAAAATATTTGCAATAACCACATCACGCACTAAACCCAAGATACGTGATACTAAAGTCATGGCGCTGAACCATAAACCAGAACGAATTAAACCTTTAGCCAAAATTTTTTCCTAAAATCTGCAATTAGATATATGCAGTACCTAAAAAATCAGTAAAATATGCGCCAGCGAGTATACCTGTTTCGCTTTATTTTAAAATGCTTGTTGTTTGAACTTAATTTTAAATTTGAATTTTTATTCCAAGTAAAAGTAAAGTAAATCAGGCGATATTTAAAAGAAGCTAATTTAAGTTTATTTTTTAAACGAAAATAATTGACATTTGACCTGATTAAAGGCATATTCTCGCGCCTTTATACCAGGTCTCCCTGATCATCGAATTTTAGGAGTTTAGTTTTGGCTAACATCAAGTCTGCTAAAAAACGTGCGGTTCAATCTGAGAAGAGTCGTCAGCACAATGCAAGCCGCCGCTCAATGATGCGCACATATTTGAAAAAAGTAGTTTCAGCTATTGCTGAAGGTAAAAAAGAAGAAGCTCAAGCAGCTTTCACTACTGTACAACCAATTTTAGATCGTTTTGCTTCTCGTGGTTTAATCCACAAGAATAAAGCTGCTCGTCATAAGAGCCGTTTAGCTGCTCAAATTAAAGCGCTTTAATAAAATATCTAAGCACTAATTAGTTTATCTAATTAACTAAAAACCAGAACCTAGTTCTGGTTTTTTTATATCTAAATTTCAGCTAACAAAACCTGTCAACTCCATTTCCTCGATATCTTCTACTGCAAGTTTTTCAATTAGGTCTATTATTTATTCAAGTACCTTCTTAATCAAAATGAATCGCTAAGGATAGATAATATGAGTTTGTCGAACGAACAAATAAAATTAATTCAAGCAAGCTTTAGTCAGGTAGCTCCAATCGCGGACCAAGCCGCTAACATTTTTTATAATAAGTTATTTGAATATGACCCCGAATTAAGAAGATTATTTAAAACTAACTTAAATGAACAAGGCAAAAAGTTAATGCAAACCTTAGGCGTTGCTGTTGGTGCTTTGCGAGACTTAAATGCTTTAGTGCCTGTACTTGAAAAATTGGCTATAAAACACTTAGATTATGGGGTCAAAGTTGATGATTATACACCGGTTGGCAATGCTCTAATTTATACTCTAAAGCAAGGATTAGGTTCTGCTTTTACCCCTGAATTAAAGCAGGCATGGACGAGTCTGTTAAAAGTTGTTTTTGATGTTATGCGCTCTGCGGCCTATCCAAACTTCAATCCCAATACTTACAAAAATCATAAAAGTTATAATCACTAACTCAAGGTCCAGAAATGAATAGCTTGGTACCTTCAAAAATAGAGATATCCAAGCCAATAATTTGATTTACTCGTCTGACTAGCGCCTATGTGGTATAGTTCGCGAAAATTCCAAGGGGTGCTTTTACAATTTAGTGTAAATGGCTGAGATAATACCCTTTACCCATTAGATAATGCTGATGAGGGATGGATAAGGATGCTCTTCTCAACTCAGCGTATAATTTAGAGATACGCATGAAATTCAACAAAGCCGTTTTAACCAGCGCAATTTTATCTAGCTTACATTTTCCAGCTTTTGCCGAAGATACTCAAAATATTGAGGTAATAGAAGTAAAAGGTGAATTTAAAACTCTAAACTTAAAATCTACCCCCGCTTCTATCGGTATAATAGGTAGTGAAGCAATCGACAGAAAATCAGCAACGCATCTAGAAGAAATATTAACAAGTGCGGCTAATCTAAATTTTGCAGGCGGTACTTCTCGCGCAAGATTTTTTCAAATCCGAGGTTTAGGTGCTCAAGGCGAATACTTTGCACCTGTTAATTATCCAGTAGGTTTATATATAGATGACATTGATTTTAGTGTGATGGCATCTGGTGCAACCTTATTTGACGTTAACCAAGTGGAAGTTTTTAGAGGGCCACAGGGCACTCGATTTGGCGCAAACGCGCTTGCTGGTTTAATTTACTTAAAGTCTAATGCGCCAACTAACACAGCATCAGGAAAATTAAAGCTAGGTGTTGGTAATTACAATACCAAAGAAATCGGTTTAGCTTATTCTAATGGGCTCACCAAAGACCTCAGCTATCGTGTATCAGCTCATCAATTTAAAAATGATGGTTTTATCCGAAATGATTATCTAAAAGCAGAAGACACCAATAATAGAGATGAACTGAGTTTAAAAGGAACCCTCAGGTTTAGCCCGTCAGCAGACTTTGTCTGGGATTTAAACCTGTATCATATCAATATTGATAATAGCTACGATGCTTTCAGTTTAGATAATACTCGGGTAACTTACTCTGACCAGCCAGGTCGTGATGCACAAAAAAGTAATGCCATCAGCTCTAATTTAAAGATCAAGTTATCTGATTCAGCGTCGTTCCAATCTATTTTCACCTATGCAGAAAGTGAAATCGCTTACGAGTTTGATATCGACTGGTCATATATCGGCATAGCGCCAGGATGGGAATACAGTCAATACGAACAAAATTTAAGAGATAAATCTAATTACACTGGCGAATTTAGATTTATGTCTGAAGAAGCCGGTTTGATTTTTAACGATACAACTAGCTGGGTTATTGGCGCCTATTATCAAAAATCAGAAGATGAGTTAAATCACAGGTATACCAAATTTGATATAGACACAGAAACACCGTCTTACACCTACTTTGATTCTAACTTTGAAAATGAAAAACAAGCTTTATTTGTACAAACTAATAGCCAGCTTTCAGCTAATTTCGATTTAAGTGTCGGTTTCAGATATGAGCAGCACCAAATGACATTTGCTGACTCTAACAAGATCACTGCCTCACCAGATTATAATATGCTAGGCGGTAAAGTTTCATTGGGCTACAAACTCACTCAAGATTTGTATGCTTATGGACTGGTTAGCCGCGGTTATATGACAGGTGGTGTTAGTTTAGATGCTAACCTAACACAACAAGAAAGAACTTTTGAACCAGAGTTTTTATGGAATTACGAAACAGGTTTAAAATATCAAAACGAAAGCTTATTCGTCAGATTAGCAGCATTTTATATGGATAGAGAGGCGGCTCAAATCACCAGAAATAAAGTTATTACTAATGAAGACAATTCATCCACTTTTATCCCTTATACAACCAATGCAGAAACTGGCTTTTCTAAAGGCTTGGAGTTAGAAACTAACTGGTTTGCAACCAACGCATTAGAGATGTACTTAAACCTTGGTTATCTAGTCGCTGAATTTGAAAATCTACCTGCTGAAGGTGACTTTGCTGCAATTGAAGCGGGCGAGTTTTCACAAACACCAACTTATACTTTAAACCTAGGGCTAAACTTAAGTATTACAGATCAACTTTGGTTAAATCTAGAGTTAGATAGAAAAGATGAATTTAGATTCTCTGATGATCACGATACCATGTCGCTCAGTAAAAACTTAGTCAATGCTTCATTAAATATAGAGTTCGACGCACTAACAGTTAAAGTTTGGGGTAGAAACTTATTTGATCAAGATACCTACACGCAAGGTTTTTCATTCCCTAACGACCCGAGAACTGAATATCCAGAACAGTCTTGGGTTCAATACGGTGAGCCTCGCGTATTTGGTGTAACAGCTGAATATAGCTTTTAATTCTCTTACAACTTTACCGCTAGCTTAAACAGCTAAGTTAGCGGTTCACCTAATAAGGCGAAACAATGCAACTGTCTGTTGAAATCAGTTTATACCCGCTTGCCGAAACTCAGTTCGAAGACTTAATTTGGGCTTTTATAAAACGCATTCGCGAATACTCAAACATTCACATAGTCACAAACGGCATGAGTAGCCAAGTGTTTGGAGAATATGACGACGTAATGGCATGTCTGCAAAAAGAAATTAAAGCAACCTACGAACAAACTGGCACTGCAATTTTTGTCTGCAAATACGTTCCAGGTGATAGATCCAGTGTTGAAGAATAATTAGAGCATGGACGCTATTGTAACTTTAGAAAACCTAGCAGCACTGCTTAGTCTAATATATGTATTACTTGCCGCTAAGGGGAACATTTGGTGCTGGCCAGCTGCACTGGTTTCAACTGCGATTTATACTTGGTTATTCTTCGATGTAAACCTCTTAATGGACAGTGGGCTACAAGTTTACTATATCGCTATGGCCATCTACGGCTGGTTTAACTGGCAAAAAAGCCAGAGCCAAAACCAAGCTCAAATCCAAATAAAAAGTTGGAGTAAGAAACAACACCTTATCTGGATAACCACCCTAGGCTTATTAACACTGACGCTAGGGTTTATCATGGCGAATTATACTCAGGCAGATTTTGCTTATTTAGATACTTTAACGACTGTTTTTGCTGTGTTTGCAACCTATCTAGTTGCACAGAGAGTTTTAGAAAACTGGTTATATTGGATAGTGATAGATGCTATTTCAGTCTATCTATATACCTCTAAATCGCTCGACACCACAAGCTACCTATTTATTGGTTACACCCTGATTGCAATCTGGGGTTATTGGCAATGGCGACAAACCTACCTTAAGCAATAGAATGATTAAGCCAACACAAATCAGCGCTGAAGATATCAAGTGGATTGAAGAGAAAGTCGGCTCAGTTCACTCTATCAAGGTTTTAACCTCAGGTTTAACTAACAACTGCTTTAAAGTAAAAACCCAAACTGGGTTATTCTTCGTTAAAAAATTTAATCTCAGCAGATTAGATAAACAGGCCATTCAAAACGAGCAACAAGTTAGGCAATGGGCAGAAAGTGTAAATTTATCGCCTCTGACATTTTTTTACAGCCAAACATTAAACCTACTCATTCAGCGCTTTGAAGTGGCGGGCGATCTTGCAAGCTCTAACTTAGCAATGGATGACAAAATACAGCAAGTTGCCACCTGCTTAGCTCGATTACACCAGCAAGCATTACAACCGCACACTAAATTAACAAAACAAGATTTAACTCACGAGTCGTCTCTACTCATAGCAAGAGCGCAGCGGTCAACTGCAGACTACAAAAATTTAATTCAACTCTGTAAAAAACTGGACGAAAACAGTCAGCTCAATTGTCTTTGTCACGGTGATATGTCATTTCAAAACCTATTACTAGGCAGTGAAAACAAAATAATTGATTGGGAATATGCTAGGTTAGCAGAAGTAGAATACGATTTAGCCAGCTCAATTGTCATCAATCAATTGACTCTAGCGCAACAACAAAGCTTAATTGAAAAGTATCAAGCAGCAATGGCGAACAAGCGAATCTCTATAGATAAAATAACTGATTATCAAATTGTGTTTACTGAAATCAACAAGTTATGGCACCTTAGCGAAAGCGACTAGCAGTTTTAAATAAAACGTTAGCTTATCTAAACTAACGTTTTCTTTAACTTTAAATTAAGCGTCGATCACACTTCTGACAAATTCAGCGATAGCTTCATCTTGGCAGTTTTCAAAAAAGCATGCTTGGAACCTTTCACCACCAACAGCAGTTTTGACTAACTCAGGATCTAAAGATTTTAAACCTGCTAAAAAGTCTTTCGCGACCGCAGATTTCACTTGGCTTAGAATGCCCGCATTTTCGACTTGAGATTCTTTACGCTCAGGTGGATAACCTTGGCCTTTTTCGCCCGTAAAAGCTTTCTCAAAAATATATCGAATGTTTAATTCTGCACCCCAGCCAAAGCCCTTCGCAAATGGCAGTGCTAAAGCATTACCATTATTAATTTGTGCAAATAAAAACGCATCTGCAGGATCGATACAATAGCCACAAGTAACGCCTGGGTATGCATTTAAAGACATTAAAGCCCCCTGCCCAGTACCGCAACCACTCACGACAAAATCAACCGCTTTTGAATTTAATAATAAACTCGCAATTATACCTAAGTGAATATAAGTTAATCTGTGATCATTATCATCACTCATACCAACATTAAACACATCATGACCTTGTTCTTGAGCTACAGCTTGCAGTTCTTTTAAGACTGTCGCGTTTTTAGCCGCTTGGCTAAACTCGTTCATTAATGCGATTTTCATGGATTTACCCTTATTTAAATTTCATTCTTCAAAATGGTATCACTCACCACCTTGCCACCGGTGTCAATTGTACATAAATTAGCTGCCATATCAATCTTAAGCCATTAGTTTTTGGTCTCAAGCTAATAAAGGTAAAACTTCAACCCAAATATAACTAAAGGCAGATACAGAGGCCAATGCAAGCAAGACTAGGTTAAAATGGAATTTATCAGTTTTACGTTTAAGCCTTCGTGAATTGACGATAATCGCTAACAAACTCACAATTGCAGAAAAGATAAGTTGATAGGTTAAAATGGCAGTCCAGTCTTTGAGCCACTCAGTTCTATACTCTTGGGTTGTTTGTATATATTCAGCATAGCCAGGCACTAATTCGGGCCGAGCAAAGTGATATGAAAATAATGACAGAATAAAGCCAAGCCAAGCTAAAACAGTTAAAATCCAGAGTGTTTTGATTACCCAATCTGGTCCTTTACGTTTATCTGCTACTTTCATTGTAAAAATCTTAGTGAATCTAGGCTAAATTTCATTTTTAAGCTTGTTAATCCTATTTCAATCGGTAACATATCCGCTTTAAAAATATCCAAGGTTATTGCGTCAATTTTTCGATTGTGCAATCAAAAATAGCTTGGCTATAAATAACCAATATAACTAATTGCCGGAGCAAATCAAACATGAGTCACAGCTCAATAAGTGATGTGTTAGCGGGTAAATACCCAGTTGAATCAATAATCACAGTAAAAGGTTGGATCCGCACTGTACGTGCTAATCCTAATTTTTCATTTATTAATTTACATGATGGTTCATGTTTTGATCCTATTCAAATTGTAGCAGATAAAAATTTAAGCAATTACGCTGAAATTATGAAGTTAACAACCAGTTGTTCACTTAGCGTTACAGGTAAAATTGTTGAATCTCAAGGTAAAGGCCAATCTTTTGAAATACAGGCTGACTCTATTGAAATCATAGGTTTAGTTGAAGACCCAGACACTTACCCTATGGCTCCAAAACGCCACTCTGTAGAATATTTAAGAGAACATGCGCATTTACGCCCACGTACAAATTTAATTGGTGCTGTAACACGTGTCAGAAATACACTTGCGCAAGCGATTCATAGATTCTTCAATGAAGACGGCTTCCAATGGATAGCAACACCGATAATCACTGCAAGTGATTGTGAAGGCGCTGGTGAAATGTTCCGCGTATCAACACTAGATTCAGTCAACCCACCATTAACGGATGAAGGTAAAACTGATTTTAGCCAAGACTTTTTCGGTAAAGAAGCTTTCTTAACTGTTTCTGGCCAATTAAACGTTGAAACATACTGTTGTGCACTGTCTAAAGTTTATACTTTCGGTCCAACTTTCCGCGCGGAAAACTCAAACACAAGTCGCCATTTAGCAGAGTTTTGGATGGTAGAGCCTGAGATTGCATTTGCTGATTTAGCAACTGTTGCTCAGTGTGCTGAGGACATGCTTAAGTACGTATTTAAAGCAGTACTAAATGAGCGTAAAGACGATTTAGAATTTTTCGATCAACGTGTACAAAAAGGATTAATCCAACGCTTAGAAACTTTATCTGAAACAAGTTTTGTTCGCATGGATTACACAGACGCAATTGAGATATTGAAAAATTGTGGTAAGAAATTCGAATTTCCTGTTGAGTGGGGAGTCGATTTATCTTCAGAACACGAAAGATATCTAGCTGAAGAGCACGTAGGTGGTCCAGTTATCTTGCAAAACTATCCAAAAGAAATTAAATCTTTCTATATGCGTATGAATGACGACAATAAAACCGTTGCCGCTATGGATGTTTTAGCGCCTGGTATAGGTGAGATTATAGGTGGTAGTCAACGTGAAGATAGATTAGATATCTTAGACGCGCGTATGATTGAATCTGGCTTAAATCCAGAAGACTATTACTGGTATAGAGATTTACGTCGTTATGGCTCTGTCCCACATGGTGGTTTTGGCTTAGGATTTGAGCGCTTAGTTTCTTATGTTACAGGCGTGGCAAACGTTCGTGACGTTATCGCTTTCCCAAGAGCAGCTAAATCAGCTAACTTCTAAATTTTTCTTAGCTCAACAAATAAAAATGCCGCTAAATATAGCGGCATTTTTTTATCTAATAATTGATTTAGAGCTAAGTCAATATAAATTGCGAGTATCAGAGCCATCACAGACAGTTCAATTCAAGGCGTATCATTGCAGGAATGTAGGCACCTTTCAAAATGATACAACACAGAAGTGGGCTGTCTGTGAGGTTCCTGAAAGGCTGGGCTAAAAGCCATTTATTCTGCGTTAAGTCGGCTTGGCATAGAACCACTATGCCTGTGCCAACTTGCCTTGCCTAAATGGCTTTTATCTCCAGCTGACTATCGCTATTTATATTGATTTAGCTCTAACGATTAAACGAATTAAGCAACCTACCCAAGTCTATTTCTCAGGTAAGTATTTAAACTTCTAATTGCGATGCTACTTACTTTCTGCCGATAAGCTCGCCAATGTTGCAGCTTTTACTCTATCAAATTGTGCCTTCGCCAGAGTTGAGTTATCTAGCTGAGTCGCATTAAGCCACTGCTTAAGTAAGCTATCAAGCGTAAGCTCTTCACCTTCATTTAACTTATTCGACAACATTTGAACTTGTAATGTCATACGCTTATCAAGACAATCGCTAGGGCTTTCAATACCAGTTAAAATTTCCATTTTAATCACTTGCTCTTCAGC
>NZ_KQ130492.1:0-41774 GCF_001050375.1 Catenovulum maritimum | reverse complement strand
GCTGTCTGTGAGGTTCCTGAAAGGCTGGGCTAAAAGCCATTTATTCTGCGTTAAGTCGGCTTGGCATAGAACCACTATGCCTGTGCCAACTTGCCTTGCCTAAATGGCTTTTATCTCCAGCTGACTATCGCTATTTATATTGATTTAGCTCTAACGATTAAACGAATTAAGCAACCTACCCAAGTCTATTTCTCAGGTAAGTATTTAAACTTCTAATTGCGATGCTACTTACTTTCTGCCGATAAGCTCGCCAATGTTGCAGCTTTTACTCTATCAAATTGTGCCTTCGCCAGAGTTGAGTTATCTAGCTGAGTCGCATTAAGCCACTGCTTAAGTAAGCTATCAAGCGTAAGCTCTTCACCTTCATTTAACTTATTCGACAACATTTGAACTTGTAATGTCATACGCTTATCAAGACAATCGCTAGGGCTTTCAATACCAGTTAAAATTTCCATTTTAATCACTTGCTCTTCAGCAAGCTCCGCATCCGCAGTCTCTTGTTTCGCTAAACTCACTAATGCAGCAGTCCATTGACTATCAACCTCTTCAGCTTCACCACCAGCTAAGGTCATTTCAATTTGTGCTAATAACTGCTCATACGATTTTTGTTTTTTGTCATTGCTAAATTGGCTCAACTTTTGTGAAACTTGCTTAGATAAAAACTGAGATTTTTTAGCCAATTTTTGCGCCTGATTCGGATTTAGCTGACTCGCATCAACCTCATCGATTTCAGCCTGAATTTGGTGAAGTTCGGCGGTGCTAAGTGCACCTGTTAAAGATTCAGAAACCGCATCTAATTGAGCATCAAGCTTGTCAAATTCAGCAGCCTGAGCTTGTTTATCTGATTGGTAAATCTCTTGCTTTTTACTAAAGACAGCATCATTAATCGCTCTAAATCGGCTCCAAAGTTTATTTTCTTGCCTTAAGCCTGCATGACCAATCGCTTTCCATGCTTGCTGTAAACCTTTTAACTCATTTGATACATGATTAATATCTTCTTGTTCTGCTATTTTTTCAGCTTGTTTAATTAAGGCTTGTTTTTGTTTCTCGTTGTCAGAGTAATATTGATTCAAGCTCTCTTTTAACGGGCGATAAACTTGATAAAATGTATCATTAACAGATTTATAAACACCGCGATCAATCTGGCCAATGCTTTCCCACTTTTTCAAGATTTGGCTTAATGATTTACGTAAAACAACAAAATCATTATCTAGATTAAAGCTTGCTGACAATGATTCCAACTCAGCCTGCACTTGATGTTTAAGCTCTAAATTTTCAGCTCTCACTTTTTCCTGCTCAGCGTAGTAAGCACGACAAGGCTCAAACGCTTTTTCTGAAGCTTGGTTAAATGCTTCATTCAATTGGGTATTTTCTTCTGAGTCTGTGTTACCAAGTAAGAACCAGGTATGTCTAGCCTGTTTAACTTTATTAGCTTGTTCAGTAATGTCAGCTAAAGGTGAATCAGCTAATGCTTGTATTTCGGCAACTAATTCTTGTTTACGTGGTATCCCAACATAAGCTTTCCAGTCTTCTAGCTCAGCGATTTTCTCATTCAGTTTTTGAAACTCTCGCTCCACTCTTTTCTGATTTGATTCGATTAAACCATCATGCCATTCATTTAATCGACGGAATAAGCCAAATGCAGCATTAAATTTACCCGCGCGGATTAAATTCTCTAATTCTCTGAGTTTACCTCGAATCTTAGCTAGCTTTTGACCTTGGCTTTTCTCAAGCTCTCCTAGTGTCTGCTTCCAAGATTTAATCAATGGCGTTGCCGTTTCAGTTAAACTAATTGGCAGTGTGAAAATCATTTGCTTGTTTAAGCTTTTCCATTGTTTAAACCAAGTTTGGAAGAACTCATTTTTTTCTTCGAATGCTTGCTCATTCTCAGGTAAATCGTACTGTGCAAGCTGAGTAATAGCTCTAGTTGCAGTAGAAACCTGCTCAAAGAATTCAGGTAAATTTTGCGCATTTGCTTCAAATGTATTTAATTGGCCAAATAGTTTTTCAATATCTGAGCCTGCAAAATGACTTTGTTGCAACTTGTCTTTAGCTGAAGTTATTTTATTTAATATCGCTTCTAAATGAGCTTCACCATCTTGATTTATAGCCTCAGCAACTAAGGAATCTACATCTTTAATTGTTTGTTCAATTTCTGAAATTAACGCAGACTTGGCTTGGATTTCAGCTTGCTTCTCTTGCTCTGCTAAATATTCAGCTTTCACTAACTCTGTTGCTTTTTCTAATTTTTGCGAAATAACAAGATACTTGTCATTTAGTTCAAGCTGTTCTGACTCTACTAAATAATGAAATTCAGTTTGGCATTCTTGCCATTGCTTAACCAATATCTCGGTTTGACTTTGAATTAGCTCAAAATCTGTTTTATCTTTTAACGCGAGTAATTTGCTCAAAATCAAACTTGTTTTGGCTCGAATTTCAGCCGGTTTTTCAGCTGCAAGTTTTCGTTGAGACAAGATAGACTCGGCTTCTTGCCTAATCACAGCGAGCTTAGCTTTATGTGCTATTTTATCCAACTGTTTTTCATTTGTGATACGGCTTAAACACAATTTAGCTATTTCTTCATTTTCATCTCTAATCGCTAAATCTAGGTTTAATTGTTCTTTATTAACCTTGTTAAGTAGCTTTAAACGGGTTTCGTTATTTTGACCCAGTCGAATAACTTCTTCTAACAGCGCTGAATTATTACAGCTATTAATATACGCTTGCTTTTCTTCAAAACTTGCTTCTATTTTTGCTTCTGCTGGATTTAATAGCGTCAGCTTAATTTGTTCAAAAGCTAACTTTTTTAAATGATCATTTTTTTCTGTATTCAGTGCTTCAACCCAAAGCGAAAACTTAGCAAGTTTCTCTAGCGCTTTTTTGCGAACATGGGCTTCTGGATCATGACTAGCCAATTGCGAAATAATACTTTCGTCTTGGAGCTTATCTAATGCTGCTAGGCGAATAGCAGCATCTTGATGTTGCCACTTGGGTTTGAAAAATTTACTAAATATCATCGTGTTTAAACCTAACAATTTGACCTTGTTGAAATTCATCTTTAAGTTGCTGACGTGATTTTTCAATCAATTGGCCATCTGCGCCTATAGTGAATTGTTCATCTGTTATATTATTTTTAGCTTGCCAAGCAAGTACAGCTTGGATCGCATTTTGTTTTTGTTCTTCAGTTAAAACCTCACCGTTGCCCCATTTTCCCAGTTCGACGGCTTGCTTTAAATTTAGATAAACCGACTCAGGCATCGAATCAATCATTTCTAAAAAATTCATGTTAATTTTCTCGTTTAAACATCATTATTCTAATTCGTGAAACTAGATAGCCAATTAGGCCTACCGCAGTTAAACCTAGCGATACCATTTTATCCCAGCTATCACCTGATTCAGCATACCAGCTACTATATGCAATGCTGCCTATAAATAGTAATAAAAATAAAAAAGAATGCGTCATCAATTTTGATGACTGCTTAATTCTTAAAATTCTACGTTGTGAATCTAATTTTTCAGGATCGCCTAACAGTACATAATCACATTTACTGCATTGCTCAGCTTTGTCCGAAATTTTTTGTCTACATTGAGGGCAAGATATTAAAGCCATAATTATTCTTTTTTGTTAGTTAATTCTGGTTGGGACGATTCAATATAAGCTTGCTGAGTTGCTTTAACATCTTTACGCAATAAGACTAAAGCCAATAAATTAGGCAAAGTCATTAATACAACAGTAACAGCAGCCAAATTCCAAATAATCATAGTATCAACAAATGAAGCAACAAAAAATCCAGCAACATAAAGTATTCTGAAATAAATGACAGATTGGCTACCAAAAAGATAAGTCATAGCTCTGTCACCATAGTAACTCCATGAGATTGCAGTAGAGAACGCAAACAATAAAATCCCTATGGTTACTATATATTCACCATATCCTTGGAACCAACCTTTATTAAAAGCTTCAGCTGTCAATTTAGTCGAATGCAACATAGAGTCACCTACCACAATAACATTTGAATCCATTAACTTGCCATCAACTAAAGTTAACTCTCCAGTAAATGCTTTCTGGTTAGAAACTTTAAATACCACATTTTCCGCAATAGAACGTGCGTTAATTAGAGTGACATCTGGCGTTAACATTTTGCCTTTTTCAATCGATATTTCACCATTGTAAAATTTAACGGAATGCTCGCTACCGCCCAGCCAATTATAGAGTTCATTCACTTGTTTTTTATTCGATTCTGAATACTGGCCTTGAATAAAAACCATATCGGAATAATCAAATTGATTGGTATGTTTTTGTGTCCATACCCCAGAGGATAAAATAACTAACCCGGTCAAGGTACACAAAATCAAGGTATCAATAAATGGCTCCAAAATAGCAACCATACCTTCTTTAACCGGTTGGTCTGTTTTTGCACTGGCATGCGCTATAGGTGCTGAACCTTGCCCTGCTTCATTTGAAAACAATCCACGATTCACACCACGATTAAACGCATAGGCAAAGCCTGCGCCTAAAAATCCACCTGTAGCTGCCGTACCGGTAAATACATCACCGATAATAGACCCTAGCGAAGGTAGAATATTTTGATAATTGAAGCTAATAACACTAATTGCCCCGATGACATAAGCTAACACCATAAAAGGGACAATCTTGCTAGTAACAGATGCAATGCGTTTGATTCCACCAATAATCACAAAAGCGAGTAAAATAGCTAAGATTCCACCAGTCCACATAGGTTCAAACGAAAAGCTAGACTCCATTGCCGAAGCAATATTGTTAATTTGCGGCATAGATCCAGTGCCAAAGGCACTAATCACTGTTGCTACGGCAAAAATAACCGCCAGCCAAGGTGCATTCAGCTTTCTGTGCATAAAGTACATTGGGCCGCCAGCGATAAACCCTTGGCTATCAGTCACCCTATACTTGTGAGACAGTGTTACCTCAACATACTTGGTCGTCATGCCTAAAAAAGCTGTCATCCACATCCAAAACAATGCAGCGGGGCCGCCCAGATAAATAGCTAAACCAACGCCGCCAATATTTCCTGTCCCAACCGTGCCTGAGAGCGCGGTCGTTAAAGCTTGAAAGTGTGTTGTATCGCCTTGAGAGGTATGTGTTGTGTGCCGACCTAGTAAAATATTAACAGCTTGTTTAAAGAAACGTATTTGCGGAAAACCTAAATACAAGGTGAAAAACAAACCAACACCTAAAAGTAAATAAGGAAAATAAAAGGCACTACCCAGCCATTGATCTAATCCCAGTAATATTTGATTAATTTCACTCACACCAATCTCTCTTTTTTAATTCTTATTATCTTCATTGTCATTAAAACTAAGCCGCTCAAGTGATACGACCAAATAACCCAAAAACGTGGCATAGTATACTTGGAACAAGTCCAATATTTCATTTTATTTATAAAATAGCTAACAAAAAATAGGAAGTAACTCCAGATATCGACTACCTTTACTAGTAATATAATGATTAAAATAAAGGCGCTTACTAAATGCTGTCTTACGCTATGCGTATGCTTATTGGCTCTACATTTTTAAACATGCTGTATTTGCCTTTCAGCTTTGCCCAACAAGAAATAAGCTTACAATTGAGATGGTACCACCAATTCCAATTTGCTGGCTATTACATGGCACTTGAAAAAGGCTTTTATCAGGATGCTGGCATTAAGGTAAATATATTAGAAGGCAAAGCCGGCTCATTAAATCCTGTCAGCAAGTTACTAAATGAAGAAGTTGATTTTGCCGTGACTAATTCTGGTGTAGCCATACATAGAATGGAAGGCAAGCCAGTGTTAGCTTTAGCTGCCATTATGCAAACCTCTCCCCTAGTTTGGATTACACTTAAAGACAAAAACCTAACTAGACCACAAGATTTAATTGATAAAAGAGTCTATGTGCTCCCGCCTCCTTCAAGCGCTGAGTTACTCACTCTTTTTAAAAGAGAGGGATTAGATACAAACTCACTCATAAAAAAAGCGACCAGTCATAAAATTGAAGATTTAATTGAAGACAAAGTAGATGCATTTGATGGTTACATATCCAACGAGCCATTTTTACTAAAAGAGCTAGGTTATGAATATAACCTAATATCACCAAAAGATTATGGTGTTAATTTTTATAGCGATATTCTAGTAACGACTGAAAAAATGGCTATGCAAAACCCTGCCGTAGTCAAGGCCTTCACTCAAGCCTCACTTAAAGGCTGGGAATATGCGTTAGCCAATATAGAAGAAAGTATCGAAATCATTCATCACAAATATGCACCTAATAAGTCCTTACCTCATTTAAGATACGAGGCAGAAAAAATTTACGAATTGGTGATGCCTAACATAGTTCAAATTGGGCATATGAACCCAGGTAGGTGGCGAGTTATTGCGCAAAACTATCGAGAGCTAGGAATGACAGATGGCCAGCATGATATTTCTGGCTTATTTTTAAACCACTCTGATGAAAACTTCAGATGGCTTATCAATATTGTTTTTATTGCGCTTGCGAGTATTTTAGTTCTCATTATTATTGCGTGGCGATTTGCGTATTTATCGTCATCCCTAAAAAGAGAAATACACCGCAGGCAATATGCTGAAAATAGGCTCAAAAAGTCCATAGAAGAATTAAAGATCAAAGCAACACATGATCCACTCACTCAAATTTATAATCGCAGAGCTTTTTTTGAAAAAGGGGATGAGCTGCTAGAACTTGCCTATCGAAAAAACTTTAAATCCTGTATTTTTATGCTCGATCTAGACCACTTTAAACTGGTAAATGACAACTATGGCCACTCGGTAGGTGACCAAGTATTGATTCATACAACTCAACTACTCAATCAAAATATCGTACGTAAATACGACCTATTAGGCAGACTTGGCGGTGAAGAATTTGCACTGTTATTAATTGACTGTGATTTAGAAATGGCGGTCAATATAGCCAAAAGAATATTAAAAAGTATAGAAACAACGCCTTTAACCACAAAAGATAAAGTTAATATAAGCATTACGGCTAGCATAGGGGTTTCTGAAGTCAATTCTTCTAGTATCGAGCAGAACTTAATTAATGCAGATAAAGCTTTATATATAGCTAAGGAAGAAGGTAGAAATAGAGTTAATATTTATAACTAGCTCAAACTTATTGGTACAAATATTTAAGCAGGCTCAGTACTAGGATCGACTGATTTTTTTGCGGCTGAAGTTGAGTTAATCACTTCGCTTAACGGCTTGAACTCGCCCAATTCAGCAGGTCTTTGTACACCAAAACCTTGAACATAGTCGACACCTATTTCTTTAAGCGCACTAATAATTGAATCGTCCTCTACATACTCAGCAATTGTCTTCATTCCCATCACATTACTAATCTGATGAATTGAGCGTACAATTTCTTTATCTCGGCTATTAGCCGTCATTTCTTTGACAAAACCACCATCAATTTTCACATACTCAGCCGGTAAATTTTGTAGGTAACTGTATGATGAGAAACCTTTACCGAAATCATCTAGCGCAAAGGTGAAGCCTTGTGATTGAAGTTTCGTAATAAGTTCGCGGCCTACAACAAGATTAGCAACTGCTGCTGTCTCCGTTACTTCAAAACAAATCGTTTTAGCAGGGAAACCTATCTTTTCGTGTAAGCCTATAATATACGGGAATAAATTCTCATCATTTAAAGATTCACCTGAAAGGTTTATTGATAAAGTCACTGTATCCCACAAGCTAGGTCTTGACGAAATCCAAGCGAATACATTTTTGATAACCCAGCGATCAATTTTAGGGGTTAAACGAAACCTTTCCGCTGCAGGTAAAAACATACCCGGTAACAACAAGCTACCATCATCGTCCTTCATCCGTAACAGAATCTCTACGTGTTCGCGCTCGCTTTTTCCAACTGTCGGGTTAATGCGTTGAAAGAAAAGTTCGAACCTATCGTTAACTAGTGCTTCATTAATGCGAGCGGCCCATCTTGGCGCTTGATGATGAGAGTTTAAGCTTTCGTTGTTACTATCAAACACACGTATATTGTTCTGGCCTATGCCTTTCGCCATATAACAAGCGGCATCGGCTTCTCTTCTTGCTTCTGCGGCATTTAGCGTATTCGCATTAACAACCGTAACCCCAATACTTGCACCTACAGAATAGACTTTTCCACCCCAAATAAATCTGTAATCTTTAACCTGCTTAATAATCTTTTCAAAGATCAACAAGCCGTGCTCTAAATGCGCATCAAATAAAATAATGCCGTATTCATCACCACCGATTCGAGCACAAACGTCAGTCTTGCGTAAGAAAGATCTAAATAAAGTGCCTACTTCATATAAAAGTTGGTCACCTGCTGCGTGGCCAGCACTATCATTAATTAACTTAAATCTGTCTAAATCAATTTGACATAAAACATGCTCTCTGCGCTCCATTTTTGCGCTATGTACCGCATCGTTAAGCAGCTCTTCATACTTATGTCGATTTAACAACTTAGTGACTATGTCGTAACTCGCTTGAAAATCGAGTTTCTTTCTCAAACGCTCTGATTGGGTCATATCCCTTAGTACCATGACAGTACCAACACTTTGCTGAGCTTGATTTTTTAGTAAAGTAATATGCTTTTCAACATATAAAACTTCTAACTCACGATTCAATTTATGCATACAACGGCCATGCGATGTTTCATGACCATTCACTATGACATCATTAAGCGTCCGCTTTAATTTTTCGGCATCTTCAGCTTCACTAAAAGGTAAAACTTCAGCAACATGAAAACCAATCAGGTCATCTTCATTACGCTTGATTATTTTATAAGTTGCCGCATTACAAAACGTGATATTACCTTCTAAATCTGTGGTTATTACCGCATCACCGATAGAATTCAAAGTCACTTTATTAAATTCTTTCGCGGCAAAAAGCTCACCAAGCATATCGTTAATTGAACCGGCTAATTCACCAACGTTAGAATCTGTGCCTTCAAGGTTAACCCTTTGGGCAGCCCCTTGCTTAGTCCCTATTTGATTTACTTCCTGCTTTAATCTATTAATGGTTTCGTCTGGTTTTTGGCGTAAACCGAGTATCACTAAACCAAATAAAATAGCCGTTATACAAGCAACTGCAATAATAAACACAGATAAATTAGTATAAGAAAACTGATTAGCTGAAGTTAATTCAATATTAAGCGCCTGAGCGGTAAAAGCGTCTCGCAGTAAGTAGGCAGTGACCTGCCCAGTATTTTCTGCAGTCGCTGGCTTGATGCTAGCTAAAATGGGGTAATTCGTCGCCATCTCACCAAAAACAAAGATTCCATTATTTGTAGGAACAACACTTAACATAACCCAACGATTCGGTGACATCTGGGCAAACTGGCAACAGCTAACATCGAGCTTCGCTTCGACTAGCTTGGTTAATTCAAGCTCAAATTGATTAGGTAATTGATTGGCTACGACATTATCTGCTGTACGAAATATCGCAAACTCAACTTGATTGTTTGTATTGATATAGCTTGCAAAAGATGGGTCATTTGACAATAAATCTAGCTTATCAGCCGAGGCTAGGTATTGATTTGTTTTTGCCGAAGTTTGTTTTTGATATGAGTTAAATAAACTCTCTATGGCTTGAAACTGATTATTACTCAATTGTAACTTGTGCTCTGATTCAAGCGTATCAAAAGTTTTACTTGCATAGATAGCCAGCACAACTAGTAATATTAAAACCAAAGATGAAGCAAAAATTGTTAGCTTTTGCGTTAGCTTCATAAAGTTACGACCAAGATAGAATTGTTTTTATAAATTTATATTAACCTAATTACCGCTTTTTACTGATCAATAGTCAAGCGCTTTTTTTAATCTCTATATGATAACAAAGTGTATTGAATGGTTAAAATTATGTTATTTGAATTAAAGTGTTTGAATTAACAGTAATTTCTCACAAGGTAAGGAAAAGTCTCACAAATCAAATTATTTTTATCTGACCTAGACAAATTTTAGTAAAATACCGCATATACATAAAAAGAAGCGATAAAGTGCAGTTATGACTTAATATTGCAGAAGATAATTTGCTATAGTATCCGATAATACAACAACACCTATTTAAATAACGATTACATGTTTGCCAAGCTTATTGCCCAGAAGTAATTTTATTCAGCCTGACAAACATGACAAATTAGAGTATTACATAGCTTTGCTAAGCTAAACTCTCATTTGTGTTCGAATGGAAAACCAAATGACGACCGAAAAAATTGATTTAAACCTAGTTCGCGAAGAAATCACTTCAATTGACGAACAACTTCTTAATTTGATGGCTCAACGTCGTGCCTGCTCAATTCAAGTAGTAAAAAGCAAAGTACAAACTAAAAAACCTGTACGAGATAGCTATAGAGAAACCTTATTGCTACAAAATTTATGCGAGAAAGGTGAAGCAAAAGGTTTATCCCCAGATTACATTAATCGGCTGTTTAGATTAGTTATTGAAGATTCGGTTGAACTCCAACAAGAATATTTATTACAGTTAGATAACCCTAGCCTTAAAAGTGCCGAATATAGAGTCGCCTACCTAGGCAAAAAAGGCTCTTATAGTTTTGCCGCTGTAGAAAAATACTTAGCAACTGTAAATGGCGGGTTAACCGAATATAGCTGTACTAATTTTGATGATATTTTTGCTGCGGTTGAGTCAAACCAAGCTGATATAGGTGTTATCCCAATTGAAAACACCTCATCAGGTAGTATTAATGAAGTGTATGATTTACTCCAAACGACACGATTAAAAATCATAGACGAGCTCTATATTCCAGTCAGACATAACTTACTTGTCTCAACTGACACTGATATCACTCAAATAAAAACCATCTATGGACATCACCAACCAATAGCCCAATGTAGCGATTTTTTACAAGAACTAACTGATGTAGAAATTAAAGTTTTAGATAGTACTTCAACAGCCTTATCGCAAGTACAAGCATTAAATGACTCTAGCGTAGCTGTTTTAGGCAGCGCTGAAGCGGGTGCACACTATGGCTTAACCTCCATTAAAGCGGATGTCGCAAATCAAAAAGATAATCAAACTCGTTTTATTGTTGTTGCAAAAGAAGCCGTCAGTATACCATTTCAGTGTTCAGCTAAAACCTCGCTTGTTTTATCGATTGGACATAGACCCGGCGCTTTAGTTGATGCATTAATGATTTTCAAAAAATACGAAATCAATATGTGTAAGCTAGAATCTAGACCAATCAAGGGTCGTCCTTGGGAAGAAATGTTTTACATAGATGTAACAGCAAACGTAAAAAGCGAAGCCCTACAAAATGCACTGAGTGAAATAAAAGCCTTCACGACAGACTTTACTGAAATCGGCTGTTATTTGAACCGAGCTAATTTGTCAGATTCGCAACCGCAGGGTAATTTATAATCTATAAGCTGTTGTGTGAATTTCACACAACAGGTTATTTTATTGAACAATAAATTAGCGGAACTAAATTTTAGCCAATTTGGCTCCACATCAAATGCTTAATTGAAACGGCTTACCATGTGATTAAGCGAATAGATTCAAGTTTACTAAGTTTAACCACTTTGATACATATTGGTGCGATAGAGCTAAATCAATATAAATTGATTTAGCTCTTAGCCCTTTTTAACTTTAAATACCTTTACCCATTTCAAAATCAATTAAACAGATTGTTTAAAATTTACACATATTTCCTTATTTTATAAAAAGATATGAGCAATAACTTATAGTTTAGCGTTAAATACTTTATTTACGCTTATTCTTGTATCAAACTAATAATAAATGCTTTAGGTAAGAGATAGGCAGTAATCTTGCTTACACATAATTTAGCTAGAGTTAATCTAATCCTGCTGTTCATTTGGTTTGGAATAATTCAAATTCTCCAATCACATTTAATTGTAGATAAATATGTTTATTCGATTAGTAAAAAAAATATTTTCAGATTTAAAAAAACCTAAACCTGTCGCTTTAGTGACAACTAACTCAAACTATGAGGCTGCTTTTGCTGAACAAGCGCAAATGACGCAACAGCCTCAGGCCGATAGACAACTGCAAAATCAATTTGATGATAGCTTTTATGACGAGCTGCTGGGGACAAGCCCTGAAATTCAAAAAATTGTCCCAATGGAACAATTTATCATTGAACAGGTTGAAAAATTGCTATCCGAGCCAAGTTTAATCATCAATGAGTTACCTGTCATGCCGCAATCTGTTTCCGCTATGATGTCTATGATGGAATCTGATGATTTTGATATTCAACAATTACTGAACCTGATTAAGCAAGAACCTGCGGTTATCGCCTCCATAATAGGTATGGCGAATACGCCTATGTACAAACGCTCGAATAAACCAGTTGGTAACTTAAAAACCGCTTTTGTTCAATTAGGGAGTGAGGGAATTAAAGAAACTGTTCTAATGAGTTTCATTCGAAATTTCAACCCAGATAGTGCAATTCATTATCAGGAGTTTGGCGAGAAAATTTGGTTACATGCCCAGCAATCTGCTATTTATGCCAAGCAAATTGCTCTAGCTGAAAAAGATAAAAAAGCAGCCAATTTAGCCTTTATTGCTGGCCTAATAAATCAATTAGGTAAAATGATTATTTTCCAATTGATTATAGATGCTTATCATGTTGTCGATGCAGAGCAATTACCTAACTCAAGTTTAATCAAAAGGCTAATGCGAGAACGTTCAACTAGCTTGACTCTCGCAATTGCTGATTACTGGCAACTACCAGCTGAAATTTGTAATGCTTTAGAGAATCCAAACCGGGTTTATATGAGCTTTGATTCAATCGCTGCTTTTGTAAGTCAAGGCTCAACGATCAGCCAGATTAAATATGTCCGAGAAGCAGGATTACGCTCAAAAGAATTATGTATCGAATATGCTGATAAAAAGCTAATATCGGCAGATGCAGCTAGCCTGCTTTACGCCTTGTTAGAAGACGAAGCGTTAGAAGACAAACAAACAGTCGAAAAAATATCTAAATAATTTAACCCTGTTCTCTGCCCTAGTCCGTTATATAGCTAAGACACTTTAAAAGACTTAGCTATTTGAGCGGACTCAAAATATTAAGGCAGATACATATGATAAATACAATCCCAAATAACCCAACGACTCCATTCCAAAGCATTGCAAAATTATTTGTTGTTACACCAACTGGCATCATGATTTGCACAGCACTATTTGTCTTGATGCACCAGTTAACTAAGGCGCCAAATACCAGACTATTACCAGTATCGACACCAACAATAACAGATTTTGTTATGCAAGAACCGCCTATTAACGTCAATATTAAACCGCCAACCCGTTTACCACCTGAGCCAGAAGAGATAATGAAAGCACCTAAATTATCTAAACCTGTTACCAATCAACCTGTCACGATTAAACCGCCCGTTCCAACAATCAGTTTAACCGGGCTGACAGGAGTTGAAATCGCCACTACAATCAATACACAGATAATGACAAGTTCAGGACATTCAACGGGTAACAGCAGTCAAGCTATGCCTGTTGTCAGAATGGAACCCAGATATCCAGCCATAGCATCCAGAGATGGTATTGAAGGCTGGGTAAAATTAAGTTTTAGCATCAATGAAACAGGCGGAGTAGAAAATATTAAAGTATTAGATTCAAACCCTAAACGAATTTTTGATAGATCCGCCATCAAAGCTTTAAGTAAATGGCAATACCGACCTGAGTTAAACCAAGGTAAAGCGGTAAGACAAGAGAATCAAACCGTTCAACTCGACTTTAATCTAAACAAAGACTAAACAACTAATCTAACAACCAACTGAAAAATTAGTACACGCGTTTTCACTTGGAGAATAAATGCTAAAAATACTGTCGCATACATGGCTAGCTAACAAATTATCTAGCCATGACAAAATGCAAAAATATGTTGAGACGAACGATATTAAATGGCTGGAGCAGCTGGTTAGGCAACATCAAGATCAGCTCTTTGGGTTTATTGCAGCCCAATCGTCAAGCGATTTAGCCGCAGATGTTTGCCAACAAACTTGGCTGAAAGTCATGGATAAAAAGCATTTGTATCGCCAGCAATATCAATTTAAAGCTTGGCTTTTTACCATTGCTAGAAACATCTTATTAGATGAATTTAGAAGAAAGCGAAAATATACAGAAAATAGCTCTGAGATAGAAAGCCTAGCCACTGTCACTGTCACTCTAGAGCAAGATACATCGAACAATGAGCGTGTGTTTAAAGATGTAGACATCATTTTATATACAGCTGCATTAAATAAACTGAATTTTCAGCAAAAAGAAGCACTCATGCTACAACTAGAAGGCTTTAGTTTAAAACAAATCAGTGATATTTGCGGCGCGGCGGAAGAAACTATAAAAACAAGAATACGCTACGCCAAGCAAAACTTGAAACAAACCATTAGTGAGCAATTGAAATGACAAGTACACAAGATGAGCTAAACCACAAAAAACAACTGAATGGCTCGAATGAATCGACAAAGTGTGAAAAGTTTGATCAAACACTTGCCCAATTGCACCAGCAGCACATCCAAAGTACGGCAAGCAAACCAGAATTGACCCAAGATATCATAGCTCAATTAAAGCAAAAGCATCAAAACCAAACTCAACTATTAAAGTGGCAGCCTTGGGCAGCGCTCACTTGTGCTTTACTAGTCGCGATTATTTCTTTTGATTTAATTCAGCTGTCAACGCCAAATAGGCCAGAGCAACAAATTCAAGCGAGCAATATTATAGTTTCGCTCGGCAGCCCTGTTACCAATCTTGATAAACCCGATTTCCTCAAGCAATTAGAGGCAGAGTTAAACCATAATCAGCGGCTCAGTATTGCAATCAATCACCAACTGAAAGCCAATTTAGAGACTTATTCAGTTCAAGATCAGGCTAGTCAATCTATCTATAGTGTCGTGGCAAGTTTATCTAAAACGCAAAATGGCTGGCAATTAACTTACTGTCATCAAACACAGGCCAAAATATATCAAAACATAGCCGCATTACAGCCGAAAAAAGTAAACTGGGAAGAACTCGTTACTAACAAGAGTGTAAGAGTATTTATGGATGAATCTGGTAAGCTGCTATTTGTCGAGAAAGACAACACAAGCAGCTGTTAAGATCTGGAAATAGTTCATATTTAACAGCTAAAGCTAGTTGACTGAGCTAAGACGAGCGGCCTTGTAATCCAAAGTTAAAAATTGAGCTAGCCAAGGACTCTAAGCGAGAATAAAATTTACTCTCTGCCCCACTAGCTCTGTGATGTCTCTGCTTCTTCATTGGCAACCGGCCAAGCATTAATAATAGCTTTAACTAAAGTCGCAAGTGGGATAGCGAAGAAGACGCCCCAAAACCCCCAAATACCGCCGAAGAACAATACCGCAATAATAATATAAACAGGGTGTAAATTAACGGCTTGTGAAAATAAAATAGGCACAATCACATTACCGTCAATGGCTTGGATAATGCCATACACTATCATCACATACCAAAATTCGCTTGTACCACCAAACTGGAACAAAGCTACCACAGCAACCGGAATAGTCACGACAGCAGCGCCTATATAAGGGATTAACACAGACAACCCAACTGCGACACCAAGTAGCACTGCATAGCGTAAATCAAGCAACCAAAAAGCGATAACTGAAGCCGTACCAACAATTAAAATTTCAATAACTTTACCTTGTATATACTTGCCAATTTGTTGATTCATTTCAGACCAAACTTTAATCGCCAAACGTCTTTTAGTTGGCATTAAGCGCATCCAATGGCGTATTAACTTATCCTTGTCAGCCAACATAAAAAACACGAGCAAAGGCACTAAGACTAAATAAATCAATAGAGCCATGGCCGTGAATAATGAGTTTACCGAAGCCGAAACAATTGCTTTACCTGAACCGACTAGCTGGTTATTGAGCTCATTAGTTATATATTTAATTTGTTCAGCATTAATTACACTTGGGTAATCGCTCGGCATATTCAGTAGATAATTTTGGCCTTGCTCTAAAATATGTGGAATTTCACTAATTAAATTACCCAGCTGATGCCAAATGAGTGGCGTTAAACCCAGAAAAGAGATGACACACAACCAAATAAATACAAACATAACAGAAGCGACCGCAAAACTACGCCTTGCCCCCATTTTAGTCATTCGATGAATCGGCCATTCCAGCAAATAAGCAATCACAATCGCAACTAATACTGGCGCTAAAATATCGCCGACTAGCCACAAAAATAAAAAGCTAAATAAAATGATAAAAGTGAGTGTTATTGCATCTGGATCTGAAAATCGATTTTGAAACCAGTTTGTAATTATCTTAAACATAATTGCTTATCATATCCCTTTAATTGGAAGCTTATGCTTCTAATAACGCTTGCTGTAGTGATTGTATTTGATCTCGCATTTGCGCTGCTTGTTCAAACTCTAAATTGCGTGCGTGTTCAAACATTTTAGCCTCAAATTCTTTAATTTGTTTAGCAATTTCGTTGGCGGTTTTAACTTTATAGTTTGTTTTATTATCCGCGACTTTACGCAGTTTAATTTTACCACTTGGTGCATCCGATTCACTAAAGCCTGTGTCCATGACATCAGTAATTTTTTTATTCAAACCTTTTGGTGTAATGCCATTATCCAAGTTAAATTGGACTTGTTTTTCTCTACGGCGCTCAGTTTCATCAATGGCTTTTCGCATCGATTTGGTTACTTTATCGCCATAAAGAATCGCTTTACCATTTAAGTTTCTTGCCGCTCTACCTATCGTTTGAATTAACGAACGTTCAGAGCGTAAAAAGCCTTCTTTATCCGCATCGAGTATAGCGACTAAAGAAACTTCCGGCATATCTAATCCTTCTCTTAACAAGTTAATCCCAATTAAGATATCAAATACACCCAAGCGTAAATCTCGAATAATTTCCATCCGTTCAACCGTATCTATATCAGAATGCAGATAACGAACTTTTAAACCATGTTCCATTAAATAATCGGTTAAATCTTCTGCCATGCGTTTGGTTAATGTTGTTACTAATACGCGCTCGCCTACGGCAATTCTTTTATTCGCCTCAGACATCAAATCATCGACTTGTGTGGCAACAGGCCTAACTTCAATCACAGGATCAAGTAATCCAGTCGGTCTTACGACCTGCTCTGCCACTTCACCATTTGATTTTTCTAATTCATAAGGGCCAGGCGTTGCAGAAACATAAATGGTTTGCGGACAAATTTGTTCAAACTCATCAAACTTAAGCGGTCGGTTATCTAGTGCTGAAGGTAAGCGAAATCCATACTCAACTAAATTCTCCTTACGTGCCCTATCACCTTTATACATAGCGCCAATTTGAGGTACAGTCACATGCGACTCATCTAGCACCATAATGCCATCCGCAGGTAAATAATCGATTAGCGTTGGTGGTGGCTCGCCATTCGCTCGTCCGGATAAATAGCGAGAATAGTTTTCAATCCCCGAGCAATAACCTAACTCCAACATCATTTCTAAATCATATTGAGTACGTTGAACAATTCTTTGCTCTTCAATCAAGCGATTATTATCTTTTAATTGAGCTTGCCTCACTTTTAGTTCTGCTTTGATCTGTTCACAAGCTTCGACAATTTTTTCTCTTGGTGTCACATAGTGAGTTTTTGGATAAACAGTCGCTCGGGTTAAATGACGATCAATTTCCCCCGTTAACGGATCAAAGATACTAATACGCTCAATTTCTTCATCAAATAACTCAACTCGGACCGCATCTCTTTCAGAGTCAGCAGGAAATATGTCAATCACATCTCCTCTTACCCTATATGTCCCGCGCTGAAAATCAATGTCATTACGGGTGTATTGCATTTCAGCTAATCGGCGTAAAATCGCGCGCTGATCATGGATATCGCCTTGACGCAAATGTAATAACATTGCCATATATGACTGAGGATCACCCAAACCATAAATCGCAGATACCGAAGCAACAATAATAACATCACGTCTTTCAAGTAACGCTTTAGTTGCTGAAAGCCTCATTTGCTCTATATGATCATTAATTGAAGCATCTTTCTCGATAAAAGTATCAGTTGAAGGCACATACGCTTCAGGCTGATAATAATCATAATAAGAAACAAAGTACTCG
Organism: Catenovulum maritimum; assembly: GCF_001050375.1. Classification (GTDB taxonomy): domain Bacteria; phylum Pseudomonadota; class Gammaproteobacteria; order Enterobacterales; family Alteromonadaceae; genus Catenovulum; species Catenovulum maritimum. The sequence continues at coordinate 23,694 of NZ_KQ130492.1, read as the reverse complement.
ACCGCATTATTTGGGAAAAACTCTTTCATTTCTCCATATAACTGAGCCGCAAGTGTTTTATTCGGTGCCATCAAGATAGCAGGACGACCTAACTTAGCAATCACATTGGCGATAGTAAAAGTTTTACCCGATCCCGTCACACCTAATAAGGTTTGCTGGGCTAAACCAGCATCTATACCATCAATCAATTGTGCGATAGCAGTGGGTTGGTCGCCTGCTGGTTGGTATTCAGAATTTAAATCAAAGACGATATCAGACATAGTATTTACGAAGCAGCTCCACACTGTTGGACTTGTTTTCTAAATCGATAAAATGAGGCAGTCGCCATACAAAAATTTGCAATTACGCAGCCTATAAATAAGCCTGTAACCCCATAAATCTCCCCCCCTATATAAGCAAAAGGCACATAAAAAATAAACAATCTAGCGATACTTAAATGCAATGCAGTTAAAGGTTTATGCAAAGCATTAAAGGCCGAGTTAGTTAAAATAATAATGCCTTGGCATCCATAGGATAAAGGTAATGTCCAAATAAATAGCTTAATTAAACTTTGCACTTCTGTTTCAGACGAAAACAAAATTGCAATATAAGGTGCTAATACTGCAAGTAATAGATAAATCCCAAACTGCCAAACTAGAACGAACTTAATCGATATTTCATAGGCCTGGACAACCCTATCAACTTGCTCAGCACCGTAATTTTGGCTAATAAACGGAGGCAAAGTCATAGACAAAGCTAATATTACAATACAGGCAATCGACTCTAATCTTTGGCCAACTCCAAAAGCCGCAACAGCTTCGTGGCCATATTGAGCGATAATTGCAGTTAAAATAGCCATGGCAATAGGCGTCAGCATATTCGCTCCAGCGGCTGGTAAACCAATTTTAACAATACTCAAACTCGAAATTTTGATGTCTGACCAAGATTTTACTTTAAATGAAATTAAGCCCCGCTTAACCGCGAGTAAATATAATATAGTTGAAGAGGTAATAATCCATGAGATAAGACTCGCAATTGCAGCACCTTCAATGCCCATTGCTTCTATTGGACCGAAGCCAAAAATTAAAATCGGATCTAAAATCGCGTTAATCAAACCACCTAAAGCCATAATAGAGCCAGGCGTTTTAGTGTCACCAGAAGCTCTCAATATTGCATTACCTATCATGGGTAATACTAAAAACACTGCACCTAAATACCAAATCTGCATGTATTGCTTAATAAAAGGCATGGTATTGGCTTCACTGCCTAATAAGCTAAATAAAGGTTCAATCGTTGCGTAGCCAATTAAAGCTAAAGAGATAACTAAAATAATAGATAAGAGAATGGCACTAATGCCTTGGGTTTTAGCAATTTCCTGATTGCCTCCACCTAAAGATTTAGCAATAACGGCTGATGTGCCAATACTCAAACCAATAGTTAAACTAATCACTGTAAAGGTGATTGGGAAAGTAAAACTGATTGCGGCTAACTCATCTGTCCCAATTAAACCGATAAAAAAGGTATCTATTAAATTAAAAGACATGAGCGCAATCATGCCCATTACCATAGGGACAGTCATGCGTTTTAAAGTAGGCGCAATAGGTTGGCTTAATAAGTCATTTTTCTTGTTAGCGCTAGACACTCAAAATCCAAAGTTAAATAAAATGCTTTCAGGCAAGCTAGTTTAATAGATATGGTATAGAAGGGCTAATAATAAAAGTTAGCTAAATTAATAAATTAAGCTCTCAACTGTCTATTTTGCTATAAAAAGTACCTTTATATACTAGAGAAGCCAAATATTAACTGAATTTAAGTAAAACCAAGACACTCACTAAAATTCACATAATTTTTACATAAAAAACAACTCACTTGCTTTTCAAAATTTTTAAACTACTCCGTGTCAAGTAATATAGTAAAAAAACAACCAAAAAAATGCATCCATTTTCATATTATGCACAAAGCTTGTGCGTATATATAAGCGGCGCACAAAAAAACACCACAATCAGTCAAATCGTGAAAGATAAAACCTAAATCACTGATTTAAATTGATTTTATAAAAAAATCATTTTTTTGAATATTTTACTATTGACACAGTAACGACGCGGCTTTGGCTGAGATATTCTAGTTTATTAACATAGTTATCCACAGTTTTAGTGGATAACCAACGCCAGCCCTTATTTTGCCTAGCGTATAGAAATTAGGTGTCATTTATTTATAACATTTGTAACGAAAGCTTTGCTCATCTTAATGACGAAAAGTCATGTCTAAATTTTAATCAAACTGTCAAAAAAAGGTAATTTAAGAAGATTTAGACCGAAATTGAATAAAGCCACAAAGTTAAATCAAGCGGAGGAAAAACCAACTGAGGCGTAAAAAGCTTAAAATTGGTCAACAAATAGTAGATATTCGAACAATTATCCATCAAGTGAAAAATAATTCAATATTTTATAAAAACATGGTTGACAGATCATGGGGGCATCATTAATATTCGCACCCGTCAGCACGATGAGATTCCCCTTTAGCTCAGTTGGTTAGAGCGACGGACTGTTAATCCGCAGGTCCCCCGTTCAAGTCGGGGAAGGGGAGCCAACTTCTCATCTAGACAAAAATAGGTTATTCCCCCTTAGCTCAGTTGGTTAGAGCGACGGACTGTTAATCCGCAGGTCCCCCGTTCAAGTCGGGGAGGGGGAGCCAACTTATTCTTCAAGTTAGCTCAAATCTCTATTTATTCCAAACTACTTTTTCTTAATAAATCTAATCTCAATATTAAATCAGTTATCAATTGAGTCCTGCTAAAAACCTGATAAGATTCAATCAAAAAGAATTCATTTGATCGAAAGGATATTATCAATGGGGATATACAGGCGTTTTTGGGTACCTATATTTACTTGTTTGTTTATAGTATTCGCCCTACTCTCTGTTTTTTTAGTTCAGCAATTAGAGCAAAAGCTTGCTAGTGAGCAAATTAAGCACCAAGCACAGCTAATCAACTTAGTTTCACTTAACCCTAGTGCAACTCACAAGCAACTGATCAAAAACATCAAATCAAGTTTTGACTATTCCAGTTTAGAATTTAAAGATCAAAATAATCATCAAATCTACTTTTACCAAGATGATAAAACCACTCCCAGCGTATCTCTCACCTTATTTGAATTATTATCTTTAAAGTATCAAGCTGTTCACACTCGTTTTGAGACAACAGATTTACAGCTTATATATAAGCTAAAACCTAATCACTTATATATTGAAACAGATCAAATGATTAAAACACTAGGCTTAATTTTTTGTGTTTTATCATTTTTGCTTGCCGCCATCGCTCAATTTTTCTTTAATCGTATTGTATTAAAAGCCCAAAGCATTATTGAACTGCAAAATGAAGAAGCGAATGAAGCCCACTTTAATCAACTCCCCAAATCAGTACTCAGCTTAGCCAAAACGCTAAAAATAAGTCATGAAAATTTATTAGTCCAAATTAAACGTTGGAAAGATTCGGCAAAAACCTACCAGCAGGCAATTTTAACCGACGACCTCACAGGATTAAGTAACCGAATTGAGTTTGTAAAACACTTTGAGCAGCAACTTACCGTAAAAGAAGAAAATAACTTTGGTTTACTCGCCATAGCTCGGGTGACAAATTTAGCCGAAATAAATCAAAATTTGGGTTTCTTAGACGGCAATGACTATTTAATTCAAACCGCACAAGTACTCAATCAGCAAACAAAAAACTACACGAATGGAAAATGCTTTCGCTTAAACGGCACAGATTTTGGTTTGCTGCTGCCGAATTTATCCCATAGCGATGCGGTCAAGTTTGGCGAAAAATTATCTTCCCAGCTAAAATCGATTAATCAAAACAGTGAAGAAATCTATGTATATGTAGGTATGGTGCTTTACCAATCGGGTAACTCTATGGGTGAGTTAATGGCACTCGCTGATACTGGAATTAGTATTGCCCAAACCAAGCAAGAAAGCGCTTGGCATATCCAAAAAGATAAATCTGTTTTAGATAATATTAGTGCTAAATATGGCAATCAAAATTGGAAAGCCGTTATCGCCGATGTGATCGACAATCAACGAATTCAGCTTTATAACCAAGTGATAGAGCCTACCAATAAATCGAGTCTTATTTATAACGAGCTACTCGCGAGATTCACGAGTCATACTGGGCATATATTGCCGACTGAAACCTTTGTTTCTATGGCGACTCGAATGGGAAAAATAATCGAAATTGATAAACTAATTATCGAACAAGCAATCGAATTTATCACGGCTAATTCAGAGAGCAAAATAGCCATTAACCTCAGCTCTTCAGCGATTCAAGACGAAGCTTTTTTTATCTGGCTAGAACGCAGACTACTCAGATCAGAAAACCTAAGTACCAGTTTCATTTTTGAAGTTTCTGAAGGCACTATCAGTAAAAATTTGGATAAGGCACAACGCTTAATCAATATGCTCCACAGATGCGGTGCTAAATTAACCGTGGAACATTTCGGTGTGAGCTTTATGTCTTTAAAATTTTTCCAGTCATTTAAACCAGACTATATCAAACTAGATGCCAGTTTATGTCGACATATAAATGAAGACTTAAATAATCAATACTATGTACGCATTCTAATTGATATCGCACATAGATTAGGTGTCAGTGTGTTAGCAGAAAGTGTTGAAACCTTAGATGAAAAGCAAGTATTACAACAAATGTTTATTGATGGCTGCCAAGGTTATTTAATCGCAAAACCGAAATCTATCGAAAATAGTCTAAAACCTTGTGTTTCTTAAGTTGTTAATTGGCCCGTAAAACTGGATAATAGCCCTCCATTTTAAGCTGATCTGATACAGATTGGCGATTATCCGGCTCATAACGCCCTGCTCTGCTAATTAATTGCGAAACGAATATGACAGATTACCTACTACTGTTTATTGCAACTGTGCTAGTAAACAACTTTGTATTAGTAAAATTTCTTGGATTATGCCCATTTATGGGGGTATCAGGCAAAGTTGAAACCGCAATTGGTATGTCACTTGCGACGACATTTGTTTTAACTTTAGCCTCTGTAGCCAGTTACCTAATTAATCAATATATACTCTTACCACTCGATATCGAGTTTCTGCGTACCCTAGCCTTTATTCTAGTTATCGCTGTTGTGGTTCAATTTACAGAAATGGTCGTGCATAAAACCAGCCCAAGCTTATATCGCTTGCTCGGTATTTTCTTACCCCTTATTACCACTAACTGTGCCGTTTTAGGTGTCGCGTTATTAAACATAAACGAATCACATAACTTACTTGAATCTGCTGTATACGGTTTTTCTGCGGCGATAGGGTTTTCATTAGTGTTGGTGTTATTTTCTGCGATGCGAGAACGCTTAGCAGCTGCCGACATACCAAAACCGTTTAAAGGCTCAGCCATCGCTATGGTAACAGCCGGATTAATGTCATTAGCCTTCTTAGGATTTACAGGGTTAATTAAATTATCATGATTTTATTTTACTCATTACTTGCACTTGGCATAATCGCGCTCATTTTTGGCGCTGTTTTAGGTTATGCCCAAATAAAATTCAAAGTTGAAAGCGATCCTTTAGTTGATCAAATAGACGAAGTTTTACCGCAAACTCAATGCGGCCAATGTGGTTACCCGGGCTGTAAACCTTATGCTGAAGCCATAGTCAATGGCGATGACATCAATAAGTGCCCACCAGGTGGTGACGCCACAATAAAAAAACTAGCCGACTTGACCGGTTTAGAAGTAAAACCACTCGCAGGCACTGAAGGCGAAGCATCTGAACCAGTCAAAAAAATAGCTTATATACGCGAAGATGAATGTATTGGCTGCACTAAATGCATTCAGGCATGTCCTGTTGATGCGATTTTAGGCGCAGCCAAACACATGCACACAGTAATAGAAGATGAATGTACAGGTTGTGACCTTTGTGTTGAACCTTGTCCTGTCGATTGTATCGACATGCTCCCTGTCGCGGAAAAACCCGATACATGGCGCTGGCAGCTTAATTCAATCCCTGTTAAACAAGTTCAGTAACTGAACATTTTTGGAGTCGAAGTGGATTCTCTGATAGATAAAATAAAATCAGGTTATTTATGGGATTTCCCAGGTGGCGTATTCCCACCTGAGCGCAAGTCAATGTCTTTACAAACGGGTATTCAAGTGAGTACCTTGCCTGATCTTTTTTATATCCCGATTAAACAGCACATTGGCAAAACAGACAAAATTTTAGTCAAACCTGGTGATACCGTATTAAAGGGTCAAGCATTAAGCCAAAGTCTAAACCATATGACTTTGCCAGTTCACTCACCAACATCTGGCACGGTAGAAGCGATTGAGCCTCATACAGTCGCGCACCCTTCTGGGTTATCCGAGCTCTGCATTATCATCAAACCTGATGGCTTAGACGCTAGTATTAATTTAAGTCCGTGTGATGATTACAGCCAACTCACTAAGCCTGAGCTATTGGATAAATTGCAACAAGCAGGTATAGCTGGACTCGGTGGCGCTGCATTTCCGACATATGTAAAACAAGCTAATTCTCAGCCAATTGATGTATTAATTATAAACGCGGTTGAGTGCGAGCCTTATATTACAGCTGATGATTCACTTATGCGTGAGCACTCAGAAGAAATCGTCAAAGGTATTCAAATATTCGAACACCTTTTAAAACCTGAGTTAGTTGTCATCGCCATCGAGAAAAATAAACCTGAAGCAATTGAGATAATGGAACAAGCTATTTCAGGTTTAAAAAATTACCTAGTTAGAGCGATTCCAACCAAATACCCTGCCGGTGGTGAAAAGCAATTAATTCAAGTGATCACAGGCAAAGAAGTTCCAAGTGGTGGCATTACGGCTGATATTGGTGTTATTTGTCAAAATGTTGCAACCGCACATGCGGCTTATAAAGCAGTGACCTTAGGTCAGCCACTTATTGAAAGAGTAGTAACCATTACCGGCGAGCAAGTAACAAGCCCAACCAATTTATGGGTCAAAATTGGTACACCAGTTAGCCATTTACTTGCGCAGCAAGGTTATCAAGCCCTAGCAAAACCTAGAGTCATTATGGGTGGTCCTATGATGGGCTTTACCTTAGCGAGCGATGAAGTACCAATTACCAAAATAAGTAACTGTATTTTGGCCCCAAGCGATGAAGCACTGCCTGAATATAACAATGAACAAGCTTGTATTCGATGTAGCGCGTGTGCAGATGCCTGCCCTGCTTCATTACTACCACAGCAATTATATTGGCATTCAAAAGCGAAAGAATACGACAAAGCACAAAGCTATAGCCTATTTGATTGTATAGAATGTGGCGCTTGTGCGTATGTTTGCCCTAGCGAAATTCCTTTAGTTCAATACTATAGAGTCGCAAAATCAGATATTAAAGCTGAAATAGCAGAGCACAAAAAAGCAGAGAAAGCCAAAGAAAGGTTTGATGCTCGAAATCTAAGACTAGAACAAGAAAAACAAGCGAGATTAGACAAACACAAAGAAGCGGCAGAACAACGCCGACAAGCAATGGAAAAGAACACTGGCGACAAAGACAAAGTTGCCGCAGCGCTTGCTAGAGTTCAAGCTTTAAAAGCCAAGCAATCCACAGAAAATAACAGCCCTGTTCAAACAGCCGACACCACAAAATCTAAAGCGCAAGCCGCGATAGAAAGAGCTAAGGCGAAAAAAGCGCAGCAACAAGGCGCAGAAACAAGTGTAAATGAGATAATTGCAAATGAAACTGCGGCTCCAGTAAACGATGCCAAATCAAAAGCGCAAGCTGCAATTGCGCGTGCTAAAGCGAAAAAACTAGCGACTGAACAAGCAAAAACAGAAAACAACGAACGACCGGAAGCGTCAGAAGTTCAGGTTCAAGACCAAGCAGCTGAAATTAGCCCAGCTAAAGCAAAGGCTATGGCTGCAATTGCGAGAGCAAAAGCCAAAAAGCTAGCCGCTGAGCAAGCCAAAGCGGAAGAAAATTCAGAAACGAGCGCAGCGGAAACGGTTTCTGAATCAGCTCAAACGCCAAGTGTGGAAGAAGCTAACACGACTGCTAACACTAGCAGCCCAGCTAAAGCGAAAGCCATGGCTGCAGTAGCGCGTGCAAAAGCCAAAAAGTTGGCCGCTGAACAAGCAAAAACAGAGAACAAAGAGCTATCAGAAAACCCAGATACTCCAACTCAAAATCAAGAAGCAGATATTAGCCCAGCCAAAGCGAAAGCTATGGCTGCTGTGGCGCGCGCTAAAGCGAAGAAATTAGCTGCAGAGCAAAACCAACAGCAAGCACAATCGGAAGAAGTAAATTCTGAAGACAAGTCAGACACTGATCCTGCAGTGGCGACTGCAACAGAGCAAAATTCAGAACCGCAGAACCCAGATAATCTGACCCCAGAACAAAAAGCAAAAGCAGAAAGAGATGCAAAAATCAAAGCAACGATTGCTAAAGCAAAAGCCAAGCGTAAACAAATGGAGAACCCATAAATGAGTTTTCGAGTATCCAGTTCTCCACATAACCGAGTTCAGCGAAAAACCGCAAATGTCATGCAAGCCGTTGCGCTTGCCTGTATACCCGGTATTTTGGCGCAAGTTTGGTATTTTGGCTTTGGCGTATTAATTCAAATTTTAATTGCAGTATTAACCTGTTTAGCCGCTGAAGCGCTCTGTGTTCGAAAACGTAACAGAGCGGTTACACCTGTCATTAAAGATTACAGTGCACTGTTGACTGGTTTACTACTCGGTATCAGCATACCGCCACTCGCCCCGTGGTGGATTGCAGTCATAGGCAGTATTTTTGCTATTGTCATCGTAAAGCAACTTTATGGCGGTTTAGGCCAAAATGTATTTAATCCAGCTATGGCTGGCTATGTTGTGTTGCTTATATCCTTCCCTGTTTCTATGACACTCTGGTTACCGCCACTCTCTATACTCAGTTATGACATTAGCCTAATTGATTGTTTTATGGTGATATTTACCGGCTATAGTGAACAAGGCTACTCTCTTACTCAATTTAGAACTGACCTAGATGGTTTTACCATGGCTACGCCGTTAGATACGATAAAAACAGGCCTAAGTAATCAACAAACTTATTCTGAATTACTTAATTTATCCATCTTTAGTGGTGCAACAGGCCAGGGTTGGATGCAAGTTAACCTAGCTTATTTAATGGGTGGCATCTGGCTTCTACAAAGAAAAATTATAAATTGGCATATCCCGCTCAGCTTTATTTTCGGCTTAGGCGGCTTAAGTTTAATTTACTTTTTAGCCTCACCTGATAGCGCAATAACACCCAGCATGGCGTTATTTTCGGGTGCGACCATGTTCGCTGCTTTCTTTATTTTGACTGATCCAGTTTCAGCTTCCACTACAAATAAAGGCCGAGTCATTTATGGGTTACTCATCGCTCTATTAGTTTTTGTAATCCGCAATTTTGGTGGTTACCCAGAAGCAGTCGCCTTTGCTGTTTTACTGGCGAATATGTGCGTGCCTTTAATCGACTATTACACTAAACCTAGAACCTATGGTCACGTGGGATAAATCATGCTGAACAGTATATCTAAAACCAGTTTAATCTTGACTGCATTTGCAATTGTCACAACCGGATTAGTCACCCTAACCCATATCCTGACCAAGGATCAAATAGCGATCGAAAGAGAGAATGCAACGCTCAAAAGCATAAACCAAATTTTGCCTAAAGCTTTGTACGACAATGATATAACCAAAGATTGCTTAAATTTGCTCGATCAAAATCAAAAACCAATACGACTTTTTCGAGCACGGTTAAATGGTCAGCCAAGCGCCATTGTGGTTGAAAGCATTGCGCCAGATGGTTACAACGGCAGAATAGACTTACTTGCCGCGATTGATACAGAAGGAAAAATATTAGGTGTCAGAACCGTAGCACACAATGAAACGCCAGGTTTAGGGGATAAAATTGAAATTAAACGCTCCAGTTGGATCACCCATTTTTCAGGGTTAAGCTTAACCCAAGACAATCAAAAAAATTGGGCGGTACGTAAAGATGGCGGTACTTTTGATCAATTTACTGGGGCCACTATTACCCCAAGAGCTGTCGTTAAAAGTATTAAAAACACCCTAGCTTGGCAGCAAAGTCAGACTGAGCTTTTCAGTGCTGAAAATCAGTGTGGAGAACTAAATGAGTCCAACTAAAGATATTATCTGGCAAGGGATTTGGAAAAATAACCCAGCCATTGTCCAAATGTTAGGTTTGTGTCCACTCCTTGCGGTGACAAATACTGTTATTAATGGCCTAGGTTTAGGCATAGCAACCTTATTCGTCTTAATGGGCTCAAATATGACAGTCTCTATTGTCAGAAACTGGATCCCTAATGAAATTCGCATTCCTGTCTTTGTCATGATAATCGCCTCACTCGTCACCATAGTTCAATTGCTGATGAATGCTTATACTTACGAGCTCTATCAAACACTCGGTATTTTCATTCCTCTGATCGTAACCAACTGCGCTATTATTGGCCGTGCAGAAGCCTTTGCATCTAAAAACAACCTGACTTTATCGGCACTCGATGGCTTAATGATGGGATTAGGTTTTTTAGTTGTGCTCGTTTTGTTAGGCGCAATTAGAGAGCTAGTTGGTAACGGTACCTTATTAAGCGGTGCTGAATTATTATTTGGTGATTGGGCGAGCGATTTAACAATTCAAGCTTTTGAATTTGAACAGAACTTCCTTGTTGCTATTTTACCGCCTGGCGCCTTTATTATTATGGGACTCATCATAGCGGCGAAAAATCATTACAACCAAAAAATAGAAAATTTAGTCATAGGTAATAATGAAAAAGTTACTATTTCTCGCGCCAGAGTGACTGGTGAAAGTAGCGAAGCCTAAACCAATAAAATAAACCCATTATGAATAAAGAAAAACGACTACAAATATTAACTCGGTTAAGAGATAACAACCCAAATCCAACCACAGAGTTAGAGTTTTCGACACCATTTGAATTACTCATTGCGGTTTTACTGTCGGCGCAGGCAACCGATGTAAGTGTTAATAAAGCGACAGCTAAACTCTACCCTGTTGCCAATACACCACAAGCAATCCTAGATTTAGGGCTAGATAAGTTAAAAGACTATATTAAGACTATTGGCTTATTTAATACCAAAGCAGTCAACACAATCAAAACATGCCAAATGTTAGTCGATAAACATAATGGCGAAGTCCCAGAAGACAGAGCAGCACTAGAAGCCCTACCCGGGGTTGGCAGAAAAACCGCCAATGTCGTTTTAAACACAGCATTCGGCTGGCCGACGATTGCGGTAGATACTCATATAGATAGAGTTTCAAACCGCACTAAATTTGCGCCCGGTAAAAACGTTAAAGAAGTTGAAGAAAAGCTGCTTAAAGTAGTGCCGAAAGAGTTTAAAGTAGACGTTCACCACTGGTTAATTCTACATGGCAGATATACATGTGTTGCGCGCAAGCCAAAATGCGGCTCTTGCATTATTGAAGACTTGTGTGAGTTCAAGGATAAAACCGAATAAACGACAGCTTAGAGCGAAAAACGGATCTTAAATATGTTTCAATTCGGCCTCTGCTTACGAGTTTAAGCCGTCTAAACGTCATTATTTTTCAATCACTGTAGGTTGGGTCGAGCGAAGCGAATCCCAACAATCGAATTTAATATTGCACGAGCCAATATTTATTTGTTAACGACTTTCACTGATTAGTTAAAAGAGAATTTTAAGGTACATTATCGAAGGCCTTTTATCAAAGGCGGCTGTTACTTTTTCACTGTTAATTTGGCTGGTTCAAAGATGCTTGGGGATGCAGATAAATTTTAATCTGTTAGGCGATTTTGTTGGGGTTCGCTTCGCTCGACCCAACCTACGCGGGCTGCCTACTTGACGTGGGGAGTCATACCAACGCCGTTGTAACCGGCAAATAATAGTTGGCTAAAATTTGTGAGGCACGAACAAAGCCAACTGTTATTTGTCCGCGTTTACGACTTTGTTATGTTCACTTTTAACTTATAAAGTAAGCATTTGTTTAGGCATTTTTCAAAATTATAAATTTTTTAAACTTAACCAAAGAAAAAACCAATTAGCACTAAAGCTACCACAGAGTAAACCAAGATCAGTTGCAATTTATTAAACCTAAAGAAAAACTCGTAGCCACAAACTGGGCAGAGTCTTTTTGTATATTGAGGTGTAACTCGCTCTTCTCTAGGAACAACATCTGAATTGCATTTAGGGCATTTCAACTGATTTCACCTGTGAACATAACGAGACTGTAGAAAAACTCTCATCTCGCCTTTATAAATAAATTCAGTTTAATCTGTAACTTATTGAAAAGAAACATTGAGTTGCCAGATTTCATATGATCTAATAACTATTATTCACCTACACTGCTTATTATGGCAAATTACAAGCCTGATTACTCAAACCAGAATCAATTTATTGCCGTTGATTTTTCAGCGCAAATCCTTCCCGGTACATTCGAGTTCGCATTAAGCCACATTGTCGATAATCACTTAGATTTAACCGCGTTTGATAACCTCTATAAAAATGATAAAGGGGGGCGGCTGCATACTCGCCTGTCGTCATGCTCAAAATAATATTGTTCGCCTATTCTCGCGGTTACATTTCAAGCCGCCGGATTGTGCTTTCTATAAGTGCCTGTCCAGATAGTTCGTGAGGTTTTGTGGGGAGGAAGCCGCTAGCAAATCTGCGAGCTGATGAACAAGAACATCATATGAGGCGTAGGCTGAAGGTGAGTTGGCACAAGACAACGAAACCATGTGATCTAACGGCCACCGTAAATACGTCCAGCTAATACGATTGTTACCCCGACCCTACGTAGGTGGTTCAATACCTCTACGTTAGAGGTTGAGGGATTTTGTTAATAGGTTAAAGTTAATTAGTTGGGTGGATTATGTCACTGGACATTAAAACAGTAAAGTATGATAATGAAGGTAATTTATGGGTTTGTTATGGGCAAGGTTTTAGAATGTATGATGCAGTAGAAATTGCTTGGGTAATGTTGAAAGTTGCAAAGGATAAAGGTATTCAATTGAGTAACTTACAACTACAAAAACTTGTTTATATTGCACATGGTTATTTTTTAGCATGGAAAGATAAACCGCTAATAGCCGATGATGTAGAAGCTTGGAAATATGGCCCAGTAATTAGTAGCATATACCAGACATTTAAGACATATGGTTCATCAAAAATACCAACAGAATCAATTGAAGATTTGAAGCTAGAGGATTTAGAGGACGAAGACAAAGATGCCTTGGAATGTATTGAAGGTATTTTGGAAATGTATGGAAAGGACAGACCTGAATCTTTAATAGCTATTACTCACCAAGCAGACTCACCTTGGTACGATACTTGGGAGAGGAAAAATGGTAAAAACAAACTATTTGCCAAGATGGATAATGATTATATAAGAAAGCATTATTTGCGCGTGATGAATGACCCAGAAAGTGTTGGTGGCTTATAATGTCTTTCCCTCAAAAGAAGAAGGATATTTCTAAGGTTAGTGAAGATGAATCTATAGAAGGTATAAATAAAAATCTTGATTCAGATGAACTAAAAAGAGGTGTCAAATTAGATAATGACGGTAAACAAGTTGTCATTTGGTTAAAAGCAGGGTTATCTGTATTTGTATCCGTACTGATACTTATGTGGTTTTGTTTTATGAAATCAACAGTAAATTATTACATATATCATTACCATTTATTAGAGGATCACGTACCTGAGTCAGTAATAATCGCCACAATAACATTAGGTGCAACCATTACAGGTTTAATGGTGTGGATACTGAAAGGATTATTCGGTAGTAAAGATTAGATTTCAGAGTGACTAGCCCTATAGCTCGAATGTGAATAGAAACCTGAATGACAGGCATTGTTAAAAACAATAAATTACAATTACTTACAACTCATGTCTATTTATTTTTAATTGTTGATTTGACAAATCAGCAATTCACTCCAAACTTAACTGTATAAATAACCACATATGACTATAAATACAGTTAACTTATGGCCAAACCCAGAAGCAGTTTAATATCATTATCTGATACCCCTTATTATCATTGCATTGCACGTTGTGTCAGGCGTAGTTATTTGTGTGGCTATGATAAAACCACTAAAAAGAGTTTAAAGTAGACCTTCACCACTGGTTAATTCTACATGGCAGATATACATGTATTGCACGCAAGCCAAAATGCGGCTCTTGCATTATTGAAGACTTGTGTGAGTTCAAGGATAAAACCGATTAAATAACGGTCATTATTACAGCTCTTAACGAATAAAATGTTCTGAACAAATTTTTGATAAGAAGGAAATCAAGCCCAAAATAAAACTTGGGTTTATCTTCCGATAAGCGCTCAAGAGCGCTACCTCTTAAGAATTCCTTCAACCATCTAAATTGGTAAACCTCAACCTATGATTTAACATTTTAAACACTGGGAGCGCTTCGCTTATCACAACCTACCAGATATGAGGAATTTGAGCTGGGTAAGTGTCTAGTCAATCGCTAGCTTTTGGGCTGCTACCTGCATTGAAATCTGATCTTCTTGTTTTCACTATACCGCCTTTTTGTAGGCGTGAAGCTTGCTCACGCGTATGTAGATGAGAAGCAAATGTTAATGTTTTCTATATGTGCCTGTCCAGATAGTTCTCGTTAATTCGTTTGTTAGGTGTATGCTTGCAATATTAGCGTGCACAACGTGAAAATTGAAAAGATTGCATAAATGACAACCCAAAACCAAAAAACAACAGGTGACTCTGTGCGTTTGACCGTAATTGATTTCACTTCTATTTCGCCATTTTTTAAAGCGTGTAGACAATAAACGAGCAAAAAAGAGCATAAGAAAACGAAAAAAACTGTCGCTATAAACTCACCGTAGCCTTCAGATTTTGGAGTAAACACCAAAGCCAATAGAGTGGTAACACAACCCAAACTAAAAATAGTTTTCAAAAGTCTCGAAGTGTTCATCCTTAATACACCTAACGAGACTGTAGAAAAACTCTCATCTCGCCTTTATAAATAAATTCAGTTTAATCTGTAACTTATTGAAAAGAAACATTGAGTTGCCAGATTTCATATGATCTAATAACTATTATTCACCTACACTGCTTATTATGGCCAATTACAAGCCTGATTACTCACACCAGAATCAATTTATTGCCGTTGATTTTTCAGCGCAAATCCTTCCCGGTACATTCGAGTTCGCATTAAGCCACATTGTCGATAATCACTTAGATTTAACCGCGTTTGATAACATCTATAAAAATGATAAAGGCGGTGCGGCTGCATACTCGCCTGTCGTCATGCTCAAAATAATATTGTTCGCCTATTCTCGCGGTTACATTTCAAGCCGCCGGATTGAACAAGCCTGTCAAATCAATATCACTTTTATGGCTTTATCTGGTGACGCACAACTTCACTTCTATTGCCAGCTTTGTCGCCAATATGAGTGATTACATTGAGCCTTTATTTACTCAGGTCTTAATGATTTGTGTGCTTTCTATAAGTGCCTGTCCAGATAGTTTTAGATAGTTTTGTAATCATTAGAAGTGCGTATAGAACTTTTCAATATTGAGTCTAACAACGCCATTCCAATAAGTTTTAAATTAATAATTTCATAAACTTAAGCTTAAATTAACTAAAGTGCAACAACAATTTTAGGCTAGAAACCAAGCCAATCGTCAATACCGCCTTTTTGTAGGCGTGAAGCTTGCTCACGCGTATGTAGATGAGAAGCAAATGTTAAGATTCAAGCTAGGGCGTGTTTAGCATATCTAAATTAGCCCGCTTCATCCCATTGCGAAAAGTGCTCTATTAAAAAATCTATCGCTAATCTCACTCTTTGTGGCATAAAGCGTTTATTTGGGTAAACAATCCAGCTACTTGTCCCTTCTCCCCAAAACGGCTCAAGCACAGGCACTAATATTTGATTTGATATTGCATCTTTAAATGTACTTTTTGGCATGTAAGCTATCCCTAAAGCTTTGGTGCAGGCATCTAATACCAGATTAGCATTATTGCTACGCCAAGCGCCCTTTACTTTCACTATTTGCTTTTGCCCATCAATATTAAATTCCCAATTATCATTATTCGCCACGATACAGCTGTGATCTTTCAGCTGATTCGGGTGTTTAGGGATACCTCGCTGGTTTAGATAGTCAGGGTGTGCGACAGCCATCATAGGGCGACTCGCTAATTTTCGAGCAATTAAACTTGAATCGTCAAGCTTACCGTAGCGGATAGAAAAATCGAATCCTTCCTCCAACAAGTTCACCAAACGACTGTTTAGATCCAGTTCAATGCTTAAATCTGGATGTTGCGCCAGAAAATCCATTAACGCAGGTGCTACATAATGCTCTGCGAAACCACCTGCTGCACTCACTTTTAACGTACCACATAAACGCAGTTGCTGCTGGTTAACTTGCTCGTTAGCTTGTTGTAAACCCACCACGAGATCTTTAGCTTGTTTGTAATAGCTAGTGCCAGATTTAGTCAAGGTAACAACTCGGGTAGTTCTCGCAAGCAATACGCAGCCTAACCTTTCCTCAAGTCGAACAATTTGTCGGCTTACATGGCTAGTGCTACAACCGAGTTGTTTAGCTGCTGCAGAGAAACTTTGAGTTTCGGCCACTGCGACAAATTCAATAATGCCATCAAAGCTATCCATACGCTTTTATTATCCCCATATAGCAACAGTGTTTACCAAAAACAGATATTATCATCACAACAGTAATAATTTAAAGTAGCGATTCGCTTTTCAAATCCCTTAGGCCAACAGCAAAAAGAGACAAATGATGAAAAAAGTACTTATCCCTGTTACCAATCACGCGACACTTGGTGAAACTGATCAAGTAAATGGCACCTACTCTCCAGAACTAACACATGTTGTACATGTTATTACAGCCGCTGGTTTGGATTATGAAATTGCATCCATCAAAGGTGGGAAAGCACCTATTTATGGTACGGATATCGAAGGCGATGAGATAAATACCGAAGTGTTGGCAAATGAAGATTTCCAGCGTCGCATTAACAACACCAAAGCAGTTAGCCAATTAAAAGTGGCCGACTATGATGCCGTATTTTATCCAGGCGGCTTCGGCTTATTATCTGATCTAGCTGAAAACGAAGACTTTGCAAAACTCAGTGCCGAGCACTATCAGCAAGGTGGGATCATTGCCGCTGTATGCCATGGCCCTGCAGCATTATTACCCATTCAATTAAATAATGGCGAGGCTTTACTCGCGACAAAATCTGTTACTGGGTTTACTCGCGAAGAAGAAATTGATTATGGAACAATTAAAGACGTGCCATTTTTATTAGAAGAAGCACTAACTCGAAAAGCTGCACAGTTCAGTAAAGTTCAACCTTGGCAATCATTCATCATTGAAGATGAAGGCGTCATCACAGGTCAAAATCCTGCGAGTGCTCATGCCGTTGGCGAAGCCTTAGTTCGCCATCTTAACCGCTAGCATAAATTCACGCTCTATATGTAGTTGTATAGAGCGCTGTTTAATCACAATATCCAGCCAAATTTTATGATTTTCATTTCTTTAACTTAGAACTCGGATCGAACAACGAGGATCTGTTAATAAACTCATTTGGTCAAATATGCTTTAGCGCTTAATAGATATACCTAATAGATAAATGGGTAATGAAGGAATCAGAAAGTAAAATACCGGCCATCAAAACCAAGCTGTCAACTAAGCTTAGCTTTAAAGACCGGTATCAATATGATTAAGCGACTTGGCTTAAAACAAGATTAAATTGCGTTCACTTTTAACAGTAATACACCTTTAGATTTTAACTCGAAGCTATCACCTAGCGTGCGGCCTGTCATTAAGTCAGTGGCTGAAACTTTACCACCCGCTTTTAATCCTAAGTTTAACTTAGCGGCATGTTTACCCAAGTTATTAATATTAACTAAATAACTGCCATCAGCTTGCTTCACAACACGCCAGTTACAACCTTTATGGGCAGTGCCATTTTCTTCAGTTAACGATAATTCAGGTAAACCAGCTGCTGACTCTTTTAGCGCTAACTGACGAATTTCGTCTAAGTCAGCTTTACCATTTAAGTTAATTAGCTTGCCTTTACCTTTAGTTAAGCCTTGTTTGTGCTTTTGGCCATATTCATCTTTGCTCAAGCTTTCAGACGAATCCAGAATTACAGTACCACCTTGGTTTAGGTAAGCTTGTAATGCCGCTAATTCAGCTTTAGTCACAAACTCAGTTTTATAAACTAAGATGCTATCCCATAAACTGTTGTCTTGTTTTTTGATGATTTTTTCTGTTGCGTAACCAACAGGGAAACCATCAAAGAAGATTTTTTCGTACAGTTTAAACTGCTGAGTCATATGGTTAGGTTTGTTAATCGCCGAAGTCTCAGAATGGAATAAACGAATTGGACGACGTTGCTCACGCATTGCGACAATTTCTTCTGAGAAGCTATTGAGGTCATACATTACCTGGGTATAAGCATTCGCAATATGAGGCTGTTGATTATTTGAACCCGCAAATGATCCTGCTAAAGCTGGATCAAAAAAGTCCATTGTCCCTTCTAGTCTATCTTCTGGAGAACCATCTGGATCACGTGCCCAGAACCAAGCTAAGTTCGCATCCATACCTTGCATAGTCGCTAACCAATATACACTGTTTACATAGTCAACCGATGTATCTAGTTCACGCCACCAAGAAGCAGATAAGAAATGAGATTCAGAGTTAAAGTGGATTTTATTTGGTGAAACCGACTCCATAAAGTCGTATGAAGTTGCTAACTCTTCCCAATACCAGCCATAGTGTGACTGCCACTCTTCGTCTTTTTTGAAGTTAAGTTTACGTTTCTCACGTGTCTGCGCATCATCACCTATCATAGAAGTTAATTCGGTTAATGCTTCAACATCTATACCATGCGAGCGCGTATTTTCGCTAAACATGTTTGGCATAATTTTTAATGACGTGTGAGCTTCTGGATTACCTTTGCGTAATTCACCTTGTAAGTAGGTAAACCAGTCAATACTACGATCCATATGGTAACGATTCCAATCGTACCAAATTGGTGTACCACGTGTAGCACGGTCAATTGGGATCTCTATTTCAACAGAGTCGAAATCAGCAAAATTACTGCCCCAGTTATCGTTTAATTGGCTAATTTCACCTGCGTACTTTTTGTTTAGCCAAGTGCGGAATTTATTTAAAGTGTATGAAGAAATTGAATTCATTTCTTTAAATTGGTGGCTCCAATGATTTTTTTCAGAGTACCAATGTGGTTCGTTAGATAAAATGTACCCCATACGAGAGACTTTTTTATCTTTGGTTAATTCACCTGTTTTCTTGGCGATTTTACCCCAAGTTTCACGTACCAGCGGGTTATCTATGTCGTAACCAGTAAATAGTGAACGACCTTTGCGCGCTTCTGGCTCTTGTTGTTCAATCCACTCTGGTAAACCCATATTCCAATAAATTAAGAAACCAATATTTTCATCTGAAATACCCGTAACTTCTTTCATTAACTCTTCGTTCCAACTGCCATCTTCATTTAGTAGGAATGAGTTAATCGCTCTGTCATGGTCTACGGGATATAGGTTTTCACCACCGTGGTAAATCGCCCCTAAGTGATCATTATAGACACGCTCGTCAGATAATGGACGACCAACAGATTTAGAGAAATAGTCATACAGGAAAATAGGTTTACCTTCACTGACAAACATATTGTCGCCAGCGACGGTATTTTGCCAATCCACTTTGCGAACTGGCCGACGCGTAATTTCACCGCTAATCACTTGTGATAGCTCTTCAATACCTGCATCCAAAATTTCAATGACTTTAGTTCGTTGAAAATCAGGGATTTGATCTGCTAATTCATCTTTTTGATTTCTGTAAGGACCATACGCTTCAAACATATAAGCAACTGCATCGCGATTTTGCTCGTCCCAATTTGCATATTTTAAAAACTCTTTAGCAAACCAAATGACAGTCTCTTCACGAGTAACGTCTAAAGACTTAGCTTGTGCGTCAGCCATTAAAGATTCAAGCTGCTTTATTTTTCCAAGCGCTGTTTTTTCTAGCTCACTGACAGCCATAGTTGCACTTTGCGTTTCTGGTTTACTAACACTTTGAGAAGTAGCAGTTCTATCACCACAGCCAGACAATGCTGCAGCTAAACTTAACACACAAGGTAAAACAATTGACTTGTATGAGTTAGTGGTCTGTATTTTCGACATAGCTTTACTCTTTATAATCAAACAATAAGTTAACAACTGAAATCAGTTTACGTATACATATTTCTAGATTATCTAACAATAAAATTCAAAATACCACCAATATATAGATATGATGTTTATATTTATTAAAACATTTGAGCATATTAAATTGGAAACACTGCGATTTATATTATAAAACGCCTTAAGCTGGAATTTTTTACCTTTAAAATCAGATCTATGTCGACAATCCCAAGTCAAAACTCAAACTAGCTGAAATAAAACACCTAAACAATTGGTCTCATTAGCAGTCAAAATTAAATTATGGAATCAAAATGTTTAAACATTTATTTAAAGCTTTTTATATCTGTGCCGCTCTTTACACGTCTTCTGTTTATGCTGAAGATGTACCTAAAACAGAAGTGATTGGGGTGTTGTATTACGCTGACTGGTGTGGCAGTTGTAAAGTGTTAGATCCCAAGATAGAGCAAGCTAAAAAAGGGTTAGCCGCAACTCATGCTCCAATTTTATTTGTTCAATTAGATCTAACAAATGAACAAACTAGGTATCAATCTGAATTACTGGTTAACTCACTTTCACTTGAGTCGTCTTACGCTAAATACGGTGGTAAAACGGGTTTTATGCTTTTACTCGATGCAGATTCAAAGCAGGTTATCGCTCGCTTAACTAAAAATTTGGATACTGCTGATATTTCAAAAGCAATTAATCAAGCTTTAATTCAAGCGAAAGGTTAAGGTAAAAGAGAAAGGTTAAAGACAAAATAATCAATTTACCATCAAAGCATATGAACTAAACCATATATATATATGGTTTAGTTCAGTAACATATCAAAAGTAGTGTTAACTATCAGCAGCCGATAACTTTAATAAACTGCTGCTCACTTCCCCAGCTTTGGCCTCTACTTTAATCTCGCCAGTCCCTGTTGCTTGGATAATCAATAAAGCTTTACCTTTATCAGTGGTTATCTTATTTGACTGAAAAGTTTGCACGCTATCCGGTGCGCCGTTATCCACGCCTAATATTTTAGCCGGTCCTGTGACAGAAAAAACAATACTCTGTTCTTCAAACGAAATTGGATTACCATTTTGATCTGCTAGTTGAACTTCGATGTGGGCAACACTGTTTTGATCCAATTTTAATTCCGC
This sequence comes from Catenovulum maritimum, assembly GCF_001050375.1. Lineage (GTDB taxonomy): Bacteria > Pseudomonadota > Gammaproteobacteria > Enterobacterales > Alteromonadaceae > Catenovulum > Catenovulum maritimum. The sequence continues at coordinate 2,357 of NZ_KQ130492.1, read as the reverse complement.
TTTATCCGTGTTGACTAAGATTTGGCTAAACCCACCCGCGGTTTTAATTTCATCTATGGCATCACAATTACCTAAGCCTTTTGCGGTTAATTGACCTGCTTGATATGGCACCGCCCATTTCAAAATATGATCCGGTGCATCTGCTAACTTTTGCACACCTTGAGATTTATCATTTAAGAATAACTCAACCGCATCACAGTTAGTATAAGCCTCAATGGCGACTAACTGCTTATCTTGATATTGCCAATATCGATTTACATCGTGCCATATCCAAACATATTGTTGCCAAGCGCCTGGCTTTTTCTCAACGACTTGTTGCTGGTCATCTAGAGTGTAAAGTGATTTTTCTAAAGTTTGAGTCGCTAAATAAACATGAGGTGTCTCATCCCATAAGGTTTTCATCATATGGAAAGAAGGTTTTTCAAACCCAGCAAGATCCATTAAGCCACTTGCCAGCGATTTAGTTGGCCATTTGTTGTGTGTTTCGCCCATGTAATCAATGCCTGTCCATAAGAATGTGCCTGCAATAAAATCTCTTTCTTCAATCGCTTTCCATTCATGCCACTGGGCTACGTTTTCTGTTCCCATTATCATCTTGTCAGGGAATAATTCATGGCCATAATCGTAAATAACACGTCGATAGCTGTAACCAATAACATCGAGTGCATCTGTGTAACCAGAAATATGGCTCACCGAAGGTAAGATCAAATTAGCAGTAACAGGACGGCTAGTATCAAGCTCTTTGACCCAAGCAGACAATTTTTTAGCTGTTTTGGCTAAAACGTAACCCTCTTCTTTACTCGTGTGAAAGCGCATTTTAATTTCTTCCGGTGAAATAAAAGGTGGATTGAAGAAATAATTACCATTGGCATTCATATCAAAATAGCCAGTCGCTTTGGCGTATCTTGGGTAAGTCCACTCTATTTCATTACCGATACTCCACATAATAACAGATGGATGGTTGCGATCTCTCAGCACAGCATTTTTTAAGTCTCTTTCGCCATGCGCTTGGAAGTATTCTGTATAGCCTCGGCTAATATAATCAGAGTGGCGTTCTTGTTGGTTTAGACGCTTATCTTTCGGGTTATCATATTCGTCAAAGATCTCAGCTTGAACTAACAAGCCTAACTCATCACATAAAGCCATAAAACGATCAGAAGCTGGATTATGAGCAGTTCTTACTGCATTTACTCCTGCTTGTTTTAATTTTATTAAGCGACGCTTCCAAACATCATCAGGTACTGCTGCCCCAACTAAGCCAGCATCGTGATGTAAATTAACCCCTTTAATTTTGATATTTCGACCATTTAAGAAGAAGCCTTTATCTTTATCAAAACGTATTGTGCGAAAACCAAAAGGCGTGTGGTATTCGTCAAGTACAGTGCCTGCTTGGCTAATGCTCGTTTTAACCTGATAAAGCACTGCCGAATCTAAATCCCACAATTTTGGCTTTTTAACTGCTAAGTTGTGAGTTATTTTGGTGTTTTTTGCTGATGCAATAATATGGGTCGCTGTGTGTTGGCTCACCATTTTGCCTTGAGCATCAAAAATTTCATTTTTAATATCAAATGTCTGCGATGTGTCGTGCTGATTCGAGACAGTTATTTCGATTTCAACATCGGCACTTTCTTGTGTGATTTTCGGCGTAGTTACATAACTTCCCCATATAGGAATATGAAGTTGATTAGTTGAAATGAGATTAACGTCTCGATATATACCCGAGCCCGTATACCAACGACTGTCGATATATCTGGAACGATCAACTCGAATCGCAATCACATTATCTTGCCCAACAGGGTTTAAGTGCTTTGTAATATCCAAATAAAATGGTGAATAACCATAATATTGCTTATGTAGTTCAGTACCATTTAACCAAATAGTGGCGTGATTATATATTCCATCAAATAACATAAAGTGATTATTTAATTGATTATTCGGCGTTTGAAAATGTTTGCGGTACCAGCCAATGCCTGCAGGTAAATATCCTGTCGCACCATCTGTATTTTCTTGGGTAAATGCAAACTCAACGCTCCAGTCATGTGGCACACTCAACTCGCGCCAGGTACTGTCATCAAAATCAACCGCTTTGTAATTTGTGTCATCTTTTAACTGGAATAACCAGTTATGGTTAAAATTTGCAGACACCCTAGGTTTGGCTTTAACGCTCGTTTTAAGTTTATCTATTCCAATATTAGATTGTTCGCAAGCCATTAACATAAAACTAATGCAAATCATTAAACATGCATATAACTGTTTTTTCATTCTGCTACCCTATTATTTCATCTTTTACTTTGTCTTATTTATTGTTTGGTGTGTGCAATACTTATAAACAACCTAACAATCAATGTAGAGCTAAA
>NZ_KQ130491.1 GCF_001050375.1 Catenovulum maritimum | reverse complement strand
GACTTATTTTGATGGTTACCGTACAGAGCGCTTACCAGCGAACTTATTACAAGCACAACGCGATTACTTTGGCGCGCACACTTATGAGCGTACAGATAAGCCAAGAGGTGAGTTCTTCCACACTAATTGGACTGGCCGCGGTGGTGACACAGCATCTAGTACTTACAACGTTTAAGCTTTAATTAAGCTTTAATTAAGCGTTAACTTGTATTAGTTTAAAATTGAAAGCCGAGAATTCTTCTCGGCTTTTTTGTTTGCTTTGCCGATTTGTCCTCGCCTACCTTCACGCCCCTATACTTAATCTATTTAGCCGCTAAACCAAAAAAGTCACTGATTTTATCCAGCATATGTCCTGAGACTTCATCAATTCTTTTCTTTTGAGTAGCCTGATCCAGTAAGCTTTTAACGTTCTGAGTTTCAACTTCTCTGGTTGCTAAAATCGCTGAGATCTCTTCTGCCATCGCTGGTCGATCATGCAAAATTTTATGGAAAACATCTTTATATAATCGATAGCACCTAACATCCGTCATAGCTGTTATGGTGGCGCTTCTTGGAGCCCCTGTCATTAACCCCATCTCACCAAAGAAAGTTGGTGCTGATAAATCTGTTACTTTTTGAGTTTGATTGGCAGCCGTAACCCATACACCAACTTTTCCTTCTGTCATTATATACAGCCAGTGCGCTTGATCATTTTGCACCATAATATTTTCACCTTTAGAAAATAATACCGGCTGTAAGCCCTCTGCAAGATGCTTAAATTCATCTTTACTCAAGGCAGATAAAAACTCTATACGTTTTAACGCCCCCACCCTTTTATCTAACTCTGAATGGGCTTTACGTTCACGATTTTGCTCATTATCTTTTTCCACAAAGATTTGCGCAGCAGGTATCGCCAGCGGTATTTTTGCTCTTTGTAATGCAGCAAATAAACGTCTTCGTACTAAAGAGTTGGTGGGATCATCATCCTGTATATTCGTTAACCAGTATCTCACTGCATACAAGGCATAGCTTTCGTGATGTTCTTTAGAGAAATCCATACAAACGCAATTAGGTTTAGGGTTCTCAGAAATACCTAAAATGCTAGGTGGTGCTTGAATCGCTTTTTCAACTGTATCAATCACATAAGAAGGTGAATAACGAAAATCAACACTAAAATAAACCCACATTCTATGCTGTAGCGGCTCACCTGCACGCTTGCCTAAAATGGTAATATTTGCTGCAAGCAAAGATGAATTAGGCACAATGATAGTGTCCCAATCTCGGGTTTCTAACACAGTATGACGCCAGCGAATCTCTTGCACCCTACCCTGTTTACCATTTTCTAGTTGAATCCAATCCCCAATTCTAATTGACCTATCTAATTGCAGGGCAACGCCGCCAATCACATTACCTAAAGTCGCTTGAAGTCCAATTGCTAAAATAGCCGTCACGACCGCTGAAGTTGCAGCTATGCTTGTGGTATCTACACCAAAATGACTTAAAGTAACGCCGATTAATACAACAACAGACACACCCAAAAACAGTTCAGTGACAATAGAAGGTAAATTATGCCCGAGCTTGGGCAAAATAATTTTAAATAGAATGATGGAAAAGATTTCTAACGAGGTTAACCACCCCATTAAAAAAGCAATGCCTTGCGAACTCGCTTCAATGTCTATCTGCGGTACACTTTTACTAATATAAAAACAGGCAACCGCTAATAAATAGCTCAAACAGAAAAAGGCAACACGCCTAGCTCGTTTATTATTTCCTGGTTCGATCGCCCTTAATGATGCTGCGGTAACCAAAAAACTTACACTAATAACAGCTGCTGTTACCCAAGAGGTGAATATCATAATTTTCCTCTAGATAAAGATAAAAAATGAATAGTATGTAATGGCTTATTTTGCACGCTTCAAATAGCTTTACACTGAATATACAAGCTTAAAGCGCCTCATCATCGAATGCGTTTACGCAACTCGCTAACCACAAAACTAAGTTTGGCTAAATGTAAAAACAATGAAAGTTATTAGCCCACGCCAAATGACTTAGGTAACCTAAACTCGAGATAAGAAGTTTGCTAAATCATTGTAATCATTAACAAAGACATAAAGCTTTATTCTAAGCTAATATTTTCTCTTCGAATTCAACGCGCTTAAAACCGTATTAGCAGGGAAGAATAGCCCCTAGAAAGCAAGTTATTATCCAGAATTAAGGTTAGATACATTAAGCATAAACCAAAATAGCTAAATCGGCTGAAAATTATTCATCATCATAAACTTTCAAAAGCTTTACACTTTTTAACACTGACTTTTTATACCAAATTTAGTCATTTTGCCCTGCAACTGACAACCACCATAACCAATTGATAATAAACAACTAAATAAATAAAAACTTGATATCACACCATATAAAAGGCTCAATAAAAGATTAAGTTCACGAAAAATGAGACAAAACAGAAATAAAAAAGCGGGAAAAAGTCACAAGCCTAACTCGATCCTATCTGGCAACAATTGTACAACAAATTTTTCTGAGATAACCTAATTTGTAACCTAGGTTAAATATCTATCAGGTTCTAAACCTATAAACCATTTTAGAACTCCAATTCATAAAAGGCTCAGTAAGATATGAATTTGCAGCAAAATACAGTAAAGACAAAACTTAAATTTCTATGTTTATTAATGAGTGGCTCACTCGCTTTTCAAGCAAATGCTTACGATCCTGAACTACATAAAAAGATTCAGCCCCTATCACCGCAAGCCAGTCTGAAAACGATGGAACTTGAAGATGGTTACAAGATGGAGCTTGCAGCAGCAGAGCCAATGATAGAAGAACCGGTTTTATTTACTTACGATGGTAATGGCCGCTTATATGTCGCAGAAATGCTCACCTATATGCAGGATGTAGATGGCTCAGGTAAATTTAATAAAGTAAGTCGAATTAAACGTTTAGAAGATAAAAATAACGATGGTGTATTTGATAGCTTTACCATCTTTGCCGATAACTTGTTGTTACCTAGAATGATAACCACACTAGAAGACGGTAAAATTTTAGTCAGAGAAACTAACACGCTTGATTTACTCTTAATTGAAGATACGAATGATGACGGTATTGCTGATAAGAAAACCACCATTTACCAAGGTGGCCCAAGAGGCGGTAATTTAGAGCATCAACCTAGCGGTTTAATCTACAACCTAGATAATTGGATGTATGTTACCTACACAGATAAAAGATACAAATATGTCGATGGTAAAGTAATCGCCCAAGAAATCGCATACGGAGGCGGCCAATGGGGCTTAGCGCATGACGATTTAGGAACTCAATATTACTCAGGCGCTGGGGCACAAAATCCGGCTTATAATTTCCAATTTCCAGCAGTTTATAGCCAAATAGAAGTAAGCGGTGAACAAGCAAAAGGCTTTAGAGAAGTTTTTCCACTTGATACAACTCCAGATGTACAAGGTGGGTTAAAAATGCTGCGTAAAGACAATACATTAAATCACTTCACAGGGAACGGCGGCCAATCCATTTACTATGGTGAACTGTTCGACGATATGTATGGTGACTATATTATTCCAGAACCGGTTGGAAACTTAGTGCGTCGGGCAAAACGTGTCAGAAAAGACGGCTATACCGTGTTAACCCACCCGTACCAAACAGCAAAATCTGAGTTTATTCGTTCGACCGATGCGAATTTCCGACCTGTGTGGTCAGATAATGCCCCAGACGGTTCATTAATGATCCTCGACATGTATAGAGGCATAATTCAAGAAGGGAACTGGACTAAAAAAGGATCGTATTTACGCGAAGTGATTGACCTCTACGGTTTTGACAAAGTAATTGGCGGCGGGCGTTTGTACAGAGTGACTAAAGAGGGCGTGAAGCTTGGAAAGCAACCCAAAATGTACTCAGAAACACCCGCTCAATTGGTTAAACATTTAAGTCATAAAAACCGTTGGTGGCGACTAGAAGCACAAAAATTAATTGTTATCTCTGGCGATAAAAACGTCATTCCCGCTCTGAAAAAAATGGCGCTAGATGATACTAATCCGATGGGTCAAATCCATGCTTTATGGACTATGGAAGGCTTAGGTGTAGTCGACACGGAAATAATTCAGAAATTATTCAGTGCAGAAAACACTAAAGTAAGAATCTCTGCCATTCGACTGTCAGAACAACTCGTCACAAAAGGAGATAAAGGCATAGAGCAACTTTGGCTAGAACAAGCAAAAAGCAAAAACGTTGAAATAGCTCAACAAACGGTTTTATCTGCCTATGCGACTAGCAGCTCAATGCAAAAACCAATTTTAAAATTTGCAACCGGAAATCATGGCAACAAAAAAGGCATGCAAGCCATTGCACAGTCTATGATTAATTTAGTTGCACTAAACGAAAAGCGTAAAAAGCTAGCCGAAGGTAATAAAGAACTTGCTGCGGCTATGATACAAGGTGAAAAAGGCTTTAAGAGTTTATGTGCTGATTGTCATGGTAAAGATGGTACAGGCACGAAAGCGGGCGAAATGCTAATAGCGCCATCTTTTGTAAATAACCCACGAATTGTAGGTAATAAGACACTACTAACCAATTTAGTTTTACATGGATTACAAGGACCTATCGAAGGAAAAACCTATCTAGGTGGCATGATGCAATCTTTAGCTTCTAACGGAGATACTTACGTTGCTAATGTTTTAACTTACATCAGAAATGAATTTGGCAACAAAGCTAGCTTAATTACGCCGGATGAAGTTGCAAAAATAAAATCGCTATCATCAGATAGAACGGCGATTTGGACTTTAGAAGAACTGACCCAAGCGTTTAACACTCCACTCGAGCGTAAAAAAGAGTGGAAAATTACGACCAATTTTGACGTTCATCCAAAAAACAACATAGCTAAATTAACCGATTCTCAACTTGGTAAATGGCCACATTTTTCAGCAATGAATAAACGCCAACCAGGTCAGGCGATTACACTAGAATTACCAGCCAAAGCTGCAATTACCGAAGTTAATCTAAATTCCGAAGGCCAGTTAGCCAATTACTCTAGAAGCTACACAATTGAGTTTTCTCTAGATGGCAATAAATGGCAAACGGTTATAAAGAATAAAACAGCAACCGATAACGATAGAAACCAGACTCTAGGTCAAGTCGCTAAGTTCATCAAAATCACCAATCAGATTGGTGGAAACAAGCAATGGAAAATTAACGACTTATCATTGACTGGGCGATACTTAGATTAGTGGAATAACACATTGAATACAGCTTAACAAACTCAGCAAATGAGTTGTTAAGCTGTCAGTTTAGGTGAACCCACACGGATGAATTCAGCCAAATGAAAGTTTCTAAGCCAGAAGATCTTTATTTAACCTTAATTCAGGATAATAAATTAGCTAATTATCTGCATTATCCAATTATTATCACGAGTTAAGGTTATTTAAAACCTGACCATTAAAATGATTAAAGCGGTTCATAGCGCTAATCAGCTCATTACCTGTGAGTTGATACTGGTTACCTAAAACCTGATTTACCACCGACTCTAACTCTTCTTTATCCGCGACTTGTTCACCTTGTTTAGTCATATCCAGTAATTTTTTCACGTATTCCTGAATCGGATTTGCCACACTCTTAGGTAATTCTTTCTCTGCCGTATTTTCTGAACGATAAGCAGCTACTTGGCTAGTGGTTTTACTCACCACTTCACTGCGCTGGTTTAACTCTAACGCAAAGTTACCGATTTCAGTTTCATCAAATCCTATTTTTAAAGCTTGTTCATAGGCGGCTTGAACATCGCCATTAAAAAACTCATCTGCTACATCTGATATCTGCAACATTAAATCACCAATTGCAACTAACTCAGCTTCGTCAAGTTCCCCCTCAACGGCAAGCGCCAATTCAGCAGAACGTAAATTCGCAGTGGTCAGCTTTTCTTCAGAACTTAAAAAATACTGATTCCCTTGCGGCGTCGTTTTTTCAGCAGCTAATTGAGTTTGCTCTAATCTTTCCATATAAGCTTGGATTGCAGAAAAGCTAATACTCACTTTATCACCGTCTTTAGTGGTAATGGCAATTTCACCAGACTGACTATTACTAATACTGTTTTCTGTGACTAGGCTGCCAAATACAGCTTGCTCTGAGCCAAAGTTGTCCGCATTAATTTGCTTACCTAGCTCATCTAAACCAAAGTTAATTTTGTCGTGCGCTTTATTGATACCTTTGGCAAGCTCGTCATCACTGTCTTCCGATAAACCTAGGCTATCAAATGCGGATTTAACCCCATCACTAACCCCTTTTCTGGCTTGGCCGAGTAAGTCATTTAGCTCGTCTTGATCTGCGCCAGAGTCATACGCAGCAGAAATAACACCTGTAACAAAATTGAGCACATTTTTTGCGACTTCTTCAAAGTCGAATAAGCTTTTGTTATCTGGTATTTCTTTCTGTTTTGGCTCTTCTAATGGCTTGTCTGTTTGGAATAAATCCATGTTGCGAGCCAAAGATTGATGCAATACTGTAATACCTAATTTATGCCTCGACACCTGACTAAGGTGAGTCTCAACTGCTTGTTCAGCTTTTACGCCAGCAGCAGGGTTTGCGTCCGGGTTAGATTTAACCTCAGCTGTGTTCGCTAAATTAGGCGAAGGTCGATTGTCTAATACAGGTTTGATATTAGTCACATCCATAATCATCACCATTTAATAAAATTGTAGTTATCTTATTATCGGCTCAAACTGAATAATATTTAGCCAATATCGTATTTTTAATTATAGCCTTAATTTTAAGCGCTGATTCGGCGCTAAATTTAGAAAATATATTCCGGAATACCGCTTCATTTGCCCAACAAACAGATACTAATTTATAAAAATACAAGAATAAACTGACAATACGCCGCTATGTAGGTAAAATTGGCAGCTTTTTAAGCGGGAGCTTCAATGCGCGTTGATCAAATTGACACGAGTCAATATCAAACTTTACTAGATCAAAAAGTTAAAGACACTTTAGAGTTATTTAAAGGGTTAGCGCTTCCCGAGCATTCTGTTGTCGCTTCACCAGAGAAACATTATCGTTTACGCGCTGAGTTTAGAGTCTGGCATCAAGGCGAAGACAGCTATTACATCATGTTTGATCCGGCGACCAAAGAAAAGTTTAGAGTCGATCATTTTTTACCTGGTTCTGAATTAATCAATCAATTAATGCAAGCCGTTAGAGAAGCCTTTCTCGCGAATGACATTTTACGTTTCAAGCTTTACCAAGTTGATTTTTTAACGACTTTATCAGGTGAAGCTCTCGTTAGCCTGATTTACCACAAGCCACTCGACGACAATTGGCAACGAGAAGCTGAGCAGCTTAAAACCGAACTTAATAAAATTGCGCCTCTCAATATAATCGGTCGTTCTAGAAAACAGAAAATCCTAGTCGAGCAAGATTTTGTCACAGAAAAGCTGACTGTATGTGGGGAAGAATATAGCTATAAGCAAATAGAAAATACATTCACCCAACCAAACGGCTTTATTAATCAGAAAATGTTGGAATGGGCTAATAATATCAGTTCAAGCCTAAGTCATGATTTACTGGAACTTTATTGTGGAAACGGTAATTTCAGTATCGCACTGGCGAACCAATTTAATAAAGTACTCGCAACCGAAATATCTAAGAACTCAGTGAAATGCGCTAATTTTAATTTAGCTCAAAATGGCATCAACAATACGGTTATTGGCCAATCATCCGCTGAGGACTTTTCTGCAGCCTACTTTGAAGGTAAACCAGTTAAGTCATTAAAAGAGATCGATTTTAACGACTACAAGTTTTCAACCATTTTAGTTGATCCACCAAGAGCCGGATTAGACCAAGATACTGAAAGCCTAGTACAAAAGTTTGAGCATATTTTATATATATCCTGTAATCCTGAAACATTAGCTAAAAACTTAACAGCAATTACCTCAACTCATGAAATTGCGGATATTTGCTTTTTTGATCAGTTTCCATACACACATCATATTGAAACTGGCGTCTGGTTACGGAAAAAATAAAAACACAGCTAGCTTGCTGTATGTCAATCGGAGTAAATAATTGCTAGATATAATGGCTTAGTTAGACGTTTTTTAAACCTGAACAAGTATAAAAAATAACTGACTAATCAAATATCTAGTGCTCTGGATTTTACAAAGAAAAGTTTTTTAGAGGTCTCAAGTCATAACCAAACTTGAACAAATATTTACCTCTTCTAAAATTTAATTACGCTAAAAGTTAGTCTTAAAACACTAACCCAAAACATTTGAGAAAAATATGAATAAAGCTCCCCTAGTCTGGGTAAACCTTTTGGTTTTTTCAATCACAGGATTAATTTCACTAACGCTAGTACCTTATTATGGCTTCAGCTATGGCTACTCAAGTGCAAATATAATCGCAACTATCTTATGTCTTGGCTATTGCGGTATGTCAATTACAGCTGGCTACCACAGGCTCTGGTCGCATAAAACCTACAACGCCCACCCTTTTATTAAATTCGTTTATGCGATAGGTGGAGCATTTGCTCTGCAAAACAGTATCTTACATTGGTGCTCTGATCACAGAAACCATCACAGGTTTGTTGATAATAATGACAAAGACCCTTATTCAGCTAAGCGAGGCTTTTGGCATTCTCACATTGGCTGGATGATTAGAGAACAACAAGGCACTGAATATAAAAATTACAACAATGTCAAAGATTTACAAAAAGACAAAATTGTCATGTGGCAGCATAAAAATTACTTATGGTTGGCAATAGTGACCAACTTTGGTATTCCATGTTTGTTAGGCTGGTTAGACGGAAATATAGCCGCTATGTTATTAACTGCAGGCGTGCTTAGATTGGTATTAAGCCATCATTTCACTTTCTTCATCAACTCGCTTGCGCATATGTGGGGTAAGCAAACTTATAGCGCTGAACACACGGCTCGAGATAACGGCTTTTTAGCTTTATTAACTTATGGCGAAGGCTACCATAACTTCCACCACACTTTTGAGTATGATTACAGAAATGGGATTAAATGGTGGCAATTTGACCCGACTAAATGGTTCATTAAATCTGCAAGCTGGTTTGGATTAACTTACAACTTACGCACAGCACCAGACGAAAGAATAGAAAAAGCGAAAGCGGATCATCGACTAGAAACTTTCAGGCAGAAATTATCAAAAATGCCACAACATGCGGCTTTACTCGATAAACTCGAAGCCGATTACGAACAGCTAATCCAAGCTATGAATCAATTTTATGCGGCAAAAAAACGCTTAATCGAAGTAAAAAAACGCAAACTCAACCATGACTACAAAAAGACTGATGTCTATAAACAAGTTGAAGAGTTTAAGCGTAAGTTTGCGCAGCATAAAGATGCCTTTTGGCAACACTCAATTCCTGAACTTAGCTAAACATTAGAGTATGGAGCCTTTATAAATAAGGCTCCTGACTTTAAGATCCTCCCGAAAAATCAAAGTCTCCCTTTATCACATCCCCTTGTAATGATTATTGTCAAAAAATATTCCACTCCCCCCCCCTTATTTAAGCTAGAATAATCAAAAACACATATAACTACAGGGTAGGATAGCTCGTGACAGAAACAGACAAAAAATCTAAAGATTCAAGCCCAACTAAATTTGACTATGATGCAATCGTTATAGGTACAGGACCTGGTGGCGAAGGCGCAGCAATGGGACTGGTAAAAAGAGGGCTTAACGTAGCCGTAATAGAACGCCACTCAGCCGTTGGTGGTGGTTGTACTCACTGGGGTACGATTCCTTCAAAAGCGTTAAGACAATCCGTATCTCAATTAATTGATTTTAATTCAAATCCTTTATTTAGCGACAGTGGTCGAGACAAGCACTTCACTTTCCCACAAATCTTAAAACATGCTGAAGGTGTAATTCGTCAACAAACTCGTTTAAGAGCGGGCTTTTACGATAGAAACCGAGTGAACTTGCTTAAAGGTGAAGCGGCTTTTCTAAATAAACATACGATCCAAATAACTCAAGACGACGGCTCGACTCAAGATATCACAGCTAAAACAATCGTTATTGCAACAGGTTCAAGACCTTACCGTCCAAAAGATGTCGATTTTGCACATACTCGTGTTTATGACAGCGATACTATTTTGTCACTTAAACATGATCCACGCAGCATTATTATATATGGTGCAGGTGTAATTGGCTCTGAGTATGCAAGTATCTTTAGAGGTCTTGGTGTTAAAGTTGACCTAATCAACACAAGAGAAAGACTATTATCTTTCTTAGACAACGAAGTATCTGATGCGATTAGTTACCACCTAAGAAATAGCGGTACTGTTATCCGTAATAGCGAAGAGTATGACACTATCACTAGCTCAGAAGATGGCGTTATATTAAGAACAAAATCAGGTAAAAGATTTAAAGCAGATTGCTTACTTTTTGCCAATGGTAGAACAGGTAATACAGATACATTAAACTTGAAATCAATTGGCCTTAAATCTGACAGCCGTGGTCAAGTTAAAGTTGATCAGCATTACCAAACAGAAATAGACAATGTTTATGCGGTTGGTGATGTAATAGGTTACCCAAGCTTAGCCAGTGCGGCATACGACCAAGGTAGACTTGCGGCAAACTACATTGTCGATGGACAAGTAGAGTCTAAGCTAATAGAAGATATTCCAACAGGTATTTACACCATTCCGGAAATCAGCTCGGTCGGTAAAACAGAACAAGAACTAACTGCAGCCAGAATACCTTACGAAGTAGGAAAAGCTCAATTTAAACATCTCGCTAGAGCACAAATCGCAAACTCAAAAATTGGTGGCTTAAAAATACTATTCCACCCTGATACAAAAGAGATTTTAGGTATCCACTGCTTCGGCACAGCGGCATCTGAAATTGTCCACATTGGACAAGCGATAATGCAACAAAAAGGCGAAGCTAATACGGTTGATTACTTTGTTAACACAACATTTAACTACCCGACTATGGCAGAAGCTTATCGTGTTGCCGCGTTAAACGGGCTTAACCGACTTTTTTAAGGAAGGAAAATAGTCAGTCATACTGTTTTCCGCATCCTGAGACTTTTGACTAAAATAAAAAGGGCAATTAATAAATTGCCCTTTTTGCTAATTAGCGACAGAAAATAACTTAAGCTTACTTAGTATGGTAAGCAGAACTTAACTCAGTTACCGCTTTAATAAACGCACCTGCATTTTCAGGATCTACTTCTGGTGTTATACCATGACCCAAGTTAAATACATGTCCAGTACCTTCACCATAGCCATCTAAGATCACCTGCACTTCTTGACGTATACGCTCAGGAGATGCATATAAAATTGATGGGTCCATATTACCTTGTAGCGCAACTTTGTGCCCGACACGTCTTCTAGCGTCTGCTATATCAACCGTCCAGTCTAAACCAACACCATCACAGCCAGTATCAGCGATCCACTCTAACCATTGACCACCGCCTTTAGTAAATAACGTCACAGGAACTTTATGCTCACCAGAACCAGTATTTAAACCATCGACTATCTTAGCCATATAATCTAACGAAAACTCACGATAATCTCTTGGAGAAAGTACGCCACCCCAAGTGTCAAAGATCATTAAAGATTGCGCACCAGCGGCAATTTGAGCATTCAAATATTCAATGACAGAATCGGCTAATTTACTTAATAGCAAATGCAATGCTTCTGGCTCTTCATAACCCATGCGCTTAATTTTAGAGAATGTTTTACTACTTCCGCCTTCAACCATATAAGTAGCAAGTGTCCAAGGGCTACCAGAAAAACCAATTAATGGCACTTCGCCTTTCAATTCTCTTCTTATCGTACTAACCGCATCCATTACATATTTTAGTTCTTTATCTGGATCGGGTACTTTTAGCGCTGCAACATCCGCTACATTATTGATTTCTTTTTTGAATCTAGGACCTTCACCCGTTTCAAAATACAAGCCTAAACCCATAGCATCAGGAATGGTTAAAATGTCTGAGAATAAAATAGCAGCATCTAACGGGTAACGACGTAAGGGTTGCATAGTTACCTCACATGCTAGCTCCGCATTTTTGCATAATGACATAAAGTCACCGGCTTGCGCTCTAGTGGCACGATATTCAGGCAAATAACGCCCAGCCTGTCTCATCATCCAAATTGGGGTACGATCGACTGGCTGTTTTAATAAAGCATCTAAATATCGTCTATTTTTAAGTTGAGTCATATTATTTCCTAACTATGGATGATTTAAACTGAGTTAATAAATCAAACCTATATCTTACGTTTATTTCAATATAAAAGAACACAATTCAGTTATATTGATTACAAAATTTACATTTATTTAATATTTTGGTTGCAAGCAAAATGGCTCTCTGGTATAAAATACACGCGCTAGTAAAACAACAATCAGAAGCTCGATATTTACGGGACCTTAAGCACTAACTTTATAGCCTTACTTATGTAAGGCTTTTTTGTTTTTAGAGACATATTCAATTAACTGACCCGCAATCGAATACTTTCCTGGTGTCTCTGGCAAATCGGATATTTCAAACCACTTAGCATCGATCAACTCTCTAGTATCAACATTGATCTCGCCTGCAATATATTCAGCCGTGAAGCCTACCATAATTTGATGTGGGAAGGGCCAAGGTTGACTAGAAAAATACTTAATATTGCCAACATCCAAACCTGTTTCTTCAAAAACTTCACGAGCCACTGCATGTTCTAAGGTTTCACCCGGCTCGACAAATCCCGCTAAAATAGAATACCGACCTGAACGGCTTTTCTTGTCTCTAGCCAATAACAATTTGTCGCCATCTGTTACCGCCATGATGACACAAGGCGACAGCCTTGGATAACACCTGTGATTACATTTTTGACATTGATTTGCCAATTCCCAACCAACAGGTTTCATCTTATGGCCGCATCGGCCGCAAAATTTATGAGTTTCGACAAAGTGCTGAAATTGGATGGATTTTGCAGCAAAACCAAATAAAGTAAATTCACATTCGGTAATTACTTGGCGCAGATCAATAAAATCGCCATTCAACTCAGGGCATAAAGCAACTGAATTAGAATTAACGCTATAAACAGGCAAACCATTGTGCTCACCCAAACAAATTATTTTTTTGACATCACCAGAAAGAAACATCTCAGCAAAGCTTGCTAATGGAACATAAGGTGCTTCTCTTTCAAACCATATTTCATCTTTTCTGACAATAAACCAGTATGCCTTTTCTACTGAATGAATTTTTGTCAGCTTATCAATTATCATTTTTTGTGTTGCTCTCTTGTATTCGAATGATTTTGTTCAATTTTTGACTAATTTTATGTTACTTTATTCTATAACTTACTCGCTTTAGCATATTTTTAACTTAAAGCGCCTAGTTTAGTTGCTTTTTACATTTCGATAGCGTTAGATTAACACTATAGCAAGAATACCAAAGAAGATTGGAGCTGGATATGCTAACAGATTTAAAACAAACACAACAAAAATACGGTGGCGCAAACACAATTATCGATAATTGGTTAGCAGAAAGACAGGATCTTTTAGTTAAATATTGCCATTTAATTCAACAAGGCTCAGCTTTACCTCAAGCTGAAGAAGTGGTCGAATTTTGCCAAGTACTCGTTGACTACTTGTCTGCTGGTCATTTTGAAATCTTTGATGACATTGTATCAAAATGTGAGAAAAACGGTGGCGAGAGTAAAGCACTTGCACATGACTTACTGCCAAAAATAACCAGCAGTACTGATTTAGCCCTTAATTTCAACGACACTTATACTTCTGTTGTTGACGATAGTGTATGGAAATCATTTGACGAAGACCTAGCCAAGCTAGGACAAGCGTTAGAAGATAGATTTGAATACGAAGACCAACTAATTCATAACCTATACACCAAGCATACAGAAACAGCTTAATCCCCCAAATAATAAACAGGCTTTGGCGCTAATAGCTTTGCCTGTTTATATAAAAACTAAACATATTTAAGCTGATTACGAGAAAGCCAACACCGCCATCAAGTCAGGTAAGGCTTTTTCTTTATCCCCTCAACAATGCTATTCCCCAACGCATTGCCAAATGCATAACCGATTAATTTATAAAATTCCAATCGGTGGGTGGCCTAGATATTTAGACGCTGATATGCACAGTTCAAAACAAAAGCTTAATAAGCAGAACCAACGTTTATGTATCATAAGGATCTAAGATGTGCACTTTCCTTCCCATTTTTTAAGCTTATCCGAAATAACGCGATCAATTTCTTCAAGCCTTGAAAAGTAGTCTTTATATATGGTCACTACATAGTGAATCTTATGGTTCATATTCGAATATATACAATTAGGACTACCAGTAGTCCTTTCTGAACACAAAGCCAAAGCCCATCTAACATTTGGATCTATAGGCGGCTCAATAGAATTTATCATATACCAACTGGGTAACATTTCCCCTTCATGAGATGCATAATATAACCGATGATATTTAACTGCATATGGCTCCGGTTTTATAGTATCAGGCCCATAATCTTTCAAAGCTCTTATTGCGACGTCATGAAAACCGTTAGTTTTTCGAGCATACTTACCATATAGCTGAACAATATGTTTTGTGTCATCAATCGAAATCCGTATGTTGATACTAGTACGTTGATCATGACCTGAGGGTGCTGAATTATAGTTAGATGGTGTTACCAAAACCGTTCTAGGTATATATGTATTTTGAAATTTAACGCAACCGTCAAGACCTTTACTAGACCAATTGGCCCACCAAATCAACAAACCCGCGATGAGGGATCCCATAACTATCTTTTTTATCATTGTAGTTACCTACTACTCAAAAACTGCATATAAAATACCTTTAACGCACCCTTAATAAAATCGCTGCCTCCTGATGGTAAAGGGATTTCTAGAAACAAAATCCACATGACAGGCATTGTTAAAAAATATAAATTACAATTACTTACAACTCATGTCTATTTATTTTTCATCCGTAATTAGACAAATCATCAAGCCACACCAAACTTAACGAGTATAAATTACTCTCTATAAACGCCTGTCCAGATAGTTGTACACCTAATATATTTTTAAATTTATAACAGTGCCAAAAAGTTCATAGGCAAACTGAATGTTCAGCCATAGGCTTGTATTATATACAGCAATAATTATGAAAGAACTGAGCACTTTGCAATGCCTCTAAACCAACTAAAAACCATTATTTTTGTTTCTCTTGTCAGTTTTTGTTGTAGTCAACTCGCTTTTGCTGAAAATCAAACTAAGGCTGTTTTTCTTTCACAAAGCAAAATTACTGACCAAGCGATGTTTTTTGACGGCAACAAGGTGTCGATTAAACATCAAGCTAATAACCCAGCAGGTTATGACTACGTATATGGCAACGCGTTATCCCCACATGGCGATTGCATAAAAGTATATAAAGATTATGTATTTATGACTTGGTACAAAGGTGGAAAAGAAAATCGCCACGTGATGCTTACTCGGTTAAATAACAAAACTGGCGTAATGAAAACCATAGAATTTCCGCACCGTCACACTGGGTATAACGGTAAATGGTGGATTGGTGAAACACATAACACCATAGCGGTTGGTATAAGCCCCAAAAATGACAGCATCCATATGCTCTACGACATGCATAGAAATGGTCGTGTCTCAGAATTTGCTGATGACTATTTGCGTTATTCCTACACACTTAAAGGCGCAGCAACTGTTGCCGATGAAGATTTTAATTTGAACCTGTTTGTTAACTCCAAAGCAGGTCACTATAAACATTTAAATTTTACAGGCATAGATGATGTTAAAACTACTAAGTTATTAACTTATCCAGCGTTTTTTACCGGCGACAACGGCGACCTGTTTATGAAAATGCGTTATGGATTTTCTGCCAACGGCAAAATGCTGTTTGCGCGTTTCGATGGTAAACAATGGCATGGCTACACAGATTTTAATCGAGTATTAGCTTCTGAACACGGCAGTGAATACAACTGGGGTTTATATGGAGATTTTAAATACGAAGGCGGCAAGTTTCGCGTCGCCTTTCAGCGCCGTTCAAAAAATAAAAACGACAAATATGTTTACCAAAATGGTATTTATTACGCATATTCTGATGACCCAACAGGGGTAATCAGTTGGAAAGATGCTAACGCTAAGCCAATTGAATTGCCTGTCGCTAAAGCCGAGCTTATTCAAATTGCAGAGCCCGGTGATTGGGCACAAACGACTAAAAAAGACCAGGTGTCGATAGTGCATGGTTTTGACTTTGTGGTAACAGATAAAGGTGATGAACATTTTGTTAGCCAAGTGAAAGACCTTGAATTTGGTAAAGAGATAAACCTTCACACCTATCGAAAATCGGGTACAAAAAACTTTACGACTGTTGAATATGACCTAAGCGGCCAGCTTTACACCTCAAACAATGCTGTGTATCTAATTGGTTTAAAAGACAGCCGGGTAAATATAGTCAAAACACAAGGTGGCGAGAATAAATTTGAGCTTATGTACCAGCACAACACAGGACCAAAATTTGATAAAGGTGTGTTGTTTGTTGCTGACGGCAAAGTTTATTACTATTTAAAACAAGCTGAAGGGATAGGTGATACGCGCACCCTGTATTTACAAGTATTTGACCTAAACTAGAGAGCGAACATGATCAAATGGTGGATTATCTTAAGTGTGACAGCCACACCTAAAAACATGCAAAAGTGAGCATGCCAGACCATGTAAATAGAAGCAGGATAAACCATAACTGGTAGTGCTTAGAAGGTAGTGTTTAGAAATCTGTGCAGAACAGATGGTCCTTTCATCTCATCAACAACACTATTCCCCAACGCATTGCCAAAAGCTTACTAAACTAATGTAGCCATCAATGTAAACAGAAGCACGATATTCAGAAAATAAGCAATATCGATTTTCAATCGGCCATTTTTTTCAAGCCACTTTAAATCCCTTGTTAAGTTAGGTATATCTTCATATTTAACACCAACCTTTAATATACAAAACATAATAATCACAGAAATCAAACAAACTACAGCGGCAGGCACCGTCATTCCACCTTTGTATGTTGAAGCAACAACAATATTGTTCCATTGCTGAAAAGTTACCCTGAAAGAATTACTCGCAGCAACAACGATGATATTGATATCAATTAGCCACATTCCTAAAAAACCTGTTAACTTAAAAAAACTAAAAGTCGTATCAGGTTTACCTCTTTTTATCCATCGTTTAGCTTCAAAGTAATAAACATAAAGTAACTGCCGACGCACCCAATTCATTAGTACCCCACCAATACATTTGTAGAATAGAGAACGTGTTGTTGCATTCTATAAACACTATAAGCTTCTAAATAAAACAATAGCTTAACTTTCCATGTAATGATTAATCGTGATTAGTGTAAACTCGCATCGTACCGAATGAAATAGTCATAATGCTAGTGAGCAGTGGCTACAAACTTTTAATTTAATTGCTTTTAAATTTAATTTCCAACTAATTATAACCAGAATTTTTATACCAGGTACAAAAAAACCGCTTTAAAAGCGGTTTTTTTATCTTTAATTAGTGTTAACTAATTAAATTAACCATCGATAGAAATTAATTCAACATCGAAGATTAAAGTTGAGTACGGAGGAATGCTACCAGAACCGCCTTCACCATATGCTAAGTTGTAAGGGATATAGAATCTGAACTTAGAACCAACTGGCATTAATTGAACACCTTCTGTCCAACCAGGAATTACACGGTTTAATGGGAATGAAGCAGGTTGACCACGGTCAACTGAGCTATCGAACTTCTCACCATTTAATAGTGTACCTGTGTAATGAACTGTAACTGTATCTGTTGCTTTTGGCTTCTCACCGTCTGCAGCTGTTACGATTTCGTACTGTAAACCAGATTCAGTTGTTACTACACCTTCTTTTTTAGCATTTTCAGCTAAGAAAGTTTGGCCTTCTTCGATAAATTGCTTACCGTCTTCAGCGCGTTTAGCTTGCTCTAATTCTTGATGCTGCTTTTGTAACTCTTGTAAAGCAGTTTGAATATCTTCTTGGCTTAAAGAAGGTGTGCCAGCTACTGCGTCTGTCATACCTTTTTTAACTAATTCCATATCTAAAGCGATACCGACAGAATTAATTTGCTCAACTGTTGATTTTAATTGAGTACCAAAGTTTACGCCTAAACCATAAGCTTGTTTTTCAGTTAAAGTTTGCAATGTTACAGCCTCTTCTTGCTTAGTTTGCTCTGTTTTTACTTCGGCTTGCTCACTTACTGCTGCATTCGCAGCGTCTTTACCACAACCTGCTAAAATTAATGCTGCAGCTAGTGAACTTACCACTCCAATTTTTTTCATCTGTAGATACTCCAATTATAAAATCTTATTCGCTTTATTTTGTCACTTGCTTGATGCAGAGTATTAAAAACGCTTTATACTAACCTTATCAGCACAATAAACAACTGTATTCCTATGTATATTGGCATTATTCGGCCATTTTTTATCTTTTTTGCCCTAATTTTGGTAATTAGCTGTAAATTTTCAGCTCATCAGGCTGATACAGTAATCCCTCATACTCAGCTTGGCACCACATCTGGATTTATTTCTTTAGATAAAAAATGGTCGCTCACGGCTTCTATCGATGGTAAAGCTTACCTAAGAAAATTGACCGAACAACATCCGACATACATCTGGCAACATAGTTCAAAAATTCATGATTTAATTTTTTTAACCCACATTTCTTCTACATCTCAATACGCGGCGACCGCTTCTGCAAATGAACTCGCGGTGTGGAATATTCAAAATGGGAGTATGCTAGGTTACTGGTCAATCTCAGACAGTAAGATTCGCGCGATTGCGATTTCGGAGAAGTCGACAGAAGTCATCATAGCGCTATCTAATGGCCAAGTTAGCCTAATCAACTTCAATACAAATCAAGCCAGAAAAGTACAGCTACACCAAGCTTCTATTAACGATATCGCCCTCAGTCAAGATGACGAGCTACTTGTGTCTGCATCCGATGACTATAAAGTGCTTGTTTGGCAATTATCCAATTTTGAAATGATTCAAAGCTTCACCCACACGAGCAGAATTACACGAATTACCATCAGCCCAGATAAGCGCCTTATTTTCAGCAGTGATAAAAATACAGCCAAGGTCTGGCAACTCAAAGATAGAAAAATCGTTTCTCAATTAGATAAAAATCGACTACCTGAAGTAATTACTTCTGCTCGGTTTCACCCTAATCAAAATTTCATATTAACGGCATCTGACGGACAACAGCTTTTATTATGGGATTTAACGTCTGGCAAGTTACAACAGGAGTGGAAAGTTGCGACAAATAATAAGACTAAGTTTGCAGGGGCTGTGGTAAACTCTGCAGCGTTTTTTAGCCCAGAGCAAATCGTATCTGAAAGTTCAGTTGGGAATACTGAATTTTGGCCAATAAAGTATTAGAGCATATGACAACTACCACAGACTTAGAATATAAAATAGCAGATTTAGAAACTCAATTAGCTTTTCAAGAAGACACAATCCAGTCTCTAAATGATGCGCTGATTAGCCAGCAAGATCAGTTAATGACACTACAAAAGCAAATGGCGGCTTTAGCTAAAAAAATGAAAGCGATACAGCCTTCTGATAGTCTGGCTTCTTTAGATGACGAAACCCCGCCACCGCATTACTAGCGATTAACTACTCGGGTTTAAACAAGCCTATCACTTGATTCGTTGTTTTAGTGACTTTCTCAACTTCTTGCGTGGTTTTGCTTTGTTTATGACCACAATCGACGCACTCAACTTTTTCAACTGAATTCTCAAGATAAAGCATTAGTGTATCTTGAGCTTTGCATTCTGGGCATACCGCGCCCGCAATAAATCTTTTCTTAAGTTTCATACTTTTCCTATTTAAATCTGATGTAGCGGTCAAACCTTAAATCGACAAGATATCGTTTTTCCGTTATACACATCATCTTGCAACTGTATTTTCAACCAGCTTGGGTATATTATACGCCTACTATTTCGCAGCTCGAAACCAAATGATTACCCTAAATAAAATTTCTCTTCAGCGTGGCCAATCTTTTTTATTAGAACAAGCATCTGCCGTTATTCATCCTGGCCAAAAAGTTGGCTTAATAGGCAAAAATGGCTGTGGTAAGTCTAGCTTATTTGGCTTGCTAAATAACATTCTTCATATTGATAGTGGTGATTTATCTGTCCCAAACCATTGGGTAATTGCAAATGTAAAGCAAGAAACACCTGCGCTCGACCAAACTGCAATTGAGTATGTTATAGATGGTGATCAGGAATATCGAGCTTTAACCGCTCAAATCGCGGCAGCCGAAGAAAAACAACAAGGCGATAAACTCGCCGCGCTTTATGAAAAAATGGAACACATTGGCGGTTACACAATTTATGCGAGAGCCGGACAATTAATGCACGGATTAGGCTTTAATCAAACCCAGCAATCGGCTAGCGTGGCTGATTTTTCTGGTGGTTGGCGTATGCGATTGAATTTAGCGCAAGCATTGATTTGTCGCTCAGATTTACTCCTACTCGATGAGCCGACCAACCACTTAGATTTAGATGCAGTTATTTGGCTTGCCAAATTTTTAAACCAATATGCCGGCACGCTTATCTTAATTTCGCATGACAGAGACTTTTTAGATGAGGTTTGTCAGCAAATTTGTCATATCGAACAGCAAAAGATATTTAGTTACAAAGGCAACTACTCTGCTTTTGAAATCCAGCGCGCGGCAAAACTAGAGCAGCAGCAAGCCCTGTACGAAAAACAACAACGCGAAAAAGCACACGTACAAAGCTTTATTGACAGGTTTAAAGCTAAAGCAAGTAAAGCGAAGCAGGCTCAATCAAGAGTAAAGGCCTTAGCCAAAATGGAAGTTATTGCTCCTGCTCACGTCGATAGTGAATTTAACTTTAGCTTTCTTAAACCTGAAAAAAACCCTAACCCATTAATTGCTTTAGATAAGGTATCAGCTGGCTATCCAGATAAAACCATATTAGAAACCGTGCAACTCAATCTAGTACCCGGTAGCAGAATTGGTTTACTCGGTCGAAATGGGGCTGGTAAATCGACTTTAATCAAATTATTAGCTGGTGATATTCAAGCTAAAGCAGGCGAAGTCACACACGCCGCAGGCTTAAATATAGGCTACTTTGCTCAGCACCAGCTGGAGCAATTAAGACCACAAGATTCCCCACTACAGCATTTAACGCGTTTAGCAAATAATGAAACAGAGCAAGTACTCAGGGATCATTTAGGTGGCTTTGGCTTTTCTGGTGATCAAGCTTTATCTGAAATTGCTAATTTCTCAGGTGGTGAAAAAGCCCGTCTTGTACTCGCGCTGCTCGTTTGGCAAAAACCTAACTTGTTATTACTGGATGAGCCAACTAACCATTTAGATTTAGATATGCGTTTTGCGCTCACTTTAGCGCTTCAAGAATATCAAGGCGCTATGATTATAGTCTCGCATGATAGGCACATACTCAGAAGCACTTGTGATGATTTTTACTTAGTTGATTCGGGTAGGGTCTCGGCTTTTGAAGGCGACTTAGAAGACTACGAAGCTTGGTTAACTGAGCAAAATAAAGCTGAAACCAGTAGTGATTCAAGCTCAACTAAAGCGAATTCAGCCAGTAATAAAAAAGAGCAAAAACGCAGAGAAGCCGAATTTAGACAAGCGACAAAACCATTAAGACAAAAAATTGAAAAGCTCAGTAAGCAGACAGATACATTACAGCAAAAACTAGACGAGATAGAAGCGCAACTTGCTGATAGTGATATTTATGCTTCTGAAAACAAAGCAAAATTAACTGAGTTATTAAAACAGCAAGCTCAAATTAAGCCAGAGTTAGAGCAAACAGAGGAAGCTTGGTTAGAACTAGAAGAAGAACTAGAGCAACGCCAAGCAGAGTTTGATAGCCAAGCGAGTTAACTATGCTACATCAGCACGAGCGAACTAGCAGTAATATAACCGGTGAAATAAATCGAATTTGGCAGCTTAGCTGCCAAATTTATCAAGATGATAAGCTTCAGCAACTCTGCTTAAACTGGCAAAACACTTATGGTTTAAACGTCAACTTGCTATTAATTTTTGCGATTTACCAAAGCCAAAAATCCAGCTTAAACACTCAATTAATCCACAGCGCGATCGAAGCGACCAATCAATTTAGCCAACAGCATACCCAAGCAATCCGAAAAGTTAGAAATAGCTTAAAGCAGAATTTACCGTTAAATGATTACCAAGCGGTTAAAGAATCGGTATTAAATGCAGAATTAAAATGCGAGGCGTTAGAGCAAAAAGCTTGTATTCAAGCCTTATTTAGAGAAGATACAAACCCAGCGACTCAATCAAATAAGCCGCTAGATATATACTTAAACTTAGCCAATAACCAACTAAAATCAGCTGAATTTATTAAATTAGTCGAATCCCATCTGATTCAATCTTAATTTTTTTCGTTTTATATAAGCCGCCTATCGCTTTTTTGAATGCGGCTTTGCTCATAGCAAATGCTTTGTTGATTTCTTCAGGTGAGCTTTTATCGTGAAATGGTGCAAAACCATCATTTTTTTCTAAATACTTTAAAATGCTCGCGCTATATTTATCTCGGGTTTCTTTACCGGCTTGTAAGATTAAGTCTATCTTGCCATCAGGACGAATGCGTTTGATAAAGCCTTTTTTGAACTGACCAAACTCTAACCTTTCAAATACTTCATTACGATACAAAACACCACGATGCGCATGATTAATAATCGCGTTGTATCCTAGATCAGACTCATTCAAGACTAATAAATTAACCGCATCTTTTACTTCGTAAGGAGCTTCAGTTTGATCTAAATATTCATTCGTTTTAGCTGTCGCAGTGATTCGGCCGTCTTCATCTAGGTATAAATATACGAGATACTTACGCCCTATTTCCATGTCTCTTTTTTGCTGGTTTTGCGGAATAATGACATCTTTGTCTAACCCAAGATCAACAAAAACGCCATATGCACTGGCTGAAACAACTTTTAAGCAGGCAAACTCACCCACTTGAGCTTTCACTTTTTGGGTTGTCGCGGTAAGACGCTCTTTAGAGTCATGATATAAATAAGCCCAAACTAAATCGCCTTCTTGTGCTTGCTTAGGCGCAAGCTTTTTAGGCAATAACACTTCACCTAAGTTTTGTGCATCGAGCCAAATTCCGGTCTCATCATTTTTAACGATTTTAAGCTGATAGGATTTGCCGGCAGTAAGCATTGGGACCTCTAACAAGAAAACTAAAAAATAAGAATATCAATAGAACAGCAAATTTCCCTCTAATACGCGAGGACAAAATAGCTAAATTGAAGTTTGATGCGGGAATTATAACATCGATAGTCTAATTGGCTTCAACTAATTGGTTACGTCCATTTTGTTTTGCTCGATATAAAGCTTGATCAGCACGCTTCATGGTTTCACTGATATGACCATCACTGCAATCAGCCATGCCTATGCTTAATGTCACTTGTAAGCTCTTATCTGGAATTTCAAATTCAAAATTTTCAAAATGATGAACTAAAAACTCTAAACGGCCAATTGCCTCTTCAGAGCTTGTATTAGGGAATAAAATACAAAACTCTTCGCCGCCTAACCGAGCGGTTAAACACTCTGGAAAATGCTGTTTTAACCGTTTAGCGGTTTGAACAAGAATGATATCTCCAGCATCATGCCCATAAGTATCGTTTACGGATTTAAAGTGGTCTAAATCTAAAATGGCAAAAACTGCGTTGCTATCCGTTTCTTTCATTTTATTTAAGATAATATCTGATTGTTCAAAAAAATATCGTCGGTTATGCATCTTGGTTAGAAAATCATGGTCGACCGCAAACTGCACTTCCTCAACATGCTCAATAAACTCTAGGTTTCTGAAAATACGAGTATAAAATTCTTCTGCGCTAAAAGGCTTGGATAGATAATCATCCGCTCCACTTTTAAGAAATCGAGCCGACAATATACTTTGGTTAGAGCTAGAAATAGCAATAATGGCTAATTTTTGATGTTCGTATTTTTTGCGGATTTCAGGCACCAGCTGTAAGCCAGTCATAACAGGCATTTCATTGTCTGTTACCACTAACTTGATGTCATTATAGGTTTCCAGCACTTTTAGGGCTTCTACCCCATTCAGAGCTTCAGATATCAGAAAGTTATGTCTGGTTAGCATGCTTCTTAAGTGGATTCGAGCTGACGCAGAATCGTCTACAATCAAAATTCGAATTTTTTCATTCGCTTTCAACCGCGCTAAAAGCTTGCCGACATAATCAAAAGATTGAATCGTTTCTTTTGGTACGTAATCAATTACCGGTTTAGAAAGAATCGTCTGACGAGTTTGCTCATCCATTTGCCCAGTCAAAACGAAAGCAGGAATACCTTGATTAATGACAAAATCAATCGCTTCACCATTTGGCGCATCTGGCAGGTTAAAATCAACACAGGCACAAAAAAACTCATTATTTTCAGTAATGACTTGTTCTAATTGACGATAACTATGCACCACAGCCGTGAGAAAGCCCATTTTTTTAGCTATCGCATCGACCACTCGAGTTATCGATTTATTGTCGTCAATAATTAGAACTTTTTCTTTGCTCATATTTAATTAGTTTCCAACTCAGGCTTTTGAGCTGTCACTTGATTCCGCCCATTTGTTTTACTTTGGTATAAAGCGTTATCGGCTATGCTTAGCATTAAATCAATATTCTCAGATTGCTCTGAGTAACCAATACTAATTGTGTAGCGAATATTTTCTTGATTAAATGTTATTTCACTTGCCTCAATTTCACGTCTCAACGTATCTAACTCTGACAACACAGATTCGATTGAAGCATCTTCAAATAAAATACAAAACTCTTCACCACCAAAGCGCGCCACAATCGCACTAGGGAAAAGTTTTCTCATCACATCAGCAATATGCGCGATGACAACATCGCCGGCATCATGGCCATATACATCATTAATTTTTTTAAAATGATCTATATCTATCATAGCCAAACCATACGATTGCTGTTGGCTAATACAACGTTTGATAGCTTCTGGAGCTTTATCAAAAAAGTAACGACGATTACCTAGCTTAGTTAAATAATCTGTATTCGCAAGCATCTGAATTCGATTCACATACTCTAGATGTTCGATGTTCTGGACCACACGACAATAAAATTCTTCGTGGCAAAATGGTTTTTTTAAGAAATCATTGGCGCCACTTTTAATGAATCTTGCAGATAACGAACCAGCATCATTACCAGATAAGCCTATAATTGAGATTTGGTCTTTGGTGTAGAGCTTTCTAGCTTCACTGACAAATTTAATACCGCCCATTACAGGCATTTCATTATCTGTAATGACCAGCTTAACATCTGGGTTTTCGACTAAGTAATCTAGCCCTGCTTGACCATTTTCAGCAACTGAGACTTGAAATTGATGCCGCGAAAGCAAGTGAGATAAATACAATCGAGCAGCTTTAGAGTCATCAACCACTAAAACTTTTATATATCGATTGAGCTTGAGTCTAGTTAATAATTTACCTAAATAAGCATAGGCTTGAGCCGTTTCTTTGGGGATGTAATCGACAACAGGTTTACGTAAAATTTTATCTCGAGTTGCTTCATCCATTTTACCCGTCAGCACTATCCCTGGGGTTTTAGTGTCTAAAACAAGGTCAATCGCCTCGCCTTCAGGTGCATCTGGTAAATTATAATCAATCGATGCAACTGAATACGATTTTCCACTCGCAAGTAACGCTTCTGCTTGAGCATATGACATAGCTAGATCGGTTTGATAACCTGCTTGTTCCGCAATATGTTTAATTAATGAAGCAATTGGTTTGCTATCTTCAATAATTAACATGGTGTCAGTTTGACTCAAGATCCTTCCTTATATTTGCTAAAAATAAAATTTAATTACAAGGGTTCTAATCTGGCATACGCGACAACCAAAAGTTTGGTTCCGGCATGCTTAAAATTAATCTCAACTCGGCTTTGCTCACCACTGCCCTCAAAGTTTGTAATAACCCCAGGACCAAATTTGTGATGCAAAACGCTCTGACCTAATTCTAGACCAGTTTCGTTAAATGTCTCAGTTACTTTTTCTTGACTAAAGCGCCCCGTATTATAAGGCCGGCTCACTTGGTTATTTAACCTTATTTCTGTGACGCATTCAGCAGGAATTTCTTTAATAAATCGGCTCGGGGCATGGTATTGATCTTTACCATAAATGCGTCGCGTTTCAGCATAGCTAATATAAAGCTTTTGCATCGCCCTAGTCATGCCTACATAACAAAGCCTGCGTTCTTCTTCCATTCGCCCCGACTCTTCACTGGTCTGCAAACTTGGGAACATGCCTTCTTCTACTCCAACCATAAAGACCAATGGAAATTCTAGGCCTTTAGCACTGTGAAGTGTCATCAACTGGACGCAATCTTGATGCTGATCGGCCTGATTTTCGCCAGATTCAAGCACAGCATGAGACAAAAAGGCACTTAGGTCTGTCATATCCGGTTCATTATTATCGAACTGGCGACAAGCTGTGACTAATTCTTCTAAGTTATCGATTCGAGCTTGGGCTTTTTCACCTTTCTCTGCTTGATACATATGAAATAAACCTGACTGCTTAATCACTATATCGGCCTGTCGATATAAAACTTCATCTTCAATTGACTCTTCCATGGCTTGAATTAATTCAACGAAGCTTTTAATTGTGTTTGCTGCACGACCAACCAGTAGTTTACTGTCGAGCATCACTTCAACCGCTTGCCATAAAGTCGTATTGTGTTCTTTGGCATATTGACGTAATTGACTGATAGATTTTTCGCCTATCCCTCGAGTCGGAGTATTAATGATTCTTTCAAATGCCGCATCGTCGTGGCGGTTATTCAGTAACCTTAAATAAGCAAGGGTATCTTTAATCTCTTGTCTTTCAAAGAATCTTAAACCACCATATATGCGATAGGGTATTTTTTCCGTGATTAACGCTTCTTCCAGCACTCGAGATTGAGCATTGCTTCGATATAAAATAGCCGAGTCTGAATAGGCATTACCTTGCTCAAACCATTCTTTAATTCGAGCAACGACAAAGCGGGATTCATCTAATTCGTTAAAAGCCGCGTATAAGGAAATATCTTCACCATCACCGGACTCAGTCCATAAACTTTTGCCAAGTCGCCCTGAGTTATTTTCAATAACCTTATTCGCCGCATTCAAAATATTACCTGATGAACGATAATTTTGTTCCAGTCTAATAGTATGAGCATCTGGATAGTCAGTTAAAAACTGTTGAATATTTTCAACTCTAGCGCCACGCCAACCATAGATAGATTGGTCATCGTCACCCACTATGCCAATATAATTATCGCCATCCGCTAACATGCGCAACCAAGCATACTGAATATTATTGGTATCTTGGAATTCGTCGACCAAAATATTCTTAAATCGATTTTGATAATGACGTAGTAATTGAGGGTTATTGAGCCATAATTCGTGTGCTCTCAGTAATAGTTCAGCAAAATCTACTAGGCCAGAGCGATCACAAGTTTCTTGATAGGACTCATAAATTTTCTTGAAAATTTGTTCCTGCTGGTTCCCAAAGGTTTCAATATGCTGTGGCCTTAAACCTTCATCTTTTTTACCATTGATGTACCACATAGCTTGCTTAGGCGGCCATTTTTTCTCGTCTAAATCTAAGGCTCTAACCACCCGCTTAATCAATCTGAGTTGATCATCTGAGTCCAGTATTTGAAAGCCTTCTGGTAACTTAGCGTCGGCATAATGTAAGCGAAGTAATCTGTGTGCTAGACCATGAAAAGTACCGATCCACATATTGTGGACTGAGGTTTTTAGTAAATCTTCTACCCTATGGCGCATTTCAGCAGCCGCTTTATTGGTAAAGGTTACCGCTAAAATAGAATGCGGCGGTAAATTTTCAACCTGCATTAACCAAGCAATTCTATGAACTAATACTCGGGTTTTACCACTTCCAGCGCCAGCTAAAATCAACATAGACTGCAATGGTGCAGTAATCGCTTGTTTTTGCTTGTCGTTGAGGCCATCAACTAAATGAGTAATATCCATAGAAACACTTAAATTTACTAATAAAAATCTAATTATACTGGATAAAGGACCAGTTAAAAAGCTTAGCTTTCGAACTTATCTTCGCCAGCCATTTTAATCCAAAGTAGACAATTAAAATATTTGGGACACTTTTGTGATATTTAACCTTATTTGTTGGGACATTTGTTAGTCAAACTGTAATCACTTTCTAAAAGGAGATACTCATGAAACTAACAAAAAACCTAACTTCACTTTCTATCGCAACTACTTTATTAGCCAGTGCTAGTGCCTCAGCAGCCAATATAGAAGTCGAACTTTATAACCTAACTCACGCTATTTCTTTTACCCCTATTTTAGTCTCGGCACATGACGCGAATACATCCTTATTCCATGTGGGTGAAACGGCAAGTAGTGCACTGCAAAAAATGGCAGAGGGTGGTAACACTGGTGATTTAAAAACTGCTGTGACTGCAGCAGGTGGCGCAAACTTAGATTTAACCACAGCACCTACTCTGGCGGGAACAAAACATATGGGCATGCTAGATACAGGTACAAATATGTATTTATCAGTTACCGCTATGATGTTACCTACTAACGATGGGTTTGTTGGCTTAGATAGCTGGAAAATTCCATCAGAAGCTGGCACCTATACCGTCATGCTAAATGCTTATGATGCTGGCACAGAAGTCAATGATGAAATCATTAATGGTGGTGGCGATGCTGGTACACCGGGTATTCCGGCAGATCCAAGTGGAAATGCTGGCTCTGGTGCAACTGGCGCAAGTAGTAACGAAGCTAATTCAAATGTTCATATCCACCCTGGCAACGTTGGCGACACAGATGCAACAGGCGGTATTTCAGACGTAAACAGTACAGTTCATAGATGGCTAAACCCTGTCGCAAAATTGGTTGTAACCGTTAAGTAAGGGGAAAGAAATGAACAACTTAAAATTAAATGGCGCTAAATGGCTAGGTTTACTTGCCATGATGTCAGGATTATCTGCTTGCTCAATTGATATAAATGATGACGACGACAAAGCGCCTATGCCATATGTTTATGAAATTAAGCTGATGAATATTACCCAAGGGCAAATGTTCTCACCGCCAATTTTGACCAGTCATAATGCCCAAATGCAACTATGGCAAGCGGGTGAAAGTGCAAGTATAGCCTTAGAAGCCTTAGCTGAAGGTGGTGACACTAGCCAAATTTCTGCCATGGCAGGAATAGAGCAAAGTCACGCAGCTGCTGCCCCTGTTGCGCCAGGTGATATGTACACTTGGACTCTTGAAGTCGAAAAAGGCTACGCCTACGGTGTATCTGTTGCCACTATGCTGATTAATACCAATGACGGCTTTACCGGTGTTACAGGTATAGACCTAAGTAAATTATCAGTCGGCGATACCTATTCAAAAATGCTCAATGTATATGATGCTGGTACTGAAATGAATGATGAAATCGCTATGCCTGGTTCAGGCGGGGAAGGTTTTAATTCAGCTCGAACTGGTGATGTCGACCGAGTTCATATTCACCCTGGCGTATTAACTTCTCTAGAATTATCTAGCTCAGTTTTAGAGGCTGGACATAAGTTTGATAACCCAGCAGCAAAAATAGTTATTAAACGTATGCAATAAAATGAATCAATAGTCGTTCTTATCTTAAAGCCTAGATAACTTATCTTTCCAGTTATCTAGGCCTGATTACTTTCTGTTTTCATTAAGATAAGAATACGGCTAATGACAAAAAAAATACTGCTGGTAGAAGACAATCACGATATAGCAAACATCATATCGATCAACTTATCCATGCTGGATCATAAAGTACAAGTATTTAACGATGGTGCTGAAGCCTATCGCCAGCTCAATCAAGCATATGATTTAGCAATACTCGACATTATGTTGCCCGGCACAGATGGCTTAACGCTATGTAAACGTTTGAGAAAGTTACAACCTGATATTCCGATAATCATGTTAACGGCTAAATCCTCTGAACTCGATATAGTCACAGGGTTAGAGAATGGTGCAGATGATTACTTAACTAAACCATTTTCGGTATTAGAGTTACAAGCAAGAGTGAAAGCACATCTTAGGCGGACTCAGCAAAAACAAAATGAAGATACTGAAACAAAAGCAGTCCTTAGTTTTGATGGCTTATCAATAGATGCGAATTTATATCAAGTGAGTTTGAATAACGAGCAAATAGAAACCACAGCAAAAGAATTTGAATTGCTTTATTTTCTAGCTCAGCAACCTAAGCGCGTATTTAGTCGAGAGCATTTACTCGATGAAATATGGGGCTTTCGGCATGAAGGGTCTGCTCATACAGTCAATTCAACTGTAAACCGAATCCGTGCCAAATTAGAGCCAGATCCAGCTAACCCAAAATGGCTGAAAACAGTTTGGGGTGTAGGTTATAAATTTTCAGGCTAAACCTTGTAGTAGACCTGAATTCGGGACAAGAAGAATCAAATTAAACTCAGTAAGGTAATCCCATGTTTCGTTCACTTTCAAGCCAGCTTGCCATTATCATAGGGGCACTTTTTTTAATCGCCGCTTTCGGCCTTTTTCAGTGGTACTTTCATAGTAGCGAACAATTTGCTGATGAAGTAGAGCAAAGTTTACATAGAGATTTAGCTGCGCATATAGTGCACGATGATATCAATTTAAACCAAGGTATAATCAAAAAAGAGAAATTAAAATCGGCCTTCCATACTCAAATGCTACTTGGCCCAGAATGGGAGTTTTATGCCGTAGATACCCTAGGAAATATACTCGCTTACTCCGCGCCTGAAGGTGTTGTAAAATTAAGCAAAATCGATTTATCACCGATAAAACAATACTTAAACACAGCCAGTTTTCCGCTTTATGGTGACGATCCAAGAACACCAGGTACACATAAAATTTTCTCTGCGTCTGAAATTCATAAAGCAGATGGCAGTCTAGCCGGATATTTATATGTCATTATTGGTGGTCAAAAACGTGATAGCGCAGAAGCAATCCTTAACAGTAGTAAAGTCTTAAAAGATGGCGCCCTAATACTCGGCTCTGCGATCATCTTTGGTTTAATCGCTCTAATGCTTGCGGTAAATGTCATAACTAAGCCGCTAAAAAAACTAAGTGAAAGAAGCTTAGAATATGTGGCGAATGATTTCACCAACTTGAAAACCGAGCATCAAGGCCTGTTAGCATCCAAAGAAATACATGATCTTGAAACCAGCTTTGTCTCGGCAGCTCAACATATCAATGATCAGCTAGCAAAAATTAAAACCACAGAACAACTGAGAAGAGAGTTGTTATCCCACATCTCTCACGACTTCAGAACACCACTTACCGCACTCAATGGTTACTTGGAGACTTGGTTAATTTCACCAGAAGAAAAGCGGTCACCGGAATTAATCGAAATAGCGCTTAAAAACGGTAACCAGATTAGCCAACTAGTTGACCAATTATTTGAGTTAGCTAGATTAGAAAGCGGTGATATTAAATTTATACCCGAAGCGGTCAATGTGGTTGAGCTTGCCTATGATGTGATCCAAAGATTACGTTATCAGGCGGAGCAACGTGGTGTTAGTTTATCTGTAGAAAGTCCAAATTCGGGCATAATTGCAAACGCGGACATAAGCAAGCTAGAGCGAATATTAGTGAACTTAATCGATAACGCAATCCGTCATACTGAAGAGACGGGTGAAGTAAAAGTCGTCATTTCGCCACAACCTGAAAGTATTGAGCTCAGCATAAAAGACAATGGTAAAGGCATTCCGGATGACGAGTTAAACCAGATTTTCGATGCAAAATTTCAAGCAACGAACACTAGCTCTAGTATCAAAAATGCAGGTTTAGGCCTTTCAATTGTGAAACATTTATTGGATATGCATATGAGCCGAGTTGAAGTAAAAAGTGAACAAGGCAAAGGTAGTCAATTCAGCTTTCTTTTACCATTTGCTAAATTAACCTAAATTTACTTAAGCGATGGATACAGCTAACTGGCAGTTTCAGCAAAATGCTGTAGCAACTGCCAGTAACCAAGATAAGCTAAAATATACATAATAGAAGGCGCATAAACTAACCAAAACAACGCAGCCTTACGTTTTAATTGGCAAATGCGGCTAGCTGCATAATAACTAGTAAAACAAGACCAGAAAGGAAAAGCAGAGAATAAAGCAAACCAAATAACATCGGTTTGCCAAGCTTGACGATAATTGTCATAAAATAAAGATTGGATCAACACCAGTAATAACGTGGGTAAAGACATCACAAGCTGGCTATAAATATGTAAATATCTCGCGGTGTGCGTTTCTACTTGCTTTGCACCAGCCCATTTAAGCCTGATTTTGTACCACCAGCCACCTAAAAAATAAGCTACGACGCCAGCAGGTGCCCCAATAACCAATAAAACAATCCAAAAATTTAGCCAAGACATATTCACCACAGGCTCAAATAACTCCCAACCTGGCCATGGTCGATTTAAACTTTCTTTTAGTAAGTGACGGTCAATGCGATCTAGTGTATGAAATATGCCATATGCCCAGCTGGCAATAATGAGATAAAGGGGACGAGAACAAATCTCAAGCTGTTTAAAAAACAAACTAGGTCGAAAATATAGCGTGGTGAGAAAAAGCACTTAATTAATTTACGCCTAGTCTTTTAACTATCTAGCCGGAACACGACCTTGACGTCATCTGTCAGGTATTTCTCATCAATATAAGCTATCGCATTAGCATTATTCACAACATACTCTACGGCCGCTTGTTGTGTTTCTAAGGCCAAAGGAGGCTTTAATCTTCCCGTAAAAGAGAGCTTAGCCCAATAGCTATTAATTTGAGATAAACGCTTGCCTGTCGTAATTTTATAAAATGTAGCTTTTTCTTGAGAGCCATCATATAAATCAATTGGCTGGGCTTGTTCTCCATTTGAGAAAGCCATCAAACGCCCTGTATATATGTAAATTATTTCCTGCTTACTCATGCTTGAGATAGGGTTATTTTTATTTACTATCACCAAGATTTCAGCACTTGCCACACTGCTGAAAACAAAACAAATCAGGCCAATCAATATTCGGATATTCATTTTTAAAATACCCTATCATAGCTAAACATGATTAAGCTGACGTATTCATCTTTTATTTTACTGAAATCTTTTACCACCCATAAGTTAGAACCAATGGCCTCAACATGCTTGCGCTCAAACTGTAGTTTTATATCTTGCCTTAAAGCGAAATCATAACGAACACCTAGACTAATACTCTTTTGATTATAAGCAGAGGTTTCGGCAAATTGAAAAACTTGTTGCAATCCAAATGCTAAATTTTGATTTGATTGAGCGGAAAGAAATTGCACTAACCCCTCATCTGGTTTAGAAAAAGTTCTAGGTGAGCTAGTTTTAATTGCCGATAAAGTTAAAAATGGCGTGAACTGATCAAATGTTCTAGAAAAACTCACATAAGCATTTTTATTTTTTGGGATATTACTGGAATCTGCAGCTAAATCACCGATTTCAGCTCGGACTCGCCAAATAGAATTATCATACTGAACGGCAAGGGTTTTATAGCGAAACCACTTATCTTTAACTCGATATGCCTCAACAAACTCCTTACCTTCAGTCCAACTCACCAGTGGACTTGGATAATCTTGTGAAACTAAAGTTAAAAACTGAATCGCTGTATCCACTTGCTCCCAACTATTTGCAAGCTGAGATTGAGTATACCCGAAACGATAAAGCCAGTTATTTGTTTGATACTCTAAATTAAAACCAAGTAAATTCTTAAATTTAGAATTCAAAGTATTGCCATCAGTTGCATTGATATTGACTTCGGTTCGGCCAGTAAAAATGCTAGCTGTACCTACACCATCGGATAAACCAAAGTTATAGGTTAGGTCTGCCCCATTGACATAAGACAGAGGAAGCTGAGCATAAAAGTCATGATTAGGTATTACTTCATTATTAGAATAGCCAATTAAGCGACTATCACTTAATAAGTAGGTTCTAGGTGCAAAACGTCCTATTCGAAATAATAAAGAGGAAGTTGGTGAATAGTTTAAAGTCGCTATCTTAATTCTGTCAGAATTATCAACCACCACTTCTTTTTGAGCAACGATTTGTCCAACAAGTTCAAACTGAGTGCTCAGCTGATAATTCAATTGCAAACCGACTTTACTCAAAGTCAGATATTCATCATCGCCTTTATAACCCACGTCAGACGAAGATAAATGCGGCTGAAAACCCAAATTATCATTAGAAGAATGATAACCCGCTATAGTTAAAAACCCCTTAATATCCAATTTATCGCGCGCATATAGGTTCGACGAATGACTGAATATAATGCAGGTTGCTATTGCTAGCTTGATGAACTTATTCATCCGAATCATTTGCCACAACTATTTATAAAAGAATACTTTAAAATGTAGCTCAAACTGGCCGTATCGCAAACTGGGTTGCGTTTATCTTTGTTTATAGAGCTAAAAGGAAAAACTATCTTAGCTAATACAAAAACAATAAAGCATGCTGCTTAGCAAAAGTAAGCAGCATAACACATGGTTTAAACCATTATGGTTTAGCAATAAAGCCTACTGCGTCATAAACTTTATTGATGGTCTCTTGAGCTCTTGCAGAAGCTTTTTCAGCGCCTTCAGCCATAATACGATTTAACTCTGTTTGCTCGCTTCTAAGTGCTTTAAAGCGTGTTTGTATTGGCTCTAACAAGGCAACAACAGCTTCTGCCACATCACCTTTTAAATGGCCATACATTTTATCTTCGTATTCAGGTACTAATGCTTCAACGCTTTTACCTGTCGCACAAGACAATAAACTTAATAAATTAGAAACACCTGGTTTTTCATCCACATCAAAATAAATGCGAGCTTGCTCGTCTGAGTCAGTTACCGCACGTTTAATTTTTTTGGTGATTTTTTTCGGCTCTTCTAATAAACCAATAAAATTGCCAGGGTTAGCATCCGATTTAGACATTTTTTTGGTCGGCTCTAACAAGCTCATGACTCGAGCGCCAGTTTCTGGGATATAAGGATCTGGGATCTTAAATACATCACCGTAAATATTATTAAATCGTGTCGCGATATCACGGCTCAATTCTAAATGCTGCTTTTGATCATGACCAACTGGTACTTTATCAGCTTGATAAAGCAAAATATCTGCCGCCATTAAGATAGGGTAAGTAAACAAACCTGCGTTAATGTTGTTCTCATTTTTAGCTGATTTATCTTTAAATTGAGTCATTCGATTCAATTCACCCATTTGAGTATAACAATTCAAAATCCAGGCTAATTGAGAGTGTTGAGGAACATGAGATTGAATAAAAATAGAGCTTTTGTTTGGGTCAATTCCACAAGCTAGGTATAAAGCTAGGCCATCTAAACAAGCATTTCTCA
Organism: Catenovulum maritimum; assembly: GCF_001050375.1. GTDB lineage: Bacteria > Pseudomonadota > Gammaproteobacteria > Enterobacterales > Alteromonadaceae > Catenovulum > Catenovulum maritimum. The sequence continues at coordinate 120,469 of NZ_KQ130491.1, read as the reverse complement.
ATTTTTCTGGTTCTTGCCTTACTGTAATGGCATGCAAATCAACTAATGAAAATAAACAGTCATGATCTGACTGCATCTTATCCCATTGGCGTAATGCGCCCATATAATTACCAATGGTTAATTCACCGCTAGGCTGCGCGCCACTCAATACTACTGGTTTAGTCATTTTGTCCTCAAAATCTTACTTTCTTTCAATTAGGTGATATGTTCTATGATTCAACTAGAATTTCCAAGCATTAAAAGCAAAACAAATAAAAAAGGCAAGCCGAAGCTTGCCTTTTATGTCATTAATCTAGATTTAATATTTAAATTGTTTAATCTGCTGCGATAATTGCTGCTCAACTTCAATCATAGATTCAGTGTTATGCTCTAGTTCATTGGTTTCTGCCGCTAAGCGAGTCGCACCATCGAGCAAGTGTTCCATACCCTGACTGACTTCGCGAGTTAATAAAGATTGCTCTTCAGTTGCACTCGCAATTTGAATAATCATATCGTTGATGCCGCTCATTTGGTTGGAAATAGTGGTAAAAGAATCAACCGTTTTATGAGTTGATTCGATTGCTTCTGTCACTAACTCTTTACTCTTATGAGAAGCTTTAAATGAATCATCCGCTTTACTTTGCAATGAGTCGATAATCGTTTCAATTTCTTCCGTTGATTGGCGCGTTTTGCTCGCCAGTGAACGAACTTCATCCGCAACAACCGCAAAGCCTCGACCCGTTTCACCCGCTCGTGCCGCTTCGATAGCAGCATTCAACGCAAGTAAATTCGTTTGCTCGGCAATACCTTTAATAACATCTAATACGCCACCGATATTTTCACTGGCAGTTTTCAACTCAGATGCAACGCGCGCATTATTTTCTAATTCGTCGTTTAATTGCTGTACGTGCGATAAGTTTGCTTCTACAGAGTTGCGACTTTCAGCAGCCAAGTCGAAAGCTTCTGTTGTACTTGAAGCCGTTAACTCGGTGTTTTTAGCAATTTCACCTGTCGCGTCAGATAATTGTTTAAGGAAGTTTAAAGATTGTTCCGTTTGCTCTTTTTGCTCGTGAGTGTTCATGGTTGTCTTATGACAAACCGAACTAATAGAGCCAGATAAACCACTTAACCCAGCAGCACCGCCTGCAACATCTTTAATAATGGACTGAATTTTTTCTATAAAGTTATTAAAGTTTTTAGCTAAAGAACCAATTTCATCAGTCGTAGTCGCAGGAATACGTTGTGTTAAATCACCGCCACCTCGAGCAATATCAGCTAAAACTTGATTTACGTTGTTTAGCGGCGTAACCACTAATTTGGTGATCAAAAAGATTAAAATGATACTCAGTGCAACTAAAGAAATAAGCACCGAAATCCACTTTTGAGTCGCTTGAGTTGTTAACCTGGCATCAATAGAAGAGCGAGAAAAACTAATTCTAATTTTACCAAGTAAATTACCTTCGCCGTCTTTAACTTCATGCCAAATAGGCTGGCCTTCAAGCTCAATATCTTGTTTTAGCTTAGTTTCCCCCATAGGCTTATCACGATGATCGGTAATTTTGATCTGTGCAATGATAGGCTCTGGTACATAAGCGTTAATAATATTTTGAATCAGTGGGTAATCATAAGAGAAGATAGGATCTTGTAAGATAACTTGAAGCTGCTCAATAATTGACGATTTACTCGCTTCATACCGCGCAATTTCATCACTTGATTCTAACTGCATGGTTAGGACGGCAGCAGAGCCTAAAACAACTATGTTCACTGCCAATAATCCAAGTAGCACTTTTTTGGCTATCGAATTTAAAATTGATTGCATATTTATCTAATCCCCTTACAGCTAAAGCTTAATTATTAATGACTCTACTTGGTAACAAACATATCGGCAATAAGCTTCACATCTTTAAAATTTGATTAATTCATTTAACACAAACACAGTGTAGCGTTAATATTATTAATTAGCCTAATAAATAATATTAATCAAATTATTCCCCTTGTATTGTTACCAAGATACTTCTACTACTTGCGTGATTTCTATGTTCACCTAAGTAAATTCCTTGCCATATGCCTAAACCAAACATTCCGGATGAAATAGGTAGGGTTAAACTAGTCCCGAATAAACTAGATTTAATATGGGCAGGCATATCGTCCGGACCTTCATATGTGTGTATATAATAAGGTTGATCTTCCGGTACCATATGATTTATGTGGGATTCAAAATCGCTACGAACACTCGGGTCGGCATTTTCGTTTAAGGAAAGGCTGGCTGAGGTATGCTGCAACTGTAAATGACATAAACCTATATTATATTGTTGTAATTCTGGTAAAGCGCTTAATATTTCCTCTGTTACCAGATGAAATCCACGCCTACGAGCTTTTAAGTTTATTTTTTTTTGTTGCCACATTAGCGTTTAGTCTATTTTATCAAAGCAAATCTCAATGTGAGCTTTTCCAGCTTCAGCTTCAAAAGGCATAATCACTATGCTACCTTCAGATTTGTGTGCAATTGTGTGCCCTTTACCTGATACAACCATAGGTGTAGCCATATCAAACTCATAACCTTTTTCGCCTAGTAGCTTTTTAGCACCACCAGTAACCATATTAGTAATTTCACCTACCATATCAGTTACTTCTTCATTGATGCCGTCCGGTCTCTCACCTAACATTCTCTGCATAATTTCAAGCGCTAAACTTTCGTCAAAAGAAATAGATAAAGAACCTTTAGTTTGCGCACCTACCATACCGATCAAACCTGAAACGTCGCCTCGAGCGACTTCATCTTTTTTTAATCTTGGCTTTAAAGGCTTAAGTTCAAGCATTGCCATAGTGCTAATTACATTAATTAGCGAGGATAAAAATGGGTTAACGAATTCTACATTCATATTAGTTTCCTAATACATCCCTTAACAAAAATAAAAAATATTAAACGCAGTTTGCCGCGCATCAAACGAATTGTAAAGTTTTAACCTATTAACAACAGAATATATTTAACTCTGCTATTAACAGTAGCTTATAAAACGAAAAAATCCGCAGTTTTTTCAAACTGCGGATTCTTAAGGCATAAATTTTAAGTTGCAAGCCGTAAGCTTGCTCAACTGAAAATTCAGTCTTATTTTTTACCAAGAACGTTGAAACGTTTCTTGAACTTGTCAATACGACCACCAGTATCAACGTTACGTTGCTTACCTGTGTAGAATGGGTGACAAGCTGAACATACGTCTAGGTATAAATCTTTACCAACTGTTGATTTTGTTTCAATTACATTGCCACAAGAACAAGTTGCTTTAATATCTGCATACTGCGGATGGATATCTGCTTTCATTGGGGGTTACCTCAGTTAGGCCGCATCGCCAATCACGCCGATATTTAGAATCGCGGAATACGATGCGCAGTTAATAAAAATTCCACAAGGGAAATTGGCGGCGAATGATATGTCAAAGCGAATAAAGTTACAAGTTATTATTTAACCAATACTGCGAGTTGGCGATAGAAAATTTAAAGCTAACTCGCAGCCAAATCATTAAAACGAATTAAGCGCTTGTACCGCAAAATTAAAAGCCTAAAATAAGTGGTTCTGTTTTCCTTTATAAGAGTATGCTGTGGCTTTTGCACGTGTTGCATTAGCGGTGCCTTTACGCCGCCTATTTGATTACAAAATACAACCGGACACTCAACCGCAAATTGGTTGTCGAGTGTTAGTACCATTTGGCCGGAATAAAGTAGTCGGCATAGTTATCGATTTAACTGAAACCAGTGATTTTGATAACAATAAGATAAAGCCAATAATAGAAGTACTCGATCGGCAAGCTTTATTTTCAGCCGAATTAATGAAAATGAAGCATTGGATGGTGAATTACTACCTCTGCCCACCTGGTGAAGTATTTGTTAACTTACTTCCCAAAAGATTAAAAGAAGGGAAGCCTGCTAAACTACTGGCTGAAACTATCTGGCAAACCGTCGAACATGCCGATCCGGTTCCTACCAAAGCTAAACAACAGTTTGCCATGCACCAATTTTTAAGCCAAAACGGGCCAACTAGTGAAAGTTTATTAAAACAGGATGGATTTTCTAAGCAAATCATTAATTTTTTAGAAAAACGTGGAGCTATACAGCCCGCTGAAATCGATTATAGCGAACGTAAACCAGTAAAAATTACCACCCCAGAAGTCAGCTTAACCGAAGAGCAAAACATAGCTATAAAGGAATTTAGAGCTGTGCAAGGTTTCGCTACCTTTTTACTTGAAGGTGTTACTGGCAGTGGTAAGACAGAAGTTTATATGCGACTTATGGCTGACGTACTGCAAAACGGCCAACAAGTTTTAATACTCGTCCCTGAAATAGGCCTAACTCCGCAAACACTTCAGCGCTTTCAAGCGAGGTTTAACTGCGAAATTGTCGCGCTCCATTCTGAGCTTAACGATAGTGAACGCCATAATGCTTGGCTTAAAAGTCAAATGGGAGTAGCTCGTGTCATAGTTGGCACTCGTTCCGCAGTTATGGTTCCAGCCCCTGATTTAGGACTGATTATTTTAGATGAAGAGCACGATGCCTCATACAAACAGCTGGATGGTCTAAGATACAACGCTAGAGATGTCGCGGTAAAACGCGCAGCCGATAACAAATGTAAGGTGATACTTGGTAGTGCAACACCTGCTTTAGAGACAGTGCTAAATGCCAAGCAAAATAAATATAAACACCTAAAGTTAACTCAAAGAGCCACTGCAACTAAAGTGCCAAAAATAGAAGTTTTAGATATTAAGCATCAACCACTCAAAGCTGGACTATGTTATGGCACAATTGAAGCGATAAAACATCATCTGAGTAACAATAATCAAGTACTGGTATTTTTAAATCGCCGCGGCTACTCTCCAGCATTAATATGTCACGAATGTGGCTGGGTATGTAAATGCGAAAGATGCGATAACCACTTCACTTTCCATAAAGCGCTAAGACAAATTGTTTGCCATCATTGTGGAGAAGCAGCACCACCACCGCATCAATGCCATGACTGCGGCTCTACCCAAATCGTTGATGTCGGGATAGGAACCGAGCAAGTTTTTGATTGGCTCAATGAAACCTTTCCAGAAGCTAATGCAATTAGAATAGACCGCGACAGTGTTAGACGAAAAGGCGAATTAGAAAATAAATTAGCTGCGGTTGCAGAAGGTAAGCATCAATTATTGGTTGGTACCCAAATGCTGGCTAAAGGCCACCATTTCCCCAATTTAACCTTAACTGTTGTGGTCAATCTCGATAGTGCTTTATACAGTGCAGATTACCGAGCAGCAGAGCGCATGGCTCAACTTTTAGTACAGGTGGCAGGCAGAGCTGGACGTTCTGAAAAAGCAGGCCAGGTTATTTTACAAACGCATTTTCCCGATCACAGCTATATTCAAACCCTTATCACTCAAGGCTACCAAAAACTGCAAACAAAATTGCTGGAAGAAAGAAAACAAATGATGCTGCCACCTTACCAATATTGGACCATTATTAGATTAGAAGCCCAAATGCTGGAGAAGGTACAGCAAGCTTCACAGCAAATAGAGCACCTGTTCAATCAGCATATCGTCAAGCATTATACTAATGTGGAATTATTTGCGGCTATGCCAGCACCGAAAGAAAAAAGAGCAGGAAGATTCAGGTATTTACTGGTATTCCAGTCTGATAAAAGAAGTATGTTAAATGCCGCTATTTCTCAGCTTGTTATCAGCCTTGAACAAAACCAATTTAGCCAACAAGTTCGCTGGACGGTCGATATCGACCCACAGGAATTTAATTAAACCAAAGAATAAACTCATAATTTTAAAACTATCGTTTGCACCTATCGTGAAGATGAATAGAATATCGCTAGCTTTTAAATATTTAACCTGAACTCTAGATAAAAATTAGCTAATTACGGGTTATCTATACACACCACAAAAAATACAGGCTAAAAAATGGCAAGAGACTACGTCAAAAAAGGTAAACCTCCCACTAGGGGCAAAAAAGCAGAGGTGGTAGAACCTGCGCCTAAACGCTCTAACAAGTTATTGTTTCTAGGTTTATTTACACTGTGTTTAATTGGTGGCTTCGCCTACTTTTTAATTTCTATTCAAGGCAGTGCGCCTGAAGTTGAAGTAAAAGTAGTTAAAGATAAAGCGAAAGAAAAACCCCTTCCGCCTTTACCAGAAGAAAAATGGGACTATGTTAAAGCGCTTGAAAATAAAACAATCGAAGTAGAAGTCCCTGAAAAAGTAAAATCTAACAAAAAATATCAAATGCAATGTGCTTCTTTCCGTAAGCTTGAGCAAGCTGAATCCATGAAAGCACAAATTGCATTTGCAGGCTTAGTTGCGAATGTGCGAAAAACAACTGGCTCTAATGGCGATTGGTATCGAGTCGTATTAGGCCCATACGACACTAAGCGTCAAGCGGAAGCCGATAAGCACAAATTAAAACGCTCTAAAATCTACACCTGCCAAATTTGGGGTTGGACTTGATTTTTAATCAACTAGACCCATTATTCTAAATATCTACTTTAAATCTTTTGTTTCCAAACTTTTTTGCCGTAGTTGTACTACGGCAAATATCATCAAATTGTTATTTGCTCTGATATTTCTTAAAGTTTCAATTAAGAGGAATTTTTAATGACTACGATAGTTTCCGTACGTCGTGGCGATACTGTTGTTATTGGTGGCGATGGTCAGGTATCACTTGGCAACACTGTAATGAAAGGCAATGCAAAAAAAGTACGCCGCCTATACCACAACAAAGTAATCGCGGGTTTTGCAGGCGGCACAGCCGATGCTTTCACTTTATTTGAGCGCTTTGAAACCAAACTTGAAATGCACCAAGGCAATTTAACTAAAGCCGCTGTTGAACTAGCAAAAGACTGGCGTAGTGACAGAGCACTTAGAAAACTTGAAGCTTTACTCGCGGTAGCCGATCACACAGCCTCATTAATCATAACCGGCAACGGTGATGTGATTCAGCCAGAATACGATTTAATCGCAATTGGCTCAGGCGGCCCATTTGCGCAAGCAGCTGCGACAGGTTTGCTAGAAAATACCGAGCTTGATGCCAGATCAATCGTCGAAAAAAGCTTAAAAATTGCTGGTGATATTTGCGTTTTCACCAATGGCAATCAAACTATTGAAGAACTTAGCACTAAAGGTTAACTATTATGTCGGAAATGACCCCAAAAGAGATTGTACACGAATTAAATAGCCACATAATAGGTCAAGATAAAGCAAAGCGAGCTGTGGCGATTGCTTTACGTAATCGCTGGCGTCGAATGCAGTTAGATCCAGATCTTCGTCAAGAAGTGACCCCAAAAAATATCTTAATGATAGGTCCAACAGGGGTAGGTAAAACGGAAATTGCACGTAGATTAGCTAAGCTAGCGAATGCGCCATTTATCAAGGTAGAAGCAACTAAATTTACCGAAGTGGGCTATGTTGGCAAAGAAGTTGAAACTATCATACGTGATCTAGCTGATATCTCTATCAAAATGACACGTGAACAAGCGACAGTTAAAGTTAAACATAGAGCAGAAGAAGCAGCAGAAGAGCGCATTTTAGATGCCCTACTACCTAAACCTCAAGCTATGTTCGGTGAAGAAGAGCCACAAGATACGGGCTCTAACACGCGTCAAATTTTCCGTAAGAAATTACGTGAAGGTACACTCGACGATAAAGAGATAGAAATAGACGTAGCAGCGCCTCAGGTTGGAGTCGAAATTATGGCACCACCTGGGATGGAAGAAATGACCAACCAATTACAAGGCATGTTCCAAAACTTATCAGGCAACAGCGCTAAAAAAACGCGTAAAATGAAAGTGAAAGAAGCTTACAAATTATTGGTTGAAGAAGAAGCTGGTCGACTTGTAAATCAAGAAGAATTAAAAGAACAAGCAATAGAAACCTTAGAACAAAATGGTATCGTATTTATCGATGAGATAGATAAAATCTGTAAACGCGGCGAATCTAGCGGTCCAGATGTATCACGCGAAGGTGTTCAGCGCGATTTACTTCCATTAGTGGAAGGATCTACTGTAACGACTAAACATGGTATGGTTAAAACCGATCACATTCTATTTATCGCATCTGGTGCTTTCCAAATGGCCAAGCCATCCGATCTAATCCCTGAACTTCAAGGTCGTTTACCAATTCGAGTTGAATTAGAAGCTCTAACCGCTCATGACTTCGTACGAATTTTAACTGAGCCTAATGCCTCTTTAACAGAGCAATACAAAGCTCTGATGGCAACAGAAGGCGTCAGCGTTGATTTCAGTCAAGATGGTATAGAGAAAATTGCTAACGCAGCCTTTAGAGTCAACGAAAAGACCGAAAACATAGGGGCACGTCGTTTACATACTGTAATGGAAAAACTGATGGAAGAAGTATCTTACGATGCCTCTGAAATGTCTGGACAAAGCATTACGGTTGATGCTGATTATGTTAGCAAGTTCCTGAACGACTTAGTTGAAGATGAAGATCTATCTAGATTTATTCTATAATTCTGTATACATCGAATTGAAGCTATACACCAAACTAAGCTGATAAAAATGGGTGAAATGATTCACCCATTTTTTTTGCCTATTAGAATTAGTCTGTTAAAAATTAATCCAAATTAAATCTTAAAGCAGCTGAAAACAGCCTAGGCTCGCCTACTTCAAGCTTAAATCCAATTTCAAGCCGAGATATCCAAGTTACACACAAACCTTTATTAAGGCTTCCTGAGGCTATTTGCTCGGTATGTAGAGCTAAATCAATATAAATAGCGATAATCAGCTGGAGATAAAAGCCATTAAGGCAAGGCAAGTTGGCACAGGCATAGTGGTTCTATGCCAAGCCAACTTAACGCAGAATAAATGGCTTTTAGCCCAGCCTTTCAGGAGCCTCACAGACAGCTCACTTCTGTGTTGTATCATTTTGAAAGGTGCCTACATTCCTGCAATGATACGCCTTGAATTGAACTGTCTGTGATGGCTCTGATACTCGCAATTTATATTGATTTAGCTCTATAGAAACTTTAGATAGCTGACGATATGACTGCAAAATATTATCTGTGAGTGTTAACGATTAAAGAAGATAAAATAGAAGTATGGGAAACGAAAAATAAATAGCTAAAGCGAATTATAAGTTATAAGAGTAAGTAAATAAAAAAAGTGAAATATTAAATTGTAAGGTGATAAAACAAGATGAGAAATATGATGGCTGGGATACCAGGATTTGAACCTGGGAATGCCGAGATCAAAACCCGGTGCCTTACCGCTTGGCGATATCCCAACAAGGAAAGCATATTTGAATTGTTAAAAAATGGCTGGGATACCAGGATTTGAACCTGGGAATGCCGAGATCAAAACCCGGTGCCTTACCGCTTGGCGATATCCCAACATTTTTTAAACAATGGTGCGGACGGAGAGACTTGAACTCTCACATCTTGCGATACTGGAACCTAAATCCAGCGCGTCTACCAATTCCGCCACGTCCGCATTTTATTGGTGGCTACGCCCTGATTTGAACAGGGGACCCCATCATTATGAGTGATGTGCTCTAACCAGCTGAGCTACGTAGCCAACAATCTCGCCTCAGCGAGTGGCGCGTATTATGCTGATATGACCCTGTGCCGTCAACCTTTTTTTCAAAGAAATTTAAGCTTTTTTTCGTTTTTATTTATTCAGCGAAAAAACAAACTATTTCTGTATAAAAAGCAATCAAAACAAGCGTATTAAGCTTTTATTAATATACTCACAAGCGAAAACGAAAGCCACAATTGTTTTTCATAAATTGAATTTAAATTTAAGGTTTAACTAAATGTGCTCGATTTTTATTTAATTGATTTATAAATTTATCTGATTCAAGTGAATTCGATTATTCTACTTTCGTCTGCCGCCACTAAATTATCCAAACAGCTACGAAATCAATCTCTCAGTATCAGGTATAAAATAAGTAACCTTAAAGCTTACACCTACATTTCTGCAGATTAACCTCTTAGTTTAGCTCTAACTTTGGCCATAATTAAATAGCAGGCGCAACAGCTATGCTTATAAAAAGGCTTTATTATTAATCGTTATCCTGACTAGGATGCTGCTGGAGCTGGATATTATTGGTTCTAGCCTAATATTTTGAAAAAATAGCGTTAAGCCGGAGAACTGTATTTCACCGCCTGCTAAGTAATAAATGCCAAAAACAAAAAAACCGCCAGCAGGCGGTTTTTTTAGAGTAGGTAAAATAACTATACGTTAAATAAGAAATGCATGACGTCGCCGTCTTTAACTATATAGTCTTTACCTTCTTTTCGGCTCTTACCTGCGTTTTTAGCGCCCTGCTCGCCTTGATGTTCAATATAATCATCATATGCGATAGTTTCTGCTCGGATAAAGCCTTTTTCAAAATCAGTATGAATCTTACCTGCAGCTTGCGGTGCAGTTGAATTAACTTTAATTGTCCAAGCTCTAACTTCCTTAACACCCGCAGTGAAATATGTTTGTAGGTTCAATAATTCATAACCCGCTCGAATCACTCGATTTAAACCCGGCTCTTCTAAGCCTAGATCAGCCATGAATTCATCTCTGTCTTCATCGTCTAATTCTGATAACTCAGATTCAATCTCAGCACATACAGGTACAACCACGGCATTTTGACCTTTGGCTATTTCACGAACCTGATCTAAATATGGGTTATTTTCAAAACCATCATCATTTACATTGGCAATGTACATAGTTGGTTTAATCGTTAAGAAGTTAAGTGGTGCAATAATCGCTAGCTCTTCTGCGTCTAATTCAATAGAGCGAAGCATTTGGCCTTCATCTAAGAATGGCTTAATTTTTTCAAGGACTTCTAATTCTTGCTTAGCAGTTTTGTCGCCGCCTTTAGCTTTCTTCGCATTACGGAAAATTGCTTTTTCTGCTGTATCCATATCAGATAAAACTAATTCAGTATTAATCGTATCTATATCGTCAGCAGGGTTAACTTTACCTGAAACGTGGACTATGTTGTCATTTTCAAAACAACGAACCACATGACCAATCGCATCGGTTTCACGTATATTAGTTAAAAATTTATTACCTAAACCTTCACCTTTAGATGCACCTGCTACTAAGCCGGCAATATCAACAAATTCCATTGTCGTTGGTAGAATGCGTTGCGGGTTAACAATTTTAGCTAACGCATCTAAACGAGGATCTGGCACAGGTACAACACCAGTATTAGGCTCTATTGTACAAAATGGAAAGTTTGCAGCTTCAATACCTGCTTTGGTTAACGCGTTGAATAAAGTAGATTTACCTACATTTGGTAAACCAACTATGCCACATTTAAAACCCATAATAGTTGTCCTATGCCTTAAAACTATGTAATCGACTAACGGCTTTAGTATAACCGTCCTTAAACCAAACTTCTGTGCATCTTACTGCTTCATCAATTGCAGCATCAATTAATTCTTGTTCTGCCGAAGGCGCTTTGCCTAATACATGCCCTGTCACTTTATCTCTGTGTCCAGGATGACCTATGCCGATACGTAAACGTAAAAATTCTTTATTATTTCCCAGACGGCTTATCGTATCACGCAAACCATTATGTCCGCCGTGGCCACCGCCGCGCTTAAACTTGGCAATACCAGGAGATATATCCATCTCGTCATGTGCGACTAAAATTTGCTCTGGGGGAATTTTAAAGAAATTACTTAATGCAGAAATTGATTGCCCACTCTTATTCATAAAAGTTACCGGAATAAGTAACCGAACATCGTGACCATTGATTTGAATGTTGGCAGTAAAGCCAGAATATTTGCTATCTAATTTTAACGGTGCGTTGTATCTATCTGCGAGTTCGCGTACATACCATTCGCCCGCATTATGCCTTGTTTTGGCATATTCGGGACCTGGATTACCCAGGCCCACGATTAATTGAGTTAACTCAGACATGTGTCAAGTATTAACCCAATATTAAGCTTCTTCAGATTCTTCAGCGTCGTCAGACGAATCAACTTTAGGCTTATCAAGTGTTACTACAGCACCGTCATGAGATTCACCTTTAGCTAACTCAACAGAAGTTACGCCAGCAGGGAATTTAATGTCAGAAAGGTGAAGAGTTTGACCAACTTCTAAACCAGCAACATCAACTTCGATGAACTCAGGTAAATCTTTTGGCTCACAAGCGATTTCAATTTCAGAAATGTGGTGTGCTACAACGCCACCTTTCTTAGCTGCCGCTTCTTCGTTTACGAAGTGAATACCAACAGTAGTGTGTAAAGATTGACCAGCTACAACGCGTTGGAAATCAACGTGCATAACTTTTGGCTTGAACGGGTGACGTTGCATATCTTTAACGATAACGTCAGTTGCTTTACCGTCAACAACTAGGTTTAAAACTTGAGAGTAGAAGCTTTCTTGCTCTTGAGCTTTAAAAACGATTCTGTGTTCAATTTCTAATGAAACTGCATCTTCACCACCGCCGTATAATACAGCTGGAATTTTTTCCGCGTGACGTAGGCGGCGGCTCGCACCTTTCCCTAAATCGCTACGCGAACTTGCTTGAATCTCGATAGTAGACATACTATTACTCCAATAAAATAAATGATGAGCTATTTTTGCGACCAAAATAACTCCTTTAGCCCCATAAATTTCGGGCGGCGTAGTTTATCATTGGCAGCTCAGAAGCTAAAGTCATTTAACAAGATAAATCGATTTATTTTTAATCATTTTAAATTTTTAATGAAAAAAAGCTTAGTTTACGTCACTTTCCAGCTAAAATATTAAGCCTAAATATTTGCAACCTAGGTAGTTACCCGTGCAGTTTGAAAAAATCATGAAGGACTTACGCCAAGACGGCTATTGTGTATTAGAAAATGCATTGCCAGATGAAATAGCGCAAAGTTTACTTGCTGAAGTAACAAGTTCTAACATAGATTACCGACAAGCAAATATTGGCCGTGCGCAAGATCATCAACTTAACCAAAGCATCAGAAGTGACGCAATTAAATGGATAAATAAAGAATCGCCCGCAGAAACTTTATGGGTAGAGCAAATGGAAAACTTAAGGCTGGAGTTAAACAAGCAGCTGTTTCTTGGCTTATTTAGCTATGAAAGCCACTTTGCTCATTATCCGATTGGCGCATTTTATAAAACCCATTTAGATGCATTTCACGGCCAAGCAAATCGCATGCTTTCAACCGTTTATTACTTAAATCCAGAATGGCCTGAAAATGCAGGCGGTGAACTTGTTATCTACAATCCAGAAAATCATCAGGAAGAAATCATTAGAGTTCAACCTAAACTGGGTACTTTAGTGATATTTTTAAGTGAAGAGTTTCCACATCAAGTGCTACCTGCAACGCGACCTAGGCAGAGTATTGCAGGTTGGTTTAGAGTAAATAACTCAAGCCACAATAAAATAGATCCACCCGAATAAACTCAAAATCTGAGCCGATTTCATTTATGCGACCCAGATAAAATACGAGTTTAACTCGCGATATAACTCACTTTTAAATTTGGGTAACGTTGTACTAGCTTCTTTATACCTTGTTGAGTCACTCTAGTATTTGTTAAATAAATCGATTTTAGTTGGGTTAAGTTATTCAATTTAGCCAAGCCGTGATCGGAAATACTTGTGCCGTAAAGGTTTAAGTATTCCAACTGGGGTAAGTCATTTAAATGAGCTAATCCTTTGTCAGTAATTTTTGTTTGGCGCAGATCTAAATAGCTAAGTTTACTAAGTTTAGTCAGACTAGCTAAACTCGCATCGCCAATTGGCAACCTTGCAAAATCAATTTTAGTTAATCTATCGGCTAATTTTATTAAACTTTGCTGCGGAAAGTTATCATCATTCAATTTAGCGTACGACAATATTAATTCATATTTTGACTGGTCATAATGCACATGATCGACTTTTACTCCCAATTGTTTTAGTTGCTCAATTGCAGCTTTTTCATTGGGCTTAAGTTGATAACTAACTTGCTTAATCTTCACCTGAGATTTCACTTCAGTTTGGGTTGGGTGAGCTTGTTGTATAGTCATATCCATAGACGCTTCAGCTGCCGTTTCGGCGCTTTCCACTTCAAATTGAGCGCCTTGTTGGATCCAACTTCTTAACGTTTCTAATTCTGCTGGTGTTAACCCCTTACCTTTAGAAGGCATATAATCAGGATCGTAATCCGGTAACGCAGCTAAGACATACACATCGCTGTATTCTGGCTTAAATGGGATTAATACATCCCCTGATTCTCCACCTTTTAAAATCCATTCTTTAGTGTCTAACCTAAGCTCACCTTTTTGCTTTTCATCACTATGGCATTTAAGGCATTTAGCTTCAAAAATAGGCAAGATATCTTGCGAAAATGTAAGTTTTTGCGCTGAAAATACCGCGCCTGAATAACCAGCAAGGCTCAGTAATAAACTTGGCACTGTAAATAAATAAGACTTAAATTTCATTTTGTACCTCTTTAACTAAATAACTCAAGAATAGGTTGCCCTTTATCGGCAATATGAAACGGCCTTCCAGTAGGGCTATAAATAGTGTCATAAATTGGCAAACCTAATGCGTAAGCAATTGTCGCATTAAAATCTGGCACTGTAACTCGCTTATCTGCGACACTTTTTCCAATTTCGTCACTTTTACCATAAAAACGACCACCTTGAATTCCGCCACCAACAAGCACACTAGAAAACGCAGTTGGATTATGATCTCGACCTTCATTTTGATTAATCTTAGGGGTTCGACCAAACTCAGTAGTTAACACAACTAGGGTTTCTTCTAACATACCTCTTTGTTCTAAATCGCCCAATAGCGCAGCCATAGCTTGATCTAAAATACGAGAATTTTCTGCTACTCGCTCAAAATTATTAGTATGCGTATCCCACCCCCCTAAAGTCACTTCAACAAACCTGACATCTCTTTCAATTAAGCGTCTCGCTAGCAAACAGCCTTGACCAAATGAGTTTTTGCCATAGGCATCACGAGTGCTTTGTGCTTCACTTTCGACTTTAAAAGCATCCAAGTCATCACTTTTCATTAGCCTAAGTGCGTCATCATATGCTTCCGAATACGAGGACACTTTACGCTGCTGATACTTAGCAGAAAAAGCCTGATCTAATTTTTGACGTAAGCTCTGAGTATTGGCAAACTCTTTTTCAGTAAACAATTTATGTATTTTTGAATGCTGCAAACCAGCTTCAGGATCGCCAATTAACAAAGGAGCATATTTTTGCTCTAAAAAGCCTTGTGTGCTCCCGGGGTTTACACTCCCAATATGAACCACACCAGGTAAATTAGGATTATGGTTGCCATCATATTTCATTAACCAAGAGCCTAATCCGGGATGCTGAATTGTGCCTCTTTTGGTATAACTAGAGTGCATAAAATAGCGTCCCTCTTCATGCGCTCCTTGATTTGAGAACATAGAATTGATCACTGCCATTTTATTCATATGCTTAGCGAGTTGAGGTAAGTTTTCACTCAGCCGAGTGCCAACAACATTGGTTTTAATGCCTTTGACTGGTCCTTGCTCAGGGCGCCCTTGCTTTAAATCAAAAGTGTCCAAATGGCTCATACCACCCGACATATAAAGATAGATAACATTTTTAGCTTGAGGCCCAGAATAAATGGACGAAGTCGACTGAGCAAAACTAGGCTTAGCCAACAAAGAACTTGCACAACTCACGCCCAGCAATGATTTAGCCGTATTCAATATAAACTGACGTCTATCTAGTTCAGATGCTTGTTTAAGTAAATTTTTCATAATGACACCTTATTGAATAAACCTAAATTCATTTGAGTTCAGCATAGCTAATATGACTTGGCGGTAAGCTTTGTATCTATTATTAACGTTCAACTGTTCGCTAAATAGCGCTTGCTCAGCTTGAGTAGGCAAGCGTGCATACATGCTCAAGAATAAGCTATCGATTTGTGTTTTTAACTCTGAATTTGCCTTTAACGTCTTCGTTAAAGGCGCATTTTTATCTTGAATCACAGTAACCAAGTAACCATTCAACAAAGACAAAGCTTGCGGTATGGACGCCTGTTGATGAGAATTTTCAATTAACTCTCTTCTTGATTGACCAAACTCATGTAAAAAATGTCCAGCGGGCGCTGGGGAGACAATTTCTGATGCCCTCACCAAGTTTTCCCAAAACGCCTTTTTACCTTTTCGTTTTCCTTTATTTCGCTTAGCAGCTTCATCGACTAGATTATCTGCCATAGCCATATCTGTGGTGTAAACATCAGCCGCTTTTGCACCTGCAGCTTCACTTAAAGCGGCAGTTAAAGCATTTCGTTTCTCGTTCCTTAACTTGTTGTATGCTTTTCTAAGTTTAGATTTCTCTTTTTTATCCGTTGCCTGCTTTAAAGCTTGTTGCAACTGTTTTTCCTGAGCAATTAACTGCTTTTCTCTTTGCCCTGCTTGTTTAACTATCGCCAGTAACTCTCGGCCAGAAAGCTGATTCACATTATGCACATGTGCCTCTAACTCTTTTTCTTTGTTACGGAAAAACTCTGTTCTGTAATCATCTTTAAGGCTATCTAAATCTTCAACAGCTAAGGTCAAAATAGAATCCCAAAGCTGCTCTGCAGACATACGAGTTAATAATGGACCAGGGTAATAATATTTATATCCGGGTAGCACATCGCCTGCATAAACTTCGCTTTGATAAGTGCGACTATTAAATAAAACGCTTAATACATACTTAAGATCAAAGCCAGAATCAACGACTAGGTTTTCTAAATAACTCATCAACTCAGGATTAGAAGGCACAGTATGGTCGGTTAAATTATCTGAAGGCTCGATTAACCCAAGCCCCATGACTTTTTTCCATAATCGGTTAGCAATTACCTTGGTAAATCTTGGATTATCAGCCGAAGTCAGCCAATTTGCGTAAACCTCTCGTTTATCCTGCCATAACGAAACACTGGCTGAATCTCCAAATGGAGCATGGGGTTCAACAACTTGATTAGGGTTTGCGTCTTTATAAGCATAATCATATGGTAATTTTTGCTCGCTTGGTTTGATCCGTACGCTGGTTGCGAGGGGCTGAAATAAATCACGTAATACTCTACGTTCAGCAGGCGAAGCAGATAGCTTTACTTTTTTGTTGTTTTTATCTTGCTTAATTAACTGCTTTTTCTCAGCCGCGAAAGCGTTTCTCAGCGACTTAAAAGCCTCAGAATTGTTATAGCGACGACCTCCAGAGTCAACATCTGAAGTATAAGCCGCTAAATGAAAGTATTCTTTTTGCGTCCATTTATCAAAAGGATGATCATGACATTGGGCGCATTGCATTCGTGTCCCCAAAAACACTTGAATCGTATTAGACATATGATCCAATGGCATGCCTTCATCTCTTAAATAAAATCCAGCCGCAGGGTTATCCCAAGTATAGCCATCAGCCAATATCAGCTCTCGCACCATTTGGTCATAAGGTTTATTATCTTTAAGCGACTGCTTAATCCAATCTTGGTAAGAGACCATAAAAGTACGCCGCCCTCTTGATTGGATTCTTAAGATATCTTCCCAATAATTATAAAAATGGCTTACATAAGCTTCTGAATTTAATAACTCACTGATTAATTCGCTTCGCTTATTAACATCAGAACGAGTGATAAAAGTTTGCAACTCGTTATAGGTTGGAATTCGACCCGCAATATCTAAATATATCCGACGCACAAAAGTATAATCGTCCGTAAGAGGGTTACGGATTAAATTATTTTTAACCAGAGCCTTCTCAATTAATGCATCAATCTGACGTGCTTCATTTTGAGCGGATGTTGCGTGAACTTGAGCATGTAATTGGCCAAGTTGCACAAGACAGCACAAGGCAAATATCTTAGACAAGCGAGCGCTGTGTTGAATTAATTTTTTCTTAATCATAAAAAGCCTCAATAAAAACTTTATATCGATATCTATTGGCAAAATCTTATCATAAAAAAATCAGACAAAAACAAGCTTAACCTTATATTTACAATTGGCTAACCTTCACATATGGAATGATTGTTTATGATTGAATTAAGCAGTACCTTTTACTTCACTAAACAAATAAATAAAAAAGCTAACAGATGAAAAATTGCAATTATAATTCAATAACTTACAATAAAGTAAAAATTAATATTTAAAGTCGGCTAAGTTACTTTAATAAAAACATTTATAATCAAATGACAAGTTTTTACGCCTAAAAATCTTCAACTAGAGTAATTGTCGCTAAAACTTACAATAAATTTACTTACGATTGACACCGAGTTAGTTATAAAATGACAATACAATGATAAAAACGATTTAAATAAAAATTGGGGATCAAAATGAAAAGAGTTTTATTAGCAAGTTTATTAACCCTAGCCATGGTGCCAACTAGCTATGCAGCAAGCGCAAAATGTGGAGAAACACCTTTAGCTGAGATTATGGGTGATATGAAAAAAACTATGAAGTCATTAAAGCCTGCTCTGGCAAAAGGGCAAGCTGATGAAATAGCTCAATTAGCCGGTAAGTTAGAAAGCCTAGCAGAAAAGTCGATTGATTATATCCCGCTAAAAATATCTGAAACTAAGCAGTTAAACCCAAAACAAAAAGCACAATTTACAAAATACCAAGAAGGTATGAAAAAACTAGCCTCTGTAGCGAAAGAATTAGCGAGTGCAAAAGATGATAAAACTCGCAAAGACTTAGCAAAGCAAATAGGTAAAATAAACAAGCAAGGCCATAGAGCTTTTAAAATGAAATGTGATTAAGGTTAACTAACACTGCTAAATTACTCCACTTAAGCTGGTTTATATTTAACCAGCTTATATTCCATCTGATTTAGATGAAGAAAATTTACCCCCTGCGATAGCTTTTTTACGATTCAACAGACTCTATTACTAGCTGCATTTTAAACTTGCAATAACCCCCCCTTCTATTGTTTTAGTCTTGTTAACTTAAATTAATTTTTCTGTATCAAAAAATATTCTGTAATTTTTGTACCTAAAGGGTAGCAATTTACACTTTCCCCGCCTCTTCTATGTATACACAAGTAGCAAATTCTTTTAGCAGAAATAGTGCTTAGAAAATGCTTATACATTAACAAAAATAAAGAAATATTATGCTTATGAACAGCCCGATAGTTAAACTTAAACACTCAATTAAAACGCTAATCTTTAGTTGCGCATTCTGTACTAATATCGTATCAGCCCACTCAAATCATGATAATAGACACTCTAATTTTGATTACAAAAGTTCAAATCACTGGGTCCATTTAGCGGATGGCAGCATGCTAATTGGCACATCACATGGTGAGATTGATGTTGCCGCTGATGGCACATTTTATGTCAGCATTATGGAAGATGGGAACAAACAAGGTGGTATTAAAAAATTCTCTCGTGCGGGCAATTTCCTTGGCCAAGTCCCGAACGCACCGGCTGATTTTCATGGTTTTGTTATCCATGCTGACAATACTGATCAAGAGTACATTTATGGCGCTCGTTTAAATGGCATGCGCTTAATTAAAATGAGTTTAGACGGCAAAATAGTAATGAATATTGATGCAGTCAAAGCTGTACCTAAGCAATATCACGCTAGTGGTCTAGATAGAAGAAACAGACTCAAGCCCCCTATGAAACTCACCGCGATAGCGGTAGATGCAAAGGATAATATGTATGTTGTCGACGGTTATAGCTTAGATTACATTCACAAATTTGATGCAAGCGGTAATTATCTAAAAACCTTTGGTGGAAAAGACGCGCCTTATAAATTTCGTAACTGCCATAAAATTCATATTGACCCTAGATTTGCGCCTAATCGCTTAATCTGTACCGATCGCGTCAATGGTCGTTTAGTTCATATGGACCTTAATGGTGAGCTTATCGGTGATTACGCAACAAATTTGCGCCGCCCAAGTGCAGTTGATTTTTTTGGTGATATAGCTGCCGTTGCTGAAATTAGTGGTCGAGTTAGCTTAATCAATAAAGCTGGAAAAACCGTTAAAACCTTAGGTACTAACGATACCAAAGCCGAAATTAACACCAACAGAACAAAACCAGAGCAATGGCAAAGAGGCCGTTTAACAGCACCGCACGGTATTACCTTTGATCACAATGGCGATCTATTTATTACCGAATGGAATAAATGGGGTCGAATTGTCCGTTTCGATTTATCTCGTCAAGGTCATAAATAAACGACAGTTTGAATACAAGCACTTATCTCAAGGCACAAATAGAAAATACATAGAGATAAGTGCTTAATATTAATCTATTAACAAAATAACCTGTTAGTTTCTGGTACACCTAATGATTATAAAAAATACAAAGGCATCGTCATTTAAGTTAGCTTTTTGTTTGATTGCAATCACCAGCTTATTATCGGCTTGCGAACAACAGCAAGAGAAACAAACCAGTAAGTTGATCTCATTCAACCACGACATTCGCCCTATTCTTAATAAAAGCTGTACAGGTTGCCATGGCGGGGTCAGTAAACAAGCCAATGTTTCTTTTATATATCGAGAAGAAGCCCTTGGCCGTGGTCACTCTGGCAGGTTAACCATAGTACCGGGTGATCCTGATGCTTCAGAATTAATCGCCCGTGTTGAATCTGACGACCCGAACATTCGTATGCCTTATAAAGGCGCTAAATTACCGGATCATGAAATTCAACTTTTACGAGATTGGATAGCACAAGGCGCAAACTGGCAAGAACATTGGGCGTTTATTCCCCCGAGCCCACAAACGGTGCCAGAGGTTGAAAATAAACAAGTCATCAATAATGACATTGACGCTTTTTTGGAGGCTAACTTAGCCGCTAATGGTTTGTCATTAATGCCAATAGCAAACAAACAGACCTTATTACGTCGCTTATCATTTGATTTAACTGGCTTACCACCAACACCGCAAGAAATTGATGACTTTTTAGCGGATAACAGTGCGAATGCTTATGAAAAACAAGTTGACCGTTTACTCGCGTCCCCCCGTTATGGCGAGCGCTGGGCAGCCATGTGGATGGACTTATCTCGATACGCCGATAGCCATGGTTATACCCGCGATGAAGAGCGTGACAGCTGGCCTTATAAACAATGGGTGATTGAAGCCCTGAATGCGAACCAGCCTTATGATCAATTTATGATCGAACAACTCGGTGGTGATTTAATGCCAAATCGCAGTTTAAAAAATATTCTCGCCACCGGATTTCATCGTCAAACCCCAACTAATAGTGAAGGAGGAACTGATGATGAAGAATTTCGTATGGTCGCTGTCATGGACCGAAATGCCACCACTTGGTCAGTACTCAATGCCATGACCATGAATTGCGTGCAGTGTCATTCCCATCCTTACGACCCAATTGAACACCATGAATATTATGCATCACTTGACTTCTTTAATACCAGTAAAGACGCTGATTACCGCGAATATGATCCCTTATATAAATACGCAAAAAAAGACGATGAGAAGCAACTCGCATTTGAACTACAAGAACAGCTTACCAAAATACGCGAACATGAAGCCAAGCAAGCGGTTGAGTTATCGAAACAAACTGAGCAGTCATCTCCTTGGCAACAACTTACTATTGAAAGTGCTCTAGGTGATGAATACCGAGGTTTAGCCGCTTTTGTTAAAAAAATGGAAGACTCTAATGCCAAGTTAGTTGAAGAAGGCAAACCGCCAAGCAAATATCATTTAACCTTAATTAAAGTAGGTAATGCGCGATTAAAAGAACTGGCAGATAACAATCAAAAAATCAGAACATTTAAAACTGTAAATGGCGAATATTTCGATGCCGGAAAATATGAATTACGCCTTTATTATCACTTTATAAGTGCGGCAGCTCAGCAAGAAAAATCTATTTCCGCGATCCGTTTAAATGCGATACCACAAAACCCAGAAAAAGCTCGTCATACACCTGAGCCTCATTTTCAGGCCGACGACGTAAAATTTTATCTAGTCACACCTGACGGCAGCAAACAACAACTTACCATTAAAACTCACATGTCGAACAGCACCGAAGTGATGGATAATCAATTATCCGCGCGAAGTAAGCTAAGTGAACTCAATAACAAAGAAGATAGCGGCTTAGAAACAGGTAAAGGTGTCGGTTGGTTTGCTCATCGACTCTATTTACCTCGTTGGAGTGTTGCTGTATTAGCTGAGCCACTGACGCTTAAACCAGGTGAAAAAATCGAAGTAGAAGTTGAACAAATGCAAAAAGGCATTCGCGTTGATAGCTTACAAACTCGCTTGCACCGCGTACGTATAGAAACAACCAATTTTGATGGCTGGTCACAATATGCAAACAGCGATAACCGCACCGCCAATATTGAGGAATATGGCAAGTTAAAAAAACAACTTAAGGCTATCGACGGTTACCTCATGCCAGTAATGTTAGAGCAAGACGACTGGGATAAGCGTGCTATTGCTAAATTTGACCGCGGCAATATGACCAATAAAGTCGGCGATTTATTAACGCCAAATACGCCAGCGATATTTCCTGAATTTAACCAACAACAAAATCGCTTGGGCTTAGCACAATGGTTTTTTAAACCAGAGCAACCTTTAACCGCTCGCGTTGCGATCAATCGTTTATGGCACAGATTATTTGGTATTGGCCTTGTTGAAACCTTAGAAGATTTTGGTGGCGCGGGCAGTTTACCGAATCATCCTGAGCTTTTAGATTGGCTAGCCCTTAAATTTCAAAACGATTTTAAATGGGATACAAAAGCCATTTTAAAACTCATGGTAATGAGCCATGCCTATCAACAAGACGCTACCGTTCAGGCTGAACGCTACGAACTCGACCCATTAAATAAATGGTTTTCACGTGGGCCAAGACAACGTTTGTCAGCAGAAATGGTTCGCGACCAAGCTTTAGTTGCCAGTGACTTAATCGTTAATAAAATTGGCGGTGTGCCGGTTATGCCACCACAACCAGAAGGTATTTGGGGGCATAAAGGTCGTTGGCTACATTGGTGGGAAGATGCCACCGATGAAAATCGCTATCGCCGCGCAATTTATACCTTTGTTAAACGTGCCTTTATGTATCCAAGCTTTTTAACCTTTGATATGGAAACACGTGAAATTAGCCACCAGCGCCGTTTACCCACCAACACGCCGTTACAAGCTTTAGTGACCTTAAATGATCCGGTTTATCACGAGGCTGCACAAGCACTCGGTAAACTGATGATGACCCAAGCCAAAACAAGTGATGATAAACAAGCAATTCGCTTTGGCTTTAAACGTGTTGTCTCTCGCTTACCAAAAGAAAAAGAAGTACAGAGCCTAACATTTGCCCTGCAAAAAGTATCAGAACAAATTCAACTTGATGGGCTATCGGGTGATGATGCACAAGCATCAACCTGGACGGCAATGGGCTCAATTTTACTCAATCTCGACGATGCATTAACAAGGTAAGATCATGAAAAATTTATTTAATTCTAATGTTCAATCTGCAAGCACTCGAAGCGCTCAAATTGATAAAATATTGCAACAGGAAATGGCGCAATTAAAACGTCGAGATTTTCTGAAGAAATCAGGTTATATGCTTGGCGGTGCCGCTTTAGGCTCTATGTTTGCCAATCAAGCAACGGCGGCTGGGCAAACCTTAGACTTCACCCGTCCTATGGATGCTCCTTTATCTCCCCTGCCACCCCAATATGCCGCGAAAGCAAAACGGGTTATCTATATGCATATGGTGGGCGGCCCGAGTCAATTAGAGATGTTTGACTATAAACCGGAATTAGAAAAATATGATGGTAGAGACACACCACAATCGTTTTTAGAAGGTAAACAATTTGCGTTTATTTCCGGCACACCTAAGTTATTAGGCCCGCAATTTCCATTTAAACAACATGGTCAATCAGGTGCTTGGATATCAGACAGATTACCGCATTTAGCCAAACATGCTGATGATATTTGTTTCATAAAATCGATGAAAACCGATCAGTTTAACCATGCTCCCGCGCAAGTGTTAATGCATACAGGTTCAGCTTTATCCGGCAAACCATCTATTGGCGCTTGGGCCACCTATGCATTAGGTACAATGAACCAAAACTTACCCGGATTTATCGCGCTAACCTCAGGTAAAAATGCCCCAGATGGCGGTAAACAGCTTTGGGGTTCTGGCTTTTTACCAAGTGTTTACCAAGGGGTGGAATGCCGAAAACAAGGCGATCCCGTGCTTTATTTAAGTAATCCAAAAGAAGTAAGCCGACCGCTTCGTCGCCGCATTCTTGATGCCATTGCCGATCTTAATCAGCAAAGTTATAACACAGTTGGTGATCCAGAAACCCTGACGCGGACTTCGCAATATGAAATGGCGTACCGCATGCAACTAGAAGCATCTGATGCCTTCGACATTAGCAAAGAATCAGAAACCACATTAGAAAATTACGGTGCTGAAGTTGGTAAAGCAAGTTTTGCCAACAACTGTGTTATCGCCAGAAGACTGGCTGAACGGGGCGTGCGTTACATTCAATTATTTGATTATGCTTGGGATCATCATGGCGTAGGAGAAGCCGGTTCAGTTGACCTTGGCATACGTAATAAGTGTAAAGATATTGATCGCCCAATGGCTGCCTTATTAGAAGATTTAAAACAGCGCGGCATGCTCGAAGATACTTTAGTTATTTGGGGCGGCGAATTTGGTCGCACACCAATGCGCGAAAACAGAGCCGGACAAGACATGCTTTTTGCCGGCCGAGATCATCACACAGATGCCTTTACCATGTGGATGGCAGGAGGCGGCGTAAAAGGTGGATACACTCATGGAGAAACTGACGAACTTGGTTATGAAGTGGTTAACGACAAAGTTGAAATAGCCGACTTACACGCCACCATTTTATATTTACTGGGCTTTAATCATTACGATTTAAATTATCGCTTCCAAGGATTAAATCAGCGATTAACTGGGGTTGAACATCCTCAAATTATTTCCCAGATTTTGGCGTAAAGAGGTTTAAAACAAAGATGAATTTCAAAACGCCTGAACAAAAGCTCAGCGCTAAAAGCTATTTTTGGCTGGTAGCTTTATTAAGCTTAATTTGGCTTTACTTATATATTCAAAGTAAACCGGCTTGGGTACAAAGCATCAAAGAGCAATTAGGCTTAAGCCCTGTATTAGTGGCTAAGCAAGACTCTTTTTACAATAGCCGCATTGATCCTATTATGGAAAAATATTGTGCCGCTTGTCACGATGACAATAAAGCAAAAGGACAATTGCGTTTAGACAGTTTTCGCCAGTTAACCTTTTCCGGTAAAAGTGGTGCTGATTTAACACTCGCTGAAAATAATTTATTACTTGAACGCATGAAGTTACCGGCAACAGATCGCATGGCGATGCCGCCATTTGGTCGAGAGCGTCATACCGAAGATGAATTAGCCTTAATTGAGTTATGGTTATCAAAAGGTGGCTCAGGAAACTTAACCGAAGATGATTTTCCTGAAGCGCCAGCAAAAGCAAAAGTGATTAAATTTTATGATATTGACTGGCAAAAAATCGAAGAAAAACGCTTAGCCTATAAAAAACAGGTAGCAGAATTACAAACACAATATCCTCATGTATTGCACTATCAAGCGCGTACCTCACATTTATTAGTGCTCGATGCTTTCGCAATGAAAAACCATTTTGATGATCAAATGCTCACCCACTTTAGCCAAGCCCTAGCGCCGGTATTAATCGAAGCCAATTTAGCCAATAGCCAAATATCTGATGCTGCTATCGAACAGGTTTTAGCTATGAAAAATTTAACCAAGCTGCAAATACAAGGTACTCATATTAGCCAATCAAAAATCAGTCAACTTGCAAAGCTTCCAGCACTGAAAACGCTTGTGCTTGATGAAGCATTAGTCGATGAAAATCTTGCAATGCTATTTTCTCAGCAAGCAATCGAACTTATAAAAGTAAAACAAGGTTAAGTGATATGAAAAAAGTAAAAATTTGGGACGGAGCAACACGATTTTTTCACTGGGCACTTGTTTTAAACATTTTCGCTGCTTGGTACACCATTGAAAACAGACTAATAGATTTACACGAAATTTTTGGTCATTGCTTAATTGCCCTATTGGTATTTAGGGTGTGTTGGGGCTTGTTCGGTTCAAGTACAGCTCGTTTTAAGCACTTTATCGTCCATCCGATTGTTGCATTTCGTTATTTAAAACAGTCATTACGCTTACAAGTACATCACGAAGTTGGTCATAACCCCGCTGGTGGCTGGATGATTATCATCATGATCTTGGTGATTGGTTTTCAAGTGATTTCAGGACTGTTTAGCAATAACGATTTAGGCTTTAGTGGCGCCCTTTCAGATTATGTTTCAAAAGATATGTCAGACACGCTTACCCAATTACATGGCATTAACTTTGACATTTTATTAGCGATTATTTGGCTGCACTTAGTCGCGGTATTTTTTTATGTATTGGTGAAAAAAGACAACTTAATAAAAACCCTATTAACGGGTAAAAAACAGCTGACAAAAACGCCAGATACACCACTGTATTTTGCCCCTTTTAGCTTAGGCATTATTTTTATGTTAATTGCGGGCGTTTTTTCATATTGGTTATTTAAATAAGGGTTAAAATGGATAATATTTTTACAAAAATAACGACTCAGTTTAAAGAAAGTCATAAATCCTACAGGATAAAACTAGGTTTATTATTGTCCGCCAGCGTACTAACATCAGCCTGCCAGTTAACGGATAAAGACACTAAAAATCTAGTATCGAACCAGCAAGAACAACAACGGCCAAACATTTTATTTATTTTAGCTGATGATCATAGGTGGGACTTAATTGGTAAATACCACCCAATAGTAAAAACGCCAACACTAGATAAATTGGCCGATCAAGGCGTGCTCTTCAAAAAGGCGTTTGTTACTACACCTATTTGTGGTGCTAGTCGCGCTAGTATTTTAACTGGATTAACCGAACGCACTAGCGATTATTCGTTTCACCGTCCTCCTGTATCTGAAGAAGATATGACGATTACCTACCCTGTGGTATTAAAGCAACACGGTTATACAACCGGCTTTGTTGGTAAATTTGGTGTTGAAACCTCGGGCAATATCGAGCAGCGTTTTGACTATTTTAAACGTTCAAAAATGAAAAAAACCGACATCCACAAGGGTGTTGAGCGTCCACAAACCTACCACTTTGTTGAGCTTGCCAAAGACTTTATCGAGCAAAATAAAGGTAGTGGACAGCCTTGGTCGTTATCAGTTAGTTTTTGGAATCCCCATGCCCTTGACCCAGATAAAGTAGATCAATACCACTACCCTGCTGAATTTGACGAGTATTACAACGACATAACTATACCACCTGCGCCATTATCGTCGGCAGCAGATTTTGAAGTATTGCCTGACTTTTTAAAAACATCGCTTGGCCGAGAGCGCTGGCAGTATCGTTATAAAACCCAAGCCTTGTATCAAAAAATGGTTAAGCGTCATTATCGTGCTGTCAGTGCGGTAGACCGCGGTGTTGGTATGCTTTACGACAAGTTAGTTGAAGCCGGTATGGCTGAAAACACCATTATTATTTATACCGGTGATAATGGTTACTCATTAAACAACCGTCAATTGGCTGGGAAATGGTTTGGTTGGGATGAAGATTTACGTGTACCACTCATCATTTTTGATCCGCGTAATCGCAAAGCACAAGTGCGGGAAGAAATTGCGTTAAATATCGACATTGCACCGACTATTTTAGATTTAGCAGGTATCGAATTATCTAAGCGTTATCAGGGTAAATCTCTCAAACCTATTATGGCAGGTGAAACACCAGAATGGCGCAGCGAATTCTTTTTTGAGCATTTATTCTCGCCTAAAGTCTTCAAAATACCCCCAACGGTTGGGGTAAGAACCGAGGATTGGAAATATGTTCGTTACTACCGAGATAAACATGAACAACTTTATGATTTAAAAAATGATCCCAATGAAGCAACCAACTTAGCGACTTCTGCCCAACATGAAAATATTTTAAACCAGCTAAGACAAAAAACAGATGCTTACATAGATCAATATGAAGCTGAGCGTAATAATACGGTTAAACAACGTGCTTTTGATGGCAATAAAAAAACCAACTTTGTAAATGCTGATTCCAAAAATTATTAACCCCTACGCTTAATAATCAATACCTTAACTTTGCATCAGTCGTGCTACACGAGCGACTGATGAAACCACTTTTTGCAAACTCTTACTAATATTATTTCTTGTGAGTTTTTCAGGTAATAAAGTGTGATTTTGTATAAAAGCTAAAAATATCTCCTAAGATTGGTATCAAATATCCAAATTTTGAGCCTATTCTGCATAAAACTAGAAATTTATTTTTTTTACTTGTGTTGTGCGTTTAGGTCAGTTGCGCACGGCTTATAAGAGTTAACTTATCGTTAATTACAGTAATACGAATGGAGCATACCTGTGATCACCTTTGGTCTAAAAAAATTCACCTCTAAATATCAGTTTTATTCAAAACTTACTTGTTTTTCTGCAGCCTTATTGCTGTCAGCTTGTGGGGCAGAAAACGCGTCTATTAGCCAAAAAACTCAGGGAGGAGCTGCAGTAGCTGAAAATGTGCAAGCGCAACCAGCTTTTCCGTCAAGCGAGCAAGTGTTATCTGATATCGAAAAAGTCGCGAATTGGCAGCTGCCACGCTTAGATTCATTGGCTTATATTCAGTTTAAACGTGATGAGTCATTGGAGGCCAAACGTTGGGTACAAGCTGTGTTTTATACCGGTTTAAAAAACTTAGCAGAGCGCTCAGCTAATCCAACCTACAAACGTTGGATCGGTTACAAGGGTAATGAGTGGGATTGGCAATTAGGGCCTATCCCTTACTATGGCGATGACCAGTTAATTGCCGATACCTATATTTGGTATTACAACCATCAACAGCAAGATCCGAAAATTCTGGCGGCAACCCAAAAGGCCTTTGATGACGTTATTGCAGCCAACTACACTGTTGATTTAGAACTCACGCGTGAATTAATTGTTGATGACGGCCATAAAATTCATGCCTGTCAGACGCGTTGGTGCTGGGCTGATGCGCTGTTTATGGCACCACCTAGCTGGTTTGCATTAACAAAAGCCACTGGTGATCCAAAGTATGCCGATTATGCACACAAAGAAATGCAGGCGACTATCGATTACCTTTACGATGAAAACTACAAGCTGTTTTACCGAGATAGTCGTTTTAAAGATAAAAAAGGAGACTTTGGTGAGCAGATTTTTTGGGCTCGTGGCACAGGTTGGGTATTTGCTGGTTTAGCGCGCGCTATGGAATATATAGATAAAAATGATCCGCGTCGAGCTGTCTATGAAAAAGTGTTTGTGGACATGGCAAGGAAGCTAAAATCACTGCAAAAACACGATGGTTCATGGGCAATGTCGTTATTAGCCCATGAAAAAAGCCCGTTACCAGAAACCAGTGGTACCGCTTTATTTACTTTCGGGTTTGCCTGGGGCTTAAATAACGGATTACTTGCTGAAAGTGAATACTTGGAAACTACAGCCAAAGGCTGGCAATTACTCAATTCTGCTGTACACCCTGATGGCAAGTTAGGTTGGGTGCAAGCCATTGGCGCAGCGCCTGGGCAAGTCAGTAAAGATGATTCGCAAATCTATGGTGTGGGAGCTTACCTATTAGCTGGCTCTGAAATTTATGATTTTATGTTAGCGAAGGAACAAAAAGGAAGAATGTAGCAGGCGCTAACCTAGTTGGCTCGGTCTGTACATATGCACTTACCTCGCTTAGAACAGCTGAGAAAAAATGAAACAGGTGTTAACTATTTTATCAGTAGCAACACCTGTGTTTCATTGAAGCTTAATTAGTACTAAAGTGAAATACGACCTGTAATACGATAAGCACCTGGTGCTTGCTTAATCAACATATTCTTTGTTAAACCCTTATCAATAGCATCCTTTTGATTACTGACAGATTCACCGTTAATGATTAAGGTGCCAGCTTGCACTTGCGGCAAAATAAAGTTAGCTAAAGTGTTTTTAGGGATAGTCACCTGCATATCAAGTTGACCTTGTGCAATTGACCACTCAACTGCTACTTCACCTTGCGGTGTTTTATAGCTGCCGCTAGCTTGGGTTAAACGCTGATTAAATTGTGGTTCAATATTAATCTCGTTAAAACCAACACCCGCAGACTTAATGCCTAAAATGCCTTCATAAAACCATTTGGCCACTGCACCATAAGCGTAATGGTTAAGCGAGTTCATTGATGCTTTACTAAAGCCGTCTTTTAACGAATAAGAATTCCAACGCTCCCAGGTTGTGGTTGCACCATTGTTTATAGAATAAAACCATGAAGGGTAAGTTTCTTTAAACAATAAGTCGTACATTACATCACTACGGCCCATATCCTGTAATACAGGAGCCAATAGCGGTGTGCCTAAAAAGCCTGTACGTAAATGATGATCTGCCGAAGCTATTGTCGCAAGTAAATGTTGCTGGGCATTAGTGACATCAACGCCATCAAACAAACCAAAAGCCAGTGGTAATAAATAACTGGTTTGGCTGGCGGCACCAATCACCTTAGTTTGCTCATCATAATAGGCTTTACGAAATGCAACTTTAGCCCTATTGAAACTAGCCGTGTAACTAGCAGCGTCTGCGTCACGACCTAATACTTGAGCGGCTTTAGCAATATAATCTAACGAATGTGCATAATACGCGGTAGAAATTAACTCAATCGAAGTATCTCCGCGACGCGCTTGGCTACCTTCTTTGGCTTTAGGATGTGGTTGTAACCAATCTGCAAAACCGCCCATAGTTGACAGATCATCTTTCACTTTTTCTTGATGAAAAGCTAACCACTTTTGCATCATGTCGTAGTTTTCTTTGAGAATCTGCGCATCGCCAGTTAATAAATAAAGCTCCCACGGAATAATGACAGCAGCATCGCCCCAACCAGATGAAGAACCACGACCATGTTTACTTTCTTTGGTGGGAATAAAATTAGGGATGCGACCATCATCCGCTTGCTCTTCGCGTACTGTTTGTAACCAAGCAGCCCAAAAACCATAAACATCCGCCATATACATAGATGGCGCAGCAAACACTTGAGCGTCACCTGTCCACCCCAAACGCTCATCACGCTGCGGGCAATCAGTTGGGATATCTAAAAAGTTACCTCGTAATCCCCAGACTACGTTTTCAGCCAATTTATTCAATTTAGCGTGTGAGCTTTTAAAGTTAGCATTTACGTCAAAATTAGAATGTAAAACTCGCCCTTTCAGCCAGCTTAAATCCGGTGTTTTTGATTGGTCAAAACCTGATATTTCAACAAATCGGTAACCGTGAAAGGTGAAAGTAGGTACATAATTAATCACGCCAGATTGCGCGGGGGTGTAATAATCTGTCGCAATCGCGCTGCGCATATTTTTGGTATAGAAGGTGTTTTTTTGTAATGCTTCAGCAAAGCGTATTTTCACTTTTTGGTTAGCCAGCACCGGAATATTAAGCTCTGGCACGCCCAACATATTTTGCCCCATATCAAAAACCACCACACCAGGCTCTGGGTTAGCTACATCCACAATGCTAATTGCAGGTAAGGTTAATTTCACCGCAGAAGCATGATGACGTTTGGGTGCTAGTACCACTTGTGGCTCAAGTGCTTCGCTAATCACTGGCTTCCAACTTTCATCATGATTAAAGCCAAGCTTATTCCAGCCCGGCATTTCATAATTCGCATCGTAAGTTTCACCATCATAGTTACCCGCAGCGCGAATAGGGCCATTAACTGTGACTTGCCAGTTGCGATCTGTAACCACAGTTTGGCGACTGCCATCTGTATATTGAATTTCCAATTGAGCTAATAATGCAGAAGGTTTTACTTCACGCGGTACAGGCCACAAAATTCGTCCTGTGTACCAGCCTTCAGCAACTGTCGCCGCTAATACGTTTTCGCCCTCATTCAATAACGCGGTAACATCATAGGTTAAGGTTTCAATTCGTTGTAAATATGGCGTCCAGCCTGGGGGCATCACATCTTCGGAGACCTTTTGACCATTAATATAGGCATTAAAAACGCCTTTGGCGGTAATATATAAGCGCGCTTGTTTAATTTCAGCTGTACTTTTTTTATCGCTAGTTTTGTTAGTCGCAATAAATTGGGTTGTTAAATATTGCGGGCGATATAACTTATTTTTAAACTGTTTATTTTTATGATCAAACGCCTGCATTTCACCTGTTTCTGGATGACGTATCCACTGCCCTTGCCAATCTTCATTAGCTAATAAGCCTAATTCAATTGACGCAGCTTCACTCCATTTTGATATTTGCGCTTGTTCATCCCAAATACGTACCCGCCAAAAAATTTGCTGACGAGATGATAACGCCTTGCCCTGATATTTTATCCAAGAGGTTGCTGACGATAGCTGTTTTTGGCTATCCCATAAATCGGCATCCGCATTTGCAAGTCGGGCTAAAGAAGATGCAACTTGAATTTGATAGGCTTGTTGTAACTGCGAATTTGCATCAGCCGCGATCTGCCAAGAAAAACGCGGGACTTGCTCGTAATAACCGATCGGGTTTACAAAACCTTCACCGACCGTCAATTTTATTGGCGCTGACAATTTTACCTGTTGAGCCGATATATGAGTACAGGCCGATATTAACAATAATAGACAAGTAAACAAGCCTATGCGGCTAAACTGATTGAGAGTAAATCTAAACTCACTAAAACTAACAAACATGAATAACTCCATCATTTATACTTTAAGAGCGCCAATACCTATGCTGAATATCGGCCTCTATATATTTTTATATGCCTTTTGAATCTGGCGATTCATCTGCAAGCTTAATTTCAAAACTATACTGCCCCCCGAGGTAAAGTTGGCGCTTACCCCCAGGCAAGGTTATTTCTGCAGTGCTATTTTGTGGGATTGAAACCTGCCAATGGATCAGATCCCCGTAGCGCTGCCATTCACTTTTGATTTCGCCATAACCAGTAACATGGCTAACAGATACAGCTGAAAGCGCTTTAGGAAACACAGGTGCTAATGCAAAGTCTTGATAGCCAACACTATTGTCTAAAGGTCGTATGCCACCTAAACCTTCGTAAAACCAGCCGTCGTAGCCACCATGAAATGGGTGATTAAGTGAGCGGTCTGGTGCTTTCCCTAATGCAGGGTCAAAAGAACCTTTTCGTTCCCATAAAGTAGTGCCGTTAATCTCATCAAATAGATAAGAAAAACCTGGGTAACCTTTTGCTTTAAATATATGAAATGCAGTATCTGCATGACCATAGTCACTTAACGCACGGTAAAGCCATGTTTGCCCTAATGCTCCAACAGAGGAGTGACCACGCCAAGTTTCGCTGACATCATGGTTTAAGGCATCTGCGACGCCTTGTTTTAAATGCTCAGGCGTTAGGTTAAACCTTAGCGCCATTGCATCTGCGGTTTGGCTACCGTAATGCCCTGTTTTTTCATTAAATAAGATTTGATGAAAGTGGCTGCGAATATTTTCAAACAAGCGAGCAAAGCGCTGTTCATCTGCAGGTTTAGCCAATGTTTTAGCAATACGTGACATCAAATCGGCCGCGCGAGCAAATAAAGCACTGCTGGTCACTGTAGTACTTGTGTGTTGTGGGACGCCTCTACCTTTAACCCTTGGAGTGCCGGGTGCAACAACAGGATCACACCAATCTCCATAACCTTTTTTTAGCAAATAATTAGATAGCTGACTTTCGCCAAAATCCATATATTCAAGCAAACTTTGATATTGCTCTGCTAATAATTGCTGATCACCATGATGGCGGTAATGCTCCCAAGCAATAAAAACCTCAGCTACTGCCCAGTCTAATTTTTTCCCTGTAGTGCGTTTACCTGGTACAACGGCAGGAGCAATGTGACGAGCGGTTTTAAAATCGCCTAAATACTTTTGCCAAAAGGTATCCATGTTGAAATTGTAATTGCCGGTAATTAAGGTGGCATGGGCATCACCTGTCCAGCCTGCTTTTTCTCGGTTAGGACAATCCAGCGGTAAGCTAATCAAATTACTTTCATAACTCCACAATGCGGTTTGGTGAATACGATTGAGTAGCGGATCTGAACTTTCAAAATGACCAACTCGCTTAACATCGCTGCGCACTAACCTTGCAGAAATCACGTCTAAATTTGGTGGATTTTTTAGCCCGGTTATTTCAACGTAGCGAAAACCACGCCAAGTAAATTTAGCCGTCCAATTGTTTTTGGTTGCTGAAGGCTCTGAACTAAAATTTTGAGGTGTGGCACTGGCAAGATAAGCATCCACCGCATTTAATTTAGTCGCCCAACCACCTGAGCTCAATTGGCTAATATTTCCCGCACTATCGGCCCATTCAGCGTAACGTAAATAAACAGCCTGTTTAGCGGTTAAATTTAGCACCGCGAGATCTAAAGTTGGGATACCAGTAAAGTTCTGGCCAAAATCGAATACCCAAACATCTGGTTTTGGGTTGAGTATTTTGACTGGTTTAATGCTTTGTTGGGCGCGAACGGGTGGTAATAATTGAGGTTCTAATACTTCAGTCGGCCATTGTTGTAATACTTTAACTGGTTGCCAATCAGCATAATTAGCTGGCTTGTTGATAGCATTCCAGTCTGGTACGGCTTGATTGGCATCGTAAAATTCACCACTAAAAATCCCTTCTTTAACGATTGCGGATGGATGGCTGCGCCACTCTTCATTAGTGATAATTTGTTGTGTACTGCCATCGGTAAAAGTCACATCCAGCTGTGCGATAAAGGTCGGCTGGCCATAGCTTAGTTTTCTTTTAGGGCCCGAAAATGCGATTTCTTCATTATACCAACCACTGCCTAAATGCACCGCAATACTGTTATTGCCATTTTCAAGCAAAGCGCTGACATCATCACTGTTGTACAAAATACGTTTATCAAAATCGGTTTGACCGGGATCGAGTAGCCTATCTTTAACTTGTCGACCATTGACGAAGATTTCATAATAACCGCCAGCCGTGCTATGTAATTTAGCTGACGCTATCACTTTATCAATTCTAAACTGGTGTCGAAACAAGCTCGCTGTCGCTTGTTTTTCTAGCTGCTGTACAGCACGAGTTAAGTGACCACCCTCTACAGATTCGGTTGTACCAGCGAACTTGATCCATTGTTTTACTTCTGGAGTTAAAGCTGTGGTTACAGGATTTTGTACTTGCAGCCACTTTGCCTGCCAGTCGCTGTTAGTTAATAACCCCATTTGCCAATGCTGTATATCACTCCATTGCTGTGCTACTTGGCTACCTTTTGCCCACACACGAACGCGCCAATAAATATTTTGGTTGGTTGTTAATGGCTTGCCTTGGTAAGAAATGTTAAGCGAACGTCGTTGTAATACTTTACCGCTATCCCATAAATCAGCTTGGCCGCTAAGCAATTGCTCTGTACTGGAAGCAGCTTGAATTTGATAAGCAGCTTGCTGTTGCACGTTGGCATGCCAAGATAATCGTGGCGTCAGGCGATGTACATTTAACGGTTTGGGGTGTCCTTCGACCAATAAATTAGATGCAGCTTGCTGTTGTGTTGCTGACACCTTTGTAGCTAATGGTTCTGATAAACTTTTCGAAGACATAGCAGCCTGCTCTGCACACGCAGATAAGGCACTACACAAGACAATAAAGAGGATATTTTTTTTCATTTACCTTTAAACTCGCTTCATATGTTTTTAAATCGCAGTTGTTATATTTCGAATAGAGATAGATTTACTTGCCATGATTTAGAGAACAAATACGACTCAGCTAACCTCTATTTACTTAATTCTTGACGCGCTTGTAATGAATCCCCAGCTGGGGTTTTCTTCGACACACTGGTAAACACTTATAGATATTTCTCGGCCAAACTGACAGTTTCGAATTATTTTTGAGTCAAGTAATCGCCATTTACGCCAACCTAAAATGCTTATTCATTGCTTGATTTTCTTGAAATATGACTTAGAATCAATATCTAAATTAATGATTTGTAAGTAGGTCGTTCGCTTATCTCCTGCACCGCCTTTTTCTAACAGGTAGTAATATAATTTTCCGTCATGTATGTGGACTATCCCCTTCTGGAAAGATTGACTACCAACTGGTGCATAGTAAACACGGGTGAAATCATTGGTGCCACCTTTTGCTTGCTCAACAAATGGTCGGCCTTGCTCTAAACCAATAATGTAAATATTCTCGCCTGCGGTATACAGCTGTGATGCGGGTGGGAAATCAGTCGTCGTTATTAATTCACCAACTCCAGCTTTTTGGTAAGTATGGGAATAAACTTTTTTAATAACCTTTTTATTTACCCACTCATTAGTTTGACCAATCAAGTGCAAATCGCCATTCTCAGTTACCGTCCAGTCGAAACCACCAGTAATACTGACTTGATCTTTAGCGGTCGCATCCGGTAATAAGTCGCCGGGTCTCATCACTAAAGCTTCATCCGCTTTCACTAGCGGCATTGTGATTGCTTCACCTTTATAGTTTTTCCACTGAGTTTCACCACTCGGATCGTCAGAGTACGCATAAAACATCCCATCTTGCGCTC
Source organism: Catenovulum maritimum (assembly GCF_001050375.1). GTDB lineage: Bacteria > Pseudomonadota > Gammaproteobacteria > Enterobacterales > Alteromonadaceae > Catenovulum > Catenovulum maritimum. The sequence continues at coordinate 84,050 of NZ_KQ130491.1, read as the reverse complement.
TAAAACGATCGGGTAAGTTAAAACGTCTTTGAAAGCCAATTCGGATCTTGCCATCGGCATATTTCATTTTGCCGTAGATGCTCCAATTCTTAATCTCGCCTTTTTTGCCAGCGCCCAATACATTAAAGCTTTTAAAATGACTCCATTTACCCTGTTCAGCTAGATACTTGTTAAATACAACACGACCATCGTGCGAACTACCTTGTCGCATGTGTAAAAATAAGTCGCCATCATGGCTAGTAAAAAAGGTTGGATAAGTTAAACGTGAAAATTGGCCATGGTCTTCAATGCCTGTCATGGTCAGGTGTTTGTAATCAGTAGCGCCTTCACTATTCACACTAGTATCTTTTACGAATTGCGTTAAGGTAAAATTGTTATCCGTGACACTAGCGGCCCCAGCAAGGCTGTATGAATAACGAAAATAGTCTTTTCGGATGTCGCCATTACCACCTGTGTCTGTGTTTTCTCGGTAGGCGTGCATATCATAAAGTAGATGGATAGTTTCATCTTTTGGGCTTATCGCCACCGCAATCGTGTTATGAGTTTCACCAACCCACCAACGCCCTTCAAATCCTGTATGTTGATGCGGAAATTCAATCGTTACGCTTTTCCCTGTTAAAGTATTATAGCGAGTGAGCATGACATGCCGATCTAAAATTCCCCCTCGATACCATGTCATAAATACATAGTTTTTATAAACTTTAATCGCATCGCCATGAGGCGCTATCGCATTTCCGTAGGCATAGTTATATTTTTGCCCTTCGATATAAGCTTGGGTTCTAGCTTGAGGTACGCTTTTTTTCACGCCATCAAAAAACAAGGCTTGATCTGTCACTTTAATTTCGTGTTCAAGTTTAATAGCTGCAGTGCTATTACCACTAAACCAAACTAAAAAACTTGCTGCGATCAAGGACAAAGTCATTTGTTGTATTTTTTTATAGTTATCAATAACCAGTTTCATAAAGGTTCTCTTGTATCTCGCTTATGTTAAAGCATAGCTATGCTGAATCAGGTTTCAGACATATATAAGAAGAGGCTCTAAACCCTAAAATTGATACCCTAAAATGGAAAAACTATCGAAATAATGGCTGTTCTAGCAAGATAGAATTGTAAAGGTGAGTTTTAGCTAGACATATAGGCCGCTTATATTTGAGGTTAAATCCTAAGCAGGGGGTGAAATCGAATAAGACCGATCTGAATTCCAGATCGGTATTTTAATCAAACTTAAGCTTAATTCGTGTAGGCTTTCATCGAAATAATACCTAACTCGGTATTAGTTAAGTTTTTTGACTTCGATTTTTTCATATGAAAATAAAGGCAATTTAGATTCGATATGCATTACAGATCCGGCTTCGCCATTACCAGCAGAAACAGTCACAATTTGTTGCCAGTCTGTCCATTCACTTGTGTTAGTAAATACATATTGTTCAAAAGCAAGTTGACCTTCAGCGGTTAAAACATTTGAAGTAACACCACCAGAGCCATTACCGTATTTATTAAACCCACTGCCTTTGTTTTTAATTAGGTAATCATCTGCGCCTGGTTCTTCCATAAAGACTTGGAATTTTTTATTTTCTTTGCTCAACAATCTTTTACGGTATGAAAATACGCTGCCCACTGGCACATCCATTTTTATTGAGGTCAAAATTTCTGGCGTGCTTTCTGCTTCTAGGTCTGCTGGGTTGTAGTTATATAATAAAATATCCAAGTCTGTTTGAGGTGAGTTAGTCGCGACGATAACGCCAATGTCATCAGGATTGGCATTGCCTGTGCTGATTAGACTAGCTGGATAGCGAACTTTACCAGCCATATCAGCTAAAGCTTTAGTGCGAAAATCTTCATGCTCTGCTTTTCTTTGTCCCCATTGGAAAATTTGGTCAATCCCCTTTTTATGCAGCTCATCCGTCATAGCTATCAATAATGTGTCAGCTTGCGCTGTATCTGAAGTTATTAAGTAGCCGCTTCCGATTTTAGAAATGATTGAGAATTCTTCAAGATCTAATACGGTATAGTCTTTCCATTTAGGATGCTCTACTAATTGTGCAAATAATTCTTCATATTTATCTTTTGGATGTCTGGTTTTTTCCGAGGTAATAATTGGATAATCTGATATACCCCAAAAGTCGATGCGGATATTGTTCTGATCAGCATATTCAATGATGGCATTAGCAAACGACTTGATGACTTCGCTTTTATAATTAGTCACTGTTCCGCTTTTATAAATAAATGAAGGTGGTCGAGTATGCACCCCAAAAATAGCTTCTGGTAATACCTTACGAACAGCACCTTCTGTATTGGCAAAATGTTCGACAAAATCAGCCTCTGTGCCAAACCAGTGATCTGGTGTTTCTATTTCAGAGCCAACTCTAAAGCGCCAGGTTTTCACCTCGTCTTTACCATATTCGTCTATCAACTTGGTCATTAAGGCTTCAATATACTCTGCATATTCCGCTTTATCATATGGTGGTAATGAGTTGCCATAGATTGAGATTCGCTCATTTTCTCTAAAGTTAACATTATCTTTTTGCCCTTCAGGTATAAAGGTATAGCCTCGCTGGAAAGCCCATGGTGGCTGGTCTAACACGATTTGGTGAATATCAGTTCCACGGTTACGAATTTTGTTAATTCGATCAATTAAGGGAGAAAAATCATAAACATAATCGCCCAGTGTTTCATCATAAAAAGCGGTATCAAATTCTAAGTCGGGTACATTGACACCATTTTCATTTTTCTTAATTCCACCTATCATACGAACTGTATTTATTTTTAAACCAGGACGGACATTACCGCCTGTCGTTGGCGAAATTCGATTTGCAACAAGCCACATATCACGCATTTCACCAAGCGTGTTTTGGCTATCTGTTAGGTCAAGTTCAACTCTAATATCCGATGGTGGAATATCATTCCCCGTGTCGGTCTCGTTGCCTGTACCGGGTTCGTCTACCGTTTCTTGTGGTGCTTTTAAGTCAATAGTATCAACAGAGCAAGCGGATAAACCAAGCACGGACGAAACGCATAGCATCATATATATTAATTTCATTTTCATATTAATGGTTTCTCAATTTTATATTGGGCTCTTTTTATTTGTTCGTAAGTAATATCTTGTTTCATATGCCACAAGCTTTAACCTGCTACACATCAAAAATACAATAAACTCATTAAAGATAAGGTTCCGACCTAGTGAAATTGCTACCCTATTTAAGAAAAAACAATAATATTTCTACATAAAACGCCAATCAACATAACAAGCTTTGATTTTAAATTAACCTGAACTCAAGATAATAATTAAGCTAAAGCATTGTAATTATTAACAAAGACTTAAAACTTTATTCTAGGGAGACATTTTTCTTGGAATGAGGAGTGTTTGGATTGAAACGTGGAGCTTGGACCAACTCAATATTATGTGATGGACATGGTTGCCTGGCTTTACACCAAACCATTATGGGGTGTGATATCGATAGGCTCTAATTGTTGGAGGCCAAGGCGAGCCCCCAACAAACTAAAACTTTTGATTAAAGTTTAACTTTCTCAGAGTTTGATCTACATGGTAACAAATTCTTCGGCGCTGGTTGGGTGAATAGCCACCGTATCATCAAAATCTGCTTTGGTGGCGCCCATTTTTAAGGCGACAGCAAAGCCTTGTAGTAGTTCATCCGAGCCAAAGCCAATTGAGTGTATTCCAACAATTTTTTCTTCTTTGCCAACACACACCAATTTCATTCTGGTTGGTTGTCTATGTTTGGTCATAGCTTGGTATAAGGCCGTAAATTGTGATTGGTATATTTTAACTTCATCACCATATTGCGCTCTTGCTTGTGCCTCTGTTAAGCCAACCGTACCAATTGGCGGGTGACTAAACACAACAGTCGCTATATTGTCGTAGTCTAATTTAAGATTAGTTTTACCGTTAAATAAACGTTCACAAAGTCTTCTGCCTGCTGCGACTGCAACTGGCGTTAGCGCTGCACGACCTGTGTTATCTCCAACGGCGTAAATGCCAGCTACAGCTGTGTTTTGGAATTCATCTGTTGGGATAAAACCACGCTCATCTAGTTTAATCCCTGTTTTTTCGATATTGATAGTATCGGTTGCTGGCGCTCGACCAATTGCCCATACCACTTCATCTAAATCTGAAATTTGTTCACCCGATTCAAATTTTAGAGTTAATTTACCCGCGGAATCTTTAGTAATTTCGCTCGGTGTCGAATGTGTATGTAACTTAGGCCCATCAGCTTCAATACATTCAACAAGAGTGTCAGTTAATAAGGTATCAAACTCTCTTAACGGTTTATCTTTACGAATCACTAAATGAGTATCAGTTCCTAACGCATGGAATACACCAGCTAACTCAACAGCAATATAACCCGCACCAACCACAGCTACTTTTTTAGGTTGTTCGGTTAATTCAAAGAAGCCGTCAGAGGTAATACCATACTCTGCACCAGGCAAAGATGGTACAGCTGGTCTACCGCCTGTTGCTATCACTATGTGGTCGGCTGTGATTTTTTCGCCATTTACTTCTACGGTTTTAGCATCAACAAATTTGGCAAAACCATTAATGATAGTCACCCCATTGTTGTCGAAGCCTCTTTGGTAGGATGCATGAATTCTAGAAATGTAAGCATTACGGTTATCAACTAATCTTTGCCAGTCAAGCTGCTGAACTTGAGTGTCAAAGCCGTAGTCTTCACCGTATTTAATTGCATCTGCAATTTGTCCGGCATACCACATGGCTTTTTTAGGTACGCAGCCAACGTTGACACAGGTACCGCCCACATATTTTGCTTCGATTACTGCGGCTTTTTTACCTAATTTAGCTGCTCTGTTGGCACTCGCGATGCCGCCGCTACCACCACCGATAGCAAGAAAATCAAAATGTTGAGTCATGTATGTTCCCGTTTTGTTGTTAACTGATTATACTCAGAACTTATATTCTAGCTTTGAATGCTAAGTTGCTGAATATTAAGTACCTAAATCTTAGATAAATATTTCATTTAAACCAAATTAATTATTCCGATTAACTTAATCGATTGAATACGAATGGACAGGTGTAGCATGAGTAACGAAACAATTTTCGATAAAATTATTAATAAAGAAATTCCGGCTGATATTTTATATGAAGATGAAATATCGCTCGCGTTTAAAGATATAGCGCCTCAAGCTCCTTTTCATTGCTTAATTATCCCAAAAAAACGCATAGCGACAATTAATGATATTCAAGCAGAAGACAGAGAAGTCGTCGGTCATTTATATACGGTTGCCGCTAAATTAGCAGCCGAGCATGGATTTGCTGAAGATGGCTATCGGGTTTTAATGAACTGTAATAAACATGCAGGTCAGGTTGTATTCCATATCCACTTACACATGTTAGCTGGTAAACCTTTAGGGCCAATAGTTAGTCAATAGAATCGTTATACCAGTTCACCTAAATTGTTGATCTATATTTTACGTAGAAAAAAGTGCGCTAACAAGGCATGAGTTGCCGCAACTAGTAAACTAATAGCAAAATTCATAACGCAGTTTACGTGCTTTTTAACCCGTAAAATTGAGCAATAATTAGGATGGATTGGCATTATAGAGCTAAAATACAGAAGAAAAAAAGCCGCAATAGCGGCTTTTTTATTAAGTGATTAAAAATATTGAAGCTTTATTTAATCACCTTTAAGTGACTTACTTTAGCCGATTTTTTAGGCTTGTCTTCTTTGTCCTTGTTACCATCAACAACTTCAGAAACAATAGGTTCTGGTTGGGTTATTTCAGGTTTTGGCTCTGGCGCAAATGGCATGCCTTCGCCGTTTTCCTTAGCATAGATAAATAATACTGCGGCAAGCGGAACAATTAAGTGTCTTGGTGTGCCACCAAAGCGTGCATTAAACTCGATTTCAGTGTCGCCTAGCGATAAATTACCCGTCGCACCCGTCGCAATATTTAATACTATTTGCCCATCTTTTACATATTCAAATGGTACTTGTACACCTGGAAAAGTGGCATCAACCAAGATGTAAGGCGTACAGGCGTTATCCATTATCCAATCAAACATGGCACGGATTAAGTAAGGCTTTGAAGAAGTCATAGTCATATTAAAATCGCTTAGCGAATTCGCATTTCTCTTTCTTCGTCAGTTAAAGAAGCTTGGAAAGATTCACGTTCAAATACACGATTCATGTATTCTTTTACTTCTTTACTGCCCTGGCCAATTAACTCAATACCTAATTTAGGTAAACGCCATAATAAAGGTGCAAGTACACAGTCTACTAAGCTGAACTCTTCACTCATAAAGAATGGTGTTTCTGCAAAAATAGGCGCGATAGCTAAAATACCTTCACGTAGCTCTGCACGTGCAGCTGTACATTCTTCTGCTGTGCCAGATTCGATTTGAGTAACTAATTTGTACCAGTCAGTTTTAATTCTATGCATCATTAAACGGCTTGAACCACGTGCAACTGGGTAAACAGGCATTAGTGGTGGATGAGGAAAACGCTCATCTAAGTATTCCATAATGATGTCAGCTTGATAAAGTACTAGCTCACGATCTAATAAAGTTGGGATTGAACCATATGGGTTTAATTCCCACAATTCTTCAGGTTTGTTGTTTGGATCCACGTATTTGATTTCTACGCTAATTCCTTTTTCCGCTAAAACAATACGTACTTGATGACTCTGTAACGATGTTTCATCTGCATATAACATCATTATCGAACGCTTATTGGCAGCTACAGCCATGAATTCCTCCAACTAACAAAAATTTGGTATTAAACCAAAACAATAAGTAACCTATTCTTCAACTAAAACACCTTATTCAGATTGTTTTAAGCCCAAGTTAGGCAACTAGAATAACAAATCAACTCAATTACGTCAGTTATTTATTATTCGCTAAATACAGCAAATGGGGGCATAGCCCCCATTAGTAAAAACACTCAGCGTTCAGTACAAATTAATGTACGTCGCGCCAGTATTCTTTCTTCAGTAAGAAAATAAATACGAAGAATACGGCTAAGAACACCAATACCCAAGTACCTATTTTGTGAGATTCTAATTTAGAAGGCTCACCAACATATTCTAAAAAGTTAACCAAATCTGTGATTGCTTGGTCATATTCAGCTGGTGTTAAAGTACCAGGCTCTTTTTGAGTTAGTTTAATACCGACTAAAGTTTTCTCACCATCTACTGTATCGTACACCATCTCAGCTTCTTGAGTACCTTGTAGGCCTTCAAGAACATGTGGCATACCAACATCTTTAAATACAGCATTATTTACTTTAAATGTTTTCTTTTCGTCAACATAGAAAGTTTTTAAATATGTGTAGATCCAGTCTGGGTTACGAACTCGAGCAACCATAGTTAAATCTGGTGGCTGTTTACCAAAGAAAGATGCTGCATCAGCAACTGGCATAGCATTTGTAATTTTCTCACCAATTTTTTGGTCAGAGAAAATTAAGTTATCTTTTGCAAGATCTAATGGAATGCCTAAATCTTCAGCTGTACGCTGATATCTTTGGTACTGCATTTGGTGACAACCTAAGCAGTAGTTCATGAATAACGCAGCACCACGTTGAAGTGAAGGTTGATCCTTAAGATCAATCTTTACTTCTTCTAACGGATACTGAAAACCACCACCTGCAGCCGTAGCTAAACTAGGTAATAAAGCAACTAATGCGATCAGTAATTTCTTCATTTTGTAATTCTCGCTGGTAATGGTTTAGTTTGTTCGTTCTTACTATAAAGCCATAAGAAACCAAAGAAGCCAAAGTATAAAACTGTCGAGATTTGTGACATTAGCGTAAATGTAGGTGTAGCTGGCTTTAAGCCTAACCAACCTAACAATACGAATACAACAGCAAATACAGCTAAGTTAATTTTATGTAGGCCGCTACGGTATTTAACAGAACGAACTTTACAACGGTCTAACCATGGTAATAACGCAAGCATTACAATTGCACCAAACATTGTCAGTACACCTAACAACTTATCTGGAACTGCACGTAAAATTGCGTAGAAAGGTGTGAAGTACCAAACTGGCGCAATATGCTCAGGTGTTTTAAGTGGGTTAGCCGGCTCAAAGTTTGGACCTTCTAAGAATAAACCACCTACTTCAGGGTTGAAGAAAATAACATACGAACAACCCATGCAGAACAAGCTGAAAGCAACAAGGTCTTTTAACACTATGTGCGGGAAGAAAGGCACAACGTCATCTATGATATCTTTCTTAGATGTATAGTATTCATGGATCTTAAACTTAGTCTTTTCTTCTTCTTTTAACGAACCTTTAGGGTGTTTAACATCAATACCTTGTGGGTTGTTAGAGCCGACTTCATGTAAAGCAACTATGTGTAAGAAAACCAAAATAACAATAACCAATGGCAATGCGATTACATGCAATGCAAAGAATCTGTTTAGGGTTGCACCCGAGATAACATAGTCACCACGAATCCATAAAGTTAAATCATCACCAATAACCGGAATTGCACCGAAAAGTGAGATAATTACTTGTGCACCCCAGTAAGACATTTGTCCCCAAGGTAATAAGTAACCCATGAAAGCCTCTGCCATTAGCGCTAAGTAGATGAACATACCAAATAACCAAAGCAATTCACGAGGTTTTTGATATGAACCATACATCATGCCACGGAACATATGCAGATAAACAACAACGAAGAATGCAGAAGCACCTGTTGAATGCATATATCTTAGCAACCAACCGTAATCAACATCACGCATTATGTACTCAACAGAAGCAAAAGCGCCGTCTGCACTTGGTACATAGTTCATGGTTAACCAGATACCCGTTAGGATTTGGTTAACTAATACGATAGTTGCAAGGAAACCAAAAACATACCAGAAGTTCATGTTTTTTGGTGCTGGGTATTGTAGTGCGTGCATATTTGCAACACGCATCATAGGGATTCGATATTCGATCCAATCTAATAAATTCTTAAACATGATTAAGCAGCTCCCGAATCATCACCGACAAGAATTGTGTTCTCGTCTAAGTATTTATGTGGAGGGATAACTAAGTTTGTTGGCGCTGGTACACTTTGGAAAACTCGACCTGCCATATCAAATTTAGAGCCATGACAAGGGCAGAAAAATCCAGAAGGAACCCCTTCAACTTGCGCAGAAAAAGAGTCTGGTAAATACTGAGGCGAACAACCTAAGTGAGTACAAATACCAACCGCAAGAAACACTTCAGGTTTAATCGAACGATATTTATTTTGCGCATATTCAGGTTGTTGTTCAACTTCTGAATTTGCATCTCTTAATTTGTCGTCATGTGTTGTTAGTTCTTCTAACATTTCAGGTGTACGCTGGACAACCCACACAGGTTTTCCTCGCCACTCAACACGTAACATTTGGCCTGGTTCAAGTTTACTAATGTTCACTTCTACAGGTGCACCAGCTGCTTTAGCTTTTGCACTAGGATTCCAGGACGCGATGAAAGGTACAGCTGCTCCGACAGCACCCACACCACCGACAACCGAAGTTGCGACGGTTAAGAAGCGACGGCGACCGTTATCAACAGGCGCATTACTCATTCAATCTTCTCCGAGACTAGACTTTAAAATTGGGTAACCAAAATAACTCAGTTCTAAAGTAAAAAAGTTAACGCTTTAGCTAACATTTCTTACTTTAAAGTAAGCAAAATTTGGCACAAGGTAAAAATATAGCGAATGATAATAAAAAAACCCAATGACTGCCACGTAAAACCCCGAAAAACATTGAATTTTCGTCGATAAAATTTTGATTTAGATCAGAACTCAAAGTTTCCTCTCTATTTTTGCTATAAATTCAATCAAAATGGGGATATTTGCAATAAAAGAGCCTGACTACTGCATTTGCTATTTTGTTATCCAAAATAAAATGTAAGTAAAAAAAAACCCGGTAAAACCGGGTTTTTGCAATTCTGAAAAAACGAATTAACGTTTTGAGAATTGTGGTTTCTTACGAGCTTTCTTAAGACCAACTTTCTTACGTTCAACTTGACGAGCATCACGAGTAACATAACCCGCTGCACGTAGTGCTGGACGTAAAGTTTCGTCAAATTCCATCAATGCACGAGTGATGCCGTGACGGATTGCGCCAGCTTGACCAGTAATACCACCACCAGAAACAGTGATGTTTAAGTCAAACTTTTCTGTCATTTCAACTAACTCTAAAGGTTGTTTAACAACCATACGAGCTGTTGGACGACCAAAGAATTCTTCTAAAGAACGCTTGTTGATAGTAATGTTGCCGCTACCTGCTTTCAAGAAAACACGAGCTGTAGAGCTTTTACGACGACCAGTACCATAGTATTGTGAATCTGCCATTGTGATTTCCCCTAGATGTCCAGAACTTGCGGCTGTTGCGCTTGATGATTATGTTCAGTACCTGCGTAAACTTTAAGTTTACGGTACATTTCACGGCCTAAAGGACCTTTTGGAAGCATACCTTTAACAGCTTTTTCGATGATCATCTCTGGTTTTTTATCAAGTAACTTATCAAAAGTAATTGATTTTAAACCACCTGGGAAACCAGTGTGAGCGTAATACATTTTATCAGTACGTTTAGCACCAGTTACCGCTACTTTTTCAGCATTGATAACGATGATGTAGTCACCAGTATCTACATGAGGAGTATATTCTGGCTTGTGCTTACCACGTAAACGGCTAGCGATTTCAGTTGCGATACGGCCTAAAGTTTTACCGTCAGCGTCAACAACATACCAATCGCGCTTAACAGACTCAGGCTTAGCAGAGAAAGTTTTCATTTTAAAATAACCTAAATTACAAAAATTCCACGTTTTAGAGGCTTTTTAGCCTCCCCTTGTTTATGCTAAAAACCCCTTCGAGAATCTAACAATGGCCTTATAAATAAAGCCTACATCGGGTGGGGACGCGCATTATATAGGACGTTGAGCAAAAGATCACCTGTAAAATCAAATAAATTTAAGCTAGGTGTGGCTCTGCTAGGTAATCATGAGATTGCATCTCTTGTAAGCGGCTTAAACAACGCTTAAATTCAAAGTTAAGCAAACCATCTGTATAGAGTTTTTCCATCGCGATCTCGGATGAGATGATTAACTTGACCTTGCGCTCATAAAACTCATCAACCATAGCTATAAAGCGTCTTGCAACGTCATCTTTGCCTGCTCCCATTTGATATACATTACTGACTAAAACCGAATGATAACAACGGCTGATCTCAATATAATCACTTTGGCTTCGAGGTCCATTACACAAAGCATCAAACTCAATTAAGATCACACCTTCGGTCATATACCTTACCGGTATCATACGATTTTCAATTTCAATCGAGATATTTTGTTCAATATCTTCTGAACTAGCGAGTTGATTAAAGTAGCTAATTAAATTTTCATCAGCTTCTTTATCCGCTGGAAAATGAAAAATTTCAGCCTGAGTCAAAGTACGGAGCCTGTAATCGATGCCGCTATCCACATTGACGACTTCGCAATTATTTTCAATCGCGGTAATTGCAGGAATGAATCTAGCGCGTTGCAAACCATTTTTATATAAACCACTTGGCTCAATGTTTGACGTGGCGACCAATACGATGCCTCGCTCAAATAGTGCATGAATTAATCCACCCAGTAGCATGGCATCTGTAATATCTGAAACAAAAAACTCATCGAAACAAATCACTTTCGTTTCTTGAGCTAATTTATCAGCAACTTTTTCTAACGGGTTAATTTCGCCAGTATAATGTTTGAGCTCATCATGCACTCTATGCATAAAACGATGAAAATGAATTCGCATTTTATTGTCAAATGGTAGGCTATGATAAAACAAGTCCATCATATATGTTTTGCCTCGACCAACTCCGCCCCAAAAATAAAGTCCTGTTGGAGCTTGATTTTTGGCTTGAGAAAACAAATATTTAAACTTAACTAACCAGTTTTGCTGAACGGTTGAACTATTAACCAAGTTTTGATGTAAATTATCTAGCTTTCTGATTGCATTTTCTTGTGCTGGATCTGGGACTAATTTATTCGCAGATAAGTCTTGTTGATATAGAATAAAAGGCGTAGTCATCTAGGGTACATTTATAGAATTAATGTACAAAAGATACCAAAGGTTAGTAAAAAACACTATCCCCATGAATTTAAACTGGTGGATAAAATATAAATATAAGAGGTAGTTTTATGGAATGGGTTATTGGTTTAGGCATATTTGTTGTTGGCGCACTCGTTGGCTTTGGATTAACCAAGGTATTAGGTAATTCAAATAGTGAGAACAAACAGCTAACGGAGCAACTAGAACAGCACATAGCTGCCCAACAAAACTTTAAACAAGATGTTGACCAATATTTGCAGTCGGTTAATAACGCAATGCAATCCATTGCTCAGCAAGCTCAAGCAGCTGCGACTGAGTCTCAACAACAATTCAATAAATTGACTGAAGTTCAAAAAGAACATAAAGAGTACATTCCTTATTTCAGTGCTGAAGTTTCTGATTTACTACAACAAAATAATGAATCAGATAAAGATAGAATTAAATCCCATAAAACGATTAATGATGAAAAACCATTAGATTACTCAGCCGATAAAATGGGGTTATTTGAATCCAGTAATAAATAAATTACGAACTTTTTTTAAAATACAAAGTCTTTAACTTGGTATTTAGATAGCAATTTAAAATATCTAATTATTAGCCTTATATTTTAGGAGATTCATGTGAAGCTAACTCGTCTTGCGAAAATATCTGTTGTAACAGCATGCTTAACTTTAGCCTCTGCTAATTCATTTGCAGCTTTACCTTGGTTTGGTAATAGTGACAAAGAGTCAACGCCAACACTTGCGCCAATGCTAGAAAAGGCAACACCGGCCGTTATTAATATAGCTGCTGCTGGAGTGAAAAAAGAACAACAGAATGTACCTGAACTATTCAGACACTTTTTTGGCCAACGTGGTCAAGGGCATGTCCAAGAAAAACCTTTTAGAACGGCTGGTTCAGGTGTCATCATTGACGCAGATAAGGGCTACATAGTCACCAACCACCATGTAATAGCTGATACAGATAAAATCATGATCACGCTAAAAGATGGTCGTCAATTTGAAGCGAAAAAGTTAGGTTCAGATGCAGATAGTGATATCGCTTTATTGCAAATAGAAGCAGATAACCTAACCGCTTTACCTTTAGCTGACTCGGATAAATTGAGAGTTGGAGACTTTGCCATTGCGATTGGTAACCCATTTGCAATAGGCCAAACAGTAACTTCAGGCATTATCAGTGCATTAGGCCGCAGCGGATTAGGCATAGAAAATTACGAAAACTTTATTCAAACAGACGCGGCAATTAACAGTGGTAACTCAGGTGGTGCTTTAGTTAATTTTAATGGTGAGTTAATCGGTATTAACACTGCTATTTTAGGCCCTGCAGGCGGTAACGTCGGTATTGGTTTTGCTATTCCTTCCAATATGATGAAAAACTTGGTCGACCAAATCGTTGAATTTGGTGAAATTAAGCGTGGTGTACTTGGTATTTCTGGCGACAATATAGATGCAGGATTAGCAAAGGCATTTGGCTTATCAACTTCGCAAGGCGCGATTGTTAGACAGGTATTCGAAGATACAGCTGCAGAAGAAGCTGGGATAAAACCAGGTGACGCTATCATTAGCATTAACGATAAGAAAGTAACGTCTTTCCACGAGCTAAGAGCAAAAATTGGCACTATAGGCGCAGGTAATACGGTTAAGTTAGGTATTATCCGTGATGGCGAGTCGATGACGATAAAAGTCAAACTTAGAGAATCTGAAGGTGCGAATGTGATTGCGGAAAACATTCACCCTGCACTTCAAGGTGCTAAATTAGCCAATGGTGAAACCCAAGATAACCAAAAAGGTGTCATTGTTAAATCAATAGATGCAAGAACACCTGCGACTTCGATTGGTTTAGAGGAGGGAGATGTTATTATAGGTGTTAATCGCCAAAGAGTGACAAACCTAGCTGAGCTGAGAGATAAATTTGACGATAACCAAGACAATATCATTGCTTTGAATATTGTTAGAGGCAGAAGCCAGCTTTACTTAGTTATACGTTAAGTTTAGCTCACTCAATATTAACCCCTTAATACAAAACCAGCGCTATGCTGGTTTTGTATTATCTAACCTAAAATAAACATAACTATGAGCAAACCAGCTAGTTACTTGCAATTTATTATTAATACTTTAGCCATGACGCTCATTATTGTGGTTATTTTGTTCAGCTTGTTTCCTGATATAAGGGAAAATAACAAGCTGTGGCAAAGTATGTTTGCCAATGAAATCAAACACAGAAAACCGATTTCATTTGCTCAGGCAGTCGCTCGTGCTGCACCTGCTGTTGTAAACATCTATACCCAAGGCTTTGAAATTGACCAAAGGTTTTATAATCGGAAAAGAGCAATTCGAACTTTAGGTTCGGGTGTAATTGTCTCTTCTCATGGCTATATTTTAACTGCTGAGCATGTTGTCAAAAATGCAGAGCAAATCCTAGTCGCATTACAAGATGGACGGCAATTCGAAGCTCAGCTAATCGGAAGTGACCCCTATACAGATTTAGCCGTTTTATATGTACAAAATGAAAATCTACCTGTCGCCCCAATCGATCCAAATTTAACTTCACAAGCTGGAGATTTAGTACTGGCGATTGGGAATCCATACAACCTAGGTCAAACTATAACCCAAGGCATTGTGAGTGCGACCGGACGTTCTGGTTTAAGCTCAAACTATGCTGACTTTATCCAAATGGACGCTGCAATTAATGACGGCAATTCAGGTGGAGCACTAGTCGACAGCGATGGTTTTTTAGTTGGAATTAATTCTTTCAACTATGCATCAGCAAGAAGGAATAACCAAGCCCAAGGCATTTTCTTCGCGGTTCCAGCTAAGCTCGCGTTAACCATTTTAAATAAAATAGTGACCGACGGTAGAGTCGTTCGAGGTTATTTAGGTATTTCAGGTAAGGAAATACATATTCAATCAAAAAATGGTGCTCTTGCCCCTGTTATCGTCGTCACTATGGTTGAACCAGGCGGACCTGCGGATCAAGCTGGATTTAAAATAAATGACATCATTATAGAGATTGATGGCGAAATGGTCAGTGGACGGACTAAAACGCTCGATTTAATTGCTGAAACCAAGCCTGGGGTAAAAATGCCAGTGACTATTATTAGAAATGGTGCAAGAAAGACACTGACGGTAACAGTTCTCGAATTACCGAATCAATTTTTATTACACACAAATTAATTTTCAGGTATTAAAAAAGGCCTAAACGGCCTTTTTATCTAATTCTGCAACTTTGTTTACTTCAAGCTTATGCGTTAAGCTGAAACTCGTTTCACATTCGCGCCAAGTTTAGACAACTTAACTTCAAGCTGTTCATACCCTCGGTCGAGATGGTAAATACGATTAACACTTGTTTCATCATCAGCAAACAAGCCCGCAATAACAAGACAAGCAGAAGCTCTTAAATCAGTAGCCATAACTTCCGCACCGGTTAAAGTTTTAACGCCACGGACAATTGCTGAATGCCCTTCCAGTTCGATATCAGCGCCCATACGATGAAGTTCTGGTACATGCATAAAACGATTTTCAAAAATAGTTTCATGGATAGTACCCGTACCTTCTGCTACGCAGTTCAATACCGTAAACTGAGCTTGCATATCGGTTGGGAAAGCCGGATGAGGTGCAGTTTTAACATTAACTGCTTTCAGTTTGCGACCTCTCATATCTAAACTAATTGAATCTTCGGTAATTTCTATTGCTGCACCCGCATCTTGCAGCTTTTTAATCACTGCTTCTAGTAATTTAGCTGAGGTGTTTAAACAACGAACTTGCCCACCTGTAACGGCAGCAGCAACTAAAAATGTGCCGGTTTCAATTCTATCAGGCAAAATGGAATGCTTGCAGGCGTGTAGAAATTCAACGCCATCTATGACTAAAGTATCTGAACCAACGCCTGAAATTTTAGCGCCCATTGCAATTAAACAATTGGCTAAGTCGATTACTTCTGGCTCTCTGGCTGCATTTTCAAGTATGGTTTGACCTTCTGCCAATACAGCTGCCATCAATAAATTTTCAGTGCCAGTTACGGTAACTGTATCGAAAATGATGTGCGCACCTTGGAGCTTTTTGCCATGTGTTGTCGCAACAATATAACCATGCTCAACTGTGACATCAGCACCCATTTGCTGTAAACCATTAATATGTAAATTAACTGGTCTAGCACCTATAGCGCAGCCGCCTGGCAGGGAAACTTTAGCTTCACCACAACGCGCAACTAACGGACCCAAAGCGAGAATAGAAGCCCGCATTTTTCTGACTTGCTCGTAAGGCGCAGTGGTTGAAGTGATAGCACTTGCAGACAATATATAGCCTTCTGAAGTTTTTTCAGATGTAATTCCTAACTCGGCTAACAAACCTAATGTGGTTTTAATGTCATGCAAATTTGGTACATTTGTTAACTCAAACTTTTCCGCGGTGAGTATAGATGCAAATAAAATAGGCAAAGCCGCATTTTTTGCACCTGAAATAATGACATCACCTGATAAAGGAACACCACCTGATACTACAAATTTATCCATCCAGCTAGATTCCTAATCGATTAAAAGTTAAGTTTTTTATGCATGCGCCACTCTTCAGCGGTAAAAGCCTTAATTTTTACAGCATGGATTGTACCATCAGCAATCATAGCATTTAGAGGTTGGTATACCATTTGTTGACGTTTAACTGAGCGTAAACCTTCAAACAAAGGCGAAACGATTGTGATTGCTAGGTAATAGTTGTCTTCATGCTCAACTGTTAACTCTTCGTGCTCAATAGCTTCCGCTAATAGAGACTTTATTTCATCTAAATTCATAATTTAATTAATACCTAATAATTCATCCACGCCACATAATTTAGCAAGGTTTATAAAGCTATCCGAGCCATTAAAATAACGAATTAAAATTCCTTTGTCCGCTAAGGTGATTTTCAACTTTAATAAATAAGCTAATCCAGCCGTATCAATTTTGGTTACATCGGCTAGAGAAACATCTACTTGCGCTTGGTCAGGGCAAGGCAGCTCTGGAAATTTAGATAAATCATCAAAACGAGTTAACTCACCATTAAGCTGCCAAAAATGATGATTGTTTTGTTTTTCCTCTAACTTAATCATTTATGACACATTCTTATCATCTGATTTAAAGTTTAATTTTTTATCGGCTTTCTCTATCAAGTCGTTAATAACGGCTTTAAAGCCAATTCTAGAAATAGCATCGCCAATTTCTTTACGTTTAGTGCTTAATACAGAAATGCCTTCAGCTTCCATATCAAATGCCTGCCAACCTTTACCACGATTGATCAGCTTAAAAGTAACTGCAATATCTGGTCGACCAGGTTCAACTATTTTGCTTTTCACGACCACTATTTTATCTAATTCTTTACTATTTGATGGCTCAACAATAATCGTTTGTTCACTTCGGTAATTAATAAATAATTGAGCATAAACAGTTACGATATAATCACGAAATGCATCAACAAACTTCATTAACTCATCTCTAGATGGGCCTCGCGTGTGCTTGCCTAATACTTTAAATGACGCATATTCGTAATCTATATAGGGTAACAACTCTTCTCTGATAATGACTTTTAGTAATTCAGGGTCTTGCTCCACTTTAGGCCAATCTTGCTTGAAACGTTGAAATGCTTTTTCGGTAACCAGCCTAAATAGCTCATAAGGGTCATCATTCTTAAACTGAGCATTTGTGTCAGCTTGCGCACCAAATGTGAAACTAAGTAATGCAAAACATGCAAATAATGAGGTTAGTATTTTTTTCATTAGGGGAAACCTGTCTTAATCTTCGTCGCTTTGACTAAATAAAAATTGGCCTATTAACTCTTCAAGCACCAATGCTGATTTTGTATCTTGGATATAGTCACCATCACCCAAGGTTTCGATTCCTTCCATCATAAATCCAGGCTCTAATCCTAAAAATTGCTCCCCCAATAAACCCGCAGTCAAAATACTTAGTGTGCTGGTATCTGGGAAATTAGGATAATCCACTGAAATATCCATAGTTACGACTGGAATATACTCTTGAGGGTGCAATTGAATTGCAGAGACTCGGCCAACAACAACACCACCCACTTTAACTGGAGAACGAACTTTTAAGCCACCAATGTTATCAAACTTAGCCAATAGCTGGTATGTTTCACCACTTGTCATTGAGCCACTATTAGCAACTTTTAAGGCTAAAAATAGAATTGCAGCAATTCCCACTGCAATAAAAGCTCCGACTAAAATTTCTATTTTTCGGTTATTCATTGTGCATTATTCTCCAAACATTAATGCGGTTAAAATAAAATCTAAACCTAGTACAGCTAACGACGAGTGAACCACAGTTTGAGTTGTCGCTTGGCTAATACCTTCTGACGTTGGGACACAATCGTAACCTCTAAAAATAGCAATCCAAGTCACCACAATTGCAAAAACAACGCTTTTAACAAATCCGTTCATAATATCCTTATTAAAATCAACTGAAGCCTGCATTACGCTCCAGAAATTTCCACTATCGACACCTAGCCATTCAACGCCGACTAAATATCCACCAAAAATCCCGACTGCACTAAAAATAAAAGCAAGAATAGGCATACTAATAAAACCCGCCCAAAACCTTGGTGCAATAACCCTTCTAAGCGGATCAACAGCCATCATTTCCATGCTAGTTAATTGTTCTGTTGCTTTCATTAAACCAATTTCAGCCGTTAGAGCTGAACCAGCTCTACCAGCAAATAACAAAGCAGTTACCACAGGGCCTAACTCTCTGAGTAGAGAAAGCGCAACCATAGGGCCTAAACTATTTTCAGCGCCATAACCAACTAAAATAGTATAACCTTGGAGCGCTAAAACCATCCCAATAAACAAGCCGCTCACAAGGATAATAGCTCCAGACAAAACACCAACAACATATAACTGCTTAACTAATAGTGGTGCATTTTTATTTACATTGGGCATGCTCCACAACGCATTAAACAACATAAGTCCGGCGCGTCCAACGGTTGATATAAATGAAATTCCATTTTTCCCTAGACGGGCAAGCGCGTCTAACATGATTTAAATACCTTAGTCATACAGTCTGAAATGGTTTCGGCAGGAAAATGAAAAGGAACTGGCCCATCCGCTTCTCCTGACATAAATTGATGTACCAGGGGTGAATCATCCTTAGCTAATTGAGCAGGCGTTCCCGCACCAATTACCGTTTTATTTGCAATAATATAGGCATAATCAGCAATACTCATAACTTCAGCTAAATCATGCGAAACTATGACTGAAGTTAGTCCAAGAGCATCATTTAAATTACGAATCAACCTAAGTAAAACCCCCATTGAAATAGGGTCTTGTCCAACAAAAGGTTCATCGTACATGATGAGTTCTGGATCTAAAGCGATTGATCTAGCTAGCGCAGCTCTTCTCGCCATACCGCCAGACAATTCACTCGGCATTAAATGAGCAGCGCCCCTTAGACCGACTGAATTAAGCTTCATTAATACCATGCTTTCGATTATATCGTCAGGTAATTTACAGTGTTCTCGAATCGGAAAAGCGACGTTATCAAACACTGACATTTCGGTAAATAGCGCGCCGCTCTGAAACAGCATGCTCATTTTTTTTCTTGCTTCGTATAGCTGACTTCTCTTTAGCTTAGGAATAGAAAGCCCATTAAACACAACATCACCGGCATCAGGCATTAACTGACCAGCAATCAACCTTAATAAGGTTGTTTTCCCAATTCCACTAGGCCCCATAATAGCGACCACTTTTCCTTTTGGAATATCTAGAGAGAGATTTTCATAAATAGTTCGGCCTGAACGCGAAAAAGTCACATTTTCTATTTTTATAAATGCTTCAGATGACATTACAATTCCCTAAAAAGCTACCCTAAAGCGAGTAATAATATATTCTATCAGAATCCATCCTCGGAAAAAGACAAATTTACTTCTCTATTTACAATTGAAAACAAGAAAAGTTCAATTTGTGCACTAATTTGCAGCTTTAAATTAATAAAATTTTGATTCACTACGCAAACAACTAATTATTGCTTAAACAGACTATCGCTTTACTCGCATATTCAAGTCGATTGAGTATAATGACCAGACAAACCCAATAATAATTTTCAGTAATAGGGATAACATGTTAGAACAACTCCTGATTCTCCTTGTCAGCTTAGCTACCCTTGTATGGAGCGCAGACAAATTTGTATTTGGTGCAGCGGCTTTCGCTAGAAATCTGGGATTGTCCCCTTTAATAATCGGCTTAACTATTGTCGCTATGGGTTCTTCAGCCCCTGAAATGATGGTTGCAGCGACTGCATCAATTGATGGCAAAATAGACACAGCGATTGGCAATGTTATTGGTTCAAACATTACAAACATCACCCTAGTTTTAGGCTTTACCGCATTATTAAAACCTATGCTCGTTGGTTCAATGACCATTCGTAGAGAGTTACCTATCATTTTAGCAACCTCCTCCGTTGCAGTATTTTTCTTATATGACCTTAATTTTGAACGCTGGGAAGGCATAGCTTTGTTGGTTTTATTTGTGTTAACCATCGGCTATTTAACGGTTTCTTCAGTCGCTAAAGCTAAATCGGGTGAGAAAGATTTATTCGATGAAGAAGTCTCAGACGATGTACCCGAAGGTGTAGCGACTTCTAAGGCAATTATGTGGTTGGTAGTCGGTTTAGCATTATTACTCATTAGCTCTGAATTTTTAGTTGGTTCAGCGGTAGAAATTGCTAAATTTTTCGGTTTAAGTGATCTCATTATCGGTTTAACCATAATTGCGATTGGTACATCTTTACCCGAATTAGCAGCATCAATCGCGGGTATTCTGAAAAATGAAGATGATTTAGCACTTGGTAGCATAGTTGGCTCAAATATATTCAATGCCTTAGCGGTTTTATGTATCCCAGCATTAATTGCACCTGGCGCTATCGACCCATCAGCAGTCACAAGAGATAGCTGGATTATGCTAGGTGTGACGGTTTTACTCATTTTAATGGCAATTGGTATTAAAGGCCCAAGAAGCATTAATCGGGTAGAAGGCGGCGTTTTATTATTTAGCTTTATCGCGTACCAGTATTTATTATTTGGAATGGCTACATCGGCATGACACAAAGTGTAGATTTTACTCTGTCCGCAAAAAAAGTATTTGCGACCGAGATTCAAGCCGTAGAAAAATTAAACGAGAGTTTAGATGCCTCGTTTAATCAAGCTTGTCAGTTATTATTAAACTGCACTGGAAAAATAGTTGTTATCGGGATCGGAAAATCAGGTCATATAGGTAGAAAAATAGCTGCGACTTTAGCCAGCACTGGTTCTCCGGCATTTTTTGTGCATCCAGCTGAAGCTTGCCATGGCGACTTAGGCATGATTAGCGAGCAGGATATCATTCTAACCTTATCCAATTCTGGGGAAAGTACAGAAATACTAACTATAGTACCAGTTATAAAACGCATCGGTGCCAAGCTCATTTCTATCACCAGCAACCCAGAATCCAATATAGCTCAATATAGTGATATCCATATTAAAGTCGCTGTTGATAAAGAAGCTTGCCCACTTGGCTTAGCTCCGACAGCGAGCACAACCGCAGCCTTAGTTATGGGGGATGCAATTGCGGTGTCATTATTAGAAGCAAGAAAATTTAGCGCTCAAGATTTTGCAGTGTCACACCCTTTGGGTAATTTAGGTAGAAAATTACTCCTAAAAGTATCCGACTTAATGCATGCGGGAGACAAGGTACCAATTATCCAACAAACAGCAAACATTGCTGATACCTTAATTGAAATATCAAATAAAGGTATGGGTTTCGTTAGTGTCGTTGATGACAATAATACTTTAGTGGGCATTTTCACTGATGGTGACTTACGCCGAGTACTGACAAAAAAAGTTGATATTCATGACACCGAAATCAAAGCCGTTATGACGAAAGGTGCAACCACTATTGAGCCCAACCTATTGGCAGCTGAAGCATTACAGTTAATGGAAAGCAAAAAAATAAATGCTTTAGTGGTCTTGGACAAAAACCAACAACCGGTCGGTGCAATCAATATGCATGACCTCTTAAATGCAAAAATACTATGATATTTAATTCAATTTACGGACCTGTCGCTCATCCTGTAGCTGACAAATTTAAACAAACTAAGTTGCTCATTTGCGATATCGATGGCGTGTTTAGTGATGGTCGAATTTACCTAGGTAACCAAGGTGAAGAACTAAAAGCATTTCATACTAGAGATGGGTTTGGTATCAAAGCCATAATCAATGCCGATATTCAGGTTGCAGTTATCACTGGCAGAAAATCTAAAATTGTCGAAACACGTATGCAGAGCTTAGGGATTCAGCACATTTATCAAGGCCAAGAAGATAAAATACTTGCCTACGAGAAACTGTTGTCTGAGCTTCAACTAACAGATAGCCAAGTCGCTTATATTGGTGACGATATGCCAGACTATACAGTAATGCAACGTGTTGGTTTAGCGATTGGCGTTGCTGATTCGCACCCTATAATATTGCAAACATCTGATTATCAAACTAGGTGCAAAGGTGGTTTTGGTGCCGTTAGAGAAGTCTGCGATATCATGCTAGAAACCCGCGGTATCTTAAGCTCAGCTCAAGGTATGAGTGTATGAGTCGGCTGATATTTTCAATATTCGTTATTTGCTTTATTAGTTATAAACTATGGCAAAATTGGGATAGTGAAAAAATCAGCAAAACAGAAAGCCAAAGTGCTTACGCGCCGGATTATCAAATTGAAGGTCTAAGCCAAACGATATTTACCACAGATGGACAAATAAAAACTAAACTAACAGCCGAAAATTTTGAACACTATGAAGAGCTTGAATTCACATTTATTAAGCAGCCCAGTTATACTTTATTTGGTTCAAACAAAGATTCAAACTGGATGATTAGTGCAAAAGAAAGTAGTGTCCACGACAACTTATATTTAGAATTAGTGGGTGATGTTAAGGTCGAGTCTGTCACAAAAAATAACTGGCTAAACCAAATCGAAATGGATCAGATAAACATGAATCTAAACACCCGTGTTTTATCTACCGACACCCAAATAACAGGCTCAGGTAAAGCAATTGAATTTACCGGAAAGGGTCTTAAAGCCAATTTAAACACACAAGAATTTGAGTTCACGGATAATGTACAGACGAAATATTTGGTCAATTAATTTAACCCTAGTTTTATGCTTTTGCTTTAGCCAATTTGCTTACAGCCTAGAAACCGACTTTGGCAAAAACATCATAATAGATGCTAATCAGCAAAAATTAGATTTAAAAAATAATACTCTAACTTTCCTCGGCAAAGTTGAAATATCTCAAGGCAGCTTAAAAATGACTGCGGATAAACTTGAGGTAATTAAAAATGAGTCCGAAAATAATCAGCAAGAATTGCTAATCGCGACAGGACAGCCGGCGTTATACACACAGACGCTCGAATCTGGTGAAGTTCTAACAGCACAAGCTTTAGAAATTCGATATTTAGTTGCAGAAAAGCTCCTTACGCTAAAAGGCGAAGCTAAAATCACGCAAAAAGATAGCTTAGTGAATGGTGATAAAATAGAGTATGACTTAACTAAGCAAAAACTAGTTGCTTCATCGAACAAGCAGTCTGGGAATAAAGTTAGAACCGTATTAACCCCTAAAAGCGAACAATAAATGCCTAAGTTAATAGCCAAAAATTTAGCTAAATCGTATAAAAAACGCCAAGTTGTTAAAAGTGTCTCATTAGAAGTTGAATCTGGCAGTATTGTCGGTTTACTCGGCCCAAACGGTGCAGGTAAAACGACAACCTTTTATATGATAGTTGGTTTAGTTGAAAATGATGCAGGTCAAATCCAACTGGATGACACTGATATAAGCTATTACCCTATGCACGAGAGAGCTCGCGCTGGTGTTGGATATTTACCTCAAGAGTCTTCTATTTTTAGAAAATTAACAGTCACTCAAAATATTTTCTCGATTCTTGAAATGAGGACTGATTTAAATAATCAACAAAGACATGACAAGCTAAACGAGCTATTAGACGAGTTTCATATCCAGCATATCAAAGATAGCTTAGGTATGGCGCTCTCGGGTGGTGAAAGACGTCGGGTTGAAATTGCTAGGGCGCTGGCTGCAGACCCTAAATTTATCTTACTAGATGAACCCTTTGCTGGTGTTGACCCGATATCTGTTATTGATATCAAAAGAATCATCACTCATCTTAAAAATAGAGGGCTAGGTGTATTAATTACCGATCATAATGTAAGAGAAACTTTGGATGTCTGCGAAAAAGCGTATATAGTAAGTCAAGGGCAACTTATTGCCTCCGGCACACCAGATGAAGTTTTAAACAACCAGCAAGTACGCGACGTGTACTTGGGCGAACAATTTAAATTATAACGATTTGTTTAATTAATGAAGCAATCCATACAGCTAAAATTTGGTCAGCATTTAACAATGACCCCACAATTGCAACAAGCGATTCGCTTGCTGCAATTATCATCTTTAGATCTTCAAGTTGAAATACAAGAAGCTTTAGACAGCAACCCTTTACTAGAAGCAGAAGAAATTAAAGAAGATCACGACTCACTAGATGCAATGGCAAAAAAAGAGCAAGAATTTGAATCTTTAAATGCCAGTTCAAATGCTGATGATAATGAAGATTACCAAGTCCCAGATAGCCATGATGAGTTGGTCAAAAACGAAATTTCAGAGCAATTACCAACAGACTCAAGCTGGGACGATCATGTTTCAAACGTAGCAACCCCCTCTTCTTCATCTTCTTCTGTTTCTTCCGATGACGACTTTGTTTATCAAGGTGAAACCATTGAAAGCATTCGCGATCACCTAATCTGGCAAATGGAATTAACCCCATTCACGCCATTAGATCGCGCAATTGCCACAAGCATAATAGAAGCAGTTGATGATTCAGGTTACTTAACTGTGTCGGCAGAAGAAATTTTAGAAAGTGTAGGGGTTGATGAGCTCGAGCTAGATGAAGTTGAAGCAGTGCTAAAACGCATCCAAGTATTTGACCCAGTTGGTGTTGCTTGTCGTAACACACAAGAGTGCCTGTTAATACAGCTAAACCAATTTTCAGATGATACACCTTGGTTAAAAGAAACTAAATTAGTCATCAAGAACCATATAGATTTACTGGGTAATCGTGATTACCGAACTTTAGCGAGAAAAACTCGACTAAAAGAAGATGCATTAAAAGAAGTAATGACCCTTATCCAAAGCCTAAATCCAAGGCCAGGGAATGCGGTTGTTGCATCAGAAGCTCAGTATATAGTGCCTGATGTTTCGGTAAAAAAAATAAAAGATCAGTGGGTAGTCGAGCTAAATCCAGAAAGTGTGCCTAAACTTAGTATAAATGCACAATATGCCGCGCTTAGTAAAACATCGAAAAACACGGCTGATACTCAGTTTATTCGCTCTAACATGCAAGAAGCGAAATGGTTTATAAAAAGTTTAGAAAGTAGAAATGACACCTTACTCAAAGTTGCTAACTGCATAGTTAAACAGCAACAGGGATTTTTTGAATATGGTGATGAAGCAATGAAGCCTATGGTTTTAAATGATGTGGCTGAAGAAGTAGAAATGCATGAGTCAACTATATCTCGTGTAACAACACAAAAATACATGCATACGCCTCGTGGTATTTTTGAGCTTAAATACTTTTTCTCTAGCCATGTCAGCACAGAGAACGGTGGCGAATGCTCCTCAACAGCAATTCGTGCACTGATTAAAAAGCTGGTTTCAGCAGAAAATCCAGCAAAACCGTTGAGCGATAGTAAGATAGCAGATTTGTTAGCAGACCAAGGTATTCAAGTGGCTCGTCGAACCATTGCGAAATATCGTGAATCGCTTTCAATTCCGCCTTCTAACCAACGTAAAAGCCTGTTATAGGGCATAACTAAATGAAGGAATAGCCTATATGCAAATTAATCTAACTGGTCGTCATATCGATGTTACTGATTCTTTAAAAGAATACGTAGACACTAAATTTTCTAAACTAGAGAGACACTTTGACCACATCAACAATGTATATGTCATCCTTAACGTTGAAAAACTGAATCAAATAGCAGAGGCGACATTGCATTTAAAAGGCGGTGAAGTATTTGCAAATGCCGAGCATACAGACATGTATGCGGCAATAGATAGCTTAATTGATAAGCTTGATAGACAAGTCATTAAACATAAAGAAAAGCTCAAAAGCCATTAATGAATATCAATCAATTATTAACTCAAGACTGCACTTTATGTGCAGTCTCTATTTCAAGCAAAAAACGACTTATAGAAATT
Source organism: Catenovulum maritimum (assembly GCF_001050375.1). Classification (GTDB taxonomy): domain Bacteria; phylum Pseudomonadota; class Gammaproteobacteria; order Enterobacterales; family Alteromonadaceae; genus Catenovulum; species Catenovulum maritimum. The sequence goes on along the minus strand of NZ_KQ130491.1, from coordinate 57,734 downwards.
ATTAGCCATACTGCTGCTGAAATACTACAAGATATCCCAGAACAGGATATTTTAGACGCCTTATTACATAGAGAGCGTTTAGGTAGTACAGGTATAGGTAATGGTATTGCACTACCTCATGGTAGATTGCTAAATACAGATAAAACCATAGCGATTTTCTTAACCACAGATGAACCTATAAATTTTGATGCTATAGACAATAAACCTGTGAGCATTTTCTTTGCGTTATTGGTACCAGATAACGAATGTAATAATCATTTAAAATCACTGGCCGCTGTCGCAGAAAAACTATCTGATAAAGCAGTTCTTAAAAAGATAAAATCAGCACAAAATAGTACAGAATTATATCAAGCGATAACGGAATAAAATCATGCTACAACTTGTTATATTATCAGGCCGATCTGGTTCGGGTAAATCAACAGCACTAGATCAGTTAGAAGACGCAGGATTTTACTGTGTTGATAATATACCAATTCAATTATTACCATTCTTGCCTGACGCCTTGAAAGGCAAATATACTCGCATCGCATTAAATCTAGATATTAGAAACTTTAGTGACTGGCAAAATGATTTAGCACAAATAATTGAGCAGTTAAAAGCCGTTGCTGATGTAGTCGTTGTCTACATGGATTCTAGCAACCAAACTTTATTAAAACGCTATTCCGAAACCAGGCGTGTACACCCTTTGTCTTTGATGACGGCTGGATTAAGTTTAGAAGAAGCCATTCTTGAAGAAGATCATTTACTTAGACCTATTCGTGAAATTAGCGATCTGTATATAGATACGAGCGAATCCAGCATTCACGATTTAAATAAGCTCATTACCAATAAAGTACTCAACAAAAAAGCAGGCCAACTAAAACTTGTTTTCCAATCTTTTGGATTCAAATACGGTATACCATCCGACGCAGATTATGTTTTTGATGTCAGGTTTTTACCAAATCCTCATTGGGATGAAAGCCTCAGACCTTTAACTGGTCTAGATAAACCAGTACAAGAGTTTTTAAAAGGTCACAAAGAAGTCGGCCAGGTTATCAATCAAATTAGTGATAATATTGAATCTTGGTTGCCGTATTTAGAACAAAATAATAGAAGTTATGTGACTGTCGCCATAGGCTGTACCGGTGGTAAGCATAGATCAGTTTACATTACCGAAATGCTGGGCTTCCACTTCGCTAAGCTCCATTCAGATGTTGCCATTATTCACCGCGAGCAAGCTAAACACTAAAATGCCCATTATAAAAAAAACATTACTAATCAAGAATAAGTTAGGTTTACATGCTCGAGCGGCTACCCAACTTGTACAGCTGTCGCAAAATTTTTCAAGCAAAGTCGTCATCACTTACGGAGAAAAGTCAGCAAACGCAAATAGCGTAATGGCATTGCTAATGTTGGCGGGTGCGACGGGTAACCAAGTCGAAGTCAGCTGTGAAGGCGAAGATGCAGAACAAGCCTTAATCGCTGTAGAAGAATTGTTTAATGCCAAGTTTAACGAAGAAAGCATTTAGTATTCTTACTTCAAAGACACAATAAATTCATAGCCTTATCTAAAATCTGCGTTAAAATAAACACCAGAAGACACACAATAAACATTTTTATCTGTTTTATTTCAATAAATACGAGTTAGCATGCCTGAAGCATACGAACAAACACTTAATCGTGGCACATTAAACGAACTTACATTGGCGCTCAGCCGAGGTATGTTTGTGCAAGTTCGAAATGTTTTACACAATATGCCGGCTTGTGACGTCGCACATTTATTAGAATCTTCACCGGGTAAAACCCGTATACTATTTTGGGATCTGATAGATACTGAATTTCACGGCGAAATTTTAGAAGAACTAAGCGACGACGTACGAAATAGTATAATCCATCAAATGATGCCTGAAGCTGTTGCTGAAGCAACAGAAGGCATGGATACAGATGATTTAGCGGACGTATTAAGAAACTTACCCGACCAGCTTTATCAAGAAGTTTTACAAGCATTAGATAGCCAAGATAGACACAGAGCTGAAGCCGCACTTGCATACGAAGAGTATTCCGCTGGCTCAGTAATGAACACAGATACGGTCACAATTAGACCCAACGTCAGTGTTGAAGTTGTACTGCGTTATTTAAGAATGCGCTCAGAAATACCGAAAACGACAGATACCCTATACATAGTCGATGAGCAAGATGTGTTAATTGGCGAAGTTAGTTTGACTGCACTCGTAACCTCTCAACCTGAAGTCATTATTTCAGAGTTAATGAATACAGACATAGTCCCAATTCCAGCGACTATGCCCGAAAGCGAAGCTGCGATTTTATTTGAACGCCATAACTGGATATCAGCTCCTGTCGTTAACGAAGAGAATCACTTACTCGGGCGAATTACGATTGATGACATGGTTGATATCATCAGAGAAGATGCCGAGCACTCTATGATGAGTATGGCGGGTTTAGATGATGAAGAGGATACTTTTGCCCCTGTTGTAAAGAGTACTCAAAAACGTTCCATTTGGTTAGGCGTAAATTTATTAACCGCACTACTCGCGGCTATGGTCTCAAATTTATTTGAAGATGTTTTAGGCCAACTTGCCGTATTAGCAATTTTAAACACCATAGTTCCTAGTATGGGTGGTGTCGCTGGTAATCAAACCTTAACACTTGTTATTCGAGCTATGGCGCTTGGTCATGTCTCTCCTAGTAATACCCGCAGTTTAATGATTAAAGAATTAACTGTCGGTATTTTAAACGGTATAATTTGGTCTGTGCTTATTGCCAGTGTCGTCGGTTTATGGAAACAAGATTTATACTTAGCGATTGTTATCGCCTTCGCTATGTTGATGAATATGATAGCAGCAGGTATATCTGGAGTAGCAGTGCCGCTGATATTGAAAAAATTCAAGATAGATCCTGCACTTGCAGGTAGTGTTATCTTAACTACAGTGACGGATATTGTTGGTATATTTGCCTTCTTAGGCACGGCATCTTGGTTATTGATGTAAGTAACCTGAGCTCAGGTTAAGTATTTATTTGCAATAAATCAGTGATTAAATGGGCTTAATTTAAACAAGCCCATGTTCTAGCTAAATTTTGTCTGGCCTTTAATCTAAAGCCGGATTAATTAATTACCCGCCACCTGCATTTCGCTAATTAATACCGAACCTGATTGAATGCTGCCTTTAGGATCTATGTCATCACCAATCGCTACTATGCTACTAAACATATCAGATAGTTTTCCGGCAATAGTAATTTCATGTACTGGGTATTGAATAATGCCTTTCTCTACCCAAAAACCTGCAGCACCTCTTGAATAATCGCCAGTGACAACATTTACGCCTTGGCCCATCATTTCTGTGACTAACAAACCTGTATCGAGTTTTTGTAGCATTTGTTGAAAACTGCCACCACCAGCACCCACCAACCAATTATGGATACCACCAGCATGGCCTGTCGTTTGTAGACCCATTTTATTTGCAGAGTAACTAGTCAATAACCAAGTATTCAACACACCGTTTTCAACTATATTGCGTTTCTGTGTCGCGACCCCTTCCGAATCAAATGCTCGGCTCGATAATCCTTGCGGAATCAAAGGATCTTCAACAATATTTAGCCAATCAGGAAAAACTTGGGTGTTTAATGAATCAAGCAAAAAAGTCGCTTTACGGTATAAGTTGCCACCACTAATACCAGCAATAAAGTGACCAAATAAACTACTTGCTATTTCACTGTTAAATAACACAGGTACTTTCATCGTCGATAACTGACGAGCATTTAAACGTGCAACCGACTCAGCCGCAGCACGCTTACCAACTACATCTGCGGATTCTAGGTTATTAGCCACTCGCGATACCGTATAAGCATAATCACGCTGCATATCTTCTCCCAGACCAGCGATTAAGGCGCAGCTTAAGCTGTGTCTAGAGCTAGGGTAAGCAGCAATCAAGCCAGTTGAGTTACCATATACTTTAAAACCAGTATGCGAAGAAAAAGAAGCCCCATCACTATTTTGAATTCGCTCATCAGCTTCTAATCCCGCTTTTTCACAATCCAACGTCATTTTTATCGCTTGGTCTGTGTTGATATTTGACGGGTGGTATAAATCAAGATCGGGCACAGTCTTAATCATCAAGTCAGGATCAGCAATCCCGCTAAACGGATCTTCAGATGTGTATTTAGCTATATTACAAGCCGCTTCAACTGTCTTTTTTAACGCTTCTGGAGATAAATCAGAAGTAGAGGCTGTGCCTTTCCTTTGACCAAACCAAACCGCAATGCCTAAAGCACCGCCGTAATCATACTCAACAGTTTCAACTTCTTGCATGCGACAACCGACACTAATGCCCTGTTGCTTAGACATAGACACTTCTGATGCTGTCGCACCTAATTTTTTAGCTAACGCAACAGCTTCGCTGACGGCTTGCTCAACTTGATTTATTTCTTCAATCATAACCTAGTACACTAAATACAATTTCCTTTAGTTAGTGTAACATAGTCTGATTTTTCGCTGACATTAAAATCAGCTAAAATCACATAGCAGTATAGATTTCGCTATAATTAACTAAATCACAAGTAACAGCAGCAATAATTATGACAAAGCAATGGCAAGATCCAGTTGATCCGAACGAAGAAATTATTTACGTCAGTAAATCAGAGTTAAAACGAGATGCTGAAGAAGCTCAAGAAATTGGTGAAGCAATACTCAAACTTTCACCCGTTAATATCAAAAAAATCCCAATGGATGACGAGCTTCAAAAAGCCATTGATCATGCGATTAAAGTTAAAGGCAAGCACATAGCCTATAAAAGACAGACTCAATATATTGGTAAGCTGATGCGTTACCGTGATTTAGAAGAGTTTAAAATCGCTTTAGCTAAAATTGAAAATCAACACCTTGCGAGCAATCAACACTTTCATAAATTGGAGCAATATCGTGATCAAATAATTGAAAATGGTGATAGTGCGATTAACAAAATTATTGAAGCACACCCAGAGTCAGATTTTGATCGCAGCCAACTACGTCAGTTGATGCGCCAAGCACAAAAAGAAAAAAAACAAGACAAGCCACCTAAATACTCACGTCAAATTTTCCAGTATTTAAAACAGGTTATTCCGCAAAAATAACAACTGAAGAGTAACTATGGCTAGCTTTACTTAACTTAGCCATAGTTATCTTGCGTTTGCGCACTTAAACACCAAAATAGACATAAAACAATATTTTGGAATTAGCTTATGCGCCTTGCCCTATCCTCTTTCATTCTTTTATTTTTAACTGCCTGTGCCACGACAACACCACCTAAAATATCATATTCTGGTGAATACATTTGGGATGGACAACAGCAAACGTTAAAGCTTACAACCAATGGTTCACTAACTGGCGGGCATACTGGCTGGACGGTTCCAACCCAAATAAAAAACCTCATAATAGCTAAAGACGTCAGAGTTCAAGGTCGTTTTAACGTTTTTCATAGTATGGAAATTAAAGGCGAAGACAAATACACCTCTGTCATTTACGGCACTCCAATTACCCGTTACAACAAGAAAAATAACGGCTGTGGGTTATGTAAATCAGCCGTACTTGCAAAGGGTAATATCACAGTAAAAATCACCAATTTAACTTCTCTAGATCCTTATGCATTCCATTTCACAGGGCGAGACAAAGCCAAACTGATAATTGATTCGGTTAGAGCAATAGATGCCAGAGGTGGGCACCAAAATAATAGTGACGGCGTTTCAGCCGCTGACGGCACTATCGTCCGCAATAGCTACTTTGAAACCGCCGATGATATCATTAAGGTTTATGCCGACATTAGCGTCGAAAACACTGTGATAAAAATGATTGGTAATACCCTGCCTATCCAATTTGGCTGGGGAAGCTATGGCAACAATGCAACCGCAACTTTTAAAAATGTCTTAATCATAGGTAATCAGGGTAGGACGAATACAGGCAATGCCATTATAGATGCAAGGAAAGGCAGATATACCAAAAACCTGTACTTTAACAATGTCAGTATTTTAAACCCAACAGCATCGTTAATGAATTTATGGAATGAGGGCCAGCAAGCACCTGCAGGTGTTGCAAACATTACAATTCAAGACTCGACTATTCAAGTCAAGTCGCTCGCAAACAGAAAGAACATGCTAGCTAATATAGAAATTTGCGGCCAAACAGTTGATATAAATAGCAGGCAGAATACTTGGAACTGCGGTAGCGCTAGCTTAACACCAGATTCAATCAGTTCAGATTAAAGAAAGAACTCACTGCTAATTGCATCTGTTAAATACCAAGCATCTGGAGACTTAATATACGTTAGCCCATCTGTATGTTGAAATATCTGTAGTACATAAGCAGATTCATAGTTTGCAAACCAAAAGCTAACCACCTTGTTTGGGTAACTCTGTTTTAGTTGCTCAAGCAAAACTTCATTCGTGACTAAATCGCCTGCTAATTGCTGCCACAGATTAATAACGTCAGAGATTTGCTGATCAGTATACTCGCTTTGCGGCAAGCTTCTCCAACCACGGCCAACACGCTCCACTGAAATATTAGGAAAGTCGGCACTTAGAACGACTTCTGCGACAGGCAGGAGGTTTTTACTTTGTTCCGGTGAGACTTTATTGATTAATTTATTGTGCACACCATTAAAAATTAAAATCATAAAGAGGCTGGCAAAAATGAGTACGTTATTCCAACCTTTGCGACTCAGTCTTATCATTTTAGAGCTCTAACCTTTCAATTCAAAAATTTTAGGTATAAAAAAACCCGGATAGACCGGGTTTTTTAAAATTAAAATCGATTACTTGATTTTAGCTTCTTTAAAAACAACGTGCTTACGTACTTTTGGATCAAATTTTTTGATCTCAAATTTACCAGGCATGTTTTTTTTGTTCTTGTCGGTAGTGTAGAAATAACCAGTACCGGCAGTAGAAACCAATCGGATTTTATCGCGCATCTTAGGCTTCCTTAAATTTTGATACCGCGTGAGCGGATATCAGCTAAAACTGCATCAATACCGTTTTTATCAACGATACGCATACCTTTGGTTGATATACGAAGTTTTACAAAACGGTTCTCACTCGCAACCCAAAAACGGTGCGATTGTAAATTTGGTAAAAAACGACGTTTAGTCGCATTTTTAGCGTGTGAACGGTGGTTACCGACTACAGGCTTTTTACCAGTTACTTGGCATACTTTAGACATTGCTGTGTCTCCAAATACTTCCATTCTTAAGCTTGCTGACTCAAGAATAAATTCGTTTGCGTACCCTGATTCAAGAGGGCGCAATTTATACAGTAAAGCACTTACCTAGTCAATATTTTTATCAAAAATATGCTTAATTCTAACTGAATATTGAAAAAAGCTTACAATAACCCTCTTTCAGCGAACGAGACCACTTGACCATCACCAATAATAAAATGATCTAACACATTAACATCAATTAAAGATAAAGCTTGTTTTAGCCGAATCGTAATGGCCCTATCAGCTTGGCTAGGCTCAGCAATACCAGAAGGGTGGTTATGTGCAAAAATTACCGCCGCAGCTTTCTTATGCAAGCATTTTTCAACCACAACTCTAGGGTAAACAGCAGCGCCATCTATCGTCCCATAAAATAAAGTTTCAAATTGAATAAGCCGGTTTTGGTTATCTAAATACAAACAAGCAAAGGCTTCATTAGTTTGGTCTCTCAGCTCTGCTGTTAAATACTGTCGACACGCATCCACAGAGTCAAAAACATTTTCTTTGACTAGAGTTTCGCTTAAAAACCGCTTAGTCATTTCGACGCAAGCTTGAAGTTGGCAAAATTTAGCTTCCCCTAACCCTCTAGCGTGACAAAAATGGGTTAAATCAGCGCCTAGAATGCCCCGTAAGCTGCCAAAATCAATTAGGAGTTGTCTTGCTAGCTCTATCGCCGATTGCCCTGATACGCCGGTTCTAAGAAAGATAGCTAACAGCTCTGAGTCAGACAAAGATTTAGCGCCTTGGCGTAATAACTTTTCTCTAGGCCGTTCAAATAAAGGGAGGTCTTTAATATTCATTTTTCATCCTTGAATAATTCACAGTTCAAACTAAATAGCAGAGTATTTGAGTTCAGTTTAGTCCAGTTGCCCTCAATTTAAAGTAATTCAAATTCAACTTGTGAAAAAGGCACAGGTAAAAGTTCGATTCTCTACATTGCAGTCAATATCAAACCAATTTATACTCAGCCAAACTAAGCCCCACTTCATTCGCTATATTTAGCTAGGTTTAATGGAAGTAAGTACTTATTTAAAACTCTAAACATGGAGAACTGTTTTGCTCACAAATAAGAAAATTTTACTTGGAATCTCTGGCGGTATTGCAGCCTATAAATGCGCTGAATTAACCAGAAGATTAACTGAGCGAGGCGCTCAAGTTAGAGTCGTAATGACCGAAGGTGCAAAAGCCTTTATCACACAATTAACCATGCAAGCTGTGTCGGGTAATCCGGTCTCAGATAGTTTATTAGATCCAGCAGCAGAAGCAGCTATGGGTCATATAGAATTAGCAAAATGGGCTGACCTGATTTTAATTGCGCCGGCATCGGCAGATATTATCGCTCGCATCGCCAATGGTATGGCGAATGATTTACTTGCCACACTTTGTTTAGCTAGCGCAGCGCCAATCATTTTATGCCCGGCAATGAACCAGCAAATGTGGGCTTCTCCAGCAACCCAAAGAAATATAGAAACCTTACATAAAGATGGTCGATTCACTTTAGGTCCAGCGCATGGCGAACAAGCTTGTGGCGATGTTGGTGCTGGCAGAATGCTAGAACCAATGCAAATCATTAATTTATTGCCGAGCTTCTTTTTACCTCAAGTACTAGCGAATAAAAATATAACGATAACCGCAGGTCCAACCCGAGAAGCAATCGATCCAGTTCGTTATATCTCAAATCACAGCTCAGGGAAAATGGGCTACGCACTCGCGCAAGCCGCTCAGTGGCTAGGTGCTAAAGTTAACTTAATTAGTGGACCGACCTCACTTGAAACACCGGGCGGCATTACCAAAATAAGTATTTCTGATGCAGAACAAATGTTACAGGCTGCGCAAGAGTACACTCAAAACTGCGATATTTTTATTAGCTGCGCCGCTGTAGCGGATTACAAAATGAAGCAGGTCGCACCGCAGAAAATGAAAAAAACATCTGATGAATTAACGTTAGAGCTAGAACGGAATCCCGATATTTTAGCAAGTATCGCTAGCTTGGCTCAAAAACCTTTTTGCGTGGGCTTCGCTGCAGAAACTCAGAACTTAGCACATTATGCGAAAGACAAGATGCAGCGCAAAAATTTAGACATGATAATCGCAAATGATGTTTCAAACCAAGCCATTGGCTTCAATAGTAATGACAATGCTGTGACTGTATTTTGGCCAAAGGGGTCAGTTGAAATAGAGCAAACCGACAAACAAAATTTAGCCATACATTTATTGCAACTAATCGCGGCTCAATACGAAGAAAAATAAAGCCAACTCTTTTAAAATCTAAACTAGACTATAAGTATTATGACAACTAGAAAACGTTCAAACCGAAAGCAAGAAATCCTCCAAGCCTTGGCCACTATGTTAGAAAATAACCCGGGCGAAAGAATTACGACGGCTAAACTAGCAGAAGCCGTAGGCGTAACTGAAGCCGCGCTATACCGCCACTTCCCCAGCAAGGCAAGAATGTTTGAAGGTTTATTAGATTTTGTCGAAGAAACCTTATTCTCTCGAATCAATAAAATTCTTGAAGAAGATAAAATGTCGGCAAGCAGAAGTCTTAAAATAGCTCAATTAGTCTTGCTATTTGCCGAAAAAAACCCAGGCATTTCAAGAATGATTAGTGGCGAAGCACTTATGGGCGAACAATTACGTTTAAGAACTCGAGTCACCAGCTTATTTGAAAAAATAGAAACGCAATTCAAACAAGTTTTGCGCGAAAGACCTATGCGTGAAGGAAAAGATTTGGTTTCTGACGACAATGTTATCGCAAACTTGCTAACAAGCTGGATTGAAGGACAAATAAGACAATTTGTTCGATCAGACTTTAAGCATTTACCGTCTCAACATTTGGCTAAACAATGGCAATTATTTCACCGCGCATTATTCAGTTAATCGCCCAAGCAAAAAAAGATGTAGTAACTCATCTAAGTATATTGAGTCTTGCTTGTATTGTTAGTTGCAGCAAAGCTCCGCCAACCGAGGTACTGCATCAAATCCATACAGACAATGGTGCCTATGCATCAGCGTTATCACAAGCTGGCTTATATGCAGCTGTGAGCACTCAAAATGGCGTGCTCTTTTGGGACACAGAAAAAAACTTAACTAAATATGTCTGGAACCATAAATTCAAACAAAATAGCCAAATTCATCTAGTAGAAATTAGCCATGATAGTCAGGCTGTCTTAACTGCAGACAGGCAAAATTTCGCAATATGGAATATCAATACGGGTGCGAATAAAGGCTTTTATAGTATCGATGAATCTAGCATCACTTCTGCCAAAATCAGCAATCAAGGCAGATTTGTCGCATTAGGTTTACTGAACGGTAAAGTGATTCACATCAATGTAGAAACAGGGCGAAGAATAGAATTTTTAGGCCACACTGATCGTATCACTCAAATAGCTATGTCTGCCAATGGTGCTTATGTTTTAAGTGGTGGTTATGAGGGCATGGCTTATTTATGGAATAGTAAAACGGGGCAAGTAAGAAACAAGTTCACTCACACAGGCCGGATCAGCCAAGTTGCATTAGATAATCAAGCTAGGTATGCATTTACGGCAAATAGCATGAATCAATCTTGGCTCTGGGACCTCACCACTGGCAAAAAAATAACCGAATTAAACTACCCCGTTCGACAGCAAATTTTTAGCTCTGTTGTATTTTCAAATAATGGTGAATGGCTTGCGACTGGCGCACCAAATCAAAAAGTTAAGCTATGGTCAGTCAAATCAGGCGAACTATTAGCCGAGTGGCCATTTGAAGCAGATAGCTCAACTGCGAGTGTATTAGATTTTGCTTTTAGTTTGGATGATAACTTCTTAAGTGCGGAAACTAGCTTTGGGATTTTGCAAAAATGGCAAATCCAAGGCTACCTAGCCAAACCATAGCTAAGGGATAAGATTTACTTACACAAGGACAAGCAAGCATCTAGCTAGATTTATGCGATGTAACCACTAAACAACACTAATTAATATCATTTAGTGGTTTATCTTTAACTGGAATAAGACGTTAAAAAATCAATGGATGGGGCAAAAAATGCAGCTCCAGTTTCAGCTTCGGTATAATTTAATAAATGGTCATAGTGGCCATTCTCGCCAACCAACATACTTTCTAACATCAAATTAAAAGCCGTTGGCGTATGACAACAAGACACAAAAAATAAGCCTTGTATTTTCATCGTGCCATAAGGCATGCTTTGACGTAGTATTTCAATTGAATTACCTGCTTCATCTTTTAAGCTGGTTCTTTTGGTATGGGCAAAATCAGCTTTATCTTTACTTGGGTACTCAACATCATCAGCCTTAGTTCGGCCGATAATATCTTCCTGCTCTACCACAGGTAGTTCTTTCCATAAATCTAGTTTATGCCGATAGCGCTGTATATGGATATAACTGCCGCCGATAAACTTTTCGTCGTCATCTTTGACGATAGCAACATCACGGCGTCGACCACCATGTGGATTTTCTGTACCATCGACAAATCCAGTTAAATCTCGACCATCGAGAAAACGAAAACCTTTCACTTGCTCAGCTAAGCGGACACTATCGCCGAACAAATCACAAATCTGGCTACCGACCAAATGATTAACATCTGCACGGTCTGAACGAATGTGGACAAATAAATCATAAGGGGTATTGGGTGCATGATGGATTGCATCAGGAATTTCAGGGAAGTCGACGAGCAACTTAGGTCTTGCATCTGGATAAAGCTGATCCCAATAATTGGCACCAACCGCAACAAAAGCGCTTAATTCAGACTCTGAATATTCATTGTCATAGCGAGTAATCATTTTGTGGAATCCAGCCAAATGATGGCGGATATCTTCTTCAACACCATCAACGGCATTAAATAATAAATATAAACTGTGCAAGTTTGCTTCAGCTAAAATTCCACGCTGATAACGCGACATAAATGACCTACCCTCAAATTAAATCTACTAAACACTATACTAAATAATATTAAAATTGCGAATTTCAGCGTAACATTATATAAGTTAAAGGGTATAGAAATTGAATGCATTGAATATTCACATGCGAAACTCATGTAAAATACTCTCAAATAATATAAATATTCTGTTTTCAGATGAACTATAAGCCGTAACTTAGTTTATTAACATTGATCGACACAGTTATAAAAAGGTAGGTTATGTACAAAGGTTTTGTAAATTCATTATTATTCTTATCCACTTTCGTTTGTTGTTCTGCTTCAGCGGTCGGTTGGCATCATGGCTTTGCAATTGGTTTATCCAAATACCAAGCCTCTTCAGATATTCAATTTTATGACCAAACACAAGCGAGTAACCAATCACTTAGTGCCGAATTAACTGCTGAGACAAGTGCTCAACTCATGCATACTTTAGTTGGTTTTGAAGGTTACTCAATTTCAAGTGATTGGGCCTTTAGCTACGCACTAGAACAGTTTAAAGTTACGGATACAGCAACCGCGAATAACTCGACCTATGCAATAGAGTTAAAGGGCTTAAGCGCAGAAATGGATGCGGGCTTGGCAATTATTAAGTTCAGAAATGGCTTAAGGCTCTATGGTTTAGCTGGCGTAAGATACCTTACCCATAAATTTGACACTAAAATAAACCTAGTTGAACAAGCACAGTTAAAAGCGGACCAATTCCAACTATATACCGGCTTAAGATTAGACATGCCGTTATATAAATCACTTGTGCTGCATATTAAAGCTGACACAGCAATTGCCGATAATACTTATAGTCGATTGTCTGCAGGATTAAATTATAGGTTATCAAGAAACTTAAGTTTAGTGACAGAAGCGGAACTGGGTAATCTAGAACTGACTTCAGGTAAAGATGGCCAAACTGATTACTACAATTATGATGGCGATCTCAACAAGTTATCGATTAAAGCTGTCTATATTTGGTAATTCGATATTACTCGAATAACGAGAAGTAATTATCACAAGCAGAAGGAAATGTGGAAACGGCTTCAAAATTGAGTGTTCTGCTGTTACTATCTGTTAACAAAGCAAGGATGAAAAATGCTAGCTAAGCTTATTACCTATCAGATATTGGCTGTTAGGCGTTGTTAATTAAAAAAAGAAGTCAATTAGTCTGATGTTGCTAGATAGCAAACCCAAAAATAACAAAAACAATCAAGATGATCGGTTTTCAAAAATTCCGACTATGGCGAGTGCCATCTCAAAAAAAATCACATCCTTTAGAGAAAACTACCGTAAGCTAGTTGATGAAGCAGCCATATTTTTTGAAAGCTATCAGGATCAATACAAAAGCTTAAAGAAATTAAAAGCCAATATAAAAGCCTATCAAGATCAGATCGACATAATCGAAAATTACCGAAAAGAAAAAGGTAAATTACCCAAGATTAAAGACCAACCGTCAACCGATAGATATTTACGACGTTTGTCTAGCCTACAAGCTAAATTAGAAGATGACCTACACACACTAGAAACGGCGATGCAGCATAGCCGAAATCAAAGATATGAGATGTTAGATCACCTCACAGATCAAATTCTAGATTTACTCGATGGTCAAAGAATTTTCAGCCAATTATTGGGCACAATTGCGCTGTCCTCGCCTTCACCTGAAGACAAAGTTAGACACGTCAGAAACGAAAAATATAAACCTATCTATATTACCGCATTAACCATAGCACTATTTGAAGAAGCAAGGCACCATAGCCAATTTCAAACGCCCTACATAAAAAATAGAATTGGAAAATTATTTCAATCTAAAGAAGCATTTAGCTTAATGGCTGAAAAAGGCATGCAAGCTGAGCATAGCAAAAGCTTGAAAAAGCCTATGCCTGCTGAGTTAAAAATGGCGTACCGAGAAGAAGTTCTAAAACCGATAGCGAAAGCAGCATTACTTCAATCTATTGGCAGCCACAGCCCAGAGGTGAATGCAATTTTTGATGGGGATAGATACCGTCAATTAGATAACGAAGAAAGAACTCAGCTCATCAATACCATTAACAGCAAAACATTAGATTACATCAAGCTAGGTATTGGTATTCCAAATATGCGGTTTGATACCAAAGAAGCCAGAGCAAAATTTATCAAAGAAGAAAAAGAGAAAGTGCTGTTTATGTTAGAAACGTTAAGAAGTCTTAACTCACCTAAACATGAACTTGGCGACTTAATCAGAATACCTATGGTATATAGCTCTATCTTGCTTTCCACCAAAGAAGAGTTTGATTACCAGCAAGTTTACCAAGCCTACGACATAATAGAGCAAGGAAAAACCAATAATCAGTACAACAATGAGTACGTCAGCTTATTTTTGAACATGGTTGGTCGTTTCCCACTAGGCTCTGGAATTTATTTTATCCAACAAGAAACAGGGGAAATCGAAAGAGCGATTGTCTCCTCACTCTACCCTGCCGATATTAATGAGCCTATCTGTAAACAAATCACTCGGCGCCAGCTGCAATTTTTAACCCAAGCTGAAGTCATAGTTTCGAGTAATAGCAATTTGTTCTTTAAAGAAACTCGTCATACTTGCCATTATGATGTTAGCTATTTTAATAGCCGATTCCACAATGAATTTACTTGGAACGCAACTGAGCTGTGGGAAGTACAAATTCCAGCCATAGACTTTTGGAAAAAAGATGGCAGCCGCAAATACAACGGCGTCTATAACAAAGATATATTTTTATAACTCAGCTTGTTTAAGCCTTGGCTTTAGCATCTAGGTATAAACTATACCAAGTAAAAAATAGCACGATAGCATTCAACAAATGCCAACCAAAATGCGTACCTAGCGGAAAGTCTTGGCAAATAGCGTTATCAATTGTCCGTAACAAAAGCGAAAGACTGAATACGCCGCTAGCAATGAGTAACGCAAAATCAAATCGACCTTGTCTTAATTTATATAGGCAGCTGAAAACAACTAAGGCGACTATAGTTGGTAAATACATTTCTGAACCATTCATTGCAACGGGTATGGATTTACTCGCAACTACGGCCAAAATGAACAATACAAAGCCAAAAATAATTTGCTTAGTATTAAAGTTTAACGCGTATTTTTGATAACTAAACAAGAAAATAAGCTGGAAGAAATAAATTGGCAGCACATCTGCAAACAAAGCCCAACGGCTCGCAAAAGTATGGAATAAAAAGCTCCCAATACCAATAATTATCATAAAGTAAGCTAACAAATTCAGATGGGTAAGTTTTAACTTGTGACGATTCAATAAAGTCAGTGCGAACAAGCCAGCCAGTATAAAACCTAAATTGGTTAAAGCATTCACCGGCTCTGACCAAAAACTTAAATCCAAACGTTCGCAATAAAAATCCATGCTTTTCCTCAAAATGATAAATTGCTGTAGTGGCTAGCTGAAATTATACTGTTTTCTCAAAACAGATATAAATTAAAACTCAACAAGCTCTATAAATCTAAGTAAATTCTCGTAAACTAGTCCCATTAATAATTTTTATCAAATGGTTAAACTTGTTTGTGTTAAAAAAAACAATTGAAAAAATTAAGCCAAGCTTAAATTTTATCAAACAACTGTTCGCTAAATGCCAAGAAGATGAGTTGACCATTATATCTGGTCATCTGACTTATGTGACTCTACTGAGCTTTATTCCTTTTGTAACGGTTATTTTGGGGATTTTTGGTAGCTTCGATTTCTTTGATTCGGCGCAAAAAACAATGGAAGGATTTCTATTCGATCACTTTGTGCCAAATGCAGGGCAAGAAATCACCCAACACCTCAACCGCTTTATTGATAACGTATCAGAGATGAAAGGCTTAAGTTTAGCTGCCCTACTCTTCGTCGCTATGATGCTACTGAAAAATGTCGATAAAGAACTAAATAAAATTTTCAAAGGCAAAAAACTTAAACCATTCTGGCAAGATTTATTAACCTACTTACTGGTTATTATAGTCGGGCCTTTATTGATAGGTATTAGCTTGGCAGCGACTAGTGCGTTTTTAGCGCTCGAATGGATCAATCAAGCTGCATCTTGGCTACCAACAGAATATTTTACTGTGACCTTGCCTTTGCTATTTTCTTTTTTGTATTTTTTACTCTTATACAGAATCGTACCTACAGCACCACCAAGCAACACAGCCGCCATTTTGGGGGCACTCATGACAAGTATATTTTTCGAACTCATAAAATACTTATTTGGTTGGTACATAAATGCTTTTCCTACCTATCAAGTCATTTATGGTTCACTCGCTGCTATCCCTATTTTCTTTTTATGGGTCTATGTTAGCTGGTTAGTCGTATTATTCGGCGCCGAATTAACTTGTATTATGGACCTATATCAGAAAAAGAATGACATAAATACGTCTATAATCGAACTAGATGATAAAAAAGAGTAGCTCAATATGCTGTATCCAGAGATAAATGAAAACAATAAATTTTGGCTCGACGTCGGCGATAACCACCAAGTATATGTGGAAGAATCAGGCAATCCAGATGGGATTCCAGTTGTCTATTGCCATGGCGGTCCAGGTGGCGCAAGTAACAGCTTAATAAGGCAACTATTTGATCCTGAACTATATAGAATCATTAGTTACGATCAACGAGCTTGTGGACTCTCCAAGCCCTTTTTATCAATAGAAAATAACACCACTGCCGATTTAATTTCAGATCTTGAAAAAATAAGATGCTATTTAAAGATTGAACAATGGGTTGTTGCTGGCGGAAGCTGGGGCACAACCCTAGCTTTACTCTATGCACAAGCTTATCCAGAGCGAGTTTCTGCTTTATTACTAAGAGGCATTTTCTTAGGTCGCAAACAAGATTTAGCTTGGTTATACGAAGCCCAAGGCGCAGCTAAATTATTCCCTGATTACTACCAAGAATTTATAAAGCCTATTTCTTCTGAACATAAAACGGCATCGCAAATCATCAAAGCTTACTTTGAATTGCTCACCAGCGATAACCAAATCCAGCAATTAAATGCAGCTAAGTGCTGGTGTTTATGGGAAAGCCAAATATCACGCTTACACTTTACTCCAAACCTGAAACCAGAAGCGACCGAGGCTCATCACTCATTAGCAATGGCTTTACTTGAAGCGCACTATTTTGCTAACAATTGCTTTATTAGCGAAAATCAAATTTTAGACAACATCAATAAAATACAGCATATACCCGCAACATTAATTCATGGTCGATATGATGCTGTCTGCGATCTCAGCCAAGCTTGGCAGCTTAACCAAGCTTGGGAGAACAGCAAACTGCTAATCGTGCCTAAAGCGGGTCACTCTTTAGGCGAGACAGCTATTGCCCATAGTTTTTGTCAAGCCAGTAGAGCACTCGCAGTATATTTTCAAGAAAAAAACAAACAGGATTAAAGCGTGATCGCATTATTACAAAAAGTAGGCCATGCTAATGTCGTGGTAGAGGGGAAAGAAATAGCATCAATCGGCAAAGGTATTCTAGTCTTTGTTGGAGTCGAAAAAGGCGATGATAAAACCAAAGCCGACAGGCTAGCAAAACGTATCTCTGGCTATCGAATCTTCGAAGATGAAGAAGGTAAAACTAACTTAAGTGTTAAAGATGTAGCCGGGGAGATATTAGTTGTATCACAATTTACGCTAGCTGCAGACACTAAAAAAGGCATGAGACCGAGCTTTTCAAATGCAGCCCTGCCAGAAATCGCAAACGAGCTATATTTACATCTAGCCGCGCAAATTGAAGCCGAAAACATTCCAGTTCAAACGGGTCAATTTCAAGCCGATATGAAAGTTAGCTTAATGAACGACGGACCAATGACAATAAGGTTAGAAGTGTAAGCATAAACGCCAAGCTAGCTATTTGCTAACTCGACTCGGTTACGACCCTTGTGTTTAGCTTGATACAAAGCTAAATCGAGTCGATTAACCCACTCAGCTTCTGTTTCACCATCTATATGAGAACCTACGCCAAAACTCGCAGATAAAAAATCATCCTTTAAAAAAGCAGTTTTGGTTAGCTCAGCTCTAATTTTTTCTGCAAGCTGTCGAGCAGAATCTAAATCACACTCGGGTAGGATAATTAAAAATTCTTCGCCGCCCCAGCGACACAAGGCATCTGAATTTCTAAGTTGAGATTTAACCACATCAGCCACCTGCTTAATCGCTTTATCACCAACCAAGTGCCCGTGTTTATCGTTAATTTTTTTGAAGTAATCTATATCCAATAAGATCGCAGATAAAGCCGTATTTTTACGCTTGGCGAAATTGATGCACTGCTTAAAAAGAATATCTGAGCCGTGTCGGTTATAAGCGCCCGACAATTTGTCTACCGTCGCCATATACTCTAACTTAGTTTGAAATGTGGTGATTAAAAAATAACTTACAACTAAAACAACTAGGGTAATAATTAAACTAACCGCCAAATTAAAAATTAATGAGGTGACTAATGAAGAAGTGAGCTGATTATCTTGCTGTTCTATAACAACGTACCAATCAAATTCAGGAATATATCTCGCATTCACATGTACATGATTGCCATCATCACTATAACTGAATGCAGCTTGCTCTGTAATGGAATCCGAGGAAAGCAGAGCTTGGTATTCTGGAGTTGTAAATAAACGGGTTGAATCTTGGTAAGCTTCGCCTCTCAATGTCACCTTTCCAGCACGATCAATAAAATAAACTTTGCGTTGAAAGCGGTTTTGATAACTTTCAATTAAAGCTTTAACTTTAGTTAATGCTAAACCGACACCGGTTGCACCGATAAAATTCTCATCAAAATCAAATACTTTGTAATTTATAAAAACGACTAATCTGTCTGGCTTTGCAGTGTCATAATCTAAATTAATCTCGTATTCAGATGACATTTGAGCCACTCTGAAATACCAAGCATCTTGTTTATCATCAGGGTTAATGGCTTTTAATCGACCAGAAGAGTGATAATAATTCGCGCTCTCATTAGAGACAAAAAAAGCGGTGACCGTTTGATATTGTTCTTGTATGCCCGCAAGATATCGAGTGATTTTATCTGTTTCCATTTCACCTGATATCACCCACTCACGTAAAAAAGTGTCTTGAGCCATCAAAGAAGAAATAAAGATAGGCTGCATCAAGTCACGTTGAATTTCAGAGTAGATATTGTCACTGGTTAATGGTAATGCGGACTCTGTAATTTGTTTTGCAATGCTATTATGTGCAACAAAATAGCTAGTTAAGCTAGTTGCAGTGAAACCGGCAAAAATCAGTAAGGAAACTAAGGCAACAAATTTATATTTGCTGCCAATTAAGCTGGCAAAGGTCATAATGTAAGCTTAAACCTAACCAAGTTTTTGCGCTAACCAAGTGCCAATTTGTTCAACTTGCTCAGGGCAAATATTGTGCTGCATATTATACTCAAGCCAATCCAGTGAGAAGCCAGCTTGCTTAACGGTTTCAGCAGATAAACGGCCAAGTTCAATTGGTACGATTTCATCATGATTACCATGCATTGCCATAATAGGTGTTGGCTTAGCAGCATCTGATGCTTGCTCTGCAAGTTGATTTGGCATAGCTAAATAAGCAGATAAAGACAATATACCTGCAATTGGCTGAGCTTGACGACAACCTAAATGGTAAGCCATGACACCGCCTTGAGAAAAACCGGCAATCACTAACTTGTCAGGTGTTAAATTATAAGTTGTCAGCTCATTATCAATCAGGGCTTGCAACTCAACTGCAGATTCTATAACACCCGAATCGTCAGCACGATTATCAAAATCGAATGAAACGATATCGTACCAGCCACGCATAGGCACGCCATTATTCACTGTGATAGGTCTAACTGGCGCGTGCGGAAAAACAAATCTAATACCAAGCTCGTCCGGTAAATTAAACTCAGGAACAATAGGCGCAAAACCATGCCCAGAGTCACCTAAACCATGCATCCATACCACTAAAGCTTTAACATCACCTTTCGGATTCACATCAATGTGAGGTATTAACTCAGCCATTTATATCTCCACTATTTACGGAAGTTAATTGTTGCGTTTGCTTGTTTACTTGCCGCTTGATTCATAAAGTGCCAAAACTCGTCGCCGAATCTTTCATCAATCCAAACGCCGTCTTGGTAATTAAAATGATGACCATTAAACTTGGTCGCTACCCACAACTGTAACAAAGGCTCTTGCTTATTAATGATGATTTTGCTGCCATCAGCAAATTCAATATCTAATTTGCCGCCAAAGTTTTCGTAATCAAGGTCAAAATCGTCTTCAATTTTCTCTAAAAATTGTTCAATTTCTAGTAATATATCGTCTACAAGTTGATGATATTGAGTTTCTGTTATTTGGCTCATGTTTTTTTCTTGGTTTTGCAATAGAATAATGCCCAAGATTATACCCATAGTTTTGTGTAAAATGCACCAAACTCTTGAGCATAAACCAACTTCATCATTTAAATCGGTTACCATGTTAAATATGAAACAACCAAAATTAGTGTTAGCCATTATTGCATTAGTCTTGCTAAGCGCCTGCGGACAAAAAGGGCCGCTATTTATTCCAGAAAAAGCAGCAAAGACAGAGCAGAATAGCCAACAACAAAATTCAGAAAGTAAGCAAACAGATAAATAAGCGGAGATAAGCTTGGACTTTTTTAACTATAAAGATCAGCAATTATTTGCTGAAGACGTAAGCGTTGCTGAGATTGCCGCTACTCATAACACACCTTGTTATATATATTCGCGCGCAACCATAGAGCGTCATTGGTTGGCATTTGATAATGCAGCAAAAAGCCACCCGCATTTAGTTTGTTATGCCGTTAAAGCCAACTCTAATTTAGGCGTACTCAATGTAATGGCTAAAATGGGTTCTGGTTTTGATATTGTCTCTGGTGGCGAACTTGCAAGAGTAATCCAAGCTGGCGGCGATCCAAGTAAAGTCGTGTTCTCTGGTGTTGGTAAAACAGAAGCAGAAATTGAGTACGCACTTGAAGCAGGCATTTACTGTTTCAATGTTGAATCAGAAGCCGAATTAGACAGAATCAATAAAGTCGCTAAAGAGCTTGAATTAATTGCACCGATTTCAATTCGTGTTAATCCAGATGTAGATGCCAAAACACATCCATATATTTCAACTGGCTTAAAAGCAAATAAATTCGGTATCGAAAGAGAGCGAGCGGTTGAAGTGTATAAATATGCGGCTTCACTAGATAACTTGAATGTAAAAGGTATCGACTGCCATATAGGTTCTCAGTTAACCGAAATTCAGCCTTTTATTGATGCTTTAGATAAAGTATTAAACTTAATTGACGAAATTTCAGCAGCTGGTATTCAATTATCTCATTTAGACGTAGGTGGCGGCTTAGGTGTCACTTATAGCGATGAAACACCACCACAACCAGACGAATATGTATCTGCTTTGTTAGAACGTGTAGCTGATAGACCTAACTTAAAACTAGTCTTTGAACCAGGCCGAGCAATTATGGCGAATGCGGGTATCTTAGTCACTAAAGTTGAGTTTTTAAAACAAGGCGAAGAAAAGAACTTTGCGATTGTTGATGCGGCAATGAATGATTTGATTCGCCCATCTTTATATAGCGCTTGGCAAAATATTATACCTGTAGATGCAAATCTAGAACGTGAAAGCAAGGTATATGACATTGTTGGACCTATCTGTGAAACGGGCGATTTCTTAGGTAAAGATAGAGATTTAGCAATTGCTGCTGATGATTTATTAGCGATTCGTTCATCTGGCGCTTACGGCTTTACTATGAGCTCAAACTATAACAGCCGAGTAAGAGCGGCAGAGTTAATGGTTGATGGCGACGCAGTTCACCTTGTTAGAGAGCGTGAACAGTTAGAAGATTTATGGAAAGGCGAGAACCTTTTACCATAAGCACCTGACCATAACTCGGTAAACAGGTAGAAAGAATATACTTTCTGCCTGTTTTGTTTTCTATCTAGCAGTTTCGGCAAATAAATACCGACCAAGTAATTCAAAATACTGAGCAAATGCAGTCGCAATATCTAATCTGTGTTGGTTTAAAGGATACAAACCGGCTTTTGCTTCATCGCTTTGCTTTGTGCCTTTAACAAGAAATTCATTACTCACTGAATCTTGAATATAAGCTTCAAAAGCTCTAGCGGCTAACTCTTCAGGTAAAGCGTAATACACCTGCTCAAGTTTTTTATCTATTAAAGCGGCTGTTTTAAAGTACTCACTTGGGAGCTGAGAGTTATCTTTTTGTAAAAAAATGCATTGATAAACTTGGGATAACAATTGATTTAATTCATGCTGCATAGTCTCTTCAGATAACAGCCAAGCATGAGAGGCGAATTTTGATTTAGGCAAGCTCAACATTTTTGAACAAATATAATGGTCGAAGGCGTGAAACCATTCGTGCGCTAACGCACCGCCACCCGCATTTTTAGCCAACGCTAATTCTTTTTTACCAATATGATAATGAGCTTGAGCAAATTTTTGTCCGCCAGTGCCAAAAGCCAGCGACAAACTACCCCTTAATGAAATTGCCTCTTTGGGTATTTGTAAAATCATGGCTAAATCGGACAAGGCATCAAAAATTAAGTTAGCCGCAATTTGTTGCTCTTTTTGTGTTACCCATTTACCAACTTGAATACTTCTAAAACCAAATGCTCGCCTGATATCAACAAAAGAGACATCAGAACTAGATCTATGGTCTAAGCCAGAACGATAATAAGCTCGGTTTAAACGATTTTTTTTAGTCTTGGGGATGCTCAAGCTTTCTCTCAAATAATCTGATGAACTGTTATTATGCACCTAGAGCAACCAGCAAACTAGAGTTAATTTATGCAGCCCATTCTGAGTATTGATAATTTAAAACACAAAAATTTAATCATTAAGCATTGGCAAATTTTCTTAACTGAAAGTTGGGTTGTAGTAGGTAAAAATGGCTCAGGGAAACAATATTTAGATCAGCTACTTACTGATAAACTGGCTAATTATACTGCCGACGAGTTACTCAGACCGAATCAGAAAAAAGTAAGCTTAATTTCTTTTGAGGCGCAGCAAGCCGTTTACGAACATGAGCTAAAAATTGATGAATCCGATATCACCAATGAAGTAGATTACGGCACTAAAGCCAAAGACTTTTTACCCGCAGATAAATTAAATCACCCTTTAATCGCTCAGCTTGGTTTAACTGAAAAATTAGAAACCGGCTACCGCCAATTGAGTACAGGGGAAAGCCGTAAATTACTCATATTAAAAGCTATTTTTTCCGGTATAGATTTACTTATCTGTGACAACCCATTCGACAGTTTAGATACGGAGTCTTGCCAAGCGCTTTCAGAAACGCTAAAGCAAGCCAGTCAGCAAGGCATTTGTGTATTATTACTGTTAAGTAATCGCCAAGACATTCCTCTTTGGTGTCAGCAAGTGGCTTTTATTGAACGGGGAGAATTACTCAATTTAGGCCAGCTCAATTCAAGTAAAACAGGACAAGCATTAGACCAACTCCTCAGTATAGAGACGCTCGATAATAATGACTGGCCAGATCGCCCTTTCCAAATTAGCGACTACCAGCATACTTATTTAGCCCAACTGGAAAATTGCAGCGTCAGTTACAACCAGCGTCAAATTTTTTCTGAGGTTAGCTTAAATATAAAACCCTTAGAGCACACCTTAATTACCGGCAAAAATGGCTCGGGTAAATCAACCCTAATGCACCTAATCACTGGCGATTGCCCACAATGCTTTAGCAATCCAGTCACTGTATTTGGCTATCGCCGAGGTTCGGGCGAAACTATTTGGGATATAAAGAAAAACATAGGTTTGGTCAGTTCAGAATTACACAGAAGCTATAGAGTCAATTGCAATGTACTAACTGTGGTTCTTTCAGGGTTTTATGACTCAATCGGCTTATATAAACAGCCAGACGCCACCCAGTTAAACATAGCCAAACATTGGCTTGATAAAATAGGTATGAGAAAAGCCGCTAACTCACTATTTTCTCAATTAAGTTACGGCGAGCAAAGGTTAGTATTAATTGCCAGAGCCTTAGTCAAAGCCCCTTTGCTGTTAATGCTAGATGAACCAACCCAAGGCCTTGATGAAGTTAACCGACATAAAATACTCAACTTTTTGCAACACATTGAATCTCAGCGACACAGCACAATCGTCCTAGTCAGCCACAGAGAAGATGAACATTTGCCATTATTTAAGCAAAAAATTAAACTTAGCGAATAATACTTAAATTGCTTTAAAGTTGGTTTAACCTCCAACTTTAAAGCAAGTCTAAATTCCCAAAACGCATGCACAATACTAAGTGCATACTGCCTATTTGGCAATTAAACCAATAACTAAAGAGAACTCACATCAGAAGTCGATACATTACAACTAGCAGAGTTCCACGCTTCCCCATACTTAGTCGACGAGCTACCCTTTTGTACACCTTGATACTCTTCACATACAGGTGGCTTACCAGAAGAATAATTTTTAATTCTTAAGTTACGAATAATCGCGATATCACCATAATTACTATTTACACCAGCAATCGAACCTATAGTCGCATTAATGTTTACATCGTTAATGATCACATTTCTTGGGCCGCCATTATTACTACAGTTACCACAAGACCGCCATAACTTTCCATGAGTCCCAGTTGCGGTGAAACCTCCACCAATAATTGTGGTGCTATTTTTAGAGTTATGTTGGAAAATTTTATCTGGTTTTCCGCCATAACCCGAATTTGAGTTATATGCTGAACCACCAACAATTGTCATAGTTCCTCCCTCAGACTTATTTGTCGCGGCGTCTTCACATATATCGTTCCATGTTACATCAGCAATAGTACAGTTACCTGCAGTACAGTGAATGCCATCAGCCCCGCCACTTGAAGAGAGTTTTACATTTTTAACCGTTGAATTATCAAGCGATAACACAGCGCCTTGAGATTCATCATCGCCACTACAACTTAGCCCGATTGTTTTCCCCCCACAATCAACAAAAGTATTGGTTAAAGTTGCGCCCGCATAGCACTCGCTTGCGCTACCAACTCGAATAAAGCTCCATAATTGACCCGCACCGCCCCAGTAAGAATAAAGCCTAGCGTCTGCACCTGGGAACATACTCATTCCCCATACGTCAATTGACTTACCACTAAATTTAGAGGTTATCGCATAATTTCCTGCGCCGTAATAATCTAACCACCAACGCTGATTATCTGCACCTGTATAGTCCCACTGCCTAACTTCGGCACCATCGCCAGTATTCCATTCATAAACATCCAAAGATTTACCACTATGGACCGCTCGGATTGAGTACGACCCATCCCCTAAATCTTGCACATCAAATTGCTGGTTATTATTACCTAAGGTATACCATGTCATCACATTAGCGCCATTAGCGGTATCAAAGTTAGCAACATCTAAAGCATTACCATTTAACTTTGAAACAATAATATATCGCCCACTAGATAAGGCTGCGATACTGCTCGCACTAAACAGAATTAAAATCAAACTGCATAAGAATTTTCTCATTTTTTTACCTTTTTTATCTTGTTAGTTTCCAATTTAAAGCCACAAACCCAACTTAGCCACCGGTGGCACTTTAAATTTAAATCAACCCCATCTGATTTAAATTTAACAACAAGTATCACCCTTAGCCTGCATTAGAATTATAGTTATGTCTGGTTAAAGACCTCACACCAGAAATAATATTATAATATCACGAACAAAAAATAAGCAAATTATGTTTCACTTAAAGAAGCTAGCCAATTAACAGTACCAGTAAAAAATAAGCTGAGCGGGATAAATCCCCTTAAATTTGCGTTGTAAAATAACGTACGCCCAGCTCAAACCAAGATCAGGACCCCTTAATCATCACGAGTCAATACTTCGAGTAATTCAATCTCAAAACTCAGATCTGAATGAGCAGGTATCACGCTGCCCATACTACGTTCGCCATAAGCTAAATGAGAAGGTACAAATAATTTGCGCTTACCGCCAACTTTCATCCCCATAATGCCTTGATCCCAACCTTTAATCACGCGTCCAGTGCCAATCACACATTGAAAAGGTCTGCCTTTATCATAAGATGAATCAAACTGGGTTCCATCGCTCAAAAACCCGCGGTAATTAGTCGTAATTAACGCACCTTTAACCGCTTCTTTTCCTTCACCTACCACTAGGTCCGTTATCTCAAGTTCTGCCATTTATCTCTCCAAACAAATTTATAGCAGCTTCAGCCACTATAATTTCTATCACACTAAAACTAAGCTTTGCACTTACCACTTATGAAAAATACTCAACCAAAATTGATTATCATCTTTGCGTAATTCAGATTTTACCTTAGCGTAGCCAATTTTGGCATTTAATTGGCTCACACCCGTAAATCCCATAGGAATATAAAGTGAGGCATCTACGCCAACAGATTTTATCTTCTCATTATCATCTAGCTGCTGCTGGCGCATAAAGAAATTAAACCCATGATACTTAAGCTTGGCTTGGTGTTTGCTATAGTCATTACCAAACTGAGAATAAAAAGCCAATTCTGGACTAAAAATCTGATTTATATTTTGTTGGCTAGAAACTAAGTTAGACTCAAACCCACCTAAGCTTAAAATATTTCCTGATTGACTGGCTCGATTGACCCGCTTGGTTTCTAGTTCAATGGCGTATTTTTCAAATTGAACACCTAGCCCTAAAGCTAAGTTATTGCCCTGCCAATTTAAACTATCAGTGTTGCCTCGAATAAAATCAGCGGAGCTAGATTGATATAAGTAATAATTAGGCATTAAATAACGCCAAGATTGCTCAAAACCTAGGATCAAATTTTGCTGTTTGTTAACAGCCATTAACTCAGATTGGTAATCAATCCATTGGTATTGAGCATAGGTATCAAACTTCAACCAAGCTTGCTGATAAGGCAAACTCGCTTTAAACATAGCACCCGTTTGTTTAATTTCAGCCGATAAGGATTGCTGCGGCGGTAAATCAAAAGCTTGACTGAGCTGAGCCTGACTAGATTGGCGATCAGGTCGCATTTCATACTGATAAAGCTCAGCCATAAAATCGACAGGTAATGCCGTATAACTCGCTTTGGCATTAACACCAGCCAATACCTCAGCTTGGGTATCTTGACTATAATTTACTTGCCAGCTGAATTTTTGTAGCCAATCCGAACTTCTAAAACCAAGCTCAAGCAATTCAGTTGACGCCGTATTTTGATGTAAGCCGAATACCAAAGTACCAAATTGCTTGCCTCTACCATAAGGTTTTAGTTGCCCTATATCTTGGCTAGTTTTAACTTCGGCTGGTGGTAACATCCACTTGCTGGTTTGATTCAGATACCTTTTTTCAGGTTTACTTACTGTGCCATCTAAATCGTCTTGGGCTAAATAATTCAAAGTTAAGTTATTTGGAGTTAACTCGTCTAGTTTGATCTGATACAGATCCATACCATCCGCATTAGCGGTCAAATAAACTAGCTTGTTTTCGGTTAAAAACTCCGGCCAATAAACACTTTGTTCTCCCGAAGTTAAAGCCGAAAGCGTCTTGGTCGCAAAATCATATTGGTATAAGCGAAAAGCATTATCTTGGCTGGCGACAAAAAGTAAATTCCCGTTGCTTGGGTGCCAAAGCGGGAAAGAAACATACTGGTAATCTTTAGGTAAAGGTAGCCAAAAATCGGTCTTATTCTCTAAATCTCTGACGGCTAATCGCCACTTTTGATTTAGCCCTGTGCGCAAATAAGCTAGTTTTTGCTTATTCGGACTTATTTTAGGGAAATCGTAAATATGCTCTAAACTCGCCTCAGTCAAATTGACAAGTTTATCACTGCTCAGATCCAGCTTTATTAGCTGAGATTGTCCCAACTCACTCTTTTCCGCAATAATAAAGTGACCAGTTTGATTGGAAAACCTAGCCAGATCAAAACGTCGTATATTGATTTCATCAGTCAAGCGGCGTACTTGATTCGTCTTAATATTCCAACTGTGTAAATTACGGAATGATTTGTGCTGCTCGCTATAAGTTAATGCGGTAAATAGAATCGTCTCGTCATCTGACCATACCAGATTATTAATGCCGGGATAGCTCAACAATGAAAGACTCGCTTGATGCTTTCGCTCGAAAACTTTTGGCATCTTATCTAGAATATCGACAGGATCACGCTTTAAAATTTTAGCGTTTTTCTGCTTAAACTTTTCTAATGCTTTAGTATTTTCGGCGGTTGAATGCACATTTAACCGAGTGCTTTTCTGTTTTTTATTTTTTGATAAAAACGCAATTTTTTGACCATTTGGGCTTACTTTAGGAGAAACAACCCAACCTTTAAAATCCATCCAGAGCGTCGCTTTTGAGGATTCAAATTGGCGAAAGTGACGCATCGCTTTTTCTGTATATTCAGCCACAAATGCCTGATATAAACGTTTTGGTGATTGTTGAAAAACCCCGACAAAAGCCTGATTAAAATCACGCTTTTCAACCGCAAACCAACGTGTCCATACTGAATCTAAATCTTCAACTGAGTATTTATCTTCTAACCACTTTAAATATCTGGCACCAACCAGATAAGCCATAGCCCCAGCGGAAAAGCTGCCCTTAGTCCTATTTAACTCTTCATAGCTAGGTAAAGCGCCCTGTTTAGCAATTTGCAGCAAAAAGCTTTCTGCACTTTCATCGTACAAACGACCTCGACCGGTTAATTTAGATTCAAGTAGAGTGGCATAGCCTTCGGCTACCCAGCGCTCTGAATCAAGCTTTAAAGCATCATATAAGTCAAACCATTGCGCTGCTCGGTTGCGCCACTTATGTCTAGGTTTCTGTGCTAAATGCAGCAAATGAACATATTCATGTAAAATTAGCGTTTGCTGCCAGCTAGAAAAATTAGGCAGTATGTTTGACTGCACTGGGGTGGCGAACAATATCATAATTGGTTTATGACTCAGCCCCATAGCCATGCCATTAGGAAGATTGTAAGGATCAACAACAAAAGTATCGACTTTCTCTGTTAACACTCTGTTTTGTTGTTTTTTAAGTACCTCTCTTACAATCTCAGCCTGATGCGCAGCAGAAACGGCCCAAGTTTTTAACTCAGGTGGAAAATGAACATTGAAATGTTCGGTTTCTATCGTCTGCCAATCATCCTCTTGGGCAAATATATTCACACTCGCTAAAGCAGACTGTAGGCTAAAAATATTGAGCAATAAGAAATAAATCGCCCGTCGAAAAATAACGGATGTTTTCATCTAGATAAATCCTTATAAAACTAAATTCATTGTCTGAGCAAAGATATCAAGCCGGCCGATTAAATAATGCCGGCTTATAACGAATGAAGCCGCTAATCGATGCGCCATTTACGCATATAGATAGTTGCGATAGTAAACAACACACTAACAACCAGACCTATCGCAAATAATCCAAAGTCTACTTGGCCAAATTCACCTTTAGCTAAATAGCTAACCGAGTCCATTCCTTTATCTATGTAATCTATGATGCTAGTTGAAAAAGTCTTTGTACTAAAGATAATCCATTCCACCAAAGAGATTAATAACAAAGGTACTATCGCGACTAATGCAAAATTACGATTAGGGTAACTAGCTGCTAATCCGATCCAAGCAAAAATAGGTGACAGCCAAAAAACAATAAAGAACAAATAAAGGCAGCCACTCGCAAAAGCCCAAAATAACGACCATAACAATGGCGTGATAATGAAATCTGTTGCCGGAGAGATATAGCTTTCAAATACAGCAAACATACTCAATATGATCAAAGACGCTAATAAGGTAATCGCAAGATAAATAAAAGTTAGGCCTAAATATGCATTTAAATACTTCACCACAACATTTCGGCTTTCGGGTATAGGTAATGACCGCCAAAATAAAATACTGCTATCTTTTCTATCAGCAGAAAAGCTAGAGACCAGTAGACTAATCAAAAAGACAGAAATAACCAAAGCACTAAAACCTAAACTCCAAGTTTGAAAAGCTGCTAAGTCTTCTGCTTTTAAGTGCTGCATCTCTGGTTTTTTCTGGATTTCCCGCTGAGGAAAATCTTGCTCAACCGCTTGCCAATTTTCTAACGTATCTATCTGAGATGAATCTAATAACACCTCAGAAGAGTGAGTCGAATATCCACTGTTTGAATTGCCAAATGATATATGTAAATCGCCATCAGCCTGCACATATATTGTTTTGCTATCTATACTAGGAAAATAAAGCAGCATGATTAACATAGAGATAATAGCAACAGACGCCGCAATTAAAGGTACCTTAAACATAACCGTTTTATGTTCCCAAAACTCCCGTTTAAACTGAGCTAAATATAGATTAAACATGGTTCACCTCCACTGCTTGTTTTTCTAATAAGGCAACAAAAATATCCGATAAACTTGGGGTTTTATATTCACCAAATTCTGTCAATTGCTCAGGATTAAAACCATCGAAAAAGTAAACTAAACCATCAATAGCTTTAGTTTGATAAATCGGCTTAAGCGCTTCTAGTTGCGGCTGACAGGCTGGTTGAACTTTAATCTGCGCAAAACGCTGAGGTATGTCTTCTATATTCATATCTAATACGATTTTGCCGTCATCAATAAATACCGCTCGGGTCAGTATATTTTCGACTTCTTCAATTTGATGCGTGGTAATAATAATTGTGTTGTTATCATCAAAATAATCTTCTAACAGGCTATTATAAAAAGACTTTCTGCGAATCACATCCAAACCAATTGTTGGCTCATCTAACACTAACAGCTCTGAATCAATCGCTATCACTAAAGCTAAATGTAACTGGGTAACCATGCCTTTAGACATAGTTTTAACTTTTTGATTGGCTTTAATTTTGGTTTTAGCTAAAAAAGCTTCCGCTAATTCTAAATTAAAATTAGGATGAGTTGCTGCTGTATATTCGAACAACTGAGCCGCAGTAATCCACTTAGGTAAAGTCGCGGTGTCGGCAATAAAGCTGACTTTTTCCATCAATTTATCATGAGCTTCTCGTGGGTTTAAACCGCAAACTTCAATGTCGCCTTCAACTCGAGTTAAACCAAGCAAACTCTTAAGCAAAGTACTTTTTCCTGCGCCATTGGTACCCACAACACCAATAATTTCACCTGATTGGGCTGTAAAGTTAACCCCAGATAATACTTGCTGCTTGGCATAAAATTTATTTAAATTTGTTGCCTGAATCACGGGTTTCATTGTTCAGACTCCTTAGCTAATTGCTTTATTTGCTTAATTACGAGTTCACTGTCTATGTTGAGCTGGTGCATTTTCTGAATCAATTTTGGTAAATCTTCTGTCAAAAATTTTGTTTTTTCTGAATGACTTAACACTTCTATTGCACCTAATTTAACAAACATACCTAACCCTCTTCTCTTTTCGATGAGTCCATCATCTAATAATTCATGGTAAGCTTTTGAAACCGTAATATGATTGATATTTAACTCTGCAGAAATCGCTCTAACCGAGGGCAAAGCTGTCTCTTCAGGATACATATTATTCAAAATGGCTTTCTTTAGTTTTTCTACAAGTTGCTTGTATATGGGGATGTCATCGCTCCATTGGTTATTCATTGGCGATCTCCACTTTTTCTACTTTACCGGCGTTAGCCAACTTAACTTTTAGCGGTGTGCGATCAACTTCAACGTAAGTAATTAAAGATGAATTATGCGCTTTGGCATTTAACTTAGCCTGCCCGCCTAAACTAAGTAGGGCATGATTACGCGTGGTCGCATTTACTTGCTCTAAGCCGAACACATCGAACTTTACATTGGCTTGGTTCTTTACCTTTATGTCAGCTAGGCTGTGCTTGTTACTTTTATCTATTACAGTTTTAGCTTGATTTCTCACATCGATATTAATCTGGTTGGACTGCGTATTCTGCATTGTAAAATTAGCCTGATGGGCGATTTTTATGTATTGCTGTTGAAAACGGCCGTTACCTAATACAGCGCTGGATTGATTGCGTAGAGACAAATCAAATCGATTCGCATTGAGGGCAGTAATATTTGCACTTGAGCTATTACTCAAATTTAGTTGAAATGCTTCAGCGGTTAAATCAATTTCAGCCTTGCTATCGCCAACTAAGCGAACAGCCAAAGCGTCTTTTAAATCAAACTGACCTGAGATAGTGAGTTTATGTAGCTCATCAGCAATAATTAAATCAACTTGTTTTAAATAAAGCTTAACAACAGCCAAAGCCGCTGCTTCATTCTGATTGCCTGCTTCATTTGGTTGCTCCCTAACCCTTAAACGAAATTGTTCTTGATTGTCATTATTGCTCATCACCTCTTGGGTTATCACAACTGAGTTTTTGCCATTCTTTCGCAAATATATTTCAGCTTTCTCATCATTTGCTTGTTTTACTTCAACGACAATATTCCCTTCGGCAACCAATGACGAAATATCTTTTAACGGCATTACTTGATAAATGGCTTCCGTTGCTTGCAAGTTAAAAGCGGCAAGCAAGGCAACTGAACAAACGGCCTTAATTAGACGATTCATGTAAATACATCCTATATTGATATGGTGTTATACAACAATATAACACCATATCAATTACGGCAAGTATTTTTTGCACACTTTTTATTCAAAATGAACTAATGAAACTAACAATCATATTAAAAACAATTAGTTATTTATGTTTTTAAATTAGTCAAAATTGCACCTGATAAATTTAGAGGTGTTATATTCAATGATCACACTGGCTAATAGCTGGCTAATGGCTAGCTATTACTAGAGTCTAGTATCAGCAAAAAGACTCTCAACAAAGCAAGTTGTTATCCAGAGTTAAGGTTAGCTATAATAGCCCCACAAATTTTATGCCTTCATCAACAATAAGAGAAAGTTATGAGCGATCAACTTCCAGCTTGTCCAAAATGCGCTTCAGAATATGTTTACCAAGATCAAAATTTATTAATTTGTCCAGAATGTGCACACGAGTGGGATCCAAACCAAGCCGATATCGATGAAGATGCAATTGTGTTAAAAGATGCGGTAGGTAACTTACTCGCGGAAGGCGACAAAGTAACGGTTGTAAAAGACTTAAAAGTAAAAGGTACATCAACTGTGATTAAGGTAGGTACAAAAGCCACTATTAAACGCTTTTTACCAGGCGATCATGACATTGACTGTAAAGTAGATGGTTCAGGAGATATGCTGTTAAAATCTAGCGTGGTCAAAAAAGCTTAATTTCCGATTAATAGCAGCTAGAGCTAACTGCTATTACAACTAAGTTTTAGCATTAATTCATAGAATGAAGACCAATGCGATTACCTTCAATATCAATAAAATGGGCGATGTAACCAATTTCGTCGCCTAAGTGAGTTTTAGCTGTGATAACTTCACCTCCAGCTCCCTCTACTTTTGATAAAACTTGCTCAAGATCATCGCCACCATTTAAGTAAATCACGCTGCCGTTACGAGAAGGTTGAGCTCCCATACCACAAACAATAGCGCCTGATACTAAAGATGTATCATCATGAGGAAACAAGCCTTGCTTGAACCCTGCAAGCTCAATTGACACTATCTCGACATCAAGAATGTCTTGATAAAAACAAACCGCACGCTCAAAGTTAATTGCCGGAATTTCAAACCAAACCGCAATATTTACACTGTTATTATTCATTTATCTATACTCTCTTTTGTCTCTTTATAAATTGATATTAAAGAGTTTAAATCAAGCCTACTGACAGCCTTGTGTCAGTAGAAGGAGACAAACAAAGAAAATTGATTCATCCAGCTAGAGAAAATAGTTTCACCAAAAAAGATAATATGTTTAGATTTATATTATGTTAATTGGATTTTATAATGTTGATCCGATAAAATTGACAAGTTCACATATCTCTCCCAAAAAGCATTTGGTGACATATGAAAATTTTTACCGACTAGACTTACTGAACGCATGCTTTGTTAGCTAAGTCATTTCATCATTAAGGTGTGTATCCATGAAACTAGCTAGATATTGTAATTTACTGATGCTTTTAACCTGTTTTTCAGGTTCATTATACGCAGCGCCTGTACCGCTATCGGATCCTGAAAATAAAGCTGGTTGGAAACTGAATAAAGAAATCAGTGACGAGTTTAATGGCGACAGTCTCGATTTAGACAAATGGTTAAACCTAGGCCAAGATAGTAACTATTACGGCCAATGGAAAGGGAGAGCACCATCGCAATTCAACCCTGACAATGTAACTATCGCCAACGGTTTTTTAACCATTACAAATAGATGGGATCCAGACTTTAAATTCGCCGATGAGAAATTTAATAATGGTTATTACTATGGCAAACCAGCACCAATAACCACAGCTGCCATTATTACCAAGAAAAAATTCAAATATGGTTATATGGAAACAAGAGCCAAAGCGGCTGACGGCCCAGTTTCTAGTGCATACTGGACTACAGGTAAAGGTGGCGAAATCGACGTTTTTGAACATTATGGAGAAAATAAGAAAAAGTCGCATTCTGCTAAAAAATACCACACTTCGTTTCACGATTGGCGCAAAGGCTCTAAAACCTTCGGTAAGCGTATTTGGACCAATGATCATATTTTAGATTTTAGAGTCGCGGATGATTTTCATGTTTATGGGCTTGAATGGGATGAAAATTACATAGCTATCTACGTTGATGGCCGTTTAATTAGCTGCCAAACACGTGAAGAAATTGGCGATAATTGGGTGGCGGTTAACGAGCAAAAAGTATGGATAGATTCAGAAACCTTTGATTGGGAACTGAAACCAGATCAAATGACAAAAGAAGACTTTGGTGATGGCCAAAAATTTGTGGTTGATTACAGCAGAATTTGGCAAAGAGAAGGCAATGGACCAGGTTGTATCGACAGAGAAAATTTAATTAACAACCCAAGTTTTGAAGCAAATTTAGAGCATTGGCAAGGAACTGCCAGCACAATAAGTGAAGATGCTAAAGCAGGAAAACTGGCCGCTCAGTTAACTTCGGCAGGCCGCATAGAGCAAGAAGTTAAAGTAAAACCCAACACCACTTATATGTTATCCGCTTGGACAAAATCAACCGAAACCAATATGAAAAATAAATGGTTCACTGGCTACATGGGCGTGGTAATGGATGGCAAAAAATATACAGATAATAGATATTTCTTTCCTTACTACCATTTAAAAAGCGTTCAATTTACAACGACAGCAGAAACAAAATCAGTCACCGTTTATTTTACAAATAAACCACAAGGTAAGCACTTTGTTATTGATGAAGTAAAGCTAGTAGAAGCGCCCAAAGCGCAATAATATAAATGAATAAGAATCTATCAGATTTGATTATTAAGGCTTAATCAAATCTGATAGTCGCATAAGTGCCAGAAGCAGACATTGAGGCTAACTCAAAAATCAAATTATTTCTCGCTTTGTTTTTAACAAAGTATTGGTTTCCTGAAGATAATAGTAATTAACAATATAATTTTATTTGTTTTTTATAATAGTAAGTTTACATAACGACCCTATATTTGACGGTTGGCTTGGTTTCTAGCCTAAAATTGTTGTTGCACTTTAGTTAATTTAAGCTTAAGTTTATGAAATTATTAATTTAAAATTTATTGGAATGGCGTTGTTAGACTCAATATTGAAAAGTTCTATACGCACTTCTAATGATTAAGCTGTTATGCGCTTTGGGAGGGTAGCAAAAATCGTTACTTTTATTATTATCGTAAGCCTACTTGTACTGCTCATCGTAAATAAAGAGCTTAATGATCACATCAAGGCCAATTATCCTGAAGAGTGGGAAAAATCAATTGAGAGTAAAATGGGAGTTAATTCGGCGGCAACTAGTTCTGTATATCTCAATGACTCTATGAAAACAGGTTTTATATCTGAGCAAAATGATAAGACTGTAATTAAGCTAAGGCTTGTTCGTAAATGGCTTATGATTTTCGTCTTCGCTACCGTTGCTATTAAATTTGCTCTTATGTTTACGGGCTTAAGCGCATAACAAGCCAGTTAAAAAGATTCCTTAAGTTTTGCATTTTTAGTTGCAAACGACGCAACAAAATTGCCAAACTAACGTCACTTATTACTGGGGTGTTATGTACCTAAAGAGGTTTCGTGAAATTTAAAGAACTCGGCGTTTCAGATAGTTTCTTATGGTTCTTTATTTGTTCTTTCTTTGTCTTTTGGCTAGGGGATCAATTAATAGGAGCACTTTTACATTTAGAGATTCTGAATATTCGAGTAACCAATATGATTTCTTTTGAAGAAGAACCATTTTGGTTTATATTCGTTAGCAGTTTTAAGTTTGCCTTTTGGTGTTTTAGTATTTTGGTTGTATTTAAATACATCCAATCGAAGCTCCGTAAAAAAGGTACATAACAAGCCATTGCCGCAGGGACTTTTAACCGTTGGCTTCCCTCACTGCGTTCCTTATTTTAGCCAACTTATTAAAAGCCCCTGAATGGGCCGTTAACTACCACAAGGAATTCCTGTGAAAATCAAATATTCTCTATTCATTTTAGTTTTTCTTTTTGTCGGATGTGCCTCAGGACCATCTCCAAAGTATGACGTCAAAAAAGCCGATTCAAATCTTCCAGTTGTCGTCGGAGGCATAAGTGTCTGGTCAAGAGGGGTGGGCTCAGGGACTGGGTTTGATTTAAAAAATGAGGATACAGGCGAATTTATTGGATATACGGGAGCAAAATCATTTTTCCTTCGTTTACCACCAGGTAACTACACCGTTCATTCCATAGGTTCACGACAAGGTGGTACTGGCTCCAAAGACACTTCTTTTGCATTTACTGTAAGCGATGAGCCCTTTCAATATATTGGCACCTTAGTTAAATCTTTTCACATAGGTGCAGGGTTCGATGTGTTGGGAAGAAAGCCAATTTCAAAAAGAACGTATGGCGTATGGGAACCGATTTTTATAGGCGGCTCTGAAACAAGGAAACCCGGAGAAGTGCAAGCTCCTTTTACACAAGTTTTTGTTTTTGATGACTATGATAAGGTGATTAAAGATTTTAAAACTCAATTTCCTGAGTTTTCTACAGCCAAATTCACTAAGAATTTCATCAAATAGTAGTTAAAAACCATCTGGACAGGCACTTTTAGAAAGAAATAAAATCAATAGGTTATGCTTTATCCTGCTTCTATTTTTATCGTGTGGTTAGCCTGTGTGTTACAGTATTTTATTGCCAAGGCGAAAGTTAATAGAGCCAGCATTAACGGGCTGAAACTTTTAAAAAAACTATCTGGACAGGCACTTTTAGAAAGCAATTAAATCAATGGGTTATGCTTTATCCTACTTCTATTTTTATCGTGTGGTTAGCCTGTGTGTTACAGCCCGCGTAGGTTGGGTCGAGCGAAGCGAACCCCAACAAAACCGCCTAACCAGATTAAAATTGATCTGCATCCCCAATCTTCTTTGATCCAGCCTAATTGACAGTGACAAAGTAACAGCCGCCTTTGACAAAATACCTTCGATAATGCACCTCCAAACTCCCTTTTAACTAATCAGCTAAAGTCGTTATAAAATAAATATTGGCTCGTGCAATATTAAGTTCAATTGTTGGGATTCGCTTCGCTCGGCCCAACCTACAGTCATTGAAAATAGAGACGTTTAGACGGCTTAAACTCGTAAGCAGACGCCTAGATGAAACATATTTCAGATCCGTTTTTCGCCCAAAGCTGCCTGTCAGGTGAAGCTTAAACCTTCGGATATAAGCGACTACGCTAAAGCAGTTAACACCAAGCGATTTTGTCGTACTTTAATACTGCGGCTTTAAACGCTTAACCAAACTTTTGCTGCATAAACTCTACAAAACATTTCACTTTTCTAGAGACATGCTTTCTATGCGGGTACATAGCATAAATGCCAAAAGTGAGAGATTTATACTCAGGTAAAACTTGAATCAATTCACCCGAGTTAAGTTCATCTGCGATCGCGTGATGAGTAATAAATGCAATCCCACCACCCGCTTTGGCAATATTTGCAATGGCTTGCGGACTATTACAAGCGAGCTTAGAAACAACTTCAATTGTGACTTGATGACCCTGCTCTGACGTTAGCGGCCAAAACCGTCCAACTCGAAAGTTAGTATCTATAATGCATTGGTGTTGGTGCAAGTCTTCCGGTTTAACTGGTACACCATGTTGCTTTAAATACTTGGGCGAAGCACACATTAGCACAGCAACATCATTTATGTGCCTAGCTATCATGTTAGAGTCTTCTACTGTGCCAATTTTAATTCTGACATCTATGCCTTCTTCCAGCATATCGACAGGCCTATTATTCAACACTAACTCAAGATTTAAATCAGGATACATTTGGCTGAATTCAGGAATATGACTAGCCAGCCAACGTTCACCAAATGTCACTGGCGCACTCACTCTGAGCAAGCCTTTTGGACTAGCTTGTTCGCCGACAACGTCATCAACCATGGCATCATATTTTTCAACTAGCTGTACAGCATGCTGATAATAGTTTGAGCCAGCTTCAGTTAAAGATATCTTCCGTGTTGTACGGTTAAACAATCGAATATCCAGCTTATCTTCTATTTCGCCTATATATTTACTTACTAAGGCTTTAGAGATAGCTAAACGCTCACTCGCAGCAGTAAAAGAACCGGTTTCGACGACTGCGATAACCGTTTTTAATCCATCAATAGTATCCATTCAATTAAACACGTTTTGTTGACAATTATTCAATAATAGCAATGTTTATCAAAAAAATATAAACAAACATAATAGCCTCATCAAACATCAACACTTTAGGTAATCATAATGTCAGCAATCAAACTATATACTTTTCCTCTGTCAGGCCATTCACATAGAGTGGAACTATTTTTATCTCTACTGGGCTTAGAAGCAGAGCTTATTAACTTAGACCTAGCAAACGGAGAGCACAAAACGCCTGAGTTTCTTGCTAAAAACCCAGCGGGACAAATACCCGTTTTAGAAGATGGCGACATCACACTGGCCGACTCAAACGCAATTTTGCTTTATTTAGCCAATAAATATGATGCTAAAAGAAATTGGTATCCTGAAGATCTGCTGCAACAAGTAGAGATACAAAAATACTTCTCTTTAGCTGCTGGTAAATTAACCTTTGGTCCTTGTAATGCAAGACTGATTAATGTTTTTGGCGCTGCTTTAGATAAATCATTTGCGTTAACTATTTCACATTCGTTTTTAACTTTATTTAATCAAGATTTAGCCAATAAAAACTGGCTAGTTGGCGACAAACCTAGCCTAGCGGACATAGCGCATTATACCTATATAGCGCACGCACCTGAGGGTGATGTTTCGCTTGAGCAATATCCTAATGTGACGACTTGGTTAACGAGAATAGAAGCCCTAAAAGGTTTTAAACCTATGCAGAAAACCCAAGTTGATTCATCCAATAAATAGCCTCAAAGATTAGCCAGAATAGCGAGTGTATTACAAATGGCGCTTCTAAAAACCCAGCAAGCAGAGAATCAAAATTCGATGCACTCGACTTTTCATATTGGAGAACAAAAGCTGCAACAGTCTGTTGGCAAACAGTCACAAATGGCAGAAATAGGACAAAAGTATATACGTGACTATATGCCCCAACAGCATAGTGAGTTTTTTAGCAATTTACCTTATCTTTTTGTCGGTTATCTTGATGATAACCAAAACCCTTGGGCGGGTATTATTTATAAAAAACAGCCACTTATTTCAATCATCACAGACAAAAAATTAAGGCTAAATGAGCCAGACTTTAGCTCGATTAATGCCACTCAGCATAAAATTTCGGCCAATGATAAGCTAGGCTTACTCGGCTTAGATTTATCGAATAAGCGCCGTAATAGACTCTCTGTCCAAGTTAACAATACAACGAATACCCAAGTTGAACTTAAAGTATTACAGAGCTTTGGAAATTGCCCCAAATATATAAATACCCGCAAGCTTATTCAGCCTAGTCCATTAGATGCTAAAGCGGAAACGAATCAAAAAAAGCTAACCCGCTTAGATGAAAAAGCAGTTCGCTTGATTCAAAAATCAGATACCTTCTTTGTTGCAAGTTATTATCAACAAAGCGCACAAAACGATTCAAGCTCAAATCAATCACTAACACCTGCATCTCATGGTGCTGATGTTTCGCACAGAGGCGGTAAACCCGGTTTTGTTAAGCTTGATCAAAACAAGGAGTTAATCATACCGGATTACGCAGGTAACAATTTCTTTAATACCCTAGGTAATATAGAAGAAACCGGCAAAGCAGGTTTACTCTTTTTTGACTTTTCAACTGGGGACATTTTAACCATGACAGGTGAAGCACGCATTGATTGGCAAGCTAAAAATTTAGACGAATTTAGTGACGCCCACAGGCTGTGGCGTTTTAAAATGACAAATGCTTATTGGTTAAAACAAGCTTTACCTTTTAGAATGGAAACAACTGGTATTTCAAGTAACAATGAAGATTCAGCATCAAAAGCAGAACTCGCAGTAAACTTAAGCGACAGCTCAAACGTACAAATTAATCCAGCTTCGTTGCATACCAATTTTATTGCAGGATTTAACTATGCTGCAAGTTTAAAGGTGAAAACGACAAAAAAATGAAAGTGACCCAAAAATGCTAAATATGAATTTTAACGAAAGAGTCGTCATAGATACCAAGCAACAAAATTGGCAACCGAGTCCCAAGGCTGGCGTATGGCGCAAACCGCTAGCGAGAGAAGACAAAGAAAGAGGACATGCAACCAGCATAGTAAAATACGACGCAGGTGCGAGCTTTTCCGAACACGACCACCCGCTAGGTGAGGAAATACTGGTGTTAGAAGGTACATTTTCTGATCACACTGGGGATTATCACCAAGGCCAATATTTCCGAAATCCAGAAGGATTTAAACACGCTCCCTTTAGCAAAAATGGATGTACCATATTAGTAAAATTACACCAGTTTCAAGCCGACGATAACCAGCATTTACTGCTAGATACGCAACAAGAACCTTGGCAAGCGGGATATGATTTACTTCAAGTAATGCCACTACATAGCCATAAAACAGAATCGACCGCTTTAGTGTTTTGGCCTGCTGGCGCAAAATTTAAACCACACCAACATTGGGGCGGTGAAGAAATTTACGTGATATCAGGCGAGTTTATTGATGAATTTGGCCGCTACCCAGCCGGCACTTGGATTAGAAACCCGCATGGAAGTCAGCACAACCCGTATGTTGAAGTAGACACCCTAATTTGGGTTAAAGTCGGGCATTTATAGTTGGCAGCTAAGCTGCCCTACTACACCGAGTTTATCTTGCGTTCAGCCTGTGATTTATGTGTTTACACGGTAGGTACAGAGCAAAATCCTATATGGCATTATTAAACGCAGCCATAGGTTATAGCGCAACATAAGGCGGTGTTTAATAATGCCTACTTTGGTTTGTTAAATACAATAAATCACACCGCAGACAAATAACGGTTGGCTTTTACTCCTGAGTCGCCTATTTTAACTAACTTACACATCTGCCTCTATATAGAGGCGTTAGCTATTACATGGAGTACATTTGATGAAATCCGTTCTAATCTTAATCCTCTCTTTCTTACCTTTGGCAACAATGGCGTCTTCATTACCAGACGAACCCCATGTTTATGTTGAGGGAAGTGCAAGTATTGATGTTTCACCAGATATTGTTTTGTTTTCGATTCACCTTGAAGAAATAGATAAAGATGTGGATTTAGCAAAAGAAGCAATAGACAAAAACTCTAAAGCGCTGTTATCAAAAAGCATTGAGCTCGGCATAGATTTGAAAAATATTACATCTGATAGCTTGAGAGTGCAGAGAAAAACCAGATGGGAGCAAGGTAAAAGCATTTATATTGGCACGTCTGTTTCAAGAAATATTAAGATTAAATTGACGAATATTGATCTATACAGTGAGGTTTTATCATCACTGATTGCGCTCAAAATCTCGGAAGATATATCCTCGTCTTTAGATGTGAGCGATTCAGATGCGCTGACCGATAAAGCGCTTAATGCTGCCATGGAAGATGCCAGAAAAAGAGCGACTATGCTGGCGAAAAGCCAAGGTAAGACATTAGGTGATGTCTATTCTATTTCAGAGTTCAATTTAAGGCGCCTTGAAAAGCAATATCTAAATGTTTCTAGAAGCATTTCCGGTAGCCATGCAAGCATACTGGCCGAGGATATAGGTACTACAAGTGACTATAGTATTGCTAACGCTTTAAGTCGTGTTTCTGGAATATCAGTAAGAGGTGCTGGCTCATCGTTTGAACCAGGGACTATGGTTGCTACAGCGCAAATATTCGTAGTTTATGAATTAGAATAACTTAGCGCTACTAGCCACACACAGGCCAATAGCGACTAGTAATTTTATCGGCAGCTTTTGAGTTGCCGAAACCATTAACACTAAAGTTAAAAATAAAATAAGTGACCATTCAGATATATTTTTAGATTATTTCAACGCTGATAAATCGAGTTACCTATCTAATTAAATTTTAAATAATCATTTAAAAACAGATACTTAAAAACAAAAATCAAGCTAGCATATATGTTGTCATCCGCTATACTTAAGGCTGATGGATTAACCCTTGGTTTGCAATGACTCTTCCAAAGACCTTATTTATATCGTTAGCAATATTTTGCACTTTCTGCTTAGTTACTTTCTCTAGCACTGTGTATTATTTTACTTATAAAAATATAAATAAACATACCGAAGAAAGGCTTATCAGCTTAAGCATTGGCTTGAAACAGCAGGTAGAATTGTTGATAAAACAAAACAAAGAACGCATCTTGTTAACATCGAGCCGAACTCAACTGAGGAAGCTTCTCCGTCAGCAGGTGAGCAATCCAGAGCAAGCAGAAGAGAAGCAACAAGAAATAAAACAAGGGATGCTGCGAATCCTATCAGATGCAAAAGCATCTATTCCCGATTTCAACCAAATTGATATTCATGATAGCGACGGCAATATCATTATTTC
Source organism: Catenovulum maritimum (assembly GCF_001050375.1). Taxonomy (GTDB): domain Bacteria; phylum Pseudomonadota; class Gammaproteobacteria; order Enterobacterales; family Alteromonadaceae; genus Catenovulum; species Catenovulum maritimum. The sequence goes on along the minus strand of NZ_KQ130491.1, from coordinate 14,752 downwards.
AACCAAAGCAGATGCCAAGCCTTTAAGCCAATTTAAACAAAGTTACGCCTTACTAACAAAGGTGAAAGATGTCGCTGTCGATAACTATCTAATAGCAGACAATGAGTTCATGCATTTATTTACCGCGCCTTTGTTTTTAAATGGAGAAAAACTCGGCTACTTAACGGTTCACACTCAATTTTCAGCCTTGTATCAAACCTTGAATCACTCTGATTTTTTGGGAGAAACGGGTAAGATTTACTTAGTTGAGTCAATAAAACATAAGCACTCTGAAAAAACTTTATTTCATGCTTTAAACCAAAACGATTTCTCATTTAAGCAAAAAGATAACATCCCTATTGTACCCGAAGATATCTCGAATCAGTCGAACTCTGAGCTACAAATGAGCATAAATGATAAGCGTCAGGCACTGTTTTTTGTCACTCAAAGTATTGAATCAACGCCTTGGTTTTTACTCATTTCCCAACACAAAGAAGAAGCCTTAGCCGAATTAAAAGCAATTAAATTTTATTTTATCCTGTGCATTATTGTTATTTTATTATTCGCACTCGTGTTTGCTTATTTAGCGGTTAAACACATAAGTGAACCAATCAAACAATTTACCGCAAAAACAAAAATGATCTCTGACGGTGATTACGCTTTAAAGTTAAACACGGACAGTTATGCTGAGTTGAATGATTTAGCCGATTCAGTCAATGCTTTATCTAGCTCGTTAATTAGCTATAACCAAACCTTAGAACAAAAAGTCGCTGAAAAAACCAAAACACTCAAAGCACTTACCGACAAAGCGGATGAAGAAAACAAGAAAAAGAGTGAATTTTTAGCCAATATGAGTCATGAAATTCGCTCACCTATGACAGGTATAATAGGCATTTCAAACATGCTCTATTCTTCTGGGTTGAATCCGGAACAACAAAAATGGATACAGAGCATTCAACTTAATAGCCAAAATTTATTAACCATAGTGAATGACATTTTAGATTACTCTAAAAGTAAGCAAGGCTGTATGGAATTAAGGCCTTCAAAAACAAATATTCGTCAGTTAGTTAATAGTGTTGCCAATGTTTTTACTGAATTAGTCAGAGATAAACAGGTAAAAATAGCGGTTAATATTGATTCGAATGTGGATGAAGAATACTTAATCGACGGAACAAGATTTAGCCAAATTTTATATAACTTTGTAGGAAACTCAGTCAAATTTACTGAGCAAGGGCAAGTGCTTATAACGGTACAACAGCTCTATGTATCGAGCGAAACAGCCACATTAGCGATTTGCGTACAAGATACAGGCCTAGGGATGAATCAAGAGTTTATGGATAAGCTATTCCAGCCATACGCCCAAGAAAACACAGATAAAAATAAGAAACTAATGGGTACGGGTTTAGGCCTAGCAATCAATAAACAATTGATTGGGTTAATGGCCGGAGAAGTTTGGGTAGAAAGCGAGCTAAATGTTGGAACTAAATTTAACTACACCTTACAAGTCAAAACGATAGCTGCAGAAAGTGCGGCGAACCCAGATCTAGACACTCGAATCCAACAAACGCTTTTATCTAATGCTAATATTTTGGTTTGTGATGATATAGATATCAATAGAGAGGTCGCGACAGCTGTATTTGGCCGATTTCAGCTGACTGTGGATACCGCTAAAAATGGGCAAGTAGCACTAGAGTTAATTGATAAAAAGCATTACCACATGATTTTTTTAGATATTCATATGCCTGAAATGGGCGGTATAGAAGCCGCATTCAAAATCACCCAACACTACGTTGAGCAAGGCAAACAGCCACCTATTTTAATCAAATTTAGCTCTAGCGATGAAATTTCCAGTTCTGATGAGTTTGATTTTGATGACTACTTAATGAAACCAATAGATATTTCTCAATTAGAAAGCTTGCTAACTAAATGGTTTAAATCAGAATAAAACCAACAAATAGCGTCTGTGTAGCCATCATGATAAAAATAGAGGTGAGGTGATTTGATATTGAATCAGATATTAAAATCGATATTTGTTGTATTGGTTTTATTGCAATCAATTGTTCCAGTTCAAGCAGAGTCTGTAAAATTAGCTTAGAGCTAAATCAATATAAATAGCGATAATCAGCTGGAGATAAAAGCCATTTAGGCAAGGCAAGTTGGCGCAGGCATAGTGGTTCTATGCCAAGCCAAATTAACGCAGAATAAATGGCTTTTAGCCCAGCCTTTCAGGAGCCTCACAGACAGCTCACTTCTGTGTTGTATCATTTTGAAAGGTGCCTACATTCCTGCAATGACACGCCTTGAATTGAACTGTCTGTGATGACTCTGATACTCGCAATTTATATTGATTTAGCTCTATGAAAACCATCAAAGCGATGTACAAGTAAAAGGGAGCGGCACTGTCATTAGAATACTTAAAGGTGATAATAAAGGCTCTCGCCATCAAAAATTTATTTTAAAACTCTCAACAGGACAAACCATTCTAATTGCACACAATATTGACCTTGCGCCTAGAATAAATTCCATAGCCAAAGGTGATCTCGTCCAATTTTACGGTGAATATGAATGGAATAAAAAAGGGGGTGTGGTTCACTGGACTCATCATGACCCAAAAGGCCGTCATGTTGGCGGATGGTTAAAGCATAATGGTAAAGTCTACCAATAGCTTTATTAGTGAGTTTAATCGTTAGTTTTACGACAGGTGCGCTTAGCTGTATGAACTCAGATCTGATCGAGCTATATCAATCAGATCTGTGTTCGTTTGACCTAGCTATAATTAAAACTCAGCTCGAATGCCTAGAGTAAAATTACGGGCTGCTAGAGGTGAATCTTGTTTTATTAATGAGCTATGTACTTGAGCATATTCATTAGTTAAGTTTTGCACCTTAGCAAATACAGTTAAGTCTGTGGTATTTTGGCTTAAGTAATAATTAAAGCTTAAATCTAACATATGGTAGCCATCTGTTGCCGTTTCGTACTCTGCCAATTTGTCTTGCTTAGCATAATAAGACCAAGAAGCTTCTACACTATAACTATCCGTTTGATAATTTAGGTTTGAGCCAATTCTTAGTGGCGGAATTCTAGGTGCGTAGCCATTATTGTCTAATTTAACTTGGATATAATCAGTTAAAAATGTGTATTTTAATTCCGAGTTAATTTGCCAAATATATTGTAACTCTATACCTTTCAGCGTCGCATCATCGGTTTGATATTGATAAACAGGTAAGTGGAGAAACTCATGTTCTTCAGCCTCATCTGCTGCGTCGTGGCCTTCTTCCTCATGCGGTTCATGGCTAATTTCAGCTTCATGGTTCACATTAGCTTGATAGTAAAAGTTATTAATTCGATTATAAAATAAGTTGAAAATAAAGCCTGTATCACCCTCAAATTTGCGGATTGAGAAATCTAAGTTATTTGACGTTTCTATGTCGGCTTTAAGCTTAACATCGTCAACATGACCAGATTCAAAATCGACTTGATAAGCTGCACCGATATCATAGCTGTTGCTCGCTAAATGCGGACCAAAAGACAGTAGTTCAGCAGCAGAAGGTGCTCTTTGAGCACGAGTTAAATTTACACCTAGGTTGTAACCTTGGGCAAAGTCCCAAATAAAGCCAAGTGACACGTTAGTTAAATTAAAGCTTTGTTGCCAATTGCTAAACAACTCTTCTGTGTGTGCTTCTTCATCTAGGTGTTCATCGTCATGCGCATCTAGGTGATCATCTTCTTCACCTTCTTCAATGAAGTGAATTTCATTATAACTAAAGTTACCCGCGCTAATCTTTACCTGCTCAACTCGGGCGCCTAATTGGATTAGTAAGTCATCAAAATGCCTTTCTTCTAACCAAGCTAAAGCGAGTGTTTGTTCGTTGCTATTGGGGGAAAATGCTTCTTCACCAGCAGCTTTATAGTCTTTATCTTTATAATGTAACGTAAAACCACCACGCCATTGTGCAAGGGTGTTATGCCTCATTTCAACTTTGGCTTCTGTTGATCTAGAGTTAAAACGAGTGCCGATTTCATCCCCTTCAATTTCATCGTGCTGGTAGTCTGTGTAGCCGATTCGGGTATTAATTTGATTGATGAAGTTATCCGCTAGATTCAATTCTGAAATCAGTTGATATCTGTTTTGTTTAACTTTAGCGAATACATGAGCTTCTTCCATATGCTCATCTTCGTGTGCTTCGTCATGCTCTTCTTCCTCATGAGATGCATGCTCGTGGCCAGGAATACCATATTCTTGATCTAACCTGCCGTAAGATAAGCCAATATAGCCGTTATCTAATATATAGCTTGCGCCTAAAGTTATCCCTGATGCTTCAGAATACGAGTTTTCAACTCTATCTGCATGCGCTTCGTGTTCCTCTTCATGGCCTTCTTCATGTCCGTCTTCTTCATGCTCTTCTTCGGCATGGTGTTCGCCTTCAGGAATTTTATAATCATCTGACTGACGCCAAAAACCATCTAAATGGAAAGCAAAATCTGCGATATCTCGCTCTAGCGTTAAGCTCGCACTGTCTTGTTGATTAACACTTGAGTGGCTATAAAATAATTCTGTTTTGTTGTTTTTAAAACTAGGTACTCGGTTGTCGACTACATTAACCACACCACCAATTGCGCCACTACCAAATAATAAAGAAGCTGGGCCGCGTAAAATTTCAATTTGCTCAGCGGTACCCGCTTCGGCTGTGATTGAATGATCTGGGCCAACACGAGACACGTCGCCAGTGTCTAAACCATTTTGTGCTGTCATTACTCTTGGTCCATCTAAACCTCGAATAATAGGGGAAGCTGTCACGCCACCATAAAAATTACTATGAATACCTAATTCATTTTTTAAAGTTTCGCCTAATGTTGCCGCTTGACGATTAAGTAATTTTTCATTTGATAAAACGCTCACTGGTGCAGCTGACTCAATTTGCGATAAGTGGAAAATACTGGCTTTAACATCAATTACTTCCATTACTGAAGATGCAAGCTTAATGGTAAGTGGCGCGGTTAAGTCTGGTTGTTCATCTAAATGAAAATTAACATGAGCGAAGCCGTCAGCTGTTATATGGATTTCATCCACTTTAGACGTATCTAAGCTAATCTTAAATTGACCATTACTGTCTGTTTTAACCTTCTGCTTGCTACCTTTTACTTGGATAACAGCCTGATGAATTGGGCGACTTTGAGAATCAACAATCACACCTGTTAATGGAATTTCAGCTGCCATTGTATTTAAACAGGTAAAAGATAAAGCGCTGCCAAGCGTTAAAGGTAAAATTTTAGAAGACTTCATGTAACAAACACCAAAAAAATAAACGTTATAACGTAACAATTCCGACATGTTACATTATTACATTTCAGGTTCAAGTTATTTCTGGTGTTTTTTATACTTCATCAAACAGAGCGAATTCGAGATGAACTTGGAGTTGAAGTTAAAAATAGAGTTAAAATTTGAGCTAAAGCAGGAGGAGTTAGAAGGTAAGTTCAAATGTACTAGAAATTAGAAATCGCTTTACCGCCAGCTTTCAAATCATCAATTTGAAAGCTGATGGCCATATAGAGCTAAATCAGCTAATCGCGAGGATAAAATTAACGAGTTGCTTTAAATTTAAAGCTGTTACCCTTGTTGGGCTTATTAGATTCTCGTTTTTTTTGAGGTCTATCCGAGTTTTGATTACTTGGTTTATTGCCACTGGCGTCTGGATTTCTTGGCTTTCTTGTTTTATTCGCTGAACCAGAGTTTGGTTTTCGTCTAGCCTGACCTCGACTGTCAGCTTTTGGCTTATTGTTGGCTTGGCTTGCTTCTGCTTGCTCGCCACTTGTATTCGTCTTAGGTTTCTTTGGCTTTTTAGGTTTAGGTGCTTTGTAAGATTTTAATCTAGATTCAGGTACAGGGTTACTTGCTTTGTAACCCGACACTTCTCTACGCTCAATAATTTGACCAATAAATGATTCAACCGCTTGTAGCTGCTTGAATTCATCTTCACTGACTAAAGAGATTGCTTTACCTGTAGAGCCAGCTCGACCCGTTCGACCAATTCTATGCACATAGTCTTCCGCGACATGCGGTAAGTCAAAGTTTACAACTTGTGGTAATTCGCTTATATCGATTCCACGCGCGGCAATGTCAGTTGCGACCAGTATTTTAATTTCACCAGATTTAAAATTAGCGAGCGCTTTTGTTCGTGCGCCTTGGCTTTTATCACCATGAATGGCCGCCGCACTGATAAATTCTTGATCTAACTTACGGGCTAACCTATTTGCGCCATGTTTAGTTCGGGTAAAAACTAAAGCTTGTTGCCAGTCATTTTGCTGTATCAGCTTAATTAGCATTTTAGATTTAGCGCTTTTATCGACTTCGTGCAACCATTGCTCGATAAGTTTAGTTGTCGTGTTGGCTGGGCTTACTGAAACTTCGATAGGGTCATTGATTAAGCCCTTCGCAAGTTCTCTAATTTCATTTGAGAACGTTGCAGAAAACAGTAAGTTTTGACGCTGCTTTGGTAGTAAGTTAATAATTTTTCTAATATCTCGAATAAAGCCCATGTCTAACATGCGATCAGCTTCGTCCAATACGAAAATTTCTAAATCATCAAACTTAACGGCATTTTGCTGATGTAAATCCATTAAGCGTCCTGGCGTTGCCACTAGGATATCAACACCACGGGTTAGCTTTAGCATTTGTGGGTTAATTTTAACGCCACCAAAAACAATTGCCGATTTTAACGATAATTGACTACCGTACTTTTCAACACTTTCACCCACTTGAGCCGCAAGTTCACGGGTTGGGGTAAGAATAAGCGCGCGAACCTGATTCGCTCTTGCCGGTTTACCTTTAGAAAGTAGCTCTAACATAGGTAAGGTAAAACCAGCCGTTTTACCTGTTCCAGTTTGCGCTGCTGCCATTAAATCTCTACCCGTTAAAATAGCCGGAATTGCTTTTGCCTGAATTGGAGATGGTTTGGTATAACCAGCTAATTTCACGGCATCAACTATGGTTTTAGCTAAACCAAGTTGGTCAAAATTGGCTATATTTTCTGGAGTGATTTCTGACATTTAAATATTCTCAAAACAAGATAGATCAAGGCGCGGAGCTTACAGTATATGGATAAATTCACAAGTTAATTAAGCTAAAAATCTAGCAAAAATTGGAATACAAATTGGCCCAAGTGCGACAATTTGTCACACCCCAAAGTGGAATTTATTTTTTATAATGAAATCATATTCAAATAATTATCTAAATCCATGTTTAAACAATCATTCTTAGTCGTTTCATTACTAACAGCAAGTTGCTCTGTGTTAGCTGCTGGCAATCATCATCAAGATAAAAAACATAATGCACTAGGCCATGCACCAATTTCTATTATGGCAGATCATTTACATAAACAAGGCGAATGGATGGTTTCGTACCGCTATATGGATATGCAAATGTCTGGCTTACAAATGGGTAAAGAGGATATCGGCCTAGATCATACTCTGAGCGCTGAGGGAAAAAATTACATGATGGCACCTAAGGATATGCAAATGAAAATGCATATGCTAGGCATGATGTACGCGCCTAGTGACAATATCACGCTAATGTTTATGACCAATTACTTATCAAATGATATGCAAATGGCAATGCGTATGATGAATAGCATGAATGGCGCTATGAACAATGATATGTCAATGGATGCTCCAATGAGCGACGACATGTCAAACATGGGTAATGGCATGAGCATGGATAATAGTATGGCGATGCAGCATATGCAGATGCAAACCAGCAGTTCAGGTTTAGGCGACAGCCGTATTGCAGCTTTAATTAATGCCTTTAATGGTGATGCATATCGCTCTCATTTTACAATCGGTTTAAATTTACCGACAGGTGATGTAGCGCAAACAAGAACCGATAACGAGGGTAATAAAATAACCTTAGGTTATCCGATGCAGTTAGGCACAGATACCTATAATGCGTTTGCAGCTTATACCCTGACTTATCAAGCAGACCAAATTCAATTCGGTAGTCAGTTTAATTACGAAACCGCATTAGAAAAAAATGATGCTGGATATCAACCCGGCGATAAAATCGTATGGCACAATTGGGCGGCAATCGGTATTAATTCGGATATCAGTATTTCTGCTCGCTTAAGCTATACAGATAAAGATAACTTTAAAGGACAAGATAAAAAGTTAAACCCTATGATGATGCCTAGTGCAGATGCAAATATGCGCGGCGTTAAGCAATTAGATGCCGCCATAGGGGTAAATTATGTATTCAATGGTAAATTGCTGAACGGCCATAGAGTCGCCTTTGAATTATCTAAACCTATATCCCAAGACTTTGATGGTATTCAAATGAAGACAGATTCAAGTTTAATGCTTGGCTGGCAAAAAGCATTTTAGTTGTTAGCGCAAACAAGCTTGCAATAACTTGCAAAAGAGGCTGAAGCAATTTAGCCTCTTTAAATATCTGAGTACCATAAACTGTATATGTGAAACTAATTCAATCCAATCGCTTAAACACGATTAAAACCTTATCTTTAGCTCAACCTTGGCTTTTGCTCATTGCAGCAGTTATCGCCATTAGTATTTGGGGTGATATAGCTCAAACTAACTTATGGTTGGTTATTAGTGCGTATTCGATTCACCTTATCTTATTTTCTCTACAAAAAGCGAAGCAAGCGCCGCCATTAATTAACAAGCATTCTATTTATAATCAACTCAAAAATGCCATTCCATTTTTTATCGACTTGGGCTTTTATGCTTATTTACTTTCATTGCATGGTGGTGCCAGTAGTGGCGCAACATTTGTCTTATTTATTCCAGTGATTAGTGCGGCACTGCAACTAGCAAGAAGAACGGCTTGGTTTATTACCCTAAGCTCAATCGCAATTTACAGCTTTTTGATGTGGCAAGGCGTAGCTGAGCACTTCCATCACTTAGGCAATAGCTTTATCGAACACTTAGTCGGTATGTGGCTAACTTTTATCATGAGTAGCCTATTAATGACTTGGTTTATCACCCAGCAGAAAGTTGCGATAAAAAACCAAGCAAAGACAATTACTAAATTAAAAGAACGACAATTTAAAGATGAACAAATCTTAGCGGTCGCAACCACAGCAGCCAATGCCGCACATTCATTAGGCACTCCTTTATCAACTGCAAACTTATTGATTGAAGAGATTCAACAAAGTCCAAATCAAGAGGCAATCAGAGAGTTAGCAGAGCAAATAGAAATTTGTAGTAAAGCGGTTCATAAAATAACGACAACTGCTAGAAATGCTCAGCCCGAAAATCAAACTTGGCAGTCTGTCATCGACTTTATTAAACAAACAACAGAGTTTTGGTGGGTCAGCTTTAATAACGTTCAGTATCAGTTGGATATTAGTAAGTTGCCTAAAGACAAAAGTTTGTTAGTCCTTACAGACTTTAATTTACAAATGGCTCTAAGCAATATATTACAAAATGCGGCGAGTGCTAGCTTACAAAATAACAGTGATCAAATTGAGATTAAGTTAGAGTTAACCGAGCAATACATCCAAATTCAGATCCTAGATAATGGTAAAGGCGTTGCGCCAGATTTATTACAACAGCTAGGACAAAAAGTGATACCTAAGAGTAACCAAGGTATGGGGATTGGTTTGGTATTAGCCAATACCAGTATTGAAAATTTAGGCGGCCGATTAACTTTAACCAATCGAGATTTTAATACCGGACTAGGTACGAATAGCTTAATTGAATTACCATACCGAATCTTGGATATTGAATAGCATGAATACTTCAAGCCAGTCGCTTTCCAGCTCAAACTACAATCGAAAATTACTCTTACTTGAAGATGACCCAGTATTTGCCCGAACCCTATGCCGGCAATTAAACAGCAAAGGTTTTCACTGTGAACATTTAGATGATGTCGCGCATTTATTAACAAGATGCGCTGAGTTTGCGCCAGAAATTATCCTGCTAGATATGAACTTGGGCGATACCAATAGCCTGCCCTATATTGCGGAGCTAAGACAACAGCAACCAAAGGCTAAAATAATCGTAGTGACAGGCTATGCCAGCATAGCAACAACAGTAACCGCGATAAAGTCAGGTGCTGATGACTATTTACCCAAACCAATTAACTTATCTAGTCTATTAAATTTAATCGACGATAGCCGAACAGATAGAACAAGTAATCAAGTTACAGATGAATCACAAAGGTTATCTCCAGACAGGCTGGAATGGGAATACATACAAAAAGTATTAGATGATAACAAAGGGAATATATCTGAAACAGCACGTCAGCTAAACATGCACAGACGAACACTACAAAGAAAGCTCGCTAAAAAACCAACCCAAGTTTGAAAGCTCACCCTGCTTAAAAATCAACCCGACTTTAAAAACCAGCGGTAATCCCTCGGTAGCAAAGCAAGTATTCAATTAAGGACGGAACATACAGATACAAAAAAGCCGCGATAAACGCGGCTTTTAATCAAATAATTATAAACTAATTATTTAGAAGATTTAGTGAACTCTGGGTAAGCTTCGATACCACACTCAGAGATGTCAACACCTTCATATTCTTCTTCATCAGATACTCTGATACCAACAACCGTTTTGATGATTAACCAAACGATGAAGCTAGTTACGAATACCCATACGAAGATAGTTAATGCACCGATTAACTGACCGCTGAAAGAAGAACCGTCATTTGTTAATGGTACTAATAATAAACCTAATAAACCAACAACACCGTGAACAGAGATAGCACCCACTGGATCATCAATTTTTAATTTATCTAAAGCTAAGATAGAGAATACTACTAAGATACCACCAACAGCACCAAAGATAGTTGCTTGAAGTGCAGTAGGAGTAGAAGGCTCAGCAGTGATAGCAACTAAACCTGCTAATGCACCGTTTAATGCCATTGTTAAATCAGCTTTCTTGAATAAGATACGAGCTGTGATTAAGGCAGCTACAACACCACCAGCTGCTGCTGCGTTAGTGTTTAAGAATACCATAGCAACTGCGTTTGCATTTGCGATATCACCTAATTTAAGTACAGAACCGCCGTTGAAGCCGAACCAACCCATCCATAAGATGAATGTACCTAAAGTAGCAAGTGGCATGTTACAACCTGGGATTGCGTTTGCACGACCGTCAGCTGTGTATTTACCTTTACGAGCACCTAGTAATAGTACACCAGCTAAAGCTGCAGCTGCACCAGCCATGTGAACGATACCAGAACCAGCGAAGTCAGAGAAACCTAAGTCGCCTAAAGTGTACATACCGAATACAGCACTACCACCCCAAGTCCAAGCACCTTCCATTGGATAGATGAAACCTGTCATAACAACAGTAAAGATTAAGAATGACCATAATTTCATACGCTCAGCAACAGCACCTGAAACAATAGACATTGCAGTTGCAACGAAAACTACTTGGAAGAAGAAGTCTGAAGCACCTGAGTAAATTGAACCACCAGTGAAATCACCTTGTTCTTTAAAGCTAGCTAAAGTAGCGTCTACATCTACGTCTTGAATACCAACTAAGAAGTACTCGCCGCCGTACATGATTGCATAACCAGAAACTAAGTACATGATGCAAGAAATTGCAAACAAAGCTACGTTTTTAGTTAAAATTTCGGTTGTATTTTTAGCACGTACTAGACCCGCTTCTAACATTGCAAAGCCTGCAGCCATCCACATAACAAGGGCGCCACAAACTAGGAAATAGAAAGTATCCATTGCATACTGCAAGTGAAATACATTATTTTCCATTGTCGTCTCCTAAAATATTTTCAAAAAAATTAAATGGCTGAGTCGCCAGTTTCGCCAGTACGAATACGGATACATTGTTCTACTTCGTAGACGAAAATTTTACCGTCTCCGATTTTACCCGTTTTCGCTGCACTGCTAATCGCTTCAATTAAGCGCTCAACGTTTTCGTCCTGAGTGGCAACTTCCAATTTAACTTTTGGCAAGAAATCAACTTGATATTCTGCACCGCGGTATAGTTCGGTATGACCTTTCTGACGACCAAAGCCTTTAACCTCTGTTACGGTTAAACCTTCGATGCCAATTTCAGAAATGGCTTCACGAACGTCATCTAATTTGAACGGTTTGATGATCGCACTAACCAATTTCATAGCTATGCTCCTAAGTAATGTTTAAAGAAATGGCTACAGGTCATATTACAAGCATTATGCCAAAGTTAAAAAAGCAATAAAAAACAACAATTTAGATAACCTTTTATTTTATTTCAGGATTTGACGTACAAATTTGGTGCTTACAAATCCAACAATCGCATCATAAATGTGCAACATTTTGTGATGCGATTTTAGTTATCTAGCAAATTTGGTTTGTTTTAGTGCAGAGCAAAGCATACTTATCGAGTTTATTATGAACATAGTTCTCGCTTATAATGAGTTTCACTAACAATATAAAATATATACATTTTTCTTGTTATTTAGCTTGCTTATAAAGATTATTTAAGCTGTCTGATAGGTAGCTTCAAGTACTCTTATTAGCGAAATTAAATCGTCAAATTAACCTCTGTCATAATTTAGTGCATCCGCTAATAAGGCATTTTTAGATTTTTAGTCGTCTCGGATAATAGGTATAATCTTTTTTATTTAAGAGCGACCCCTGATGCCTGAATTACCAGAAGTAGAAGTTACCCGACTCGGTATTTCGCCCCATTTAATTGACCATGAAATCCAACAGGTTATTGTACGTAACCCGAAAATGCGTTGGCCAATACCGGATTCAATCAAGACGCTTGAAGGCTTGAAAATCTTAAATATCACTCGCCGTGCTAAATATCTATTATTAGAAACAGAAAAAGGTTTTGCATTATTACACCTTGGCATGTCGGGCAAGCTTTGCGTCGTGCCCAGCTCGACTCAAGTCCAAAAGCACGATCACTTTGAACTCGTGCTAAAAAACGACTTATGTTTAAGGTTAAATGATCCAAGACGTTTTGGTGCGGTTTTATGGTTTGAGAATCTAGCGGATGCTGATGGTCATTTAGCGCATTTAGGGCCAGAGCCCCTCACTGAGGACTTTACAGGTGAATACCTATTTGAAAAGTCTCGTAATAAAACCTGTTCGATTAAGCAATTTATTATGGATAATAAAAATGTAGTCGGGGTTGGTAACATATATGCTAATGAGTCTCTATTTATGACTGGCATCCATCCCAAACGGGCAGCAGGTAAAATTAGTCTTAATCGTTACTTTGAATTAGTAAAGAACATAAAAATAGTTTTAGCCCAAGCAATTAAACAAGGCGGTACCACCTTAAAAGATTTTACCCAAGCAGATGGTAAGCCTGGGTATTTTGTTCAAGAACTAAAGGTATATGGTAGAGCAGGTGAAGCTTGTAAAAACTGCTCAGCTGAATTACAAGGTATAGTAATTGGCCAACGCGCAACCGTATATTGCAAAAACTGTCAAAAATAAAACAACTGCTTCAGCCTTGTTATAGCGCTAAATCAAGGCTGATATATCAAATAGAGCAACCAACCAATAGCTACTAGTCACTAGAATGACGAGTAACCAGACTGGACATTTTTTACTAAATAAAATTGCAATTAGAGCTAAACAAACAAGCCCATCCAGCCAAGAAAAAATGCTCTGGGTGACCACCGGATTAATTAAGCAAGCGGCCAACAAACCAACAACAGCTGCATTAATGCCGATTAAAGCGTTAGCCATCCATGTCATATGCTGCCACTTTTGCCAATAGTACAAGCTAGTATTTACCATTAAAAATGACGGGATAAAAATTGCAAATAAACAAATAAAAGCGCCGGCAATAGGCGGTACACCAAGTTGATTAACCGCCCCCAAAAAAGCAGCAAAAGTAAAAATTGGCCCTGGTACAGATTGAGTCGCACCATAACCTGCAACAAAGTTGTTGGCGTTTACCCAACCAGGAGTCACTAACTCTTGCTGTAGCATAGGTAACACAACATGCCCGCCACCAAAAACGATCGCGCCGACACGGAAAAAGCTATCAACTAACATAAGCCAATTAACTGGCGAAAACCAAACCAACAAAGGCAAACCCACTAAGCCTAATACAAGTAAATTAAAGCTGTTTGAGGCGGCTTTATCGCTCACTGTGATATTGAGAGGATCTTGAGGCAGCGCATTAGATTTCATAAACCAACAGGTGACTAAACCTGCAACTATGATAATGGCGAACTGAAGCCAAAGAATTTGGCTGAAGCCGATAATTATGGCAGACACTATCGCCAATACTCGAGTGATAAGGCCTTTATCAAATTGTTTAGCCATCATGTAAACGGCTTGAAATACCACAGCGACAGTAATTAGCTTTAAACCGTGAATAATAGAATTGAGTTCGACACTTGGTATTAAGCTGAGACTAGAAGCAAAGATAATTAAGATAATAGCAGACGGCATAGTAAAACCGAGCCAAGCAGCAAAAGCGCCAAGCTGCCCGCCTCTGCTCATGCCAATAGCAATGCCTACTTGGCTACTTGCAGGGCCAGGTAAAAACTGGCAAATCGCGACTAGCTGAGAGTATTGGGAATCTGAAAACCATTTGAGCCTTTCAACGAACTCGGCTCTAAAATACGCAATATGAGCAACAGGTCCACCAAAAGCGGTACAGCCCAAACGCAAAAAGGTAAAAAATAAAATTAAAGTATTTTTCATTATCTGTCTTAGCGTAAAAATTTGTGGCCAAATTATATACCCAAACGACAAGAAAATACTGAGTTTCTATAACTGAAAAATAGGTTTGACTCGGCTTTTTAAATAAAATAGCTTATCGATGTTTTAGAGCTAAA
>NZ_KQ130490.1:23775-180350 GCF_001050375.1 Catenovulum maritimum | reverse complement strand
GTTTATAGTCATGCGTGGTTATTTACACAGTTAAGTTTGGAGTGGATTGTTGATTTGTCAAATTACAGATGAAAAATAAATAGACATGAGTCGTAAGTAATTGTAATTTATATTTTTTAACAATGCCTGTCATGCAGGTTGTCATGCAGGTTGGGGTTGGCGTGTCATGCAGGTTGTTTTTCGCCGGTTAGGCGAGCATTATGTTTCATGGATGGTTATGAGTAAATTTAAATTGCATTTATGGTTTGTTATTAATTTAAGCGCGTGTCTTTATTGTTATAACTTTCCTGAAACTAACAGCCAACTTATTCAGCTTGTTTTCTTTTTATCTCCTCTTATATTAATGACAAAAAAGGAGATTAAATATGAATACGCAGAACGTTCAATTCCTAGATATATGGTATTTATCGTTTTAGGAGCCATTTTAGCTTGGGTATTCTACTTGTTTAACAAGTCTAGAAATCTACATGTTGAAACTTTAAATGAAATTGATATTTCCAATAATGGCTATTTATATTTAGCTGGGATTATAACTTTTGTATATTTATTTCGCTTGTTTGAAAAAGAGAAAATTGAAACATAATCGAGTAGCCGAGGGCGTTTCATCTAACAGATTATCCGTTTAGGTAATGCACTTTTTTCCATCCATCTCTGAGCTCAACGTACTCAATCACCCCAATTGGTAGTTTTTAACCATGTATTGGAATTTAACTTTTGTGCTCGTTTATTAAATTCATTTCGCGTTTTAGCGATTTTCAGTATGTCAGCGAAAAACATACCACAATTTTAATTTTTGGAGTTGAAAATATAAACAGAGGTATTTGATTAACTACAAACTGAAAAAATTACCCGTATGCTCAAACACTAAACTTTGTTTAAAATTTAATTTGTCGCCAAACATCAACATAAATAGTTCTTTTTGTTGTTGGTAGCTTTTGATTTTTTGATTAAAGCATTTCCCTGTATTATCTTTGCAGCCCAGCAATTCTGGGTGTTGTTGTAGTACTTCTATTTCGGTAACTAAATATTCTGGTTGGTATTTAGCAACTAACTCCCCCGCTTGTTTAACGTCTTGTTTGGCAACTAATAATAATAAGCTTTGCGCTTGCCATGCAGGTAGTTGTTGTAGTTTTACAAACCGCTGCCAATCGGGTTTAACCCCCATTACACTAACTGATTTACTTTGTTGGTACTTTAATAATCGCGCCAGTGATACTGGTTGCCCTTGTAAGTAAAAACTCGGCACTGAGTTAATTTGATACATGCTGACATAGTAATTATTTTGGTTAACTAAATCTTGCTGTAACTCACCGTCACATTCTGGTTTTTTACGCTGAGCGACTGAAGTCAAAATGGCTTCGCTGACAGGTCGCTCGCAATGAAAAAACTCATAGGTTCTTTGTTTACTCGCATTGCCTAAAATTGGTGCCCAAAATAGGTAAATATTGTACCCAACTAACTTATCTAGTCTGGGAATTGCTTTTATACAGTAAGGACAAAATGGATCTTTAAATATAAGTAAATTGGGGCGGTCAGCACGCCAGCCATTGAGTAAAAATGCTTGTTGCTCAATCGAATCTGGAATCGGCTTAACCGTTAGTGTTTGCGATGGCACAGCAAAAGTTTTGCTCAAGCAAAACATAAATAAACCAACCAAAGTGAGTTTAAGAAAATGGCCGATATTAAAATTCATAGCCATTATAAATGGTTACTGAGCCTGTGAATTATTGTGTTGCATTTTCTGCAATGCAATAGGCAATACCAGCTCATTATATTCCGTTAGCTTTTGGCTAATTTGTTGTTCAATTTCCTGTTTTTTGGTTTTATCTCTGAGGTTGTCATTTAAATCTGCCATTAAATTTTCAATCTCAGTTTGTTTATCTGCGACCATTTGTATTTGTGTTGCTAACGCTTCGGCTGTATCCAATGTATTAGCCTGATCTAATATTTCCGCAGGCGTTTTTTCGCTAGCAGTATTATTCATTGTTTTAGCAACCGAAGTTGGCTGCTGAGTTTCAACCGCTTTCGTTTTGATTAAGCCAGGTAATTGCACTGCTGCTTGCTGTTCTGGCCAAAGCTGATACAACAAAACAGCAACACAAGCGCTTATTACAACTACTAACATTGATTTGAGTTGTTTCATCTTAGTTGTCCTTTCAATCTAACTTAATAAACCTAACCTAATAAATCTAAACTAATCATCACTCTGCCGTGGTAAATGTTCGAGTACCGCCATAGCGGGTATTACCCACGAGATCAGGTACGTTATAGTATAGTTCAAGTGTGTATTGAGTGGCGGCATCTAAATCATCCGTTGGATTAATGGTAATTTGGTTACCATCTACTGTGTAACTAACGGCAATAGTTGTTGAGCCATTTTTCAATACAGGTGCGGCACGTAAATCTAAAGTTTCGTCATAAACTAATACAAGATTACTGGTGACATCTACGCCTGTACTATTATGTTCAGGTGTAATAGTTTGTAGTGCTGGGCCACTGGTATCGTTACCAGTATTTGCATAAGTGGTGAAACTAACCGTGTAATCAGTTAACTGATTACCTGCATAATCACACACATCGGTTAACGCTAATGAATAACTAGTTTCGGTTGCAAAACCCGATGTTGCTTTAACCGTTAAAATATTACGTGGGTTATTTAAACTAATTGAGCTTGGTACATCCACCCCCGAACTGGTTAGCTCAACGCCATTGGCCAAAATACATACACCACTTAGCGGTTCGCTCATTTCAAGCACTACTTGACCATTAACTGGCATATCGGCTTCACCCGTTGAAATATTACTGCGGCTTACACTAGGTGCGGTTTCATCGGCTTCGGTAACATTGCCAGTGACAAAATACTTATAGTTATTTTGTGCAATATGGTTACCCGCTAAATCGGTCAAATACGGGCTGTAACCCACATAAAAATAATAGGTATGTTCTGCGGTTAATAACGCATCAGGTGTTAAAGTTAGGGTTAATCCGTCCGAGGTTAAATCCCAACTACTCGGCACAGTCACCCTATCCGTATTGTCATATAAGTAGAAAGTATTACCATCAATGGTAGTTTTATCCACCCGCTCAGCAAAGTGGATCTGCAATAGCGGATTCAACGCCACGCCTTGAGTATTGTTATTAGGAATGCTCCAATGTGCGACACCACTGGTATAAAAATCAGCAGTATCACTGGTGGTGAAATTAATCACTAAGTCTTCCGCCATAGCATGACCACTAATATCTTCCAGCCCAGTTATGGTTAAACGATAATCGGTATCAGCAGCCAACAATTGTTTTGGCACTATGGTTAATAACATACGGCCACGTGATAGTGATAAATTGACTGGCACCTCCACTCCCTGTGCCGTTTTCAAACTCACACCGTTATCCACTAACGGATTTAATGGTTCACTAAAGCGAACGTTAAATCTTAGGTTAACAGGAATACCCGTTTCACCATCTGTCACACTAGTGCTTGATACTGTTGGTGCGACTTCATCGGCTACGCTACCTGTGGTGAAGTAACGATAATGGTTGCCTAGTGTATTACCGCTTAAATCGCGCATGTAATAAGCGTAAACATAATATTGGCTGGCCATATCTAATGCTTCATCTGGCACTGTGGTTAAGCGTTTGCCATCCGCCGATAATTGCGAACTAGAAGCGATTGTTTCACGCGTGGTATTGTTATACATGTAAACCCCAGAGCTGGTCACACTAACAGGGTCAATTGGTTCGTTAAATATCCACTCAATCACAGGATTCAACGCCACATTTTGCTGATTATTACTGTAAGCCACATCTAATAATTGTGGTCTAACAAAGTCAGGACCATTTAGAGTGGTAAAGGTAGTTGAATCAGCCACCACCTGATTTTCAGCCATATCTAACATGCCAGCAAAGTTTTCAGTATGTTCAGTTTCAGCTGCCAGTGGTGATAATTTACGATAAATTACAACTTGATTATTTTCACTAAATTGCACACTGGTATTTTCACCATCAGCATAATCAAATGTTAGTGGATTCATTGGTTCATCAAAGCGTACTGAGAACAAGGCATTAATACCAACGCCAGTTTCTTGATCAGGCGGATTAATTGCTGTAATCATAGGTTGCCTATCATCAACCACAGCATCAACACCTGTATTAAAGTAGGTAGCATAATTAGTGCGTAAGTTGTCACCATCCGTATCTTTAATCGCATTTGAATACCAAATGTAATATTGATTTTCAGCCACTAGCTCAGCATCTGGGGTAACTCGAATAATCGTACCGCTGGCATCTAACTCTGCCGAGCTAGAAAGAATCGACCAATTATCAGTCACATTATATAAAATGATGGTCTCTGCATTAAATGTGCTGCTGTCTAACGGCTCAGTAAACTGCGCAGTTAACACCGCATTTAATGGTACACCTGAAGTACCATTAACTGGATGATAAGCAACTGCGGTTGGTTGAGCACCAACGCCATCAGTTGCCACACTAGTATTTACATAGCTATTATAGGTTTGTAATGCATTACCTGAGTTATCCACCACAGAAGTATCTAGGTGTAAGCTAATACGGCTTGAATCTGGGAAATTGCCCTCTTCAGGGGTAACACGAATAGTGCGACCATCGCCAACTAATGCCACATCAACCGCAATTACAACACCATCATCAGTTACTTTTATCGCCTCCGAAAGACTAGCGAGGTCAAGTGGCTCAGAGGCATATAAAATAATCTCAGATAAATCAATCCAGTTAGAACTACCATTGGTTGGTATCTGTGACACTATACTTGGTCGCGAATTATCATCGCTAATTGTACCTGTGGTAAATGAGTTGATATAAGGTGAAATAGCATTACCAGCTAAATCCTGCACATTTTCAGTCACAATTAAACTGACTAAGCTTGAATGTGGTAATGAAGCTGAAACGGTGACATTACGGCCATCAGCTGAACGGAACAGATTCGGTGAAATCACACTACCATTCGCGTATAACGCTATGTTTTTATTGGTAATGGTATTGGCTTGCATTGGTTCGCTAAAGGTTAATACCACACTGTGTGAAGGATTAACATCAAGGCTATCAGCCGCAGGTGAAATTGCAGTCACTGTAGGTGCAACCGAATCGGCCGCTTCTTGAGTATTAAAATAGCGTGTACCTAAATAACGCACATTGCCCGCCAAATCCGGTACGTTGTAATACAACTCTATACTGTAACGTGTATTGCCAGCTAAATTAATTGCAGGGGTAAAACTAATAATATTATCAATGACTGTGTATTGACCTGGTACAGTAATACCACCACCTGTAATTGGCGGTTTACTGCGAGCATCAACCGATTCATCAAAGGTCATCACTATTTCATCAAGATCAACTGCAACTTCAGTTGCCTGATGAGTAGGCGAAATTGTCGATAAATTAGGCCCTGTGCTGTCAACTTCAGTAGAAGCTAAAGTGGTAAAGTTAACTAAAGTTTGGCTCAACTCATTACCAGAATAATCGCATAAACCATTTACCACTAATTGATATTCAGTCGATGGTGATAAGTTTTGTTGGCCTGTAATTGTCAAGGTTCTTCTATCATTTTCCATATTCACGTTAATCGCCACTGCTTCACCTGAGCTAGTTAAGCTAAACGCAGGTGCAATCACGCAGGTATCGCTAATAGCTTCGGATAATCTAATCACCACCCGACCATTAACAGGAACATCTAGATCACCTTCCACCACACTAATTTGATCAACTGCTGGCGCGGTTTCATCAGCACTTTCGCCCGTATAGAAATAGTGGTAATTATTTTGAGCAATGAGATTACCCGCATAATCAGTTAAGTAAGGACTATAACCAACATATAAATAATGTAAGTGGTTTGCTCTTAAATTTGCATCTGGAATAAATCTTAAGGTTTTACCATCGTCTGATAAGTTCCAATCACCAGCCACTCTTATATTTGCGTTATTGTCATGCAAATAGAAGGTGCTCGCATCAATCGTTGCTTTATCAATCGGTTCGCCAAAGTGTACTTCAAGGTTTGGATTAAGAGATACGCCTTTAGTGTTATTTGGAATGCTCCAACGCACGACGCCAGATTTTGATAAATCAACCGTTTCGCCAGTAGTAAAGTTAAGCATCAAACTTTCAACTTGTTCGTTATTACTTAAATCAGATACCCCTTCAACCGTTAGTAAATAATCCTGCATTGGTGTTAATAACTGTTTCGGAATCACAGTCACTAATTGACGACTACGATTTAAACTAATTTGGCTCGGCACAACTTCACCAGCAGAATCAGTTAATTTAATACCTGATAAGTCGAGCGGGTTCAACATTTCATTGAATCGCACATTTAAACGAACATTAGTTGGCAAGCCTGTTTGGTTATCAATAATGCTGGCATTTAGCACAGCTGGACCCGTTACATCCGTTTCAAACCCAGTTGTGAAATAACGATAATGATTACCTAAATTATTACCCGCTAAATCGCGCATGTAATAAGCGTAAATATAATATTGGCGACCCGTTAACAGTGGTTGGTCTGGCATTAAAATCAGACGTTTACCATCAGCAGTTAATTCATAGCTGCTCGCAATGGTAACCCTTGCAACATTGTCGTAAATATACACACCTGAGCTAGTCACACTAATTGGATCAATCGGCTCATTAAAGGTCCATTCAAATACACTGTTCAGTGCAATATTTTGTTGATTATTAAACACTGATACATCAAGCACATCAGGTTGATTAAAATCAGGACCCTTGGCTGTCATAAACTGAACTTGGCTGCCAACAGTTGCATTGCCTGCAAGGTCTGTCATTGCTGGGCTATTCAGTGTCACTTCAGTTTCTGCAGCAAGCGGCTGTAACATATTGTAACGTACAGTGCGATTATCTTCGGCAAACTGGATATTAATCGCGTTATCTACCGCAAACGTAATTGGATTAATTTGCTCGTTAAATCGTGTTGCAAACCAAGCATTTGTGCCAACATTGAGTTCACCATCAGGTGGACTCATTATTTCAACCGTTGGTTGAGTATCATCAGCAACCGAATCTGGATCGGTATAAAAATAAGTTGCCGAGTTACCTTGTAAATTATCGCCATCTGTATCCAGTAGTGCAGTTGAGAACCAGAGGTAATATTGGTTATCAACCACCAAACCTTCGTCTGCAACAACCTGCGCAATTCGGCCTGTTTCATCTAAGGTAATGGTTCTTGCCATTACGCTCCAATTATCAGTGACATTGTACAGAATGACACTTTCTTCGGTGAAGCTAGCAAGATCCATTTCTTCGCTAAAGCGAGTCAGTAAAATTGCATTGAGTGGTGTACCACTGCTATTAGCTGTTGGGAAGAAAGTTTCCACTCTAGGACGAATACCTAAACCATCATTACTATTTGAAGTATTAAAATAGCCATTGTAGTTATTGAGTGGATTATCCGATAAATCAGTAACCTCACTGCTCCAGTAAACTTGAATTAAGCCATCATCAACAAATGGGGTATCTTTGGTCACTCGAATGATGCGACCATCACCTAACAGATCAATCTCAACTTGCGCTAATACCCCATTTTCAGCCAAGTTAAATGTTCCTGCCAAACTGCTTTCATCTATCGCTTCACTGGTGTAGAAATAAATTTCATTAATATCGGTCCAACCATTTGAACCATTAACTGGCACTTGGGCAATAATACGAGGACGAGTGGTATCACTATCAGCCACTCCTGTGGTAAATGAACTCACCAATGGGGTAATTGCATTGCCTGCTAAATCTTGTATGCCATGAGTCATCACCACCGAAATAATTGCGTTATGCGGTAACGATGCAGATAAACTGACCTGACGACCATCAGCTGAGCGAGTAATGTTGCTATTTAACACGCTACCGTTGTGGAATAAGGCTAAGTTATCACTGTTGAGCGTGCTTAAATCAACTGGTTCATTAAAGCTCACTACCACAGTTTGCGCTGGATGAATATCAGTTGAAGTATCCGCAGGTGAAATCGCTAATACACTAGGTGAATCTGTATCTTCAACACTTTGAGTATCAAAATAACGAGTGCCACCATAACGAGTATTACCGACTAAATCAGGTACATTGTAATAAAGTTCAGTTGTAAAACGTGTACTGCCTGGTAGTAAAATATCAGGGGTAAAGGTAATGGTATTACCAACAACCTGATAACTACCAGGTACAGTAATGCCTGCGCCTTTAATTGGTGGTGCGGAACGCACATCGACAATTTCATCGTAAGTTAATACCACTTGAGTGGTTACACCCACATCTGTACTGGTATGAGTTGGCGTTATTTCAACTAAGCTCGGTCCTGAGTTATCTACATCTGTGGTATCTAATGTGGTAAAGCTAAGTTGATAACTTTCAGAAGCATTGCCTGCATAATCACATAAACCATTAATCGCTAAATTATACTCAGTTAAACCCGTTAAATTTTCAGTTGGGTTAATTGTGATAGTGCGGCGATCATTGGCTAAACTAGCTGTCATCTCAATTTCAGTTTCACCTGTCATTAAGCTCACCGCATCGGCAAGCGGACAACTATCACTAATAATTTGGTCCATATATATAATCAAGCGAGTATTAATTGGCACTTGGTCGTTACCTAAACCTAAATTACTGGCGGAAACACTAATAGTTTCGTTATCAAGGTCTCGACCCGTATAAAAATAATGATAATTATTTTGCGCAACCAAATTACCTGATAAATCAGTTAAGTACGGGCTATAACCAACATAAAAATAGAATAAATGATCTTCGCGTAGTGGTTCATTTGGAATAAAGGTCAGTCTTGTGCCATCTTGCGATAACACGCTTTGTCCCGCAATTGAACGATTAGCCGAACTGTCGTGCAAGTAAAAACTACTGCTGTTAATTGTGGTTGGATCAATTGCTTCAGATAAGTCGACCGTTAATAAAGGATTACGTGCAACATTTTTAGCATTATTTGGAATGCTCCAACGAATTGACGAACCTGTACTGGTGTCAGCTTCTTCGCCTGTTGTGAAATTAACTTCAACAGGGTTGGCTAATAAATTACCACTGAGATCCTGAACGCCATCAATCCATAAGGTATAACTTTCATTCGCAGTAAGTGTTTGTACTGGCGATAACACCACGCGCCGTCTGTCGTTACTTAATGAACGACTCACAGCCACGCTTGCACCAACCGAATCTAATAATTGAATATCAGTTAAATATAGAGCATTAATTGCTTCACTAAACCGTACAGCAGGCAATGCATTCACTGGAATGTTAGTCGCTTCATCAAGCATAGAAGTCGATACCACTTGCGGCCCTGCACCATCGGTATCAAATGAGGTATCAAACCAACGTGATGTACCAATAAACGGGTTGTTAAAGGTATCTTTAATCGCACTGGTTAGGTAAACGTAATGTCGACGACCAACTAATAGAGGCACATTTGGGATAAACGAAATTGCAGAGTTATTTTCAGCAATATCTAAAATGCCTCCAATGCGTTGACCGCTAGATTGGTCAACTACATACATGCTTTCTTCGGTAACCGAAACAGGATCTATTGGTTCGCTTAAAATAGCGGTAATTACCGCATTGACAGGAATATTGCTCGAACCATTAACAGGACTGATATCAATTAAACTCGGTCTATCTTCATCCACACAATTACCTGTCGTGAATGTTGACGTAAAAGTGGCAGCGAGTGGATTACCCGCTTCATCACGTACCCCACTGACTTCAACTGTGTAACTCGAGTTATCCGCTAATATCTCGGTTGGGTTAAATACTAGCTCAGTATTATTGGTCACCAAGCTTTGCGCACCAACTAAAACACTGGTGTCTTCTGCAATTAATTTAATGCTTTCATTGATTAAAGATTTACGTAATATCGCTTCATTAAATACCACGCTAATATTGGTATTTTCACAAATTTCTGTTGAGGCATCGGCAGGTGAAACCGAACTTACCTCTGGCGGGGTAACATCTGGGTTAAGTGGATCTGTACCCGCGCTGACTTCATCACCATCTGACAAACCATCATCATCTGAATCGGTATCAAGTGGATCAGTGCCTAGTTCAACTTCAATGCCATCTAATAAACCATCTTTATCTGTATCTGGATCTTCAGGATCTGTATTAAAAGTGAAAACTTCTTCGTTATCGCCTAAGCCATCATTATCTTCATCCGGTTCAACCGTTAATAACGCAATATCATCACCAATGTTGTTACCAAAATCTATGCCTTCAACCAAAATATTCATGCTAGTAATACCAGCGGGAACAGTAATGGGGACTTCGTAAGGGCGAGTAGTATCTGACGCGACTATGGTGCCATTTACTCTAACTTGCACAGTGGCAACAGCAATATCATCACTGGCTTCTGCTCGAACTAAAATGCGGCTGCCTTCTACCACAACATCACCGTCAGGTGGTGACAGTATTGAAACGCTTGGTGGTACGCCTTGGTTATCGTTTAAAATTCGATATTGTGAAATGTATAACCGATTGCTCGCGGTTGAATAAACAAAACCCGCATCAATTGATAACGAATTCGCATCGCGATCACCAAACTGGCGAATATCAATAATGCCTTGGAAAATTGAATTTTCAGGATCTACGATATTAACGAAAGGCACGGCATTAACAAATAAAATATCGCTAAAAAAAGCAAAACCATTAGTTAACTCAACATCTGATGGATAAAAGCGAGTATCGCCACCAACAATGGTTGGTCGCATTGGATCACTGATATTAATTACTTTGTAACCACAGGTATAACAAGCAACATAAGCATAATCGCCGTCCATCACCACAGCACGAATATTACCAATATTAATACTGCCTAACCGCATGGGTGAGGTTAAGTCACTAATATCTAATACAATCACAGCTGAACTATTAGCGACAACCGCTCTATCGTTTGAAACATCAACACTAATAATACGGCCTAAATTATCAAATTTAGCGACGCTGAATGGCGCGCTCACATCTTCAACATTAATAATCTCAAAGCCGCCATTATCATTAGCAACAAAGATATGGTTATTCTGCGCAGCTAGGTCTACCGCTGTGCCATTCGTGACTATATTGCTAACTAAGCTGGGTTGGTTTACATCACTAACATTAATAATATCTAAACCATTATTAGCAACAGCAACAAACGCATAAGCGCCAACCACTTTAACATCACGCGCTGTGCCACTGGTTGCTAACGTTGTAATTACCTCTGGATTTTGCTTATCGCTGGTATCCACTATATGTAAACCAGAGCCACCTGCAGCGATATATACATAGTTTCCCTGTACATCATTATCGTAAGCGGTACCACTAAAGGATAATGACGAAATACCCGCTGGTTGGAAACTCTCAACGGTTACAGGTACTTCGGCTGATAATTCAAATAAACTCACAGTTACTATCGCATTACCTTCTGCGCTACCAAATATTTGGCCGTCAGTTAAACCAAAGCTAACAGTGGCTAAATCACTTGATTGATAATTAGTACCGTTTGATTTTGCAGTAACATCTAATGTGGTGTTATCAATTAAGGTTGCGGTTACGGTCAATTGAGTGCTGACTTCACTGTCGATGCCATTAAACGTCATCACTACGCTGGCAGGTGAAACACTAATTGCGCTCACCGCATTTTCATAATCGGCATCAGCACTATCATTTGGCGAAGAACCTAAAGTAACTTCAATAAAATCAGATAAACCATCACCGTCGGAATCGGCAAGTAATGCATTGGTAATAAAACCATCCTGACCAGACTGAATTTCTTCACCATCTTGAATACCATCGCCGTCGGTATCGGCTGAATTTAAGTCAGTACCAGAAAGGTATTCATCTAACGCACTTAAACCGTCGTTATCTCTATCTTCAAATGCATCGGCTGGGTCATTTGGATCTAAACCATTCGCGGTTTCATAATCATCAGGCAAACCATCTCCATCTTGGTCGCCAGTAAAACTCACTCGAACTAAACGAGTCGCAACTTGGCCATCTTTACTAGCGGTAATTAATGCATTACCACTTCCCACCGCAGAAATTAAACCGTTGGCGTTAACATTCGCAATCGCTGCGTTAGAACTGGTGTAATTAATACCTGAAGTAGAAGGGGTTACATTATCTATCATGCCATTGGGATATTCGGCGGTTACATCCAGTTGATAAGTTTGGCCTAACGCGGTTAAGTTGATTTGAATTGTGGTTAAAAAACTAATGCGAACAGGCACAGGCTCTTGTTCAACAAACTGAATTTCACCAACTCGAGTAATGCCATTCGTAAGTAAATTAAAATACCCCGACTGCCCAGATGAAGTCGCTCCATCTTCACCCTCACAAGTTGCACGCGCTCTCACCGCACCTTGATTTGAAGGAACATTTGGCAGTGACCAGCCACCATTTTCTGCTACCTGTATGGTTCTATTTAAAATATTGACCACACAGTTTTCATCCAGCTCTTCAGCTTTAGCTGAAGATGCCAAAGCACCGCTTAAAAAGCAGGTTGCTAGCAGTATTCGTCCAGTCTGGATAAAGTTTTTCATTAGCTGACACCATAGTTTTAGGTTACATTCAACTTCAACCACTCTGCAATTTCGTTTTTAATTCTGATATTACGCTGAACATTACCAAAACAAATATCAGAATCGACAATCGCCTTTTGTTTATCTTTCACATGCAAGTAAACTGCACCACCCTTGGCATACCTGCCCCCCTTGCCATAAACCATTTCCACTTGGCTAACATCTTTTAATGCAAACCAATCTTCCGATTTCATCCATAAAAATCGGTTATGAATCACAACCGAATGACTACGCTTGTCAAAAATCACTTTGCGGCTTCTTTGTATTGCCAACACCACTAAACAAACGCCATTAAAAATTAAATAATCGGCTAGTTTTAAACTTTCTTCTTTGGTTGCGGCGGCTAGCCAAAACGCCACTAAAAAAGCCGCAACCACCAATGCGATACATTTTGGAAAGGCGGAAATGACCAATTTATCGTCTGATTGATATAAAATTTTTGCCATACTTAATTAGCCAACTCAGCATCTAATCGCTGTTTCAATTTTTGGAAAAACACCGCATTCATATACGCCTGATCAATTCGCCAATATCCGTTTTCTAATTCAAATGGTAGCAAGTGATATTCGTTATCAATCTGCACCCCAACCAACACGTATTGTCCAATTAAAATGTAATCTTTAAGTCGCACAGACGATTGTTTAGTTACGGTTGCACGCCAGTAGTTATAAACTCGACGGGCTTTTTTAAGCTCTGTTTTCTGCTGCCAATCTACTTGAGTATTTTGGTTCCAATTACTTAACCACCAATCAAAATTATCTTTGCGTAACGCCGAAATAAATTGGATTAATTGACGATCTGCACCTTCATTTGCATCTCGTCTTTGCTCATAAAATTGTTTAATCAAAGCGTCTTTGTATTGCATACGATGATATTTATAATGTTCAACTAGGGTAAATGAGCGTTCGCCTTGCTCTTCAAAACGACTAGTAGCAGCCGACACCACCAAAGGAAAGCTAACTAATAAGGTTATAAACAGGCGAACCCTGTTACGCATAAATTTACTCATACACTATCTCCTTTTTATCCAAGCCTTTTATCCATGGGCTATAGCGTAATAATGGTGCGCGACGTAAATCTAAACTAACCAACCATTCTTGTTTTGCCTGTTCAAACACCACAGGTAAATCAATCGGACCAGGTTTGCCGTTTGGCGCAGCAACGTTATAAATAATGATGGTATGTTCAGGTAACACGATTTTTTGTTTATAGGTGATTTTTCGACCGACGAATTGTTTCTGCCAAGTATCTAACCAGTAAGTTTGGTCTAACCCTTTGTTGGCATAATAATTCAGCGCTAATTGTTTCGAGTCGACTTCCCAAGTATCTAACCACCACTGATAATCAAGGGACGCAATTGCTGACATTCGAGCAACAAAGGCTTCTTCAGCAGAAGATAACGAAGCATATTTACGTTGTACCAAACGCACTTTTTCATACCCTTGTTTTGGCTGAAATAATTCATAATGAAAAACCTGCTCAACACTAATCACCCCCTCTTTAGCTTCACCAACGTCAAAGGTTGGCATCGCCCAAAAAGTTTGCTGAGCAGATAATGAGAAACTGAATAAGATTAAACAAATCACATTCAACCAAGCGTGCTTACTTTTTAGAGTCACTCTTTGCTCCTTAATTTGGTAACGGAATATCTATGGTGGCAATGCTGCCAGAATTAACCAATTGAATACTTGTACTGCCGCCTGTTTCAACCCATGAGCCTTCAGCCACGATTATGGTTGCTTCAGCAGAAACCCCGTTGTGGCCAATACCACCTGTGACTTTTTCACAATTCACTCCAGCTTGAATATTAATACCAGTTTTGATTTTACCTTCAATTCTAATGATGTCACATGGTCGTTTATCATTAGGTGGACCACATTCGGTTGGCGACGAACCTGGATTTGGCACGCTACCAAATGGACCACCACCAACACCTAAGTCGCCTTTGACTTCACCACCCCAACAGTTATCACCTTGGCATTCACGTTTAGTACGGTTAATGCTAAATTTTCCATCAAACCCGACTTCAAACCGAACACCGTAAGCAATACCAATTGAGCGGCCTAACACTTCAAATGTGTAGTCGCCAGACCAAGGTGGGATAGTTGGTGTCCATGCATAACTCCAACGAGGGAAAATAACCGTACCCTCGTCTTTTTCTTCACGGGTCATTTCGCCATTAAGTTGGGTACAACATACTTCTTTAACGCTGTTACTCAGTGATAACGCGATTTCTGGAATTTTTCGGTCAGCGCCTAAAAAGTCGAGCACCTTATTCACATCAGCAATAAAGTTTTTAACGCCGTTAAAGGTAATGGAAGTGCTGCTAATTTCGTTATCTGGTTTTTTAGTTTCTTTACCGTCTTCACAAACAATACATTTATCTTCAGGTGGCACATGGCCGTCTGGTTTAGGTTCTGGGCCATTTTCGCCGCAAGTAGTGCATAAACTTTCGTCTGAATTATCAACTACTTCGGTCACAGTGCCATTTTCACATGCCGGTGATTTACAATCGCCAGTCTCTTCATCCTCTGGTACATCAGCATCATCATTTACCCTTGCTAGTGAACCTTCCTGGCATTCTGGTTTTTTACAATCGCCTTCTTGATCCATCCCCGCCAATCTAGGATCACCTTCAGCAGGCACGCAGTTACATTCACCATCGCAATCCTGACAAATTGGGCAGTTATGCGCACAAGATTGACCACCTGGTTGCGAGCCACAATGCCAACCCGCTTTTATTACCCCAACCCCTGGATTAGAAACCACCACTGTGCCATCTTCACTGACAGTACCTAAACCAACTGCAACAAATTCTTCTAAATCATGGTCGAACGAGTACATTTCGACTTGAGCGCCCGCTTGATGGGCATCAACGTTCGGTAAAGTGAGTTTAGCTGGCGGATCAAATTTAGTGCCTGTTGGTTGAATGGTGACAATAAATTGAGGTTGCATACCGTTTGGCGGTGCCATAGGCACAGTACCAGCGTTAACCGGTGTAACCGAAATTAACCCTTGACGGCTACCATCAGGGAAAGTCACCGAGTCTTTTTTAATGTCTAATTTAAAACCAGGGAATTCATCTAGAGTTAAACTCACATCCTCATTACCTGCATAAACCGCATTTTCAGTATCGAGTTTCACCATATAAATAGGCGCAGATAATGGATTAGCGACCCCCGCAACAGTGACTAAATTGTAACCCAATGATGGAAATTCACCTTCAACAGTGGTGGTTGATCCATCTGCAATTAAATGCACAGGACCAACGGGCGCTTGGGTAATGACAAAACGACCATTTTCATTCGTCACCGCTTCACGAGTGCTATCTTCAACGCGAATCGTTACGTTTGGAATGGGTGTTTCTTGGTTATCTAATACCACGCCTGTAATTGTGGTCTGACCAGGATCAGCTGGCACAAACGCAGTTGCGCTGAAGCCTGCGGTTATAACCTGCCCTTCTGGCGCATCAATTAAAGTGGCGGTAATACGCTGGGCATCAATGCCTGTGAGCGTACCTAATTTATACGCAACAGAAGCGCGACCATCAGAATCAGTGAGTTTTTCAACTGTGGTGGTGCTATTTGTCGAAAACACACCATTACCTTTCGTCACGACAAATTTCACTCGCGCGTTTGAAACCACATTGGCGCCAGAATCAGTTACTACAACCACTAACGCTTCTGGTAATATATTCCCCACGGCACCGCGTTGATTATTGCCCGAATTAACACTAAGTTTGTTACCAATTTGACCATTTGCCGATGCGCTAAAAGTTACATTACCTGTATAACCCACCACAGCTGCGGTAACTTTATGGTTGTTCACTCCTGTTCTTGCACCTAGTTTAAATTGGGTTGATGCCATACCATTTTCGTCACTATCGACCACTACAGCACGGCCTTGATTTTCTGTACCAACGGCAACTGCACCAGAGCCTTGAGCAACCCTAAATACCACAGCGGCATCTTGCACAGGTTCGTTGTTGTCGTCTAACACTTGAACAACCAGAGGGTCATTCAAGGTATTGTTAATAATCGCGTCTTGACCATCGCCACTTTCCAGTTCAATGCGTTTACCTAGCAAGACTTGATAAACCAAATCAATTTCAACACTGCTGGTATTTCCAACCTGATCAGCACCACTAACCGTAATGGTGTTCGTACCCTCTTGTAAGCTGATATTAGTAGCCGAATAACTTCGATTTTGAATGCTGGCCGCTGTACCATTTACTGTTACATTCGCTTGGCTTTCTTCAATTGTGCCACGCACTATGTCATTTACTAACCCTGTCACCGTAATGCTGCTGGTGTAAACGGTTTGCTGATCTTGATGTGAATCTATGGTTAAGTAAGGCGGGGTTTTATCCAGTGAAACTGAAATTGTATCGGTTTGAATTTGAGTACCTCGAACCGCACGCGCTTCAATGGTATTTGAACCTTCTTTTAGGGCGACTTCGCCACTAAAATTACCATTGTCGTTAGTAATGTTAACGCCATTTAGACTAATAGTTGCATCTGATGACACACTACCAGCAACAGTAATCGGTGATGTACCAACAGTAATTAACGACTCTGGGGTTAAGATTTGCACCGCAACTTGGTCGACTTCATCAACATCAGGAATACCATTACCGTCATCGTCTTCATCCGCCATCATGCCTAAATCGATACAAGCTTGATCACAATCGTCTGGAATACCGTCTTTATCTGTATCGACTAAATCACCAATCGAAATCAATGGATAAGCATCATTAACATCAGCAATTTGGTCATTATCATCGTCAGTATCGGCGTTATTTCCTGTACCGTCCATGTCAGTATCAATTGATTCGTTTGGATCTAGTGGAAAAGCATCGTCTACATCAGCAACTTGGTCATTATCATCGTCAGTATCGGCGTTATTTCCTGTACCGTCCATATCGGTATCAACCGATTCGTTTGGATCTAGTGGAAAAGCATCATCTACATCGGCGACTTGGTCATTATCATCATCAGTATCTGCATTATTACCTGTACCATCCATATCGGTATCAACCGATTCGTTTGGATCAAGTGGAAAAGCATCGTCTACATCAGCAACTTGGTCGTTATCATCGTCGGTATCGGCGTTATTACCTGTACCATCCATGTCAGTATCAATTGATTCGTTTGGATCAAGCGGAAAAGCATCATCTACATCGGCGACTTGGTCGTTATCATCGTCGGTATCGGCGTTATTTCCTGTACCGTCCATATCGGTATCAACCGATTCGTTTGGATCTAGAGGAAAAGCATCGACTACATCGGCAATTTGGTCATTATCATCATCAGTATCTGCATTATTACCTGTACCATCCATATCGGTATCAACCGATTCATTTGCATCTAGCGGAAAGGCGTCATCAACATCAGCGACTTGGTCGTTATCATCGTCAGTATCGGCATTATTACCTGTGCCATCCATATCGGTATCAACTGATTCGTTTGGATCAAGTGGAAAAGCATCGTCTACATCGGCGACTTGGTCGTTATCATCGTCTGTATCAGCGTTATTCCCTGTACCGTCCATATCGGTGTCAATAGATTCGTTTGGATCAAGTGGAAAAGCATCATCTACATCGGCGACTTGGTCGTTATCATCGTCGGTATCAGCATTATTACCTTTACCGTCCATATCGGTATCAACCGATTCGTTTGGATCAAACGGAAAAGCATCGACCACATCTAATACACCATCATTATCAAAATCTTGATTTTCACCGCCAATTTTCACCAAGTTTTCGTCTTGCACTATCACTTCGATTGTCGCGGTTAATAAGTTCGCATCTTGGCTATTTACAAAAGCTTCAAAGTTTTGCTGATTCACCGAATCCACCACCAAGACTAATGTATCTGCTACCCCATTGGGTAAATCATAATTAGCGTCATCAACCACTAATTTGATTAACGCTGATAATTTGAGTTTATCGGTTACATTTTGTTGGCTGAGTAATTGGTTTAACTGAGTTTCTGTTGTTACGTCTTCCCCTTGATTTGCACGTTGTAATAAAGCTGCTTCTGCCGTGGTCACATTGGTGATATTAATAGAGAAATTTTCTTCTTCAGTTAAAATGCCATCTTCACCCGCTTGAGTGCTTAGTGTATTAAATGCAGGTAATTGCGAAACGAATACAACACCTGGATGCGTAGTTGGATTACCTTCAGCAACCAGTTTAACCAGCTTGTTAACATTGGCTTGATCAACTTCTAATAAAATAGAATAGCTACCATCGCTACCCGTTTGCACCTCAAACGTATCAGTGCCTATGGTAATTTTAACTAACGCGTTTGGTAGCGGTTGGTCGGTTACCATGCCCATTAACGTTAAAGAACTGGTAATGCGTTTAACGGTAAATGAGTGACTATCACTTGCTGTAGCGCCATTATTATCGGTAACTGTTACCGAGACGATGACATCCGTATCAGCAGTAATATCTTCCGTATTTATGATTAATGAGCTAGCCGTGTTAGCCCCTAAAGTAACCCCGCTGCCACTTTGCAGTGACCATTGATAACTGCTAATTGTGCCATCCGTATCGAGCGCGTTTGCTTGCAAGGTTAACGAGTCACCTTCGGTAACTTGTGCATTACCCGTTATCGAGACGCTAGGTGATTGATTGGTGGAACTTTCAGGGTCATTGTCATTTTTACTACAGGCGGGTAACAGCAGAGTGGTTACAAGTAAACACCCTTGAAGCCAGCGTTGATAGTTTTTTCCGCACAACATCACGCACTCCAACATTAGTTATGGCTGCAAGCAACCTTACAATGTGTTGAAACATGTATTGTTCAGCTGAATAAAACAATAAAACTCGGCAGAAGAGTTTTATTGTTTTATTTTAATGCCACAACATTACCAACTTCATGCAAACAATTTTAACAAAGGTAAATGA
This sequence comes from Catenovulum maritimum, assembly GCF_001050375.1. Classification (GTDB taxonomy): domain Bacteria; phylum Pseudomonadota; class Gammaproteobacteria; order Enterobacterales; family Alteromonadaceae; genus Catenovulum; species Catenovulum maritimum. The sequence goes on along the minus strand of NZ_KQ130490.1, from coordinate 160,865 downwards.
CTTCACCTGAAGAATCATATTCCAGATTAATTTAGTGTTAGAACGAATTGATCAAAATTGAGAATGTAAAGTAAAAATGAAAACGCTCACAAGAAAATCAGTTCAAACAACTAAAGTTTATTAGCTAAAGTTATAGCCAAGTGATAAGTTCAATTCAACTTGCGAATGTATATTTTTTAAACAAAACTTACTGGTAAATTGGGGCGCTTATTTTAATCAAGCAAATGGTTGGCTGCGATGGCATTAATCCTTGTGAAACAGAGTTATAGATTAATTCTAAGGACTTTAGCGAGTATTACTTTGGTTTGTCTAATTTTACTTATACTGACTGAGTGGCATAATAATTCGGCAAGCTACCTTTACAAAGTTCCAAAAAAATCAGTTCAGACTGTGGAACTGATAGCACCAAGTTTTGTCGATATCACTTTGACCAGCGGTCTGACACATAGTCATATCCAACATACAGGAAAAATTAGCGATTTAATTGATTCTTTAGCTGCTGGCGCCTGCGCTGCTGACTTTGATCAAGACAACTGGATTGACTTAGTATTTGTCACTGGCGCAGGTCAAACTCGCTATTATGGTAAAAATGTTTGGTGGAACAAACACAACAGCATTCAAATTTATCGCAACCAGCAAGGTTATTTTGTTGCCCAAGAACAAACCATTAACAATCAGTTAGTCAGCCATGCCTGTGCGGTTGCCGATTTTAATTTGGACGGTTTACCAGACATAATCATTGCTACCCAACAGCAAGATCTGTTGTATCAAAACTTAGGCGATTTTAAATTCAAGCTGATTGAATCCTTTTCTAACTTGACGTCGGCGAATTGGACTTCACATATCAGTGTTGCTGATATCAATTTAGATGGTTTACCCGATATCCACCTCAGCCATTATCTTAAATATCAAAAAAACCAAAAAAATTTAGAAGAATCAGCAGGTTTTAGTGAGCAACACCACAGAGAGTTTCAACCTCAAGCTTATGATGGTATCAGCAATCAAGTATTATTGAATCAAGGAAACTGGCAATTTGAAGACATTAGCCAACAACTTGGCTTAGATAAAATTAGTGAACGCACTTTAGCTGCAATTTGGCTCGATTTAAATCAAGATGGTTGGCCTGATTTATTAGAGTTTAATAGTGCTGATCAAGCCATTCGTGGGTTTATTAACCAGGCATTAAATTTTAAACCACTCCCAACTAACTTTTTACCTGTAGTGGTAAACGATAGTCATTACGCTAGCGTCAACCAACAACTAAATGATCCATATGAGATACTGTTTATTAGCCGTAACAGTGGTAAAGCTAATTTAGCACTCGAGTTAAACCAAGCAAGTAAAAAAGATTTAAGTTGGGCGCTAAACCTCAATCAATATAACAATATTTATCAAAGTCGCTGGGGACATAACTTTGCAGATTTAACCAATAATGGTTATAGCGAACTGGTTGTGACTTCGGGCAGTTTATTGCCAGATCCATTTACCAAGCAAATGGGTTTAGGGGCAAATAATTTATGTATGCAATTAAGCCAAAGCAGCTCGCAAGCTTGGCAATACAAAGCAATAGATTGTTTACCCAGTTATACCGATTCCAGCCGCTCAGTGATTCGGCTCGATGTAAACAACGATGGCTTGCAAGATTTATTAATTACCAATAACAATAACTTTCCGCGATTATTACTAAACACTACATCGACCTATTCTCGCAAGTTAGATCCCCAGCCCCCCGTTTTACTAGATCAGCCAAGCCAACTCAGACAAGCCAGTCCTTCAACAAACCACTGGATTAGCTTAAGCATGGCTGATAATAGCCAAATATCGTCGCTCAAAGTTAATGGCAAAAACATAAATAACAGCCAGCTATCACGTCAAGCTTTGTATGGTCAACACGATCCCAGAGTACATTTGGGTTTAGCCAATCAGTCCCAAATAACCATTACCACCGAAGTGACTAAGACAGAAATAGCCAAGAATAATAATAGAAAAAAACTATCAAAAATAAGCTACACAGAAACTTTAGCTGCAAACCAATTTTACCAATGGCAGAACAATCAGTGGCTAGTCACGAATTCCAAAGCGGAGTCTTTTAAAGCGTCAACTAGTGTCAGTAACGCAGCAATAGACTCACCACCAGCCATATTAGATTTAGCCAATTTCTTACGCCGAAATGCTGACAAGCCAATTCACTACAACCAGTTGGAACAATTGAAACAAGCGAGTTTAACCACCAATCAAACTGAACTAGTGAATCTAGTCAATTCAACCAGTCAACCAACATTATTACCACTTTATTTATATTGGCTTAAAACTGCGGGTACAGATTTAAAACTCGCCGCGGCGAATGCGATTAAGCAGTTAGAACTAGAACAAAGTACTGGTTATTTATTAGCTTTTCTTAAATCGAGTGACAGGAATACTTTTTGTGTAACAGCTGATATTTTTGCGCATTGGTTTAGTCAAGAAGAAGCTGTTGTTCGCAGTAAAAGTAAAGCCTTACCTTTGTTATTTAAACAAATTCAAAATAATGACCACCAAATTGTAAGCTGTGCCGCAAATGCATTGGCCGAAGCTGAACACCATAATGCTTCAAGTGTTATTATTGATGCGTTTACTCAAGTGCCTAAACCAAGCCGATCACATTTACTCAATGCATTAGGCAAAATCAGACAAACCGAAGCCATTCCACTATTAACCCAACGATTAGCCAACAGTGATGAGATTGACGAAATACAACAAGCTATCATTGCGCTGACTCGGCTGAATGTCGACGTATCAGAACAAATAAATGAGCTAACCCAACAAAAAAACAACTGGGTATTTTTATCATTAGCTTTGTTTCATCAAGCCAGAGACAATATTGTGTTAGAGCAACAACAAGTTAATTTTTTGCTCACCCATTGGCTAGCAACATTTCAGTTGTCCTTTGCTGACATGTCAAACGAGCAACAGCAAATCCGTTATTTAACCGCAGCGCATCATCACGACTTATCTATTGATTCTTTATATCAATTAATCGTTAACCCGCCTTCGGCAGAATTAAAAATAGCAGCATTAGGTTTGGCTTTAGCCAAACCACACCTGATTAATCAAAAACACAAAAAAGCGACATTGCTACATATTCTTGAGCTCAATTTAACGTCACAACAATATCTTTTAGTCATACAAAACTGGCAAGCTGAGTTATTAACCATTTCACCGTCAAAATTAATCGCAGCGCAACTGCAAAATTTCATCTCTTGGTTTGCGTTATTAAGCAGTCAGCAACAAGTTGAATTATTAGCAAACGAGCAAGCATTAAATCATTTAACCTTGTCAGCGACACAACTACACAACTTTTTAGTTCACTGCTTTGATCAGGCAAAAGCGGTTGTTAAACATAAACCAGCAAGCCCAGATAATGTGTTGTCTTTATGCCATCTGGTTGCAGTTTCTAACTTAGTAAGCAAAAACCAAGCAAATCAATTGAGTACGGGGTTTAAGTTACTCGCCGAGAGCCAAGCACAAAATTTATTAGCCTTGTCCCATTTACCACAGCGTATAAAACAAACACTCGCCTTTCAGCGGTTATCAGCCCTATTCATGGCGTCGCCCAAAATTACCTCAGATATAAAACAACAATGGGCATTGCAGCAGTATAAATCAGATAAATTTAGTGCCAGTTGGTTGTTACAACAAATAAGCTCAGGTAACAGTGAAGTATTAACCAATTTAATCACAGTTGGCGACTATGCTTGGTTAGCCTCCGCCATGGATATTAATAAAATATTAGTCGATAAAAACATTACTGAAGATACCCGGGAAAAACTAAAAAGCTATCAATTACAAAGGGGTGTGCAATGAATAAAGCGACTCGATTAGAAGCGTACCTTTTGGCTTGGCTAATCGCGTTATTTTGCGCCTTAGCAATAACTGGTTTTTGTAGTTATTTATTCAGCCAAGGTATGGTAAGCCAGATGACTAGCTTATTACATTTGGCTTTTGGCTGTTTATGGGCGCTGTTGATTGTGCCTTATAGCTTTATGCATATTAAAAGAATTATCGGAGTTCGCCGGTTATTGGTTTTTATCTCTGGAGTTGTCAGTTTAGTGGTGATTTTCGGCTTGGTTTACTCAGGATTAGAGCTCATTTATTTTGGTCAACGCCAAGACAATCAAACCACTTATTCACTACATTTTTACAGCGCTGTCAGCATTATTTTAGCCATTATATTACATTTATTTTTACATTTTTTTAGCCACAAAAATTCGACTAAAAAAGCCTTTCAAACCAGCCAGTATTTAGCCAAAACAATCAGCCTAGTTTTTTTATCGGCTACGCTTTTTACCCTTGGTTTATGGATTACCGAAGAGCAAACTCAGCAAGCTTATAACACTAAGCCGATTGTAGAAAATTACCAGTACAATTACGGCCCGCATCCGTTTCGTCCGAGCCAAACAGAAACGCTTAACAATATATTTATCGATGAAAAAGCGTTAGCCACAACAGATAAGTGTGCCAACTGCCATATAGACATCGCCAAACAGTGGTATCGCTCAGCCCATAGACAAGCAGCATCGGACAAAACTTATGTTACCAATGTCAGTTTGTTAGCCAATAATAAAGGTATAGCCGCGACCCGATATTGCGAAGGCTGTCATGCACCTATTGCTTTATTAACGGGACAATTATCAGAAGGCGGCAAACACGCAGGTATAGAGGGCAGTACAGCTAACTTAGAAGGTGTAAACTGCCAATCTTGCCATGGTATTAATAAAATCGTGCATAATAAAGGAGTTGCCAGTTACCAATTCCAAGTGAATCAAGCTTACATTTTTGAAACCGCAGATAGTCCAATATTACAAAAACTAAACCGATTAGCGATGCAATTTAATCCAGCCCAACATAAACAAGATATGGCCCCTGATTTATTATCAACCGCTGAATATTGCTCGGTTTGCCATAGCCAGTTTATTGATAAAGAGCTCAACGGCTGGGCTTGGATAAAAATGCAAGACGAATATGCAGCATGGTTAGATAGCCCTTATTCTGGTAACAACGATCCTAAATTTAGCCACACCAACAAACAACGCTGCCAAGATTGCCATATGCCCTTAGTTAAAAGTAATGATCCGTCGGCATCACCTGGAGGTTACATTCGCAGCCACGAGTTTTTTGCCGCCAATAGTATGCTCACCACACTCAACCAAGATCATGACGGCCAACAAAAAATCGCTCAATTTATGCAGTCAAACAAAGTTAGAATCAGTATTGAACCGCCGCATAGAAAAGACGCAACCATTAATAAAATGCCATTAAATGAGCAATTACGCAGCTCAGCAATTCAGCCCTATTATTATTACAAAGGTGAAACAGCTAACATCAAAATAGTTGCTGCCAATATAGGAGTTGGCCACAATTTCCCAGCTGGCACAATTGATATCAATCAAGCTTGGATTGCAGTACAAGTGCTGGATGCCGAAGGCGAAAGTATTTTTAATTCAGGTTATGTTGACGACCAAGATTATTTAGAGCCAGATACTTATCAATACCGCTCTTTACCGATTGATAGAAAAGGGGAATTTGTTTGGCGACACGATTTATTCAACATGGTTGGTAAAGCTTCAGTAAACGTGATTCGCGCAGGTGAATCAGATGTGATTGATTACCAATTTAAAATTCCGTATTGGGCAAAAAGCCCAATTTCAATCAGTGCCCAAATCAAATACCGCAAACTGAATACTCGCTATGCAAAATGGGCGTTGAAAGAACAGTATCAAGCATTACCCATTATGGAATTATCAAGAACCCATTTAGCTGTGCCGTTAAGAGATAAATTAGAGACAATTGATAATTTGGATTGAGAATATTTAAAGGCTGGAATGAAAGACCACAATATCTTGTGGCCTTATATAGCATTCGAGAATCAGGTTAATTTTTACCGCTTAAAAAACTTAATACACCCGATTTATCTATCAGATACTGATAAGCTTTGGTCTGCTCAATTGCATCTTTAAGACTCGCGTTCGATGTCGCTTTTGTTTTAATTAGATTGTTTGAAATAACAACACCGCTATCGTTTTTAACCCTAATGGTGGTTGTTCTATCAGCCATAATCATATTTTTTAGTTTTTCATTAGTTGTTTTAAAGCTTCTTTGTTTTGCTTGTGTAATAAGCTCTAAATTGACATTGCCACTCACATCAGAAATTTTAATATTTTCACTACTCAAGTAGCTTTTGATTAATTTACTCAAAGCCATAGAGTTTTGATCGGCACTAATGTGAAAAACTGCTTTATTCTTAATTTCTCTTAATTTAGTTTGATAACTTAAGTAACGCTGCATGTCTTCAGTCGTAGAGTAAGAAGGTAGCATCAAGCTAACCATGCTTATTTCAGCTCGTGCCTTATCTATCATGCCTAATATTTGATTAGACATTTTTAGGCCATAAAATAATGCAGACTTATCAAATATGCTCATTTCATGCTTTATTTGGCTATCCGTGGTTTGCCACTTATTAATTTGTCCTTGAGCTAATACATTTCTATCAACTTCAACTAAAACATATTGATTAAAGTTGTGCTGCTGCTTTTTAACAATAGAAACACCTGTAAAATCTATTTCTTTAGCAACCGCTTTAACTGTACTAACCGTTTTCTCACTAGATGAAAACTGATCATTGAGCGCTGTTAAGCTAGACTCGCTCGTTAAACTACCTGCAATTGAGACAGATATTCTGGAAGCAATATCGGATAAGGCTTTATTTTTAGCTATTTCAACTGTTTCACCAACACCCGTTGCATAATAATAATTGGCATTATCACTCGGTACTTGAGTTAAAAATTTACTTTCGTTGAACGTCTGATTAGTCAAATTTGATGTTGATAAACTAGAGCCTCCAGTTGAAGAACAACCGGAGATTATAAAAATTGCAGCTAAACTAGTTATTTTTATATTTCTATATAACATTACTTCTTCTCTTATTTTAATTAGCTTTGTTAGCTAATTCTGAATTTGCGACTTGCTCTGCCTCTAAAGCCTTTTGCGCTTCATCTGCGTCGAGAATGACGTCTGCAACTTCTTGATATTTATTAGCCAGCAAAACTTGTTTAACTGCATAGTAGCTTCCAATTCCAATTGCTGGCACTGCATAAACTGCATTTAAAGATAATCGTTTCATTCTCTCGTCGAGTAAACCTTGCTTTTCTGCAGGGATAATTAATTTAGTTTGAACAAGTGTACCTAATTCTTTTGGCAAGTTTTGATAACAACCTTTAGTACCTATATTTGTCAGTGCTAAAGTGAATGCTCCACCAGCTTGATAAGCTGAGTGTTTGATTGCTTTGGTGGCTAATTTAATATTTTTAGCGAGTCCAATCTGTTCTTCACTCAACTTGATGTCAGCTTTTAATACTTCAACAGCTTCATCTAACTTGGCCAGATACAAATCTTCACGCTCTGTTGCTATGGTATCAATTTCTGAAATTTCTACTTCTAAGATAGCCATTTTAGATTTTAAGTCAGCTAATACCGAATCCGCCAGTGTGTTGCCTTCGGCATCAACTTTGTCTTTTAATTTTTGTTCTATTTCACTTTCATTTGCTTTGAGCAAAGCCAATTCATTATTAGACTTGGTCATGTCATATTTTAATGTAGACAAATCTTTTTGAAAATTAACTGGCATTAAATTAATGACAGCGGTTGATAAATCTAAATAAATATTGCTATTAAGCGCTTGAACCTTTTTAACCTGCCCCATTTTAAATTTATTGTAATTTGAAAAATCATTATCTAGTTCGAATATTTGTGGCCAATTATTTACATCATTACCATAAAGAACTGCTAATTTGTTGATAGTTTGATACATCAAAGGCGATTTAGCGGGAGAAGCAAAAGCATAACCCCCTAGCGTATTTTCTTGTAAGGTTATCGAATAGCCGTTGGTCGAAACAAATGGGTCAGAATCTAGATAAGCATCAACTAAAGCTCTATTTTGCTCAGAAATTTCAGCATCCAAGGCTTTAGGCCATTCAGCATCAGCAGATATAGGCATATTCTCGATTGCATTGCCCGTTTTTACCAGAGTTAAGCCAATTATTGTACGGTTAATATTATTTTCTAACGTGGGTACTTCCGCTTGGCTTAATCCCACATCAACCATAGAAGCACAACCGTTTAGAAAAACAGTAAATAAGAGTAAAGTAGATTTAATAGTAAGTTTCATAACATCCCTGCCTTAGTTTAAAGTGGTTAATTAAATTCCAAACATTTGTTCTAATTCTTGCGTTAATGCTTTATTCGCATTTTTCTGTTGCTCAGTACTATTAAACAACCTAAAAAAGTTATCAAACTTAGCTTTTGTTTTTGTGATAACTGGATCTTGATGTCCACCAGTTTGCATTGCTTTGCGATACAAAACACTGGCTTTTGCGAAACTACTCACATCCGAAGTTTTACAACCCATAGCTTCATATAAAACGGCTAAATTGTAGTAAAATTCAGAATTTTTTTCGCCCATGTAAGCTTCTAAATCGGAAATAGCCGACTGATAGTTACCTTGTTTGGCATAAGTTAAAACGTATGATATATCGCTAGGCAGAGATTTAAATTCTCTCAATTGGTTAGATCTTAAAGGCGTTATATCTGAAATAAATTTATTCGCGACATCTTGGGTAAGTCTAGATAAAACTGAACTTTTTGATGGTAATAAATGGGGCTGCGCTGAGTGACGGGATATTTGAGCATGATAAGATTTAGTTAAATGCTCGGTAACTCCTTTAATTAAAGTATATGAGACTTGTATATCTGCACTAATATCATTTTCAGATTTTTTATAATCATACCTTAAAATTTGCATATTTAACTGAGCATATGCATCATCAAAAATAGGATATATAGTAATGAAATTTGTTTCGGTTAAACCCTGTTTAATATGGCTGATTAATAATTTGTCTAACTGATCATTTATCGCACTAGTATCACCAATAACCTCTGGGTTAATTGCTAGTGCCAAAAAGCTACCTTTAGCAGATTCCCCCCCATTACCAATTTGTGAAATAGTATTCATTTCTCGAGGCGCTGAATAAGTCGGAATAATAATTTTAGTACTATTAGCACAACTCGTTAAAAAGCTAACTCCAGCAGATAGGATTAGTACAAGTTTACATATTCGATTCATCTCAACTCCTTTTTTTTAAAAATAATTCCTGCAGCAAAATAAATATTAGCTTGTTATCAATTTTTATACATCAAAAAACAACTATTTACTAAAGTTTTTTTCATCCGAATAAAACTAACTTAGATAGAAATATCAATTGGGACAAGCGCTGTGGTATAATTCAGCGTGTTTCCTGTCATGTAAATTAGTTGTAATGGCACTATAAATATTCACTTATCGTGAATTCCTACTCTGTTTCAATTTATTATATTAAAAATGAAATTAAAAATTAAAGATACAGCTGAACAAATTAAAAAATATAGTGAAAAAGCCCAAGAGTTACTTGCCAGTTGGGCCTTGTCTATGTCACCAATTAATTATGCCGTTGCTTATGAAATTGCTAAGAATGTGAATATAGAGTTAAGAGCAGCCTACTTAGATTTTAAAGAAAATGACAAGCCGATTGACGATTACTGCTTAGAACAATGGCAAGTTCAATTTTTACAAAGTAAATCAGCTTCTGAATCGAGTCTAATACCTGACATAGATAAAATCGTAGTCGACTTACAAAGACAAATAAAAACAAGTGACGGTTCAGTTGAGCTATTCATGCAACAGTTAACCAAGGGCATGTCTGACCTTGTCTATCAAGATGATATTAAACATAGTCTAAATGTAATTCAGTCTTTATTAAATGCTTCCAATACAGTCAAGATCCAGCAAACCGAACTTAGGAAAAAATTAGAACAGTCACAGCAAGAAACTAAAGCATTACAAACGAAAATTGAGAATATGGAAATCCAAGCGATTACAGATCCACTTACAGGTTTGCTGAATCGTAGAGGGTTGGAAGATTACCTCAAGCAGTTTAGTGATAAGTCATCTTTAGCTGCCATTGTTGTTGATGTTGATCACTTTAAAAGAATTAATGATAGCTTCGGTCATTTAATTGGTGATATTGTCATTACTAAAGTGGCAGAGCAAATAAATAAAGTTAAACCTGATTATGCTAAAGCCGTTAGATACGGTGGCGAAGAATTTGTTATCTTATTACCTGAACAGGATAAAGAGGCTTTATTATCAGTTGCTGAGAAAATCAGAGAGCAAATTTCAGCAATGAAGCTGGTTAGCGCAAAAAACAAACTCAAACTACCTAAGATAACCGCGTCATTTGGCGTCGCACAATATTTAGAGGGTGAAGACTTTACTGATATATTGTCTAGAGCTGATGACGCATTGTACGTGGCTAAAAACTTAGGTAGAAACCAAGTACAATACGCTCAATAATTGAATCGCCTAATTTATCTGGCTGTTAAAGTTGATTAACGGCTAGATAAATATCTTCTCTTTTAGTCACTCGTCTAATGTAGTCTTTAGTTTCATCGTAAGGTAAATTAGACAACAAAGCTTCATAGACTTGACCAGGCGTTAAGCGATTTATAATTTTTGCTGCTTTCCTGATATTCCTACTTCCATCTGGATTAAATGTCTTGGCAACATTACCTGCCCCAGTGTTATATGCGGCAATCATACAAAACTTTCGGCTTTTAGGATCTTTTATTAATTTTAAATATCGCGAATTTAAAATGTGCATGTAGGCGACGCCTGTTTCAATATTCTTAGCCGGTGTTAGTAATGCCGCTGCAGACATAGCTGAATCTTGCTCATACAAAAAGCGATTTACATCTACGCTTGCAGTGCTTGGCACTATCTGCATTAAACCATATGCTGGAATATGAGACTTCGCTTTTGGGTTAAAATAACTTTCCGTATGCATAATAGCTAATAAAAGTGAAGGTTCTAAATCCCAACGTCTAGATTGCACAACAACATGGGCAATATAAGGTCTAGCTAACTTAATCTCGGATTGTTTAGGTAGTTTTATTTTATAGGTAGTTATTTTTTTGGAAGGCGTTACTTCAGCAATATCATCTTGTTTAGAAACTGTTTGCTCAACTTGATTCGTAGCGTTTTTTTCAGCTTGTTTATTTGCTAAATATGCTTGTTTACGCCCTTCTCGCTCTAACTTAAGTCGCACTAGTTTCTTCTTAAGCGCTTTTATTCTGTCTGCTTTTTCCTGATCTATTTTGGCGTGTTCAGTAGCTAATTTTGATACTTCTTCAATAGAGTCCTCTGATTCAGGCGCACTGACTAAAGGTTTGGCTAAGATTTTGTCGACTTGGTTTTTTTGCGCTTTAGATTGTTGATCAATTTTTACAATTTCTTGGCGGTATATATCAATAATAGGTTGTTCAATAAGCGTGGAATCATCCTTCACTTCAGCATTTTCAACTAAACTAGAAACTTGATTTTGAGTGATTTTATTGCCTACAAGCTGTTCTAGAGAGTTTAGCTTGCTGCCAGTTTGAGCCTCAAATTTTTGCTTTAGAGCTAAAATAGCCTTAGCTATTTTGTCTTTTTCATTTGAGCTTGTTTTTTCGTGCAATACACTAATTCGTATTTCGTTATTTTCAAAATCAACCACTGAGCGAATAGTTTCATTGTCATCATATTCAACATATTTTCTACTGTCTGAAATTTCAGCTTCTCCCCAGCTATCCAATAATTCATTTCTCATATTGTCTAACTGGCGAAAGTGTTCTTGTCTAAAATTTTGATATTCAGCTAACCTTTGTTGCTGCCAATTATCAAAAGCTTTTATATTTGTGGTGTGTGATTCAGCCTTTAAAGCATCCATTTCTGCTTTAAATTCTGCAAAAGATTGGCTTTGTGCCGATGCCAAGGGTAGTAATGATAATAGTATGGGTAAACAGACTATTTTACCTTTCATTGTCTTAGTCCCTATTAAATCATGAAAGTGAACAGGCGAATTGAAATGTAAATAAAAAAAACGGCAAATAAATTTGCCGTTTTTTATTTTAGTTCGTTAGACGAGCAATTTCTTTTTCTAAATCAAGTTCAGCTTTGTGGGCTTTAAACTCTTGGTAAAGGAATTTTTCATCTTGAGGGTTAACTGTCTTTTTAGACGCTTGAACAATTGAAGCAAATAAATCTTTAGTTGTCTCTGGGCTCATAGACATCATGACACAAAAGTGATTTTTACCAGCAATATCAACAACGCCAGATTTAATGATACGGCTACCATTCAGTTTTTGCTTGGTAATCTGCTTTGATACAGAGCTAAAGTTAGTTCCTGTCGTTAGTTCATCGTTAGCATCTACTCTACTCGCATAAGTTTTATCTAAACCTTCAACTCGAGTTTCAATTTGTTGCGCAAGTGCTAAACGGCTATTTGCAGCTGCCATTTTTTGATCGATTGACATATTGCCTGAAAATTTAACACAATCCGCAGCGGCTATCCCATCTTCCACGACTGGGTTCAATACCCAATCCGGGATATTCACGCCAGTAGATTCAGCTGACTGTTGAGTTGAGCCACACGCTGATAATAATGTTGCGATACCAGCTGTTAATACTAATTTTTTCATATTCATATTTAATTTCCTTGCTGTGGGTTTTCTAATAACCAAGTGTAAACAACTAGTTTGTTGTCTTTTTCTTTAATCTTAATATCCATCAACTTTGCACTAACCGAAGTCGAAGTTATTTCTTTCGTCTTTGAAAGCGTGAAAATGCCTGTACCACTCTCAATTAAATATTCACTTTCAATCTCAATTTCTTTTACTTTAGCAAGTTCAATTAACGCATCTTTTATTGCAAACTTAATCGAGCTACTAAATTTACCATCTGCAGTATAACCAACAAAACTACCAACTGCACCTTGGCGACTTGGTAAATGTGGATTAACGAACCAAGTATCGAACGTTTTTAATGGTACTACAGATAAGTTGTCATGGGTAAACCGAGAAAACAAAAAGTGACGACTATGACACACATTCGTATTAAGTAATTTGGAATTTGAAGTGCCCAGCTTATCAACATTCCAGTTACGGAGTCTAAAATCAACATTTTGCTTTAAACCTGTAGTATTTACTTTGTATATATATTCGTCAACATAAGCTTGATCTAAGTAAGACATTATTTCTCGCGCATTTTCAGCCGTTTTTAAATACTGCCTTGAAGGGATACTAGTGAGGTTACTTGCGCCGAAAACGGCACTTGCATTACTTTTGCATAACCAATCAGGTTGGCATTTTTCAAATTGACAAACTGACAATTTACAAAGTTTGTTCAGTGACTTTTGTTGTGTTCTATGGCGATTGTCTTGGAAGGTAACATAACTAAAAAATCCATTTTGATTTTGAAAACCTTTGGCAAAAATGATCTCAGCTCCATTAGATAGCGCCTTAGTATTTTGCTTCAAATTTTCGAAATCTGATTCTATTAACGTCCAATCGAAATATGCAGCCATTTTTGACAGTGCTTTTTTACGACTAGAAGTTAGTGGTAGATCTGCTTTGGCAGCATAAGGACTCGAGACCCCGATAAATCCGATTAAATGATCATTAATAGGTTTATTTAACCAACAGGGAACTTGCTCATTTGCATGTATGATTGATGAGAATAAACTGAGTAAAACTATCCCTAACTGTATTAATCGCAAACTACTTCCTTATATTTATAGTGATGCTAATCTGAACGAAACAAGCGTGGAATAAACGAGTGTAAACTAAATAGCATTTAAACTTAATGACATTAGTAAACTAACTTGATTTCAAGTTCAATGATAATTTTACAAAACACCTAATTCTTTTAGTCTTTGCATCAAGTATTCATGTGCAGTATAACGCTCGGATAACACGACATCAGGCTTTGCATGTAAGAATAGCGGCATAGAAATTCTAGATTTATTTTCTAATTTATTTTTCGGATTAATCACTCTATGAGTAGTTGATGGAAAGTAGCCAGCTGACGCTTCTTGTAACATGTCGCCTATATTTACAATTAAATAGCCAAAATCACTCGGTACATCTAACCAGTCACCTTCTAGAGTTTTTACTTGTAAGCCTGGTTCATTCGCTGCGGGTAAAATCGTCAATAGATTAATATCTTCATGCGCCGCAGCTCTAATAGCTTCTGGTTCTTCATCTTCAAGTAACGGAGGATAGTGTAAAATACGAAGTAAAGTATTCTCACAGTTTTCTATCATACTAGATAAAGATTGAGTGTAACTATGGGATATTTCTAGCGGTGTAAACTCTTCAACCCAAGCCAGCAACTCTGCCGCAAGAGAGTTTGCCGCCTGATAGTAAGCTTGGGTGATGCCTTGGAGTTCTGTAGGGCATTGCCCCCATGGGTAATAATGATAATATTCTTTAATATCTCTATGAGATGAGCCTTTCGCGCTTTCTGCTTTATTTCTTGAAAAAAAGCCATCTTGTTTAATCGATTTATAGCTAAAGCTATTTTTAGCTTGTTCGCTTTGATTAAAAAATACTTGCCAGCTTTGGTAAAGATTTAAAACCCGTTCTTGTGACAAAGGATGATTACGTAGCACGCCGAAGCCTGTATTTTTTAAAGACTCGGTAAAAAGCTGAGCTGCATTTGGTGCCCTATAATCAATAGCAACTAACTCAGTCATAAGTTCTCCTTAACTTAAAGGTACTAGATAACTCGAAATCAGCCATAAACAACCCCAAGCCATTAAACCGGCGAGTACATCATCTAGCATAATTCCTACGCCGCCATGTACGTGTTTATCTAGCCAACTTATCGGCCATGGTTTTATTATGTCAAACAGTCTAAAAAGCAAAAAACCCAGCAATAGGGTTATCCAAGAAAATGGAAAAATAGATAAAGTAATTAATAAACCAACCACTTCATCCCAAACAATTGCGGGGTGATCATGTGTATTAAGTGCCTTTGCAGTGTAGCCGCAAAACCAAAAACCAGCGAACATAAAAATGAGCGTCAAGCTAATATAAAACGAAGGTGGTAACAGCTGCATAGCTAAATAAACAGGTATAGCAGCTATAGTACCAAATGTACCTGGAGCTATAGGTGCTAAGCCTGAACCAAAGCCTAAAGATAAAAAATGGATAGGGTTTAACCAAGATATGGTTTTAAGTTCTGGTCTAATCTCTAACTTACGCAAAATGTTGATAACCTTTTTGATCTATATTGACAGCCTCGCCTTCAGAGAAAATTTCTAACCCCCTTCCCTGCTTAACTATGCCAATTTCCTTAATTTGAATCCTTGCTTGAGAGGATAGTTTTTTCACTAAACTCACCTGTTCATCTGGTACTGTAAAACACAATTGATAATCATCACCGCCTGTAGCCGCAAGCATTTGAGCTTTTTTTAAACCAAATTGTTTAATTAAATTATCATCTATGGGCAATAGATCTAAATCAACAGAAGCGGCTACGTTTGAAGCTTTAAGAATATGGCTCAAATCAGCTAATAAGCCATCTGAAATATCGATTGCAGCATTCGCTTTACCAGCCAATAACAGGCCAAGTTCCACTTGCGGCTCGGGATAATTAAAATATTGCAACAGACTTGTTTCAATATCTGAATTTATCGGTGTTGATTTAGCTAACAAAAAATCTAAAGCACCCGCTGCACCGCCTAAGTTGCCTGATGCAAATATTCGATCTCCCACTTGCGCAGCTGAACGAGTTAACGCTTTAGTTGGCTCAACCTCTCCCATCGCTGTTATGGTTATGCTAAGTGGGCCAGAAGTCGTATCTCCGCCAATCAAATATATATTGTGTTTATCTGCCAGTTGAAATAATCCCTGGCTAAATTTATCTAACCAAGATTCGGTATCTGTTAAATCTTTTGGTAAGCAAATAGCAAGACTAAACCACTTAGGTAACGCGCCCATTGCAGCGAGATCGCTAATATTAGTCGCTAAAGCCCGATAGGCTAATGCATGAGGATGAATGTCTGGCAGGAAATGTGTGCCACAAACTAGAGTATCTGTAGTGACTGCTAGTGCGCAGCCAATTGAAGGTGCAATTAAGGCGCAGTCATCGCCTTTATCAAGCATAACTTGATCAGGCGTTTTGCCACGATGGAAGTACTTATTGATAAAATCAAATTCAGCCATAGTGACAAAGTCGCCCAAATAAATGTAGCCGTTTATTTACCGTGAGGTCGAATAATTTTTACAGCTTTATCTAGTACACCATTTACGAATTTATGACTGTCATCTGCAGCAAACGTTTTAGCTATCTCGATTGCTTCATTAATCACGACTCGATATGGTACTTCTAAACAGTGTGTTAATTCAAAAACAGCAACTCTTAGTACAGCTTTTTCAACAAAGCCTAAATCGTCAATTGGACGGTCAAGGAATTCTTTATAAGCTTCATCTAAACTAGAAGCATTTTTTGCCGTGCCTAATACTAACTCTCGATAAAAATTAACATCAAAAGTTGAAGAGCTATTTTCTTCTAACGTGTTATCAACAATGTTGCTAATATGATTATTAGACATTTGCCAAGCATAAACTGATTGGGCAGCCAGTTCACGCGAGCGTCTACGGTGTGAAGGTTTCAATCTAAACTCCTACAGCTGAGATAATACGTTAACCATTTCTAACGCACTTAAAGCAGCTTCACCACCTTTATTGCCCATTTTTGTGCCTGCACGTTCAATTGTTTGTTCAATTGAATCTGTAGTCAGTACACCAAATGCAACTGGAATACCTGAATCTAAAGAAACTTGCGCTAAGCCTTTGTTACATTCATTTGCAACAAAATCAAAGTGAGGCGTGCCGCCACGAATAACCGCACCTAATGCAATTAATGCATCATATTTATTTGTTTCAACTACTTTTTTCGCAACTAAAGGTAATTCATAAGCACCTGGACAACGAACGATAGTAATATCAGCATCTTCAACTTGACCATGGCGTTTTAACGTATCAATTGCGCCTTCAACTAAAGATTCAACGATAAAACTATTAAAACGAGAAACAACGATAGCAAATTTTTTGCCTTTTGCTGGAAATGCGCCTTCGATAACTTGCATTATAAAACCCTACTTTTTCAAAATTGCGCGAATTCTATCAAAAATTCACGCAATCAGTGAATGTTAATTAAAAAAAAACCAATATTTAGCGAATATTTTTACTCGTCTACGTAATCAACCACTTCTAAACCGAAACCGGCTAGTGAATGATACTTTTTCTGCGAGCTTAACAGTCGCATTTTGCTGACATTTAATGCAGATAATATCTGAGAGCCGACACCAACTGTTCTCGATGTACCACGCCAATTGTTAGTCGCTCTTGGGCTTTTACCTTCATCTTGTTGCTGGTAAAAATTCACTTTCGCAAGTAATTCTTCTGGGCTTTCAGTTTTGCCCAGTAAAACCAACACACCACCATCATCACCAATTCGTTTTAATGAACTCGTCAGCGACCATGAACGAGACTCTTCTCGGCTCGATCTTAATAAATCGCCAAACACATTTGTCACATGTACTCTAACTAAAGTCGGCTCATCAGCTTTGATCTCAACATTTTTAAGCGCTAAATGAACTTGACCATCGATCGTATCGCGAAATGTGAACAAATCAAATTCACCAAACTCTGTCGGTAATTTGCACTGGCCAATCTTTTCAATTGTGGTTTCGTTAGCATTTCTATATTCGATTAAATCAGCAATAGTACCAATTTTAATTTGATGCTTTTGTGCAAACTTTTCTAGTTCAGGTCGACGAGCCATCGTGCCGTCTTCGTTTAATATTTCAACGATAACACCGGCTGGCTCTAAACCCGCTAATCTTGCTAAATCACACCCGGCTTCTGTATGCCCTGCTCGATTAAGTACGCCACCATCTTTCGCCATAATAGGGAAAATATGACCTGGTTGAACAATATCACTTGGTTTAGCGTCACGTGCAACAGCTGCTCTAACCGTTCTAGATCTATCTGCTGCGGAAATACCTGTAGTAACACCAGTTGCAGCCTCGATTGATAAGGTGAAATTAGTACCAAATGCGGCTTCATTTCTATCTACCATTAAAGGTAAATCAAGTTGCTGACAACGTTCACGAGTTAAGGTTAAACAGATTAATCCTCTGCCATGTGTTGCCATAAAGTTAATCATTTCAGGCGTACAATGTTCGGCTGCAATGATAAGATCGCCTTCGTTTTCACGATCTTCATCATCCATCAAAATTACCATTTTGCCTAATTTGATATCTTCGATGATTTCTGCTGCAGTATTTAATTTCATGCTATCTGCCTTGTAAAAATAAACAGGTTAATATAATAAATACCTCATCAAGCTTGAGGGTTACTATTTTAAAAATCCGCTCTTAGCAAGTAACTCCATAGTTACGCCTTCAGATTTTGGTTTTGCTGTCATTAATCTTTCTAAGTATCGAGCTATTACATCGACTTCTAAATTTACTTTTGCACCCACAACCCAGTCTAGAATATTAGTTTGTTCTGTTGTATGAGGAATAATCGTCAGTCTAAATTGATTCTGTTCAACTTGATTCACAGTCAAACTAATACCATCTACTGTAATAGAGCCTTTTTCCGCAATATAGTGACTAATTTCATCTGGTGCACTTATCCAGTAATCTGTTGCATTGGCATTAGCTAATACGGATTCAACTCGGCCAACTGCATCTACGTGACCACTGACAATATGCCCACCTAGCCTGCTGTCTGGTCGACAAGCTTTTTCGAGGTTCACTTTACTACCTGAAGTTAAATCAGCTAATTTTGTACATCTAATCGTTTCAGCTGATACGTCTGCATTAAAACTTGTTTTACTAAACTGTGTTACCGTTAAGCAAACGCCATTAACTGCGATACTATCACCTAATTTCACATCACTCATATCAAGTGAATTAACGTCGACAACTAACTCAAAATCGCCTGATTTTGGATTGATTTTTTGTATATTGCCAACCGCTTCAATAATTCCAGTAAACATATTTTTCTCTTTATTCATTTAAGAATGAATCGATTAATACATCAATTTTAAATTGATCTTAATTTGTGTATTTATCAACTGCTTAATTTAGGAAACAGAACCAATTTTAGATCATCACCGACCTGACGGACTTCTTGGTAACGCCATTCTATCGCCTGATTTAGTTTAGTTAAATCGGTAACCTCAATTAACCCTTTGGTATTCTCACCTAATAATTTGGGCGCTTGGTAAATAATCAACTCATCAACTAAACCTTGAGCAATAAAAGCACCCGCTAATTTAGCGCCCGCCTCCACCCATACTTGATTAATTTCAAGTAAAGCTAACTGAGTTAATAGTTCAGTTAAACAAACATGCTCACCAGCTTGGCTTAAGGTTAAAAATTTAACGTTAACAGGCCAATTTATATTTTCAGCATCGTTTCTATGTTTATTAGAAACCAAATATACCGTTTCTGCTTGGTTAATTAATTTATATTCAGGCGTAATTTGATGTTGATTATCTATAACAACTTTTACTGGCTGTCTTAATTTTTCGCAAGGATAATGATTGGGTTTAAATTCAGCTTGGCGAACGTTTAAACTTGGATTATCAGCCATGACTGTACCGACACCTGTAATCACAGCACATGCTTGTGCACGATAATCTTGCACATCTTGGCGAGCTTTTGCAGACGTGATCCACTGACTTTCACCACTACTCATAGCCGTTCTACCATCTAAACTTGAACCAAGTTTTAGTTGCACATAAGGAAGCTTGTTGACCATTCGCTTAATAAATCCAGCGTTTAGCTTCTCACATTCTTGAGTTAAACAATCTTGATGAACTTGAATACCTGCATTACGCAACTTTTCAATGCCTCGGCCACTCACTTGCGGGTTTGGGTCTGTCATACCAACCACTACTTTAGCAACTTGAGCTTTAATTAAAGCTTCAGCACAAGGTGGCGTTTTACCAGTATGGCTACATGGTTCAAGCGTGACATACGCAGTGGCTCCTTGCGCATTTTCACCTGCGGCAACCAATGCATGTACCTCAGCGTGTGGTCCACCCGCTTGTATATGAAAGCCTTTTCCTATTACTTGGTTATCTTTAACGATAACACAACCCACATTAGGGTTTGGAGACGTTGTATAACGACCTTTTTCAGCTTCACGAATAGCTAAAGTCATATAGAAAAAATCGTCTTGATTAAGAACTGTCATAGCCTTGGCCGATCCAAAATTTGAATTGTTAGTATTCAATACTAGTTGAGTTTCCTAAGTTGAGGGATTTATCCGCAAGTTATTAATTTGTTATTTACGCTCATCTAGCCCTGCAATCGCTTCACCGAACTCTTTGATATCTTGAAAAGAACGATATACAGAAGCAAAACGAACATAAGCAACTTGATCAACATCCTTTAACTTATCCATCAGTATATTTCCGATCAATTTACTTTGGATTTCTCGTTCGCCTGTAGCACGCAAAGCAGATTCCAACTGGCTAATTATGGTTTCAATTTGTTCCGTACTGACAGGCCGCTTTTCTAAGGCTCGCATCAAGCCTAACCTTAGCTTATTCTCATTGTAAGGTTCTCGACTGTCGTCTGACTTTATCACTCTCGGCATGACTAATTCTGCAGTTTCAAACGTAGTGAACCTTTCGGTGCACTCATTACACTGGCGACGACGTCGAACTTGGTGACCTTCTGCAACTAAACGGCTATCAATTACTTTAGTATCTTGAGCTAAACAGAATGGGCAATACATAATTAAACCAAAAATAAAAATAAGGCCGCAAAAGCGGCCTTATTTACAAATAATTAAATCTAAACTTTAAGCGTAAACAGGTAAAGATTTACAGATAGTTAAAACTTTTTGTTTCGTCTCTGCGATTGCTTTAGTTGCATCACCTGCTTCTAAGCCATCTAATACGTCACAAATCCAAGCTGCTAATTCTGCTGATTCAGCTTCTTTGAAACCACGACGAGTGATTGAAGGTGAACCTATGCGTAAACCAGAAGTAACGAAAGGAGAACGTGGATCGTTAGGTACAGAGTTTTTATTTACAGTGATATTTGCTTCACCTAAAGCGGCATCAGCATCTTTACCTGAATATTCTTTACCAATTAAATCAACTAAGAATAAGTGATCATCAGTACCACCAGAAACGATATTAATACCACGCTCAATAAATACCTTAGCCATAGCTTGAGCATTTTTAACAACTTGAGTTTGATATGCTTTATATTCGTCTGATAATGCTTCTTTAAAACAAACCGCTTTGGCAGCGATTACGTGCATTAAAGGACCACCTTGGCTTTCAGGGAAAACTGCAAAGTTTAATTTTTTATTTAATTCTTCATTGTCATTCGCAAGAATGATACCGCCACGAGGACCACCAAGCGTTTTGTGTGTTGTAGAAGTAACTACATCAGCAATACCAACTGGGCTAGGGTAAACACCTGCTGCAACTAAACCAGCAATGTGAGCCATATCAACGAATAAGTATGCACCTATGCTGTCTGCGATTTCACGGAATTTGTTCCAATCAACAACACGAGAGTATGCAGAGAAACCTGCTACTATCATTTTTGGTTTGTGTTCTTGTGCTAAACGCTCTACTTCTGCGTAATCGATTTCACCTGTTTCAGGGTTTAAACCATATTGAATCGCATTATAAATACGACCAGAGAAAGATACAGAAGCACCATGCGTTAAATGACCGCCATGCGCTAAGCTCATACCTAAAATAGTATCGCCAGGCTTAACTAAAGCCATATAAACAGCCGCATTCGCTTGCGAACCTGAGTGAGGTTGTACGTTCGCGTATTTTGCACCAAATAACTCTTTAGCACGATCAATTGCTAATTGCTCAATAACGTCAACATGCTCACAACCACCATAATAACGCTTGCCTGGGTAGCCTTCTGCATATTTGTTAGTTAACTGAGAACCTTGTGCTTCCATCACGCGAGGGCTAGTGTAGTTTTCAGAAGCAATTAATTCGATATGTTCTTCTTGGCGAACCGTTTCTTTTTGGATCGCATCGAATAAATCAGGGTCAAAATCAGCAATATTCATGTCACGAGTAAACATGGAGTCTCCTGTTAAAAAGCGCAGTAAGGTAAAAAACGCGCATTGTATAATGTAATACGAATTATGCCTACCATTTGATCAGGCTTTATTCGTTTTAAACCAGCTAAATTACAAGTTTTATTGAAATTTACGCTGTAAATGAATTTTTAATCGGTAAAAAGTACTTATCTAAATCAATTCGAATCGGCATGAAATAACAATGTGAACCGGTTTTCTTACAATGCTCTAATACATCTAGGGCAAACTGCACGTTCCATTCATAATCAGGTTTAAAAGATTTTGGAAATGCAACGTGATTGACACTTTCCCAATAAGATTGACTTTTCTCGGTAATCACTGGCGAAACACCCCAGTAAACTTTTTCAGCTGGCAAAAAGTCTGAATAAACTTCTAACAAACGCATATCAAAAAACGGTTGAGATAAAATGAAGTCACATCCAGCATCAAATTTCTTATTAATGTAATCTTTCTCTTGTTTAACCCCTTGACGATATGGGTCAAAACCACAGTAGATTTCAATATCAGGAAAATCACCACGAATTTTACGGACAAGATCAACTACATCTGTATTATAAATTTGATGATTTCTATCCGGTGGTGGATCACCAGTTACTAATAAAATTTTGCTTAATTCTCTCGCTTCAATGATTTGCTGTAATTTATTAGACTTTAAATCAAAATCGATGGAACGAACGTGAGGAATAAAATTGAATTGGTTTTGATCAACGTAATCAGTCCCATCCCAACTTCTAATCGGTAATCTAAGCAAATCAGGTATATTAATTGTGTTTACAAAAGGTAAATTTTGTTTCACAAATTCGATTTGCTGCTGTGTTGCCTCTTCTGTACGAGGTACAACTTCAAATGAAATATTCATATTACTAACTGCCACTCTCTTATTGGCAAAGGGTACGGCGGAACAAATCTACCGACATTTTATATACGGTTAATGCAAGCTCAGGATCATATCTATCTAAACCTTCGTCGCGCATAAAGGCATGTGCTGCATTAAATTCATGCCAAGTAAATTTAGCACCTGAATCAATTAAATTTTGATGAACTAAAAAACGACCTTCGTTTGGTACATGCGGATCCTGCTTACCCCAAATCATCATTAACTCAGCTTGAATATCTTTGGTTCTGGTTAATGAATCTTGGCCTTCACCACAAGGCAAAGTATTAGAATGAATGTCTGTCGCATATAAACAAGAGGCCGCTAAAATATTTTCATTGATAGCAGCTCGATAAGCTAAATGACCACCAATACAAACACCCATGGCACCAATTTTACCTGTGCAATAGTTTTGACTTTGCAGAAATTCAACCATAGCTTGATTATCGCTATCGTAAGACTCCAAAGGCTTAGCAAATTTATCTGCATTACCTTTATCTTTCCCTACATCGTCATAACCTAATACTGTTCCAATCGGATTTAACTCATGGAAAACTTCTGGCACTAAAACCACAAAACCATGGCCGGCCATAATTGCTGCAGAACGCGCTATCGGATCAGTTTGTTGAAATATTTCAGAATAATAAATAATAGCAGGGTAACTACCTTCAGCTTGAGGACGATAGATATAGGTTCTCATCGTGCCTGTTGGCGTTTGAATATCAACAAATTCAGTTTTAATTATCATAATTTGATCTCGATTGCGCAATTTAGTTGCGCATTATACATGTTGAAAATTGAATTTGATTAGTTTTTCTGAAACTTTTAGTTGAAATATTTTCAACTAAAATAATTTTGTCTTTGAAGCCTAAGAAAAAAAATCACAAATAAATTTATGCGTTAATTGAAATTAAAATTGTGGCCGCGTATTTGCTTAGTGATTAGTCGCGAGCATTAAGATTCGTCAAATTGCACCAGAGTCTACGCAAAAAGTATATATTCAACTATAAATTAATGGATGAACGAAAATGACAATTTCAACTCACATAAATTCGTTAGCCGCTGAAGATACATTAATAAACGAAAGGATACAGAGCATGGAACAGCTTGACCGACTGATAGATACACTCATCACTCAACATAAATTACCCGCTGAATTTAAACATATTGTTGAAACTTGGTATTTACCTTTATGTTACAAGATAGTGCAGCAACACATTTCTAAGGCTTCGACATTTTATTTGGGAATTAATGGTTGCCAAGGCAGTGGAAAATCGACCATGGCCGCGTTCTTAGAATCATTACTTGAGCAACACTGGGGTTTAAAAGTTGCCAACTTATCAATCGATGATTTTTACCTCACACGTAAAGAAAGAAAAAACCTAGCGGAGCATGAGCACCCCTTATTAATGACAAGAGGGGTGCCTGGTACACACGATGTTCCCCTAGCAATTAAAACCCTTAACGCGCTAGCAACAGACAAAAAACGTATTCCTTTAGTTAGATTCAACAAAGCAATTGATGATAGAGCCGAAGAAGCTGACTGGCAATATATAGATGGTGCTGCTGATATTGTGATTTTGGAAGGCTGGTGTATCGGTATAGAAGCGCAAAGCGAAGCAGAGTTATATTCGCCACTGAATAAATTAGAAACAGAAGAAGATGCTAAGGCAAAATGGCGACATTTCGTCAATGAACAGTTATCACTGCAATACCCTAGTTT
The DNA here is from genome assembly GCF_001050375.1 of Catenovulum maritimum. GTDB lineage: Bacteria > Pseudomonadota > Gammaproteobacteria > Enterobacterales > Alteromonadaceae > Catenovulum > Catenovulum maritimum. The sequence continues at coordinate 136,209 of NZ_KQ130490.1, read as the reverse complement.
ATTTAATATGTTAGATAGCTTAGTTATGCTCAAAGCGCCTAGCTTTGAATGCGTATATCGTTGGCGTAAACGACAAGAAGAGAAGCTAAAACTAGCTAGTAAGGTACAAACTTATGTCATGTCGGATGCTGAACTAGATAGGTTTATCCAACATTACCAAAGACTCACAGAGCATGCGTTCACAAAACTGACAGACAAGGCAGATATAGTCTTTCACCTAAGTGAAGAACAACAATTTATTAAAGCAACAGGTCTATAAATGCAATTAGAACCCGGTCATAAAATTATCATTTTTACCGATATGGATGGCACTTTACTCGACCACCATACCTATTCTTGGCAGCCAGCAACACCTATGCTTGCGAAATTAAAAGCGTTAAATATTCCTGTTATTTGTAACACGAGTAAAACCTTTGCTGAAGTCGTCGACTTGCAACAAGCAATCGAATTAGATGGACCTTTTATCGTCGAAAATGGTGCTGCCATTTATCCTAGAGTGGAAAAAGGTAATTCACATAGTGACTACCAACCAATGCACAGACTTGGTGCAGACAGAGTCTCGGTTTTAACTCTCTTAGCAGAATTAAGATGCCAAGGCTTTAAATTTGTAGGCTTTAATGATTGGTCCACTGAAGAAATTGCAGAGCATACAGGTTTAGAAATAAAACAAGCAGAGCAAGCAGGTAATCGACATTTTTCTGAACCGATTATTTGGCAAGATACGGAGGCACAGAAAACACGCTTCCTAAATATTTTAAATCAACACGATTTAGTTGGACTTCAAGGTGGCCGCTACCTCTCTATACAAGGGCTATCAGACAAGGGTAAAGCCCTTTTATGGCTTAAGCAGTACTATCAATCTCTATGGAATGAACCAGTCATCACAATCGCCTTAGGCGACAGTGCAAACGACATTGCTATGTTAGAAGTGGCGGATATTTCAATATGGATAAAGTCAGAAAAAGCTTTCCCCAAATTAAACAAAACAAAGCAAGTTATTTACTCAAATGGCTTAGGTCCTATCGGTTGGAATGAAACCTTGGATCATATTTTGCTTAACTATAAATAAACCGAATGATGAACATCTAGCTATAAATATATTTTAACTAGGATGCAATGTCGCATCGACAACCAAGGAGAATCCATGGGCGATTTTTACCAGAATGGTGTTATTACTACTTTACATAACCTTTCAAGAGAATCAGTTAGTATCGAGGAAATTGAAGCAGAATTAGTTCAATTTTCAAAAGTAAGACCTTTATCACTCGTTCTCCCTTCATTATATTCTGAGCTACAGGGACCAGCACTTGAGAATATTATCAATGAGTTGTGTGAAGTTCCGTATCTAAGCCAAATTGTTATCGGCTTAGATAGAGCGACAGAAGAAGAATATAAACACGCACTAAAGTTTTTTTCACGCTTACCTCAAAAAGTAAAAGTTTTATGGAATGAAGGACCTAGACTACAAGCGATTGACGCAAAATTAAAAGCGGAAGGACTTGCGCCTAAGGAGTTAGGAAAAGGCAGAAACGTTTGGTATTGTTTAGGCTATGTTTTAGGCTCAGGTCAGTCAGAATCTGTCGCTATCCATGACTGTGATATTTTAACCTACAATCGAAAAATGCTCGCGAGACTCTTCTACCCTGTCGCGAACCCAAATTTTAACTATGAATTTTGTAAAGGCTATTATGCTCGTGTTGCCGATGGCAAAATCAATGGCCGAGTGAGCCGTTTACTCGTCACCCCGTTACTAAGAGCATTAAAGAAAATTTTTGGTAACCTAGATTACTTAGAATATTTAGATAGTTACCGTTACCCGCTAGCTGGTGAGTTTTCTTTTAGAACAGATGTAATCAATGATATTAGAATTCCTAGCGATTGGGGATTAGAAATAGGTGTGTTATCAGAAATGGAACGCAACTACTCTCATAATAGATTATGCCAAGTTGATATTGCCGATACCTATGACCATAAGCATCAATCTTTGTCAGTCGACAATGACGATGGTGGGTTATCAAAAATGTCGATTGATATTTCAAAAGCAATATTCAGAAAGTTAGCGACCAATGGAGTCGTGTTTAATACAGAAACTTTCCGCTCAATCAAAGCGACTTACTACCGCATAGCGCTAGACTTTGTTGAAACTTATCGCAATGATGCCATTATCAATAATCTTAACTTTGACATTCATAGCGAAGAGCAAGCAGTTGAATTATTTGCTCATAACATTTTAAAAGCCGGTGTTCACTTTTTAGAAAATCCAATGGAAACACCTTTTATACCAAGTTGGAACCGAGTAACAAGCGCTATGCCTGATGTTTTTGAACAAATGGGCCAAGCTGTTGAAGCTGATATGAAGGAATTTGGTCAATAACCCCTTCTTTGTATTAATCAACGGCAAGCAGGCGTCTAAACTCTTTAGGCGCCAAATTTTACAAACCAGCGTAACAACGATAAAACCTAGGGGAACCTTATGCCCGAACCTGTATTTTCAGAATTAATTCATAGAGTTAAAACTCACATTTCTGTTATTTACCCTGAATTAGATGCGGAGAAAGTAACTCAACGCCTACTTGAAATAATGCGGTTAGACGAAAATACAGAATCGCCACCCAATCATAAAAATCACTGGTCAGAGCAAGATGTAATCGCCATTACATACGGTAACAGTTTGCTAAGAGATGGAGAAAAGCCGTTACATACTTTGCACGACTTTTTCAAACGTCACTTAACCGATACGATTAACAGCATCCACATACTACCATTTTATCCCTACACGTCTGATGACGGATTTTCAGTCATGGATTACTCTAAAGTGAACGACTCACTAGGTGACTGGGTAGACGTAGAAAATATCAGTAAAGAATTTAGACTGATGGCAGATCTTGTCATTAATCATTGTTCTAGTCGTAGTGTTTGGTTTGAGAATTTTAAACAAGGAAAAGATCCGGGAAAGGACTACTTTTATACAGTGCCGCCAGAAACCGATACGAGTTTAGTGGTCCGGCCTAGAACAAGCCCATTACTAAGGGAAGTTGAAACCCCATCTGGTACTCAATATGTTTGGTGTACATTTAGCCACGATCAAGTCGACTTTGACTTCCATAACATCGAAGTCTTATATGAGTTTGTCAAAATTATTCGACTCTACCTTGATATGGGGGTAAACATATTTAGGTTTGATGCTGTTGCTTTTTTATGGAAAGAACTAAACACCAATTGCATACATTTACCAGAAACTCATGAAGCCGTCAGGTTACTCAGAACCTTAGTCGAACATGCAGTCAATGACGCTGTCATCATAAGTGAAACCAATGTGCCCAACCATGAGAATTTATCCTATTTTGGTAATGGTAACGAAGCGCATTGTGTGTACAACTTCTCTCTGCCACCATTACTGTTAAATACCTTGATAACTGGCAGTTGTCGTCATTTAAAACGCTGGTTAATGTCTATGCCACCACCGCAAGTTGGCACAGCTTATTTCAATTTCATCGCTTCTCATGACGGTATAGGATTGCGACCTGCCGAAGGTTTATTAAACGACGATGAACTTGCAACTTTAGTCAATACTGTGAGTTTATTTGGTGGTAAAGTTTCATGGCGAAGCGCCAATGGCATTAACAAACCTTATGAGCTAAACATTAGTTTATTTGATGCCTTGCAAGGCACACACAAAGGGCCAGATAAGCATCAGGTAGAAAGATTCGTTTGTGCTCATGCCATCATGCTCGCTCTGGAAGGCATACCTGGGATTTACATTCACAGTTTATTTGGTACTCATAACGATTACGCAAGAGTTGAAAATACCAGTCACAACAGAAGCATTAACCGGCATCAGTGGCAAGTCGATTCACTTGAAGCAGAATTAGACAACAAATACAGTTCTCATAGTAAAGTATTTACTCGACTTAAAAGTTTAATTCAAACCCGAATCAGGCAACCTGCTTTTCATCCGAATGCAGTGCAATTTACTTTACAACTGGGCGAGCAGGTATTTGGTTTTTGGCGTCAAAGTCAAAACCGAAGTCAGAGTATATTTTGTATTTACAATATCTCAGACATAGAGCAAAACATACCTATGGCTGAAATTAATTTAATCGATACTGAAACTTGGTTTGACCTAATTTCTGAACAACAAATAACTGACTTACATGGTTACCTAAACCTAGCACCATATCAGGCTGTTTGGCTGACCAATCGAAAGCACTAATCTATGCTTAGCTTAGCTAACCTAATAAGTACTCATTAGGTTAGCTAAAGCTATTAGACCTCAAGTCGAGATAACAACTTGTTTTCTTGACGGCCTTTTCCCTGAGAATGAAGTTCAATTCACTCATTTCTCATCCGAGTTAAGCTTATTTAAAATATACCTGTTTACCTTGAGTTTTAATCGTAAATTGACCTAAAGTTTTTGCATTTTCATTTGTAATTTTAGTCTTGTTAATCACTAAATTTTTAAATTGAATATTTTTGATATAACCAATATCGCCACTATCATTAATCATATTTGCCGGTCTTCCTACTGGGTTGCCGGACCAATCTAAACTTTCCATTTCAATAATGCCATTGCCCTGCTCGACTAACACCTTTGCTTCTTCGTCCGTTAATAAATGCTCTACCCATATATTCTCAAATAACAAGTTTTCAAAAGCTTGATTTTTCACAACCTGATTTTCCAAACCGATAATTCGAGCAACGGGTCCTTCTGCTCTAATATTTGAAAAGCTGGAATCTTTAATCACTTTTAAAATATTCTTACTTCCACTCGCATAGCCTCGATCTGCAAAATTAAAAATACCCCAGTTTTGATTCCTCCCTGTCCATTCTGCATGAATAATATCTAGATTATTCACTTTAAGCCCAGATACAGTTTTAGGATACCAGCCAAATTGAAACACTGCGCCATTATCAGTTTGCCAAATAACACAATCTTCTACAGTTCCATTCGAGCTATAAGTTTTAAATGCATCATCAAATGGCGAAATGAAGCAATCTTGAATTCGACTATTCGCATGAATTGCAGCTCCATCGCCATTCCATCGCCAATTACCCAGTACTTTAAAATTAGATAACATACCTGAATATAATAATTCTTCAGTATAAAGTGCATTTTTAAGCGGATCTTTATGTGCTTGGCTGTTACCTTCACCATCATTTGCATTCCAAGCAATATCTCCATCCGTAAAGCCGGTAATAACATAACTGGGCGCATTGACAAAAGTGATGCCCTCTAATAAGTATTTGTCTGTGCCTAACTGAAGTAACTTAACTGTATTAAACCAACAATCAACTGCTTCTCCTTTATCATTAACACAAGGTTCTAAACCTTTTTTACGTTTATCCGCACGCCAAGGGAAATGTTCACCTGAAATAACACCTCGGCCGGAAACCGTGAAGCCTTTTTGAAATCGCTTAGCCGGAACCGCTGAATTTAAAGCACCTAGAACATAAGCACCGCCCGCTAAATATACATGCTTAACAGCTTCGGGGATCTCCCAATAGCCTAAATGATGGACGCCTGGGGCAAAATAAACACGACTAGACTGACTTGCCTGCTCAAAATTAAACTCCGCGCCATATTCAACAACATAGGTTTTAGGATCTAATTGATTTGGCTGCTTTGAAATATCTTTCGTTTCTAATTGATCGGCAAAAATCATTAAGCCATCTAGCGGAATTTGTCTAAAAGCTAAATACCTATCATCAATATATTCAATTGAGATTTTGCTATTTGTGTTAATAACCTCAACAACAATTTCAGCCTTAGCTAAATCTTTACTGACAATTTTGTAATCACGGTTTAACCCTGATTTTGGTCTCACAATAATATCTGTTAGGCTGCCAGCAAATTTTTGTTTAACGACTTTAATTTTAGCTTTATGCTCAAACGAGAAATTAGTCCATGCCATAGTTCGTTTTTGCTGTCTAGCTGTGTCTGCACCATCGCACCCTAGGGTTAAACACAGTCTTTCAGTAGGCGGTTTAGATTCAAACACCTGTAAAGGCTTTTGATCAACCCAAACTTGATAAATTTCTGATGTATTAAGCTGTTCAATGCCAGGTGTAGAGTAAGTTACCGCATGACTTGGCACTAAATTTTTCTGACTACTACAAGCGGCTGCAAGCAATGCGAATAGACAAACGAAAAATCCAATTAGTGATTTCATTCTTATTTTCATTTTAAGCCTTAAATTTATTTAAGCGTATGTACACTAAATATTAAAGTTGATAGATGCGAGAATAGGAAGATTATTAGAGAAAAACTGTCGAGAATCGATAAATGTTTTTTGATGTTTTTTAAAGCTGAGGATAAAGCCCAAAATACAGGGCCTTATCGATAAAAATCCCTCTTTACTGAGACAAATCGTTTAAGAAGTTCTCAAAATCTTCTTCTTCTTCTTTAGTAACTTCTTTTGCTCTTGGCGGGTTACCATCATAAACCTTATACAAGGTACGCTGGAAATATGCTTCTTTAACGAAAACGTAAGGATCAAAACTATCTTCCAATAATTGCTCTTGTGCCATTAAGGAAATTCGCCCTTCAAGTGCTTTTACGCTAATTCTAAAAGCCGATGCCCAAATCGTTAAATCATCTAGCGGAAAATAGGCCGAGTCGACAAAATCACCAACCGAAGTCCTAACATCAGTCGGTCCCATACCTGGCACCATTAAGTAAGGGCCATTACCTACGCCCCACTTGCCTAACACTTCACCAAATTCTTCATGCTTTGCTTCCATCCCAGCGTACTTAGCTACGTCAACTAGGCCAAGTAAACCAAAAGTAGAATTAACAACAAAGCGACCTGTGCTTATTGCAGCATCACCAGGCTTAGCTTGAAGTAAATTATTTACAATAGCTGAAGGCTCTTCAAGATTATTAGCCATATTTAAGAAACCAGTTCGCGCAGGTTGCGGCATAATAGTTTGATAACCTTTTGCTGCAGGTTTAAGAATATGCTTATCTAAAACATTATAATTAAAATCCCACATGCTTCGGTTGAATGCCTGTAGTGGATCTTTATCATCTTTTTGCTCTGGCGTGACAGTTGCACATGAAGCAAGCAGCATAGACAAGAAAACACTAACAAATATACGTGTATGCATAAAATTCCTTTAATACCAGTTCACCTAAATTTTTGATCTATATTTAACGTAGAAAAAAAGTGCGCTAACAAGACATGAATTGCCGCTACTAGTAAACTAATAGCAAAATTCATAACGCAGTTTACGTGCTTTTTAACCAGCAAAATTGAGCAACAATTAGGATGGATTGGTATAAGCACTAAAATTCAGACAATATTGTAACTTCATTTGAATTAAATGAAATCATGAAAACTTAAAAAACATAAGCAATAACGCTGAAAAGCTAAAGAAAGATCAAATAAGAATAAACTATTTTTTGACTTCAGGAGAGAAATCTAGAGAAACCGAGTTAACGCAGAAGCGCTTTCCAGTCGGTTGAGGGCCATCATCAAATATGTGACCTAAATGCGAATCGCAGTTAGCACATTTTATTTCAACTCTTTGCATACCATGGCTATTATCTTCGATAAATAGGATTCTATCTGGGTCGATACAATCAAAAAATGCCGGCCAGCCACAGCCTGAATGAAATTTATTTTGATCGGTAAAAAGTGGCGTATTACAACAGACGCAATTATAACTACCGGCCGCGGTATGATTCAGATATTTCCCGGTAAAAGGATGTTCAGTGCCACTCTGTCGAGTGACTCTGAAAGTTTCTGCATCTAACTGGCTACGCCAGTAGTTATCGTCTTTCAAACTATAAATTTCCTAGTTGAAATTACTTAATACGAACTAAATCACGCTCTGGGCTAGACCAGTTTAAGTGATAGAACTGACCACGAGGTTCATCTGTACGCTCAAAAGTGTGAGAACCGAAGAAATCACGTTGACCTTGTAGCAAGTTAGCCGCTGTTGTCTCACTTCTATATGAATCAAAATAAGATAATGAAGAAGTAAAGCATGGCATAGGAACGCCTAAACGTACACCATCAACAATCGCTTCACGCCAGTTAGACTGGAATTTCTCAACTTGGCCAGCGAAAAACTCATCCATTAGTAAGTTAGCTAGACCTTTATCTTTATTGAAAGCATCAGTAATAGATTGTAGGAATACAGCACGGATAATACAACCAGCACGCCAGATTTTAGCAATTGCAGCGAAGTCTAAATCCCAACCTTGTTGCTCGCCTGCTGTCTTCATTAATTCAAAACCTTGAGCATATGCACAAATTTTTGAACAATATAAAGCATCGTGAACTCGAGCAATATAAGCTTCTTTTTCACTATCAGCAACATATGTTACTTCAGGACCTTTAAGGATAGTAGAAGCTTTAACTCGATTTTCTTTAAGACTTGATAAACAACGAGCATAAACTGATGCAGTTACAGCCATAGCTGGTGAACCAATTTCTAAGCTGCTTAAAGCTGTCCATAAACCTGTACCTTTTTGACCAGCGACATCAAGTACAACGTCAACTAAAGGTTTACCAGTAACTGGATCATCTTGCTCTAAAACTTCAGCTGAAATTTCAATTAAATAACTATTTAATGGGCCTTTATTCCACTCACGGAAAATCGCTGCGATTTGCTTAGGCGTTAAACCTAAAGCAGTGCGTAAACTTTGATATGCTTCACAGATTAATTGCATGTCAGCATATTCAATACCATTGTGAACCATCTTCACATAGTGACCAGCACCTGTTGGGCCAATATAAGCTGCACATGGCTCACCTTCAGTAACAGGGTTACCCGGCTCATTATTAACAAGTGGTAAACCAGACTCTGGATCAACTTTAGCTGAAATAGCTTCTAATACAGGCTCTAAACGAGACCAACCTGCTTGATCACCAGATGGCATTAGTGATGGTCCAAAACGCGCACCGACTTCGCCGCCAGAAACAGCACAACTAAAGAAGATAAATTTACCGTGGTATTGCTTTTCACGCTCTACAGTATCAGTCCAAAGACTATTACCTGTATCAACAACGATGTCATCTTGTGATAAACCTAATTCTAATAATTTACCACATACGATATCAACTGGCTTACCAGCTGGGATAGATAAAACGATTAGGTAAGGCTTTTGTAAATTACTTAGTAAGTCTTCAAAAGTTGAACAACCAGTAATACGTGCTGGCTTATCGCCACGCTCTTGTTCATCTTGAGATAAGATACCTTGTACTTTTTCTGCATCAAGGTCAAAAGCGGCTACGCTATAACCATTATCAGCCAAGTTTAGACCAAGGTTTTTACCCATTACGCCTAAGCCAATAAGGCCAATTTGACATAGTTCATTCGTGCTCGACATAATTTTTTCCTGTGTAGTGTGTGCTTCAAAAAATTGGCGTTATTGTAGCTAATATGGGGGCGCTAAGCTATACAGATACGGCTTAAACAGGGGGCAAAAAAATAACTAAAACTTATAAAGGTAATAAACTCCATAAATACCATCTATACTTTCACATCTTGATACTTATGATTTTTTGTTTTAAATCATAAGGTTACACGTTAAATATAATACTATTTGTCATATATTATTCGCCAAAGACAATTTAGCTTAGATCTTGTACTTACTCATGGTATTGAAGTAACAGGAAGGAAAATATGGGCGCTAACTTTACCGATAGCAGCCCAAAAGTTTACTTTTTAGCTTTGTTCCTAGTGGTTTTAAATTCACGAGATATAAAGCTCAAACTTTGCGCTTCTTGCCAGTATCCTGCTCTAAGCGTTTTCCCTTTTGCAGGCGGTAAACTATGCGCAGCTGTGTCAAATTTTAATGACCATGCTTGTCCAATCGGTAGCTCTGGTAATTTAAAATGGACATCATCTTTGCTTGCATTGAACATGATTAAAAATCTATCTTGATCTTTACAATGCTCATTATTAGAACAAACTAATTCAACCATAAAAGAGTTATTGCTTGGATCATGCCAAGCGGCTTCTATCATAGGTTTACCGGTTGAATTAAACCAATTCACTTTATGCGTGTTTAAAGCATTGAAGTATTTGTCATCTTCTAATGACAAGGAATGTAATAACTGGCTTGAATGTCTTAATTTGATTAAATGGGCAACAAATGCGCCTAACTCTTTATCTTCTTTGCTTAGAGTCCAATTAACCCAGTTAATCGCATTATCCTGACAATAAGCATTATTATTACCTAATTGGGTTCGGCCTATTTCATCACCAGCAAGTAAGTGAGGCGTACCTTGAGATAAAAATAAAGTTGCTAGCAAATTCCGCTTTTGTTTTTGCCTTAATTGATTAATTTTTTTATCGCTAGACGGGCCTTCAATACCATAATTTTCAGATAAGTTATGACCATGACCATCTCGGTTTTCTTCACCGTTAGCCTCATTATGCTTTTCGCGATAGCAAACTAGATCATGTAAAGTGAAACCATCGTGGTATGCAATATAGTTAACACTGGTATTTATGGTTCTTAAACCTTTTAAAAACACATCTCGAGAACCCATCAAGCGAGTTGCAAAGTCTGGTAATAAACCATGATCCCCACGCCAAAAACCTCTGCAGGTGTCTCTAAACTTATCATTACACTCATGCCAGTTTTCTGGGAATTGACCAAGCCTATATCCGCCCCAACCAATATCCCAAGGTTCAGCGATTAGCTTCACTTGGCTTAGTATCGGATCTTGGAATAACACTTTAAAGAAAGCTGAGTAATTATCAAAGTCATTACCTTCACGAGCCAAACTAACCGCGAGATCAAACCTAAAGCCATCCACTTGCATCTCATCAACCCAATATCTTAAAGACTCAGTGACAAGTTGAAGTACATAAGGGTTGTCTAAATTAATACTATTACCGCAACCGGTATTATTAACGAATTTAGTGTAGTTAAACGCATGGTTCTCTTGCTCAAACATATAAAAGTTTCGATTATCAAAACCTCTAAAGCTTAAGATAGGACCTTCAAAACCGCCTTCAGCGCTATGATTAAAAACGACATCTAAAATAACTTCAAAACCATGACGATGAAGCTCTCTTACCATAGTCTTGAATTCGATTGTCGAATCTTCTTTCGCGTATCTTGGTTCTGGAGTGAAAAAATTGATTGGGTTATAACCCCAATAATTGGTTAAACCCAATGATTGTAATCGAAGTTCAGACATAAAAGCAGAAACAGGCATCAATTGTAAGCTCGTGACGCCTAACTGCTTTAAATACTCAATGACTTTGGGTTGAATTAAACCTAAATATGTTCCTTTACAATCATCTGGAACATCTGGATGTATTTGAGTAAACCCTTTTACATGCAACTCATAGAGTACAGTATCCGAATCAGGTATGGATGGTTTCTCAACCCCTTGCCAATCAAAATCACTATCTTCCACAATACATTTAGGCATCATGAACTGAGAATCACCCTGATATAACCTATCATTCCATACCACAGGTCGATTTAACCCTTTAGCGTAAGGGTCAATTAATAATTTTCGATTATCCTGGTACAAGCCTTTGGCTGGATCAAATGTACCGTCCACTCGATAACCATATAACTGGCCTGGCTTAATACCAGCAACAAAAACATGCCATACCCGACCTTTTTTGCCTGGCATTTTGATTCGGCATATTTCTTTTTCATCTTTATTAAATAAGCATAATTCTACTTGACTGGCATCAGGCGAATATACCGCAAAGTTTGTCCCCTGCCCTTCAATATAAATAGGCCCCAACTGCTTAGCAAAACCTAAGTAAATATCATAGCCTGCTAAGGTCGTTAACTTTTCTTGTGCCGATATATTCACCGATAATTCCTTCTAAATATTAACCAAACTTAATATAAACAGTTGAAAGTGGTGGAACATTTAATTCGATTGAATGGCTTTGTCCCTGCCACGGTTGGTTTTCAGCTTCTATCTTCTGACCACAATCGTAATTGCTACCCCAATAATCCCCCGCATCTGTCGATAAAATCACCTCATAATTACCTAAGTCTTTTACGCCTAAACGATAATTATTTCTAGGAATCGGTGTAAAGTTACTGACCACATAAACTTTTTGAGAATTATCAGCTGATTTACGTACAAAAGATAAAATACTTTGTGCCGCATCATGGTGATCTATCCACTCAAAACCACCTGGTTCATGGTCTTTTTCATGTAAAGCTGGGGTGTCTTTATATAAGTTGTTTAATTGGCGGAATAGGTTTTGAATCCCTTTATGCTTATCAAACTCAAGTAAATGCCACTCAACTGAACCTTGGTAATTCCACTCAGAAGTTTGACCAATCTCATTACCCATAAAGTTTAATTTCTTACCTGGGTGCGCGTACATAAATGCGGCATAACATCTATGGTTTGCCGCAGCCTGCCACTCATCACCAGGCATTTTTTTCAATAAAGAACCTTTACCATGAACCACTTCATCGTGCGAAATTGGTAAAATAAAGCTTTCGTTATAGGCGTATACCATAGAGAAGGTAATCTCATTGTGGTGATACTTACGATAAGCCGGATCTTTTGAGATAAAGTGTAAGCTATCGTGCATCCACCCCATATTCCATTTAAAGCCGAAACCTAAGCCGCCTTCAAATACAGGTCTAGATACTTTAGGAAACGCAGTAGACTCTTCAGCAATAGTGAAAGCATGAGGATAGTTTTTATAAACTTCTTCATTAAACCAACGTAACAAGCTAACGGCTTCGTAATTTTCATTACCGCCATCAACATTTGGCACCCACTCACCTTCATCTCGTGAATAATCCCAATAAAGCATACTTGCAACTGCGTCAACTCTAAGCGCATCAACATGGAATTTATCTAACCAGATAAGCGCACTGGCAACTAGAAAACGTCTGACGGAATCTTTACCAAAATCATAAATGCAAGAATTCCAATCCGGATGCCATCCTCGACGTGGATCCTCATACTCATAAACATAAGTACCATCAAATCTAGCTAAGCCGTGACCGTCTTCTGGAAAATGTGCTGGAACCCAATCAACAATCACACCAATGTCGTTTTGGTGACACTGATCAACAAAATATTTAAAGTCATCTGGCGAACCAAATCGGCTAGTCGGTGCAAACATACCAACAGGCTGATAACCCCAAGAACCATCATAAGGAAACTCAGAAACAGGTAACATTTCAATATGTGTGTATCCCATATCTTTAATGTATGGAATCAGTTCTTCTGCTAACTCTCTATAAGTTAAAAATGAACGACCTTTAGCATCATATTTAGGTTTCCAACTGCCTAGATGCAATTCGTAAATGCTCATAGGTGATTTATACCTATCAACAACCGATTGTTCTTCTAGCCACTTCTTATCGTTCCATTGATATTCATTATGATTAAACACAACTGAAGAATGCGATGGGTATTGCTCGGCTTGAAAACCAATTGGATCAGCTTTATGAGGTAGCCTATTACCCATAGGATCTTTTATTTCATACTTATACTGCGCACCAGCACCCACGCCAGGCACGACTAATACCCAATGACCACATTGAGTTTTTTGCATTGGATGATAACGACCATCCCAGCAATTAAAATCACCAATTAAACTAACAGCGGTCGCATTTGGCGCAAAGACAGCAAATCGAGTCGCTGCTACGTCATCACCACCTGATACTGGGATATCAATTAATTGCGCACCTAACTGCTTATAAATATTTTGCGGCTTGGTATCGACATAATGTACAGCATGAAATGCTTCATCTTTAAACTGATAAGGGTCTATGACTTCATAAGTGTGTTCTGAATTTGTCACAACAAATTTATAATTTGTATTGCTCTGCAAAGTCTCAAATACGGATTCAAATAAGCCAGAATCAGCCACTTGCTCTAAAAATCCTAAACTAGTTTGCGATGATAAATCTATTACTTCGATTTTAATGGCATTTGGGATCCAAGCTCGAATAATTCGACCTTTTCCTTGAGGGTTTTCTTGAAGACCAAGAATTTCTAGCGGGTTGTGCAATTTAACTTCTTCTAAATCATTTAAGATCATACAAAAGTCCTGTTGTATTATTTAAAATTTATAAATCTAGATGTTACGAATTCATATTCTTATATTGCTATGTGAATAAAAGCAGTCAAACTCAGTGTGTCTCATATTTGAACTGCTTTCAATCCTTTTTAAGTCTAATTTATTGAACTGATTAAGATTCTTCTTTACGGGCAGTACACAATTGCTTCGTGAGTTCATTTACCTGAGGTAAAGCAAACAAAGTCTCTAAATTTTGTGATAATTTACGTCTCCAATTTGGGTACTCATCACAAGTTCCCGGCACATTAACTGGTAAGTCCATCTCAAGCCAATCTTCAAGCTGTAAACTCAATAAACAGCTCGCTGCTTTAGCCATATGAACTTGCATCGCATAATTTAACCTATTGTCCATTTCTACCTGATCTGGATTATGCGAAATATCAGAATGTATTGCAGCATGACCGTGCAAACTATCTAAAATTCTCTGCTTTGAATGATGCCTTGCATGAAACAAGCCATCTAACTCTGCCTGCTCTGGGTAAATACCTAATTCTTGACCCAGTTTTAAATCTTCACAATGCCAATAACCTCTCAGAGTCGGCATATCATGAGTCGTCAAAGTCGCCATTGCTTGCTCAGGATAATGCACAGGAGAGTAAAAACCACCATCAGGCGCAGTTTCAAAGAAGAAGACTCGATATGAAAGCACAGCATTTTCGTGCAAGATTTCTCTTATCCCTTCCGGAACTGTGCCTAAATCTTCACCTATTATCATGCATTGGTTACGTTGGCTTTCTAGGCAAAGTAAAGCGAGTAAATCATCAATAGGGTAATAAACAAAAGCGCCTTTAGTCGCATGCTCGCCACCTGGTACCCACCAAAGTCTGAGTAATGCCATGACATGATCAATTCTAAGTGCACCACATGACTGCATGTTAGCTCGATAAAGATCAATAATTGGCTGATATTTTTGCTGATAAAGTTTATTAGGCTCCATTGGCGGTAAACCCCAACTTTGTCCTAATGGACCAAGTGGATCGGGTGGCGCACCAACACTGATATCTGCACAATATAAATCTTGATTGGCCCAAACTTCAGCACTACCAGAACTAACACCAACCGCTAGATCTCGATAGATACCAATTGTCATGCCCTTTTCTTCTGCTAAGTTTTGACAAGCTTTTATTTGCTCTGCAGCCAACCATTGAAGATACATATAAAATTGAACTTGCTGTTGATTTTGTTCAGCAAATTCTTGAACAGCTGGCGCATCATACTGATTTAGTTTTTCTGGCCAACTTGGCCAACCCCAAGCCTGAATCCCCTGTTTATGAAGGTCTTCTTGTACCGCATCAAATATAGCTTGCTGTTTAAGAGATTCCCCGCCCGCTGTTATAAACTGCTTAAATGCTTTCGCTTTATCAGTATTTTGGTTTAATTCATTTTGTATAAACCACTCAAATAGCAGTTTAAATACTGGCATCTTAAGTTTAGCTATCGCGTCATAATCAACATAATCTGTCTCTTTGGCACTCACTTTTAATTGTTTGTGTAAAGGAGAGTCAATTAAAGACTGAATTTTTGTAGATCGACTAAATCCATCTACCACTTCAGGGTCTATGTAAAAAACATTTAACCACCGGCGCGAAGACGGGCTATAAGGACTACAATGTTCAGGATTAGAAGGTGATAATGCATGGATAGGATTAAGTCCGATAAAATCACCACCACGTGCTGATATTTCAGAAATCAATAAGTTAAGATCGGTGAAATCACCCATTCCCCAGTTACGTTCAGAGCGAACACAATACAACTGAACACTTGTGCCCCAAACTTTTTTACCTTCCGCGATAGGCTCTGGTTTATAACACTTTTTAGGTGCGACGATTAAAGATTGATCATCGACATTTTGTCCAACATTATCTGTTATAGATAATTGGTGATAACCACAAGGCAATTCGATTTCAGTGCTAATCAAATACTCTTGATGCTCTAGCTCATCAATATCAGCAACATCAATTAGAGCGCCTTCCACCGGAATAAAACTAAATTCTATAACTTGGCCTGATTCTAACGTTATCTTACAATCGAAAGGATCATTTGCTTCATTAATTGCAACTCTAAATTCAAAGTCTAAAATATCTGTTTGACGAATAATTTTAACTGGATTGATATTACTGAGCCAATAATCAGAGGCTTCTTTTTCAATTTGCTGCTTAAATTTATCTTCATTATCAATTTCATAACCCATGGCTTTCAATAATTTGGCCTTGCTTTCAGGGTCAACAACAGCATCTTTGCCCCAAGCATTTACGTAACGGGTCTCAATCCCCTTAGCTTTAGCAACTTGATCTATTAACTCGCTATTCATGGATTTTCCTTAATTTAAAATTATTGATAATTTTTTTAATCTTAGCATAACCTAATCCAGTAATTTTTCACTCTAAAATCACTTAAGTATCTAAAATTTACCTATAAATTTGGTTACAAAAATGACAGTTGAATGATTTTTTTAAATTATCTAGGTTTTTATCAGTTAGTTTTTGTATAATGCGCAAGAATTTTATAATACAAAACCTCTATTTAAGGGGAATTGTGCGTCAACCATCAGTTAAGACACTGAAAACATTAATTTTGGCGCACTCTATTATCAACTATCAGTTTAGGAATAACTATGACTATTAAAGTAGGTATTAATGGTTTCGGTCGAATTGGCCGTTTCGTATTTAGAGCTTCTGTAGAGCGTGACGATATTGAAGTTGTCGGTATCAATGACTTAATCGACGTAGATTACATGGCTTACATGTTAAAATACGATTCTACTCACGGTCGTTTTAAAGGCGATGTTGAAGTAAAAGACGGTAACTTAGTAGTAAATGGTAAAGTTGTTCGTGTAACTGCAGAGCGTAATCCTGAAGATTTAAAATGGGACGCAATTGGTGCAGAAATCGTTGTTGAATCAACTGGTTTATTCTTAACTGACGAAACAGCTCGTAAACACATCACAGCTGGTGCGAAAAAAGTTGTTATGTCTGCTCCTTCTAAAGATGACACGCCAATGTTTGTTTGTGGTGTTAACCTTGATTCATACGAAGGCCAAGAAATCGTTTCAAACGCTTCTTGTACAACTAACTGTTTAGCGCCTTTAGCTAAAGTATTAAACGACAAATGGGGCATCAAAGATGGCCTAATGACAACAGTTCACGCAACAACTGCTACTCAAAAAACAGTTGACGGCCCATCTGTAAAAGATTGGCGCGGTGGTCGTGGTGCTGGTCAAAACATCATCCCATCATCTACTGGTGCAGCTAAAGCTGTAGGTAAAGTAATTCCACAATTAAATGGTAAATTAACGGGTATGGCTTTCCGTGTACCTACGCCTGACGTTTCTGTTGTTGATTTAACTGTTAACTTAGAAAAATCAGCTACGTACGAAGAAATTTGTGCAGAAATGAAAGCTGCAGCTGAAGGTCCATTAAAAGGTATCTTAGGTTACACAGAAGATGAAGTTGTTTCTAACGATTTCGTTGGTGAGACTTGTACATCTATATTTGATGCTAAAGCTGGTATTGCATTAACTGATAACTTCGTGAAAGTTGTATCTTGGTACGATAACGAAATCGGTTACTCAAACAAAGTTTTAGACTTAGTTTCTTACATTGCTAAAAACTAAGTTGTACGCCTAGTTAACTAGGCGCACAAAAAAACCGATGTTAGCATTAGCAACATCGGTTTTTTTATATCTGAAAATTGATTCTGGATAAACTCAACGGATTAATTTTATAAAGCAATACTCGTCAGCTATTCAAGATTATCAATCGCATAAGTGGAAGCTTGTGTTATCTATACCTTACCAACTACTTTAGCTGGTTCAACTTTAGTTGCTTTGTAAGCAGGGTATAAAGTCGCAATAATAGACATTAAAACAGCAACACTTGCTGTTAACACCACATCTTGCCACATCAGCTCTGTCGGTAAAAAATCAATAAAATAAATATCACCAGATAAAAACTGAATACCAATTAAAGACTCAATCGCTGAGAAAAATTCGGTCAACCACAATCCACCCAAAATACCAAAAAAGGTGCCGATTAGTGTACCTAACAAGCCGCTATATAAACCTTTAATCATAAAGATTTTTATAATTGAGCTAGCAGGCATACCAAGCGTTTTTAAAATAGCAATATCAGACTGTTTCTCATTAACCGCCATAACTAAAGTTGAAACTATATTAAAACAGGCAACAGCAACCACTAAAGCCAAAATAACATACATAACACTTCGGACTAATTGAATATCATTGTAGACATGACCAAACTGTCTAGACCAGTCTTGAATGTAAACATAGTAAGGTAACTCGTAACCAATTTTTTGCGCAATTTGACGAGCATTAAAAACATCATCAATTTTTAACCTGATACCCTGTACGCCCTGATCCCAACCTGTCGCTTCAGCAGCTCTTTCTAGCTGAGTATAACCAATAGCATGATCAAGCTGACTACCAGAACTAAACCCGCCTAATAAAGTAAGGCGAATCAATTTTGGTGGGATTAAGCGACCGGTTTCACTCATTTGAGGCACCAAAACATCGACTTGTTCATTTATGGTTAAGCCTAAATCTTCAATAATAGCTTGACCTAATATCACACCATCTTGCTGATTAAATTTTTCAATAACATCGGCTTTCACATAGCTGGCTAAATTAGAGACATCTTGTTCTTGTTGCCAGTCTATCCCTCTAATTTCAATCGGTTTTAACTTATCGCCCTGTTGAATTAAACCACCAAATGTTACGAAGGGTGCAACCCCTAATGCAGAGCCATTCTGAGTTAAGCGCTTCTCAATACTCTGCCAATCATCTATACCTTTTTGCTCTACTGCAATAAATTCAATATGTGGGACTAAGCTTAATAACCTATCTTTGAGTTGCTGCTGAAAACCATTCATGGCAGACAAAACCCAAATCAATACACAAGTACCTAAAGCAATACCAATAACAGATGAAGCAGAAATAAACTGGATAAATTTATTCTTCGATTGGCTGCGGGCATAGCGCCAACCTATATAAAAGGCTAATTTATCAAACATGCTCAACCACTTTTGCTTGCCACTCAACCAATTGGCCTTTATCAAGTTTAAGCTGTCTGTCCATCTTACTTGCTAACTTTAAATCATGGGTAACAAAAACAAAGCTGGTAGAAAACAACTCTTTTAAACTCAAAATTAATTCAAA
Organism: Catenovulum maritimum; assembly: GCF_001050375.1. GTDB lineage: Bacteria > Pseudomonadota > Gammaproteobacteria > Enterobacterales > Alteromonadaceae > Catenovulum > Catenovulum maritimum. The sequence goes on along the minus strand of NZ_KQ130490.1, from coordinate 116,990 downwards.
TACACTTGCAGCGTTTTCTGAATCTAGGTTACCCGTTGGCTCATCGGCCAAAATTAATTTAGGTTGATTGACTAAAGCGCGCGCAATCGCAACTCTTTGGCGCTCACCGCCAGACAACTCGCTAGGCAAGTGCTTTAACCTATGACTTAAACCGACTTTATCTAAAATCTCACTCGCCATTTTTTTAGCCTGATTAACAGGTGTTTTTGCAATCATTAATGGCATTGCCACATTCTCTAATGCGGTGAATTCACCTAACAAATGGTGAAATTGATAGACGAAACCCAAGCTTTCATTTCTAAATTGAGCCTGTTTATCGTCATTCAGTTTATGTATATCTTGGCCATTAAACAGCACTCGTCCTTCAGAAGGAGAATCTAACGCCCCTAGAATATGTAACAAAGTACTTTTACCTGATCCAGAACTGCCAACAATGGCTAAATGTTCTGCTGCTTGTATCTCTAGGCTTAAGTTATCTAATACTTTAACCGTATTGTTCCCGTCTTGGTAAATTTTAGATAAATTCTGACAGCTTAATATTGGCTTACTCATATCTTAATATCTCTGCTGGGTTAGTGTTTGCAGCTCGTATGGCCGGATAAATAGTTGCTAAAAAGCTCATTAAAATAGCAGATAGTGAAATGGTTAATACTTGCTGCAAATTAATATCAACAGGTAAGCCCTGCACTGCATATGCTGGTACTGAAAATATACCTATGCTCAAAGCATGCAAAATATCATTTAAAAAGTAACTTAAGCTAAGTCCTAAAATTGTGCCAACAATTGCGCCTACACAACCCTTATACATGCCTTGAAACACAAAAATAGCAATTACGGTTTTGGCTTTAAGCCCCATAGTTTTCAGCGATGCTATTTCTCCTTGCTTATCATTAACAACCATAACTAGGGCTGAAACAATATTAAAAGTAGCGACAGCTATGATTAAAGCTAACATCAGCCACATCATATTTTTTTCCATTTTAACCGCTTCAAATAACTCGCCTTGATCTTGTTGCCAATTCGCATCAATTTGGATGTGTTCAAATTCAGATCCCAACCAAGTAATAACTTTTGAAACATCAAATGCATCATTTAAATATAATCTAAGACTAGATTGACCACGACTCACCTTACCCAGCATACGACTTAAATCATCATAATTTACTAAGACTACATTCGAATCGACGTCAGAGCCAACATCAAAAATCCCTGAAACAACAAACTTCCTTTGTCTCGGCATGCGCCCCATAGGTGTATAAACACTAGCTTCTGACAGCATAAGTCTGACAGAATCGCCTAACGACAAGTTTAATCGCATCGCTAACTGCTGGCCTATCACAACTTGATAAGAGCGAGCTTGGAGCGAATCAAAACTTCCTGAAATGATATTAGCTGGAATGATCGAATGAAGAGCTTCTTGTTCAGGTTGTATACCTTGAACAGATATCACTTTCATATCTTGACTGGACTGTACCAGCCCCATCACCTGCCGGTATGACGTTGCGCCTGCAACTAATTCGTGATCAGCAATTTTACTGGCGAAATTAAACGAGGTATCAGGATGTGTATCGGTCGTTATAACAACATGTGGTATAACGCCTAAAATGCGCTTTTTTAATTCACTTTCAAAACCGTTCATCACAGAAATTACAGTTATTAGCGCCATGACGCCTAAGCTAATACCAGCAACAGAAAAAAAAGTAATAAACGAAATGAAAGTATTGCCTTGCTTGCTTCGACTGTATCGGTTAGCAATAAACAAACTAAGTGGGTAGAACAAATCAGCCTCTAAATATTGTTTTTATTATCATATTTCAAACAAAAGAGAATATAGCTAATTTTTAAATTAATTGATACAAGTTTCCCTCGGTTGTAATTAATCATTAATATGTCCTAAATCAATAAATATTTACCGCTATTAGCTTCTAATAGTTGCCAAGTGAAGGCATTAAAAGCGATAATATCGCTCTTAATTTGAGCTGTTTTTTTATAATCCTTAAAACTTAAAAAATAGTAACCGGCGATTAACCTAATAACTACAAAAAAATACTAATCACTCAAAAACGATCAACCAATTTATGAATATTTAGCAATTTAGGAACAAAAATGTCTCAATCTGTATCGACGACTGTATTTAGAAACTTTCTGGGTAATGCGCCTACCTGGTATAAACAATTTATTATTGCGTGTTTAGTAATTAATCCAATCCTGTTTTACATTGCCCCCTACTTAGCAGGTTGGGCATTAGTAATTCAATTTATCTTTACACTCGCCATGGCATTAAAGTGTTATCCATTGCAACCAGGTGGTTTACTTGCAATAGAAGCAGTGTTTATCGGCATGACCTCCTCCGATCATGTCATGCATGAAATAAGCACCAACCTTGAAGTACTTCTACTCTTGGTCTTTATGGTTGCCGGTATTTACTTTATGAAAAGCCTGCTACTATTTTGCTTCACTAAACTCTTACTCAATGTGAAGTCTAAAGTCACTCTATCGCTTGCCTTCGTTATATCTTCCGCTATCTTATCTGCTTTTCTTGATGCTTTAACCGTTATTGCTGTTATCATCAGTGTTGCAGTAGGTTTTTACTCTATTTATCACAAAGTCGCATCTGGTAAAGATTTTTCAGCTGACCACGACCATTCTGAAGATAAACAAATTGAGCCACTTTCTAAAGAAAATTTAGAAAAGTTCAGAGCTTTTCTTCGTAACTTACTCATGCATGCAGCGATAGGTACAGCGCTAGGTGGCGTTATGACTATGGTTGGTGAGCCGCAAAACTTAATCATAGCGGAAAAATCAGGCTGGGGCTTTGCAGAGTTTGCGCTACGTGTGTCACCCGTTTCTATCCCAGTCTTTTTCTTTGGCTTAATGACGACCTTTTTGGTCGAAAAATTCAAAATTTTTGATTATGGTTCAGAACTACCAGAACCCGTTCGTGATATCTTAACAGACTACAATGCCTACCAAGACAAATACAGAAGCAAAGCAGATATAGCAAAACTTTGGGTTCAAGGTGTAATTGCAATCTGGTTAGTTGTCGCTCTTGCAATGCATTTAGCAGCTGTTGGCTTGATCGGTTTAAGCATAATCATTTTTGCAACTTCATTTTGTGGCATTATTGAAGAGCATGCACTGGGTAAAGCATTTGAAGAAGCCTTACCATTTACCGCACTACTCTGCGTATTTTTCACTATAGTTGCAGTGATTATTGACCAACAATTATTTATTCCAGTGATTGACTGGGTATTAAGCTTCGAAGGTAAAAATCAGCTGGGTATGTTCTATTTGGCAAATGGTCTACTTTCAATGGTCAGTGATAACGTCTTTGTTGGTTCGGTATACATCACAGAAGTAAAACAAGCTTGGTTAAATGGACAAATTACCCGTGACCAATTTGATTTATTATCTGTATCTATTAACACAGGTACTAACTTACCAAGTGTTGCAACACCGAATGGCCAAGCCGCATTCTTATTCCTATTAACTAGTACATTAGCACCGCTACTACGTTTGTCTTATGGCAGAATGGTATGGATGGCTTTACCTTATACTGTAGTGCTAACATCAGTAGGATTAATTGCGACTTGGGAATTATTACCGACTATGACTGAATGGATGTACAGTGTTCATTTAATTGAGCATCACTCTGCTACAGCAGGTGCACTCGAAGCAACTAATTCAGGGCACTAAAACATCAAGAAGGCACATTTATGTGCCTTCTTTTTATCACAACAATAGCGAAAACAATTAGAGCAAAAACAATGCAAACAACCATACTAAATCAAGCCTTTTCTAATCAACGTCTGCCTTGGCTTTTAGTTGCTAGCAGCATATTTTTTCTAGAGATTGCAGCGCTCGTTTTTCAATATGGTTTAGGTTACGAACCTTGCATTAAATGCATCTATCAAAGGCTCGCTCTGTGGGCATTACTTTTAAGTTGTCTGCCTGCCTTGATAGCACCAAAATTAATGCTGACTAGATTAATCAGCTATTGTTCAGCCATATTTTTTGCCAGTTGGGGTTATAAAATTGCAGCTGAACATGTCAACTTACAAACCAATCCAGATCCATTTGCAGCATCCTGCGAACTCTACCCTAGATTTCCAGAATGGTTTGCACCTGATGTTTGGCTACCTAATTTATTTGAACCTAGAGGCGACTGTGCAGCCATTGAGTGGGAACTATTCGGCTTAAGCATGCCAATGTGGATGCAAGTCATATTTGCACTCTATTTAGTGACCTTTGTTGCGGTCCCGGCTTATCACTTAATTCGATTCAAGCAAATTTAACGCTTAGTCATTAGGCGTCTTCCATCGAAAAGCAAATAGAATCAATGAAGTTTGCACATAAACCATATCAGGCTCGATAACTTTCTCTGCATTATGATTAAAAAGTGCTAAAATACACCAATAAAGTTTTAGCACTGACTGCTTGCCAAAACTTATCAACTTAGACATTTCAAACTGCAACTAGAGTATTCATGAGTTTTTCTAAATTAGGCCTACAAAAGTCCTTAATTCAAATCGTTAATCAATTAGGTTATGAAACGCCTACCCCAATCCAAGCTCAAGCAATACCTGTCGTGTTATCACAAAAAGATATTATGGCGCGAGCACAAACAGGCACGGGAAAAACCGCAGCATTTGCACTACCGATAATCCAAATTTTGACACTCGCAAATGTGGCGGAGCATCAATCATCGCCGAGCGCCTTAGTATTAACGCCAACTCGTGAACTAGCACAACAAGTATTTGAAAACTTTAAACAATACTCAGAAAGCACTAATTTAAGAGTTGATATTGCGTATGGCGGTGTCAGTTTAAATCCACAAATTGAAAGAATTAAGCAAGGCTGCGACATACTAATCGCCACTCCAGGTAGGTTACTGGATTTAATCTTCAAGAAAGTGGTTAATTTGTCCGAATTAAAACATCTAGTCTTTGATGAAGCGGACCGAATGCTAGATATGGGGTTCGCCGAAGATATCAATCGAATATTAGCTAAAGTACCAAACAACAGGCAAACCATGCTGTTTTCAGCAACATTTGACGATGCTATTTTCAAATTGAGTAAAACCTTACTCAACAAGCCTAAAAAAATTGAAATCGATAGTCTAAATACTGCAGCAGAAACAGTCGAACAAATCATCTACAATGTCGACCAAGATCGAAAAAGAGAGCTGATTTCGCATCTAATCGGCGCTAAAAATTGGCAACAAGTATTAATTTTTAGCCGCACCAAACAAGCCGCAGATGCATTAGCAAGCGAAATGAATAAAGACGGCATCAAAACGCTCGCTATCCACAGTGATAAAACACAGGCTAGAAGAGAAAATGCCCTAGCAGAATTTAAAGCAGGTACAACTAGAGCCCTAGTGGCAACCGATGTTGCCGCAAGAGGTTTAGATATACCTGAATTAAAATATGTTATTAACTACGAGCTGCCGCACGTACCAGAAGATTATATTCATAGGATTGGTCGAACGGGTCGAGCAGGCAATTCAGGTATCGCTATCTCATTAATGAGTGAAGGCGAAAACCATTTGCTCGAAGAAATAGAACTTATACTAGATACTCGATTACCACAACAATGGTTACCAGGTTATGAACCTGACTTAACCAAACCCACTAACACAAATCGTCGCAATAGCCGAAGTTCCGAAAAACGTCGAGCTAAAAAACGTATTAAACCTACGACTAAATTCAAAGCTCGTAATAAATAGGAAAATGAAATGACTAACAACGATATATTGCGACGAATTCGCTATACCTTTGATTACACAGAACACAAGATGAGTGAATTAATTGCAAGTGCAGGTAAACACAGCAAGCCTGAACTTATCACTCAATGGTTGAAAAAAGATGATGACCCAGACTACGTGCGTTGTAGTGACAGAGAATTCTCTAGCTTTTTAAATGGTTTTATAAATGATAAACGTGGACAAAAAGAAGATGGAACACTAGCTGTTGTAGAAGACCACCTAAACAATAATATTATCTTTATGAAACTAAAAATTGCATTAAATTTAAAAGCTGAAGATATTATTGAAATTTTAGAGCTAACAGAATTCTTTATTAGCAAACACGAACTAAGCGCTTTCTTTAGAAGGGTTAGTCATCAGCATTACAGAGAATGCCAAGACCAAGTACTCAGACGCTTCCTTATGGGTATGCAACTCAAGTACAAAGACAATCAAAAGTCTGCTGGCGATAGTCCATATGCAAACATAAAAAAATCAGCCATAAATAAAGCTAAGAATGATAAGTATAAAGCTAAAAAATCATTCGATAAGCCGAAGAGAAACCCTAAAGCTGAGGGTATTACTTACGGTGAATATGCCAATAATGTCAAAGTAGGTAAGGTAGAGAACAAGCCAGCGAGTAAAACAAAGCCAACGGCGAAAAAGAAGATCTCCAAAGCCAGCTTCAACTGGTCTGATATTGAAAAGTAAACTCAGAATCTCTCTCCTCAATCTATCTCAGAAAAATTTAAAAAAAACCAAAAACACTGTTTGACCATACAGTGTTTTTGCGCTTTAATAACTGCATACACATACAGTACTTTGAGATAGGTTTTCTATGTTAACTAATTTATACGTTAAAGATTTTGCGATTGTTGATAATTTAGATATAGATATTGATTCAGGCATGACGACGATTACCGGCGAAACGGGTGCGGGTAAATCAATTTCAATTGACGCTTTAGGCTTATGTTTAGGTGCAAGAGCAGAAGCTGGTATGGTTAGAAACGGTGCCGACAAAACTGAAGTATGCGCAACATTTAATGTAAAAGATAACCAAACTGCAATTAACTGGCTGATAGAACAAGATATGTACGAAGCCGATCAGCAAGATTACATTATCCGCCGAGTTATCTCATCTGAAGGACGTTCGCGCGCATATATCAATGGTGCACCTGTCCCAGCTCAATTACTTAAATCTTTTTCGAGCCATTTAGTCAATATACATGGTCAACATGCTCACCAACTACTTTTAAAACCAGACTATCAATTAGACTTATTAGATCAATACGCATCGCATAAACACCTGATTTCACAAGTGACTATGGCTTATCAAGGCTGGCACAAACTAACACAAGAGCTAAAACAGTTAGAGCAAGAAAAATCAAATCGCGATGCTCGCTTACAATTACTAGAATATCAAGTATCAGAATTAGATGAATTTAATTTACAAGCGGGTGAGTTCGAACAAATTGAAGAAGAATATAAACGTTTATCTAATGCCAGTACTTTAGTTTCAGACAGCCAATTTTGCTATAACCTACTGTGTGAAAATGACGAGCAAAACGTCAGCAGCCTACTTCAAATATTAGTTAATAAATTAAATGAGCTAATCCGCTACGACGCCAATTTAGCAAATGTTAGCCAAATATTAAATGAAGCAAGTATTCAAATAGATGAAGCGGGATACGAGTTAAGAGATTATTTAGAGTCTATAGAATTAAACCCAGAAAGATTAAATGAAATTGACGACCGAATGTCACTTGCGATGACGCTGTCGCGTAAACATCAAGTATCAGCAAGTGAACTCCATTTAGAGCATCAAAGATTAGCTGAAGAATTAAAAATTATTAAACAGTCTGATGAGAAAAACGAACACCTTCAGCACGAAGTAGAACAAGCCAAAAACCTATATTGGGATGCGGCAAAAAAACTATCTGAAAGTCGTGCGAAATCAGCGAAAGATATTTCGAAGAAAATTTCAAAAAGCATTCAAACCCTCAACATGGCTCAAGGTAAATTTGAAGTTCAAATTAATGCCTCAAACAAAATGAGCAAACATGGCTGTGATGAAATTGAATTCTTAATTTGTGCTAATCCTGGTCAACCACTACAAGCTTTAAATAAAGTTGCTTCAGGTGGTGAACTATCGAGAATTAGCTTAGCAATTCAAGTACTAACCGCATCCAAAATAGCCACGCCAACTTTAATTTTTGATGAAGTAGATGTCGGGATTAGTGGTGGAACAGCAGCCATTGTCGGCCAAATGCTACGCAAAATCGGAGAGTCAACTCAGGTTATGTGTGTTACCCACTTACCTCAAGTTGCAGCTTGCGGCCATAATCAAATGCAAGTCGTTAAACAAAATACCAAAACCAGTACACAAACGACTATGGTTAAGTTAAATCAGGAACAAAGGATTCAAGAATTAGCTAGGTTACTCGGTGGCGATGTTATCACTTCCAACACAATAGAGAATGCACGAGAATTGCTCGTTTGCTAATTTGGCTAATACCAATATTTATTGCATTGTGATCAATTCGGGATGGTGTTGGCTAATACCCATCAGTTTTACTATCTGTAGTAGCAGAATATGCGAATGAGCTCAGTTTAGTGAATAAATTTAAATTCGCTAAACTGAGTAATTACTTATCAATAGACTGTGTTACTCAATAAACCGTATTAACAATAAACCTATAGCTAGCTAAGACAAACACCCTTCGCTTTTAAATTACTATTTGCTTAAAGCCGACTGGAGTTTAAAACTTATGTTGGGCTAAATTATAGTGAAGTAAATTATCGCCCTTTTGTACATATATACTGCTAGGATCAATCAAGTTTGGCTCAGCCTTATTCGCCTTGTTAATGTATTTAATTGCCAACTCTAAATCACCCTCCATTAATGCCCTTTCGGCAAGAGACTTCATATAATGTGCATTATCACCAAAGAAAGTATCAATTAACTCAGTTAGTTCAGCTGCATGTTCTGGTCTTTGGGTTGTTGAATACAAGCTGCGCAAATTAAGTAAAACACCATATTCTCTGCGATCTAACTTTAAAGCATATAAATAAGCTTGCTCGGCTAATTCAAAGTGCTCTGCATTTGTTAAAGCAACGCCGAGGTTTGTCCATAAATAAGCCGTCTCACTATCCATATTGACCGACTTATAATACCAGTAATATGCTGTTTCAATATCGCGTCGAAGAAAGGCTTCAGAGCCAAGGTTGTTATAGTACAAGGCGATAGCCTGATCATCAGAAATCACCTTTCCTTGGTTTTTTTGGTAGTAAAATTTATCATAAAAATCAACAACAACTGACATGGTTTTACCACGATACATAACCGTATTAACATGGTTCATCTTAGTGAAAATGCCATTTTCCGAATGCCATACCGGTCGTGTATTCGCTATTTGAAATTTAGCTTTTAATCCTGCTTCTCTACCCAAAACTACCATCATAGCGGTTAAAGCTAAACAATTTCCACGCTTTTGCTTAAACGCTTCAGCAGCGGATAAAGTACCAAACATTTGATAATCAATTTTATAGCCATGATCATTAAACAAGCTGTCATAAATTTTATTTATTTTTTCAGTATCACTTAGACGTTTTAAATTGAGAGAAGCAATGAAGGATTTCATCTCAGGGCTAATTCTCAAGAAATCGGTTTTTGACTCTTGCTCCGCGATTTCTTCAACCATCAAAGTTTCTGTTAACTTAGGTTTTTCGACATCGACAGTTAAGTATTCAGGCAAGCTGACACAAGCAGATAGGATGAAACTAAAAAATAGAATGCCAAAATTTGAATATCGCATATTGATACCTTCCACGTTGCCGGTAACCCATAAACTATAGTTCAAAAAACAGCCTACTTCCTCTTCTAGAAGAAATTCATCAATCCCTTGAACAAACAACTGTATATACAGACAGCTTTAATTTGGCTATACTCATTTTTTTAGTTTAAATACTTTTGCTAATGAAGTTATATATCGCAGAAAAACCTAGCTTGGGACGTGCAATTGCCGATGCTTTACCTAAGCCTCACAAAAAGCAATCTGGTTATATAGAAGCGGCAAATGGCGACATAGTCACTTGGTGTATTGGTCATTTATTGGAGCAAGCACCTCCAGAAAATTATGATCCGGCTTTTAAGCAATGGAAGTTAGAGCACTTTCCAATCGTGCCTGAAACATGGCAGTTAGTGACCAAAAAAGAAACCAGCAAACAACTTACTGTGGTTAAAAATTTAGTCAAAAAAGCAAGTCAAATCGTTCATGCTGGCGATCCTGACCGCGAAGGACAGTTGCTGGTTGATGAGGTACTTTCGCATTTAAAAGTCGCTAAAAGTAAAATCAATAATGCACAAAGATGCCTTATCAACGACTTAAATTTACCGGCGGTAAAAAAAGCACTATCAAGTTTAAGACCAAATACTGAATTCGTGCCGCTTTCAACTTCTGCATTAGCTCGCTCTCGCGCTGACTGGCTATATGGCATTAATATGACTCGTTTATGCACAATACATGGTGGCAAGTCTGGGTATCAAGGCGTGTTATCGGTTGGGCGTGTACAAACACCGCTATTAGGCTTAGTTGTCAGAAGAGACGAAGAAATAGAAAACTTTGTCAGTAAGCCTTTTTACGAAGTTTTTGCCAATGTGATTACCAAAGATAACCAAAGCTTTAAAGCGAAATGGCTCCCAAGTGAAAACTGTGCCCCATATCAAGATAGTGAAAATCGAGTTATTGTGCGAAAACTAGCTGAAAATGTTGTTTCCCGAATCTGTGGCCAAGATGGTGTTGTCACAAAATCTGATAACAAAAACAAAAAACAAGCGCCACCACTACCCTACAATTTATCTAGCTTACAGATTGATTGCGCCAAACGGTTTGGCTATAACGCCAAACAAGTTTTGGATTATTGCCAAACCTTGTATGAGAAATATAAACTGATTACTTATCCAAGATCTGATTCTAGATATCTACCTAAAGAACAGATTTCACAAGCGGGACAAGTATTAAATGCGGTTGCTAGCGTTTCAGAAAGCTTAAAACCTTTTGTAGCGGACGCAAACACTCAGCTAAAATCTAAAGCATGGAACGATAGTAAAGTGGATGCGCACCATGCAATTATCCCGACTATGAACAGTAAGAAGCCGGCTCAAATGACGCAGCCCGAGTTAAATATATACCAACAAATTGCGAGACAATACCTAGCTCAGTTTTTTCCTGCGTACGAATACCAAGAAAAATTAATCGAGTTAAATATTGCAGGCGGCTGTTTTAGAGCTAAATCAAAACAAGCAAACAAACAAGGCTGGAAGATATTATTTCCTGCAGCTAAGCCTCAAGCAGACGGTCAAAAAGAGGATCAAAAAGACGGACAAGAGCAAACACTACCAAACTTATCAGTCAATGACCCAGTCCACTGTAATAACGCAGAAATTATCGACAAAGCAACAACTCCACCCGCCTATTTCACAGATGCAAGTTTACTATCCGCTATGACAAGTATTAGCCGTTATGTCGCAGATAAATCATTGCATAAAATCTTAAAAGAAACTGACGGCATAGGGACAGAAGCAACACGAGCTGGGATTATAGAGCTCTTATTTAAACGCCAATATTTAATCAGAGAAGGTAAACAGATTAAAGCGAGTTTGATTGGCAAAAAGCTCATTGCTAGCCTGCCAGAGTTAGCAACTACACCGGATATGACAGCTATTTGGGAATCAAGGCTCGGTTTAATCGCTCAAAAACAGTTTAAATACCAAGACTTTATGTCTGATTTAGAACAGCAAGTAAAACAAATTGAACATCAAATTATTCCAAGTGCATTTACCGCATTAAAAGGCGAAGGAAAAAAGCCAAACTTTAAAAGAAAATATAAAAAAGCGAGAGCAAAAACAAAAACAGCGGCTTAAAGCCGCTGATTTTGTTTTCATTACTGAACTGAGTTTAGGATGTAAACCAAAACCTACTCAGCTAATGGACGCATATGTGGGAATAAAATAACGTCTTTAATAGTTGGGCAATCAGCAAATAACATAACTAAACGATCAATCCCGATACCCTGACCTGCTGTTGGCGGTAAACCATACTCAAGTGCAGTAATATAATCTTCGTCGTAATGCATAGCTTCATCATCACCAGCATCTTTTTCAGCAACTTGCTTGCTAAAACGCTCAGCTTGATCCGCTGCATCATTTAATTCTGAGAAGCCATTTGCTAATTCACGGCCACCGACAAAAAATTCAAATCTGTCTGTCACGAAAGCGTTTGAATCACTACGACGTGCTAGTGGTGAAACTTCCCACGGATATTCAGTGATAAATGTAGGTTGATCTAATTTATGCTCTGCAACTTCTTCAAATATTTCACATAAATATTTACCTGCGCCCCAAATACCGTCTTTTTCAGGCTCTTTAATCCCTAATTGCTTAGCAATCGCTTTTAAGCCTTCAAGGTTATTTTCTGGGTCACTGATAATATCGGCATCTAATTCAGGTGCATATTTTAAAATTGACTCAACCATAGTTAAACGAACAAATGGTTGACCAAAATCATACTCAACTGTTTCAACTACTTCGCCATTTTCATCACGTTTAGAGTTAGTTACTTTAGTTGTACCTAATACTTCTTGTGAAACTGTGCGTAGCATATCTTCTGTTAAGTTCATTAAATCAATGTAATCGGCATACGCTTGGTAAAATTCAATCATAGTGAATTCTGGGTTATGGCGTGTGCTTAAGCCTTCATTTCTGAAGTTTCGATTAATTTCGAAAACGCGTTCAAAACCACCAACAACAAGACGCTTCAAGTAAAGCTCAGGAGCGATTCTTAAAAACATATCGATATCAAGCGCATTGTGATGCGTAACAAATGGACGAGCTGTCGCGCCACCTGGGATCACATGCAACATTGGCGTTTCAACTTCCATGAAACGACGATCGGTTAAATAACGACGAATACCGTCAATCACTTTAAATCGAATTTGGAATACATCACGAGTTTGTTCATTTGTCATCAAATCAACATAACGTTGGCGGTACTTAGTTTCCTGATCCGCTAAACCATGGAATTTTTCAGGCAATGGACGAAGAGATTTAGTCAATAATTTATATTCACTCATGTGAACATATAAATCACCTTTACCTGATTTACTTACCGCACCTGAAACGCCAATAATATCGCCAATATCAAGTTGGCCATATTTTTCTTTCAAGTCTTTTTGAACTTGCTTATCAGCATAAGCTTGAATGCGGCCTGACATATCTTGTAATAACAAGAAAGGACCACGTTTTGCTAATATACGACCCGCAACTGAAACTAGATTGTTTTCAGCAACTAGCGTTTCTTTATCCTTTTCACCGTGTTCTGCTTGTAAATCATCAGCGAAATGCTCACGTCTAAAATCATTAGGGTGACCATTCGATGCACAGTTTTCACGAATGTTAGCAAGTTTTGCACGACGCTCAGCGATTAGTTTATTCTCATCTTGAGCGACTTGGTTCTGATCAGACATTATATTTTCCTGTCTCTAAACTAAAACTAATATAGTTTTAAGCTAATAAATTATTAAAGCCCAGCTTTTAAAGCGGCTTGTAAAAATGGGTCTAAATCGCCATCTAAAACGGCTTGAGTATTTCGGTTTTCAACCGAAGTTCTTAAATCTTTTATTCGAGAATCGTCCAATACATAAGAACGGATCTGACTCCCCCAGCCAATATCAGATTTACCATCTTCTAATTGCTGTTTTTCTGAATTCTGTTTTTGTAGCTCTAGCTCATACAACTTAGCTTTTAACTGATTCATTGCCTGATCTTTGTTTCTGTGTTGAGAACGATCATTTTGACACTGAACAACTGTATTGGTCGGTAAATGCGTAATACGAACCGCAGAGTCCGTTCTATTAACGTGCTGACCACCCGCACCAGAAGCACGATAAGTATCTATACGTAAATCTGCAGGATTAATCTCAATATCAATATTGTCATCAACTTCAGGATAAACAAACGCAGATGCAAAAGAAGTATGGCGTCTATTCCCCGAATCAAACGGAGATTTACGGACTAGTCGATGTACACCCGTTTCGGTTCTTAACCAACCAAAGGCATACTCACCAGAAACCTTGATAGTAGCCGATTTTATTCCTGCTACATCACCATCTGAAACCTCGATTAACTCAGCTTTAAAATCGTGTGCTTCTGCCCAGCGTAAATACATACGTAAAAGCATGTTGCACCAGTCTTGAGCTTCAGTGCCGCCCGATCCAGATTGCAAATCGACATAACAGTCAGATTCATCTTGCTGACCGCTAAACATACGACGAAACTCAAGCTTGGCGAGCTTTTCTTCTAGCCCAGCAATTTCTTCTATTGTTTCGTTTAACGTTTCTTCGTCTTCAGCTTCCACTGCGAGCTCTAATAAACCAGTTACATCTTCTAGACCTTGGTCTAAATCGAGTATGGTTTTCACTACAGCTTCTAATGCAGCCCTGTCTTTACCTAGTGCCTGAGCTTTTTCTGGATTATTCCAAACTTCAGGATCTTCTAGTTCGCGGGTAACTTCTTCTAATAACTCTGCTTTGTGAGCAAAGTCAAAGATACCCCCGAAGCGATTCAGTTCGTTCAGAAATATCTTTTATTTTTAATTGAATCGGATTTATTTCAAACATCCAAGGTCTCAGAGCTAAAAATTAAGGCCGCAAATTGTACCGAAAAAGCAGGAAATTGAATAGCCATACCGAAAAAAATTGCAAGAAAATAGTTCTCTCGCTGATAAAAATGAGCCAAATGGCTAGCAAGCCAATAAAGCTTAATTTAAAGGCTTAAAGTGGACTAGAAGATATTGCTAAGATTTTGTATGGCAGCCACACCTAAAAACATTAATTTACAACAGCTTAAAACTCTATTAATTGAGGATAATTTTGATGAATTGAAATTATTGGGCCCGCTAAAGCTCAACTAAGGCCACATTGGCTAACTAATAATTTTGATGCTAGGGTGTGTTGACGTTTGCTGTACATATTTTGTTCTAATTAAACGCTTTTTGCTCGCGACGCGAGATATACAGCATAGTTTTTCTATGTAAATATCGAGTAACAAAGAGCTAAAAGTGTTTAAGACGAATCCGAAGGACAACGTTTGTTTGAGATTTATACTGCATTATAGCTCATTCAAGTAGCTCACTACATTTCAATCGCTATGCTTTGCCTAAATCTCAAACAAACTGCTGCAAAATTGTACTCAAAAGATCAACACACCCTAGGTAAATGGCTCAATATATAAGATTCAAAATTATCTTTTAATTGAACTGGAAATCTAAATCCTGCAATCACACCTGGCGCAATAGGATTAAAAGGTAAAGAGAAATAAACCACATCTCCAACGGGTTCAATTGCAACTTTCCTAATATTATTTTGCATAAACCTGTGGTTATTAAACACAATTTCATCGTTTGAGAATCGCAAATAATCCGTCGGATTTTGAACGATTGGCAGCTGTGAATTAAGCCTTTGATCTTCCTCAAAATAAAAGCTAACTAACAATTGCACTATCGCGATAATAATGAAGACAAACTCTAAGCTACGGTCGGTAACAAAACACCACAATACATAGCCACATAAAATTAATCCGTAAATTTGTAAGTTACGAATTTGCTTTTTGCTAAGTGTTTTTAGTTTCATACCAATTATCCATAATTTATCCTTGCGCCGAGGGTGTAATGTGAGAATTAAAACGTTAGTGTGGCAGGCATACAAAAACCTGCCGAAGATCACTATTCCCGATTTAAACCTGAATGGCTCATTGGATTAGTTGTTACTCACCACTTTCAAAATGAGCAAAAACTTCCGCACCAGTCATATTGTGTGTTTCATTTTTAAACTCGTAATATTCTGGCTTTTCATCAATGAAAATTTGATGCGTTAACTTGTAATCACCACCTGACGTCAGTAACCCAACAGGAAGATGATACTGATTGTTTGGTACTAAAAAATAAAATAAGTGTGTACCGCATTTACCGCAGAAACCTCTTTGCGCCCATTCTGATGATTGATACCTAACAACATTTGATTCACCTGATATTTTAACTGCATCAGCACAATCAATGGCTAACATTGGGCCGCCAGACCAATTTCGACACATGCTACAATGACAAGCTGCCACTTCGTTACTGGCGTACTCTACTTCTAGCTCAACCAAGCCACATAAACACTTTCCTTTACCTTGCATACATCCTCCAACCTTTTGCTGTGTGAAACTTAATATTAGTTCAAATTATATTGAACAAAATCAAATGTAAAATTAAATATGACAGCTATGGCTAGAAACCGTTAATTCATAACTGACCAACCAGATTAAACAAGGTTCATGTTTCATCACCCGCTAGTCACTTGCCTTGATTAGACATTTAGTTGGCATGCATTTAAATTGAATCAGAAAAATCGTTTACACTGCCAGCAATTACGGCCTGACAACTGAAATGACATACCAATTAGATTATTTGGCTGATTAACTTGGATTCAACAACCGAAAAGTTGCCGAGAAGAATGCTATTACCTATTGACCTCTGGATGGCTCATATGTGTTAGCTATAAATTACGCTTTTCAAAGACCAGCCATGACCACGTTACATTCGATTTCTTATTACTTTTTTGAGCAGACAAAGCATCTGTGCTAAAGATTAGTTTAAAACCACATTGTTGCGCTATAGATATAGTTTCTTCAGCGCTTGTGGGATAACATTTTCTATTTATAGCACCTAAACCATTTCTTACTGAGATTATTAATTTTCCCTTTGTATGAAGAATACAATGTAAATTAGTTAAAGAAGAAATTTTGTCATCTTTTGGGACATGTTGCCAAACAGAAATTAAAAGCGCTAATTGATAATAATTTTTTTGCTGAATAACTTGAGATAGTGACGGTAAAGAATCATTGATCCATTCTATAAATGGGGATGGATGAAGTGATTTCCCGGCTTCCCGAAACTCAGATACAGGCTCAACAGCCGATACATTTAGACCTTTTGAGGCAAGCCAAGCAGCATCACGACCAGTCCCAGCGCCTATTTCAATTACACGACAATTAGAATTGGGTATGAAATCTAAAACATGTGAAAGCAAATCAGGTGATGATATTGCCTCAAATGATTGAATTAAGAAGCTTGAGTCCTCAATATAACCATCAATTACACATTGCTCCATTAGGTGGCCAAACTCCTTTACAGCTAACTTATTAGTATTTATGCGACATGTTGTTTATGTCGAATCAATTGTTGGGCTGAGTCGCTGGAACACCCGAACTTATTCATTTGGCTTGCTTGATGCTATAGGAATTTGCTTTTTAGACCTGTTATTATGCACTACAATTTAACGCCATTGAATATAAACCTGCCACTTAAAGTAAATCTACAAAATCCACATAACAGTAATTATTAAAAGCTATAAACTACAATAACTTATGTCTATTTTTTATAGATAATTTAAACTTCCTGCCCTGCTAGTTTGATAGAACCAATCATTTCGCATGGATAAATCCATATTAAGCTAAGGCTTGCTCGCACCATACAGAAGTTATCCCATATGATGCAAGTAGTAAAATTGATTTACCAATCTCTTATTGAACATCAGCCCGCACATCAATTGACTGATTGCGATTACGGTATTGAATTTGAATAACTGCGGTAAGCTCTGTATTTAAATAAATGTTGATAACGTCAGCGTCGTCATCCGCCCCATAACTGATTTGCACCCTTGGTTCACCGTCAACAAAAGTGCGATCATAAATTATTTCGATATCATCCTCAGTAAAAGCAACGCCAGTATCAAAATCAACCGTTAGATCTGTACCTATAGTCACAGTGCCACGCGTATGAGTACCTGAACTTGCAACAACATTGTAAGTACCTGCGTATTTAATAACTAAATCAGCATTCGGTAAATCTGAACCAAGTTCGACATAATGATTAAATTGACCTAGAAACGTACCTGCCGAGCCACTTAAATTAATTTCGTGGATACCGCTAGCAGTTAATGAAACGGCATAACTAAAACCGTTTTGTTCGTCCATCCACACATATTCGTTGCCAACCATAGCGAGTTTATCTAGCTGTAGTTCGTCGCCGTCAGACGCTTCTGGGTTAGTATCAATAAACAAACTACCCGAACTTGAAAAGGTAAAATTAGCCAGCTGGTTTAAATTATATGGTGCGCCTGATTCAGCATGAGTAAATTGCATATTTGCAATCACGCCCATTAACTCAGTTGGCAAAGTAACAACGGGATCACCACCTGTTCCGTCATCCATATCATCATCTGATGATATGTCCAACTTGCAAGCAGAGAGTAAAACAATAGAAGACAATAAAATTATTTGCGGATATTTAAACATAGCCTTAATCCTTTTCTTGAAATCAAGTGACGGAATGGACTACTAACTCATTCGCGATTTGTTAGTTTAAACAGTTTGGTTTATGTCTAATATTTTTTCCAGTTTTTGTGTTATCTAATACTCTATTTAAGCTGCTAATCTATAAGTGCCTGTTTAGCTAATTCGATTTGATGACTTTCGCTACTGCTCCACTCGTTTTTGCCGTGACGACTCCATACATGTTGCCAACCTTTATGGGTAGCTACAAATGCACATGCTGGTTGGTATTGTTATTAGGGAATTAACTTAATAGCTGAGTTTAAATGCTTTAAATATTCTACCGATACGCTATTATTTTTCGCAAAACAAAACCCATAACTCATAGAGTTTATGTCATAGGATTTAATTTTTAGAACATCTTCTGCGGGCAATTCAGCTATATTGTTAGCGAAAGATTCTTTATAAGAATAAGCCAAATCGATTCTGCCAAGTAGTAACATTTTATATAAGCGAACTGGATACAAGACTGAAACATACTTCATTTTTCGTTGCTTTAACTCGTTTTCTAATGCATGCCCTCGAAGCGTTCCTATCACTAAGTTTTGTTGTTTTTCTAGTGCATCTAAATTGGGCTTCTCTGCATGTAAAGCTTCATCCAAAGTAAAAATAGCCGATGTTCCCCCCTTAATTTGCTCACTAAATGCAAAATAAGGTGCTCTTTGGCTAGTTGCTGAACAAGGATAAACGGCTACAGGTTTAAGCTGTTCCTTTTCGGCAAGCGAGAAAGCTCGAGGTGCTGGAAGAACTTGTATCTCCAACTTGAAAGGTAGCCTAGTCTGAATTTGATTTAATTGTTCAATCGAAATACCCGAAAGGCCTTGTTTATTCTGTTCAACCCACGGAGGCGCAACAAAGGTTGCAATTTTTAAAGCAGGTAGATTCGATTGTTGGGCAAAACACTGGCTTGAGCTCATCACAAAAACGACAATAAGCGATAGCATCCAAATATTAAAAATATTTCTTAACATTAACCCCAAAACTGCTCCCTTTCGCAGGATATCCGAGCATAGCACCAGTGTTATTAATAGGATTAGGATTTCCTTGGCTATTGCTGGTGAGTCTGACTTTATTATTGAAGTAGAATTCATCAGTGATATTTTTTATCCATAAATCTACATACCATGGTTTATTATTTAAATTATAGTTCAGATTTAATTCCGTTAGCGCTAAATTCGGCCTACCGAGTATTTCCTCGAAAAATAAACCTTTGATTGGTTGTGACTAAATTTACTGACAGGTATTGTTTTTATTAGCTTCTAAATATGCCTGTGACTTATTTTGCATCCTATTGCCCAACGCATTGCCAAATGCATGGAATATTTTTTAAGCACTACTTGTCTGCCCTTCCCAAACATAACGAAACACTATAGCTAGTTCAATTGATGTTATTTCGGGATCATATTCGATGTATACAGGCGCTGCTTCGACAATTTTTCGATTGTCAAAGCAGCGCTTTAACCAAGTCAAAAACGACTCTCCACCTACATATCTCGACGCTTTTTTACCATTAATGAAAAACCATTGGTGTTCCTGAGTTATTTCACCAATTTTAGGATGCAAATATTTAACGTCTTTAAAGAACCCTTTATCATAATTCATTTTCTCACCATATAGCTCAAATATACGGCCTCCACCAGCGCCACCAACAATAGCGATCAACTTTTGACAGTGAAAAACAAAATACCGAGAGCTATTCTTCAGTTCATAAATATCTATATTTTTAGTAATGGAATAATGCATAAACTTTTCAGATGCGTAATCTGAATCGCTAAAAATAGCGTGCTTATGCGCTTCAAATCTGCCTGTAGGCTGTTGATAACAGAATTTAGCTAACGGCATCAGTAGCATCCTTCAAATACAAGTGACGGTTTGAACCCGTAAAAATCTTTTTTACCAAATACATTAATCTTAACGTTTATTGGAACTTGAAAAAAGTACATGACAGGCATTATTAAAAAGTACTCTCTATTAATTCTACTTTAGCCATAATTTTAATCACCAAGTTTTAAAAATATACGATTTTCCAGTCGCAGCTTTATATTCTGCTGCACCACCGTAATGTGTTATGCCACGGCAAGAATCTACATGACAAGCATTGTTTTTATTAGCTTCTAAACATGCCTGTCACTTACACTTTTGGTACCGACAAATTCAACTTACTAAAAAAATCTTCTAGCCTATCCCCCTCTAGTTCAAAACACCCAAAATCAAAGTCAAAGTAATATACTTTGCCCCTATTAATCTCTCCGTAACCGATACAAATAACAGCCTCACCCAAAGTTCCTAAAAAAGGAAATATTTCATACTCACTCAAATGAGCTTGATAGCTCTCCCAAATGTTTTCTAATTCATCTCTAAGGAAAACCTCTTCAATTACAATAAACTTATCTGGTATTTGCTTACTGAGCTCACTATAAAAGGAAGTATCCAATTTCTTGGTAGTTATCCTAGAAAAAATAGGCTCTTTCCAAATATCTTCAATTAGTTTTTCAATATCCGACACATTATTCATTTGTTAATTCCTCAAAATAGTTCTTCTGGAGATGGATAATTCAATGTGTTGTTAGGATTGGCCAAATTATGTTTAATAACCGCCCTATCACCTGAATGAGCTGCGCCACCATTTTTCACTGAATAAAATATACATGACAGGCATTGTTAAAAAATATAAATTACAATCACTTAGAACTTAGGATTATTTATTTTTCATCCTGAACTTGATAATTTTGGCTTCCTGTCTAGCTAATTCTCAACCTAGCCTAAATACGACTTCACGAATAATAGAAAAACCCTACGGATGACAACGACTTATTTTTAACTTTAAACCTTAGGCCACTTATAGTTGCAAAGTCTTCGCTATTTGATTGCGCCGCACAGCAACCAAAACTGTATAAACCCCAGACACAAAAAAGGCGAATATAAATTCGCCTTTTTTCTTAAAGTTTAGTTAGTTAATTAACCAACAAACACTCTTGCGTTTCTAAACATACGCATCCATGGGCTATCTTCTTGCCACTCGTCTGGGTGCCATGAGTTAGAAACCGTTCTAAATACGCGCTCAGGATGTGGCATCATAATAGTCACACGACCATCTGTAGACGCTAATGACGTAATACCATTAGGTGAACCGTTCGGGTTCGCTGGGTATTGGCTTGTTACATCACCATAGTTATTTACATAACGTAATGCGATAGTACCGCTCGCTTCTGCTGTTTGTAATGCTGCGTCATTAGCAAATTCTGCGAGACCTTCACCGTGTGAAACGGCAATTGCCATACGTGAACCCGCCATGTTTTTAAATAACACAGAGTTACTTTCTTGTACTTCAACCATACTGAAACGTGCTTCAAAACGCTCTGATGTATTGCGTACAAATCTAGGCCAATGTTGTGTACCTGGAATCAACTCTTTTAACGTTGATAACATTTGGCAACCATTACACACACCTAAAGCAAATGTATTGTTGCGTTCGAAGAATGCTTGGAATTGCTCACGCGCTCTATCATTAAATAAGATAGATTTCGCCCAACCTTCACCTGCACCTAAAACATCACCATACGAGAAACCACCACAAGCAACTAAACCAGCAAAATCATCTAATTGGATACGACCAGACAAGATGTCACTCATGTGAACATCGTGCGGTTCAAATCCAGCGCGATCAAATGATGCTGCCATTTCTACGTGAGAATTAACCCCTTGTTCACGTAAAATTGCCATTTTAGGCTGTGCGCCTTTAGCAATAAACGGTGCTGCTACATCTTGGTTTAAGTCAAAAGTAAGCTTAGGTTGTAAGCCTGGGTCTTTCACATCTGCTTTAGCATCAAATTCTTGCTGTGCACAATCTGGGTTATCACGAAGCGCTTGCATCTTAAGCGTTGTTTCTGCCCAAATTTGACGATATTTAACACGAGTATCCGCTAATACGACTTTACCAGCTTGAGTAAATTCAATTGTGTCTGTGTCGTTTAAGCCACCAATTTGGTGTATTGCATCTGCTAAACCCTTGTCAGAAAAAACTTGTTTAACTGCTGCTACGTCTTCCGCTTTAACTTGGATGACTGCACCCAATTCTTCTGCGAATAGAGCCGCTAATGCGCTGTCATTTTCAGCAGAGTCAGTTAAATTGCTGATATCAACGGTTACACCCGTTTTACCGGCAAACGCCATTTCTGCAACTGTGGTAAATAAACCACCGTCTGATCTGTCGTGGTAAGCTAATAATTTTCCATCCGCTAATAAAGCTTGAGTCGCATCAAAGAAGCCTTTT
This sequence comes from Catenovulum maritimum, assembly GCF_001050375.1. GTDB lineage: Bacteria > Pseudomonadota > Gammaproteobacteria > Enterobacterales > Alteromonadaceae > Catenovulum > Catenovulum maritimum. The sequence continues at coordinate 94,541 of NZ_KQ130490.1, read as the reverse complement.
AATAACTCAGGTTTATCTAAATCTGGACCGACATTACCTAACTGTTGATAAACTTGCGCTAAACAAGAAGCACCTAAACGATTTTGTTTAGCACCTAAATCAACTAATAATAATTCAGTTTCACCTTTATCAGTTCTAAGTTGTGGCGTTGCAGTTTTACGCACGTCTTCAACACGACCAAAAGAAGTAATAATTAATGATAAAGGAGAAGTAACGGCTTTATCTTCGCCATTTTCATTCCATGCCGTTTTCATAGACATTGAATCTTTACCAACTGGAATCGTAATACCTAGTGCAGGACAAAGTTCTTCACCAATAGCTTTTACGGCTTCGTATAAACCAGCGTCTTCACCAGGGTGACCCGCTGCACTCATCCAGTTAGCAGATAATTTAATACGTTTTAAATCACCAATATCAGCAGCTGCTATGTTAGTAATACTTTCAGCAACAGCCATACGAGCTGATGCGCCAAAGTTAATTAAGGCAAGTGGTGTTCTTTCACCTAATGCCATTGCTTCACCGTGGTAAGTATCTAAAGCTGCAGTTGTTACTGCAACGTCAGCAACTGGAACCTGCCAAGGACCAACCATTTGGTCACGTGCAACCATACCTGTAACAGAGCGGTCACCTATGGTGATTAAGAATGTTTTCTCTGCTATGGTCGGTAAACGTAATAAACGCTCAGCGGCCTCTGCTAATTCAATACCGCTTGCATCAAATGCTGGTGTATCCAATTTAGCTGTAGTTGCTTCACGCGACATTTTAGGTGCTTTACCTAATAAAACGTCTAATGGTAAATCAATCGGCTTGTTATCGAAGTGGCTATCTTCAAGTGATAAATGCGCTTCTTCAGTCGCATCACCAATCACTGCATATAAAGCACGTTCGCGCTGACAAATTTTGTCAAATACGTCTAAGTTTTCAGGTGCGACTGCTAATACATATCGCTCTTGAGATTCGTTACACCAAATTTCAAGTGGTGACATGCCTGGTTCGTCATTTGGTACTTCACGTAATTTGAATTTACCACCACGGCCACCATCGCTGACTAGCTCTGGCATTGCGTTAGATAAACCACCCGCGCCTACATCATGGATAAATGCGATTGGGTTTTCGTCGCCCATTTGCCAACATTTATCGATAACTTCTTGTGCGCGTCTTTCCATTTCAGGATTTTCACGTTGTACCGAAGCGAAATCTAAATCTTCATTAGATTGACCAGAAGCCATAGATGAAGCAGCGCCGCCACCAAGGCCGATATTCATTGCTGGGCCACCTAATACGATAAGCTTAGCGCCAACTGGAATTTCACCTTTTTGTACGTGTTCTGTTCTGATGTTACCTAGACCACCCGCTAACATAATAGGTTTATGGTAACCACGTACTTCTGTACCATTAAAGCTGTTTACTTCAGCTTCGTAGGTACGGAAATAACCTAATAATGCTGGACGACCAAATTCGTTATTGAAAGCTGCGCCACCTAATGGTGCTTCTAACATAATGTCTAATGGCGTAACTATGCGTGCTGGCTTGCCATAGTTAATTTCCCAAGGCTGTTCAAAGCTTGGGATATTCAAGTTAGAAACTGTGAAACCAACTAAACCTGCTTTAGGTTTTGAGCCGCGACCTGTTGCACCTTCGTCACGAATCTCACCACCAGAACCAGTCGCTGCACCCGGATAAGGTGAAATAGCGGTTGGATGGTTGTGCGTTTCAACCTTCATTAAGATTTCAATGTTTTCATTGTGGAAGTTATAAACATTGGTGTCTGCATCAGCAAAATAACGACCAGCAACCGAACCTTCCATTACAGCTGCATTATCTTTATATGCAGACTGAACATAATCAGGTGTGACTTCATATGTGTTTTTAATCATTTTGAACAATGATTTAGGCTGTTTTTCGCCATCAATTGTCCAATCAGCATTGAATATCTTATGACGGCAATGCTCTGAGTTTGCCTGAGCAAACATATATAATTCGATATCGTTAGGGTTACGGCCTAACTTGATGAAGTTTTCAACTAAGTAGTCGATTTCATCTTCTGCTAAGGCTAAACCTAAATCTTGGTTTGCTCTAGCAAGTGCTTCGCGACCACCCGCTAATACGTCGACTGATTTATGTGGTGCTGGTTCAGCAACTTTAAATAATGCTGCAGCTTCGTCGATTGCAGTGAAAACACTTTCCATCATGCGGTCATGTAATAAGCCGCTTAATGCTTTAGTTTGTACTTCAGTTAAATCAGCTGATGTTTCAACATAATATGCAATACCGCGCTCAACCCGTTTAACCTTAGTTAAACTACAGTTTTTAGCTATGTCGGTTGCTTTTGATGACCATGGAGAAATCGTACCTGGACGTGGCGTAACTAATAACAATAAACCCTTAGGCTCATGTTCCGCGATAGTTGGACCGTAAGTTAATAGTCGAGCTAACTTAGTGGTTTCGTCAGCGGTTAGCTGTTCTGTTACATTTGCAAAGTGCATATACTCTGCATAAATGTTAATAACGGGTAAGTTAATTTGTGCGCAACTGGCTAGCAGTTTTTGTACGCGAAAATCAGAAAGTGCGGGAGCGCCACGCAAGATTTCCATAAGCAGATTCACCTGAAGTCTAATAGGATAGTTTTAGAGGCGCATATTATACACCCAAATCACTAAATTATGCTAGTTGGAGATCGGCTCTATTTGGTTTTGTAGGATAAATTCAGCCAATCAATCTGATATAATTTCATCAATACTAAAGCTCAATAGTTTCAATTAGCAATATACCAAGTCAGTCTAAGAGCTAATATTTCAGTTACATAAGCAATAGTCGCCTGCAAAATTATTGTATTTATCACTGGGATAGCGCGCTAAATTATCCAAACAATTGACCCATGCCCTGTGTTTCAGCTAATCTTAGGCATTAAAATTTTAAAAGAATCAATTAGCTTGCAAAAATCGTTTAATTTTGACTTTATAAAAACATGCTTGGGTATAGTTATATGCTGTTTGGTTTTGGTATCGTGCAAAACTGAGCAAGCACAATCTCAATATCAAAAAATCATCCAATCTAAGCAGCTCAAAATTGGTACTTTATTTGGTTCAACTAGCTATTTCTTGACTGCAGATGGTGCCACAGGCTTTGAGTATGAATTAGCTAAACATTTTGCTGATTACTTAGATGTCGAACTAGTTGTTGTACCTGTTTATGATTTATCTGAATTATTTGCGCTTTTGGATTCAGGTCAAGTTGATTTACTTGCAGCAAATTTAACCCGTACCCCAGATCGAGAAAAACAATATAGATTCTCCCCTTCTTATTTAAAAATTAGTGAAAAACTTATCTTTAAACAAGGCAATATTCGACCGAGAAAATGGGAAGATTTAAACGGCAAACTGATCATAGCGGCAAATAGCACACATGCTCAAACGGTTGAAGACAATGCTCCCGAAAGCTTAGACTGGCAAGTAACAAGCGATTTAGACAGTGAGGAGTTAATCCAAGCTGTATTAGATGAAGAAATAGACTACACCATTGTTGATTCAAACCTGTTAGCGGTTAATCGTCGAATTTCACCTGAGTTAAGCATAGGTTTTTCAGTTTCCAAAGAGCAGCAAATTGCTTGGGTGTTTAATCAAGAATCCAATGATGAACTCTTTGCTAAATTAATCGATTTTTTCGGTGCAATTAATCAAGACGGCAGCTTTGCATATTTAGAAGATAAACATTTTGGTCATGTCAGAGATTTTGATTATGTAGATACCCGCCAGTTTTTAAAAGCGATAGAGAAGACTTTACCTAAGTATCAAGGTTGGTTTGAACAGTACGCTGGGCAATATAAATTAGATTGGCGTTTACTCGCAGCCCAAAGCTATCAAGAAAGTCATTGGAACCCTAGAGCCAAGTCACCCACTGGGGTTAGAGGCATTATGATGCTGACTCAGCCAACTGCAAAACAAGTTGGGGTAAAAAGCCGCTTAAATGCTGAAGATAACATACGTGGTGGTGCCCAATATTTAGCTTCGTTAATGAAACGTATTCCAGCTCGAATTCAAGATCCTGATCGAACTTGGTTTGCACTTGCTGCTTATAATATAGGTTTAGGCCATTTAGAAGATGCCAGACGAATAACCGAAAGCTTAGGCTCAGACCCTGACAAATGGCATCAAGTAAAAAAACATTTACCCTTTTTGCAAAAGAAAAAATACTACAAATTTACTCGCTATGGTTATGCCAGAGGTAATGAAGCGGTTAATTATGTTGAAAACATCCGTCGATATTATGACTCGCTTAGTTGGTTTTATGGTTTGCAAACTAATACTAGTAATATGACTAACACTGACGCTAAACCAGAAGATAACCAAACAAACTAGAGGCAATTTTATTGACTTTAATATCTGAAAATATTCGTTTAGCGACAGATTCAGATATTGATTGCATGCGTAAAATCCGGATGCAATCAAGTGATAACCCAGTCGCCTCAGCAAATGATATTAGTGATAGAAATTACCATTTTTACTTGCACAAGTATGGTCGAGTTTGGGTTTACTTAGATAACAAGCAAATTGTCGGTTATTGTATTTGCTCCACCAAAGAAAGCAGCATTTATGCTTTATTCGTCGATCAAACATATCAACGCCAAGGCATTGGTCGCCAACTCTTAAACCATTGTTTAGCTTGGTTTAAGCTAAATCAATTTAGTGAAATTTATTTAGCGACAGCGAGTAACAGCCAAGCATGTCATTTTTACTTAAGCCAAGGTTGGATTATTTGCCATCAAGGCGAAAACACAACCAGTTTTAAAATCAATTTATTAACTCATTAATTTAAACTGCCATCATTATGAAATTATTCAATTCAGATTTTTTTAAGCCTCTTATTGCCCAATCGCAAGATTCAGCAAGACGCAGATCCAATACTAATTTACATCAAGGTCCTAACGATGCCGTGCAAAGGCTTTTTATCGCGATGGAACCAGATAGTTATGTAAGGCCGCACAAGCACAAAGAAGCCAATAAATGGGAGTTTTTCTTTGTGGTTAAAGGCAGTCTTTTATTTATTACTTATACGCCTGAAGGCATAGTCACCGACAAAGTCATTTTAACCGCAGGTGGAGAAAATCAAGGTTTAGAAATACCACCTAATGTCTGGCATTCAACTGTGGCCTTAGAAAGTGAAACTGTATTCTTTGAAGTTAAAGAAGGACCATACATAGCAACCGACGATAAGGGCTTTGCTGCGTGGTCACCAGCTGAGGGCGATGCGAGTGTTGCAGGTTATATTAATAAATTAAAGACAGTTGAAATTGGTGAGTCTGCCTGTTTATAAACAAAGTAAAAAAAAGCTGAAATTAGAGAGGCTAATTCCAGCTTTTTGGGGTGTTAAAAATGATTCAATTTACTTATTAATAAAATCAGTTGCTACTTTGCCATCTGGTGTGTGCATATCTTGGCGATATAGAATATTAGGTCGCTCAGTTTCACCTTCTACTAGTGGTAAACCTTCTTGTACTATTTTCACCTGACTGTAGTCGACTGCAAAGTCACCGCCTCTCGATGTTTCATCACCAATTTCAGTTTCTGATAATTGATTCAAAGCAAATATAGGTGCGGCAGGAAACATCAAATACCAACGAGTGCCCGATTTATTTTTTAATAAGTCATTGCGTGAAATTCGGTTGATATCTTTACCTACTTTTTTAGCTAAATGAGCTCGATTAAATTCACTCAAAAAGAAAGTTGCAACATTACCAACTTCTGATACTGGCTCGTCATAAATCGTTTGGCGAAAGCTAATATTACCTTTAATGGTCAAGTTATTGATTCGACCTCGGGTTAAATCACGACATTTTGTTTTACAAGCGAATGTCCCTTTACCTACTAATAAAGCTGTCGCGCTGTCAATCGCTTCAATATTTTCAACACTAATGTCTTTCATAATTTTAGCATGTGGTTTTAACCAAACGCCGGTAAAACCATTAGTCACTTTAACATTAGATATTTTGATTTTGTTAGCTGATGTGTAATAAGGCCCTGCTCGGTTATAGTTGTCACGATTTGTACCATTACCCGCTTCAACTCTTACTGCAATGCCGTTAAAAGCTTCAATATTGTCGATTTCAATCCAATCACCACCATACACTTGAACCGCACCATAACCTGTATGGGCATTGATTGCTTTGATGTTTTTAATTGAGCCTTTAATAGGTGTACGGGCATAAGTAGGATTGCGTTTAATCGCAAACATGTCTGGAATAACCTTACCCTCGCTATCGATAAATTCGCCTTTTTCATTCATTGGCAAAGGAATATTAGCTGGGTTCATCGGTTTATTTTTGTTAGCTGCGCCTTTAGGGTTAGTTTGGTATCTGTCTTGTAAAAAGACAGGTTTGCTACCAAATCGATAGGCATAAACGCCATCTTTATAATCGCAATCAGAGAACATTTGAACGGATACAGATTCAGTATGATTATCTAAAATAGTCGCGTTTGAAACAGCAAAATTTTGCACATAAAAATAGGCGAATGAGATAGCGCGGGTCAGGTTAACATCACCATTACCATTACCACCGACCATTTTGCCGTAGCTAATTGGCATATTTGTTCGTGCGTCAATGGTAAAGTTTCTAGTTGGATCAGTTGATCTCACTTCAACGTTTTTAACTCTTTCTTTTAAAAGGTTACGTGGACCATTACTGCGACCAAAAGAGAATAAGAAGCGGCTGTTAGCTGCTTTTTCTTCTTTAATACCACGCATTTCCAGAATGACATCTGGCGATATTTCAATTCGAGTGTTAGATGGAACTTGGATATGAGCTAGGCTAAAACGAACGTTAGCCGAGTTTTTAGCTGGTTGAAGAATAACCACACCGCCATTTTTTTCACGACTCGCTCGCTTTAAAGCAGACTTTAAACGATTAGTATCATTGGTCGCATCACTAAAGCTATCCTCCGCAAATAAAACCTCTGGTTTGTCATCAAAAACTTTATTTTCGAAATAACCGATTTCTGGACCGTCATAATCACGAGTATCTGTACCAAACCGAGTTTGGACACCTTCAGGTGCTTTAGGCACATGTAGGCTGAGTTCTTTATCCGCGACAGAGGCTTGCTTATTTGTCGCAGCGGCTACAGGACCTTTTTGATCAGCAACGCTACCGCAGCTTGCAATCGTCATCAAGGTAACTAAACCAAATACGGACGACTTGAACTGGCTAGTTGGGTTTATTTTATTCATAAATACATTCATTTTGCTATGAGCCTTATTTGCTCGAAATATTATAATTAGCAGACATTTGATATTTCGATAATTAAATATAGTACTTGTATTTAATTATTGTACAGATAACTCGATCCATCAATAGGTATGATGTTTATTTACATAACATATACAAAACTACTCAAATTAAAGCCTAATTAGAAGTCAGGTTTATGGGGAAGAAGACAATATAATTTAACGCATAAGAAAATTGCTTATGCGTTAAATGAAAGGAAACAAACTAGTCTTTAAACAGATTCTGTAGATGTGATGTCAGGCGCAATAAAACCGCCTGTTTGGTGCGCCCAAAGCTGAGCGTATATGCCGCCTAAAGCAAGCAATTCTTGATGAGTGCCTTGCTCCGCAATTTTACCTTCGTCTAATACAATTAACCTGTCCATAGCTGCGATGGTTGAAAGTCTGTGCGCTATTGCGATTACAGTTTTACCATCCATCAGCTTATATAAGCTGTGCTGAATTGCAGCTTCTACTTCTGAGTCGAGTGCCGAAGTTGCTTCATCTAACACTAAAATAGGTGCATCTTTTAATAAAACTCGCGCAATGGCAATTCGCTGTCTTTGCCCACCTGAGAGTTTAACGCCTCGTTCTCCGACTTGTGCATCGTATCCAGTAAAGCCATCAAAATCGCTAAGCTCTCGTATAAATTCATCGGCTTCTGCCTGTTTAGCTGCGCTGATCAAGTCGGCTTCGCTCGCATTGTTTCTGCCGTACAAAATATTGTCACGAACCGATCTATGCAAGAGTGATGTATCTTGTGTCACCATACCTATCTGAGCACGAATACTTTCCTGTGTAACCTGCTCTACATCTTGTCCATCAATTTTAATCGAGCCACTGTTTACTTCATGAAAGCGCAGTAATAAGTTTACTAACGTCGATTTACCTGCACCAGAGCGACCAACAACTCCAACTTTTTCGCCAGCTTTGATGGTTAAGTTGAGTTTATCAAAAACTAAATGATGATCTGCATAACCAAAATCCACTTGATCAAAGACAATTTCGCCACGGTCAATATGAATAGCTTTAGCGTCCGGTTTATCTTCTATGGTTTGTGGCTTAGATAAAGTATTAATGCCATCCGCCACTGCACCCACATTTTCAAACAGTGAGCTAAGTTCCCACATGATCCATTGCGACATTCCATTTAACCTGAGCGCTAAACTAACCGCAACCGCTATCGCGCCCACCGTAATTAAACTGTCTTGCCAAAGCCATATGGCTGTTGCACTTACCGCAAAAGCTAAAATGTAGTTACTAATTTGGACACAAGAAATCATGCCTGTCGCGAGTCGCATCTGCTTATAAACTGTATCTAAAAAGCCAGACATACTTTGCTTAGCGTATTCAGCTTCTTGATCTGTATGGGCAAATAATTTAACTGTGTTGATATTAGTGTAGCTATCGACTATTCGCCCTGTCATCACAGAACGAGCATCCGCTTGTTTGGTAGAAACACGTTTTAATCTTGGAATAAAATAGCTTTGTATGCCGATATAACACAAAAACCAAACAAACATTGGCAGCATTAATCTGACATCCGCTTGTGCAACGAGCACTAGCATAGAGATAAAGTAGATAAGTACATACATAAATACATCTAGCAGCTTCATTACACTTTCTCGAACTGCTAACGAAGTTTGCATCACTTTAGTCGCGACTCTACCTGCAAAATCATCTTGGAAAAAGGACACACTTTGTCTTAAAAGGTATCTATGTGCTAGCCATCTGATTTTCATTGGGTAATTCCCCAACAAGGTTTGATGGACTAAAGTAGCATGTAACCAGATAAACAAGGGCGCTACAAATAGCACCAGCACAGACATTATGATTAATGTCGGTTTGTGCTCGTTATAAAATGATTGAGGTTCATGTTTACTTAACCAATCCACTAACTGGCCCAAAAAACCCATTAATGACACTTCAATAATTGCGATTACAGCAGTTAATAAAGACATCACAATAAGATAAGGCTCAATACCCTTAGTGTAATGGCGACAAAAAGCAACAATACCGGTTGGTGGTTGAGTTGGCGCTTCCGGCGGAAATGGGTTGATCATTCGTTCGAAAAAAGAAAACATATCACCTCAATATTTATAAAACGGCTTAAAAAATTTATGCTTCAGTTAAAGCATCTGATGTAAATGAAATCCCTGACCAACCATTTTTAATAAAATTACGTATGTTTTGATGATCATCTGCTTCTGGGTTCTCAAGAACATCTTGACGATAATAATGACCAAACAAAGCTAATGTTTCAGAGTCTGATAATTGGTTTAATTTAGCAAAAGCAAAAATTTTGCAAGAACCATTATTTTGTCCAGCTTGATTAACTAAGTCGCCATTGGCAAATTCAGTTGGGGTAAATTCATAACTAGAATCTATTGTTTCAATTACTTCTGAAAATTCTACCGCATTAGGGCTGGTTTTGACTTTTTGAATAAGGGTGTTTTTCATAACTAAACCTAAAAAAATATCCAATAAATTAAAAGCGCTATTCTACAATGAAAAATTCAAATGTCTCTGTATACTCGAAAAAATTAACTGACTGACATATTTTTTTAATATTGCAGTCATTAATCTGTCACCCGCCCTAATTAGTCTCTACTCAGAAATTTTATACACTAACTGCAAGAGATAATTATGTTTAAACAATCTATTTTAGCTTTATCAGTTGTGACAGCTTTGAGTGCTTGTACAATTGAAATTAACGATGATAAAAATGAAGAAAAAAACGCGTCAACGGATCTAAACATTCAACTTATTGGCCGTGCTGTCTTAAATAGTCAATCACCTGAAGGTGCAGCTGAAATTGTTGCGTTTCAGGCCTCAACTAATTACATATATGCAGTAAACAGCTCAAGCAGTACACCAACAGTTGAAGTATTAGATGCTAGCAATATTAATCCAAGCGAATTAGCCGTAGATAGCGAAGGCGTTGTCACTGGCAATACGGGTTCTGGTGTTAATTTACCTTCTGTCATGACAATTGACTTACTTGCTAATACCGCAGGTGATGCAAATAGTATTGCAGTAAGTGACTCTGCAGAATTACTTGCTGTTGCTATTGCCGCAGACGCAACTGGCACAAAAGGTAATATTGCATTTTATGATATTTCTGGCGGTAACGTCAGCTTTATTAAGAATGTAGAAGTGGGCTACCTACCTGATATGGTTGAGTTTAATCACGATGGTACTCAAGTAGTTGTTGCCAATGAAGGTGAGCCATCTGGTGATTACTCAATTGATCCGGAAGGTTCAATTTCAATTATTGATATTACAGCAGGTATGCCAGCTGACACAGCAACTAACCTAGATTTCAATGCATTCGATAACCAAAAAACAGTACTTGAAACAGCAGGTGTTAAATTTGCTAACCCAGGTATGTCAGCTGGTGCTGCAATTACTGTCTCGCAAGATTTAGAGCCTGAATATGTTGCTATCTCAGAAGATAACAAAACTGCTTTCGTCTCTATGCAAGAAAATAACGCAATTGCTATCGTAGATTTAACCACTAAATCTATCACAGCAGTTAAGCCGTTAGGTTTCAAAAATTGGGGCATGCATGAAATTGACGTTTCAAATAAAGACGGCGTTAATTTTACAACTTACTCAAATTTATATGGCATGTATCAACCTGATACAATCGCGACTTACCAAGTTGATGGCAAAAATTACTTTGTTACCGCTAATGAAGGTGATGCGAGAGAATATATAGACGATGCTTTATCTGGTGGTACAGTTGAAGATGAAAATAAAGCGGCTTGTGAAACAAAACATCCGAATGGCTTATACGAATTTGACGACGAAGAAATTTGTTTCTCTTATTTAGAAGAAATTCGAATTAAAGATCTAGATGATATGGCACCGCTTAGTACAGATCTGCAATCTATGTTCGACAGCAATGGTGGTAAAGATGGTTTAGGTCGTCTAAAAGTGAGTCATGCATTAGGCTATTCAACCTCAGCTAATGAGTATCAATCGCTATATGCATTTGGTGCACGTTCTTTTTCTATATTTGATGAGATGGGCAATCTAGTATTTGATTCTGGCGATCAAATCGAAAAATTAACTTATCAATTCCATCAAGATGCATTCAACAACAATGAAGACGAAAATGAAGGCGACAGCCGCTCAGATGATAAAGGACCAGAGCCTGAATCAGTTGCGATTGGTAAAGTAGGCAATAATACTTATGCGTTTATTGGTTTAGAACGTATGGGTGGTATCTTTGTTTATAATATCAACAATCCATATGATGCTAAATATGTTGATTATTTCATCAACCGAGGTTTAGTTGAAGGTGCTGACATTACTGGAGATTTAGCCCCAGAAGGTATGAAATTTGTTGCAGCAGATAAGAGTCCAACTGGAGAAGCATTATTAATTATAGGTAATGAAATTTCTGGTTCTGTCGCTGTATGGCAAATCGAAGACTAACTTTTTAATTACTTTATAAAAAAAGACCGTTCGCGGTCTTTTTTTAGTTTTAATTAATGGATTTTTCGCTAATCGGCAACTAATTTTAATAAGGTATCATTTATAATAACGGAGATTTATATGGCCGCACCTTTGGATATGACTCAAGTTGAGAAGTCTTTAGAAGGTTTTACAATTCCCCCTAGGCCCGACCTACTAATCCAGCTACAGAAAGAATTAGAAAAACCTGAACCTAACTCTAGATTTATTGGCCAATTAATCAGTAAAGATATGGGCATAGCAGGTTTCGCAATTAAAGTCGTTAACACCCCATTTTTTGGTTTAAAACGTAAAATAGAATCTATCGAACATGCTTGTATGTTCTTAGGGCCAGAAAGAGTGTTTAAACTGGTTAGAAGCATTCTGCTTAGATACGAATTTAGTTCTGCAGAAAACGATCCTTTTTTAAATACCCTTTGGCAGACTTCAGAGAAAATTGCTGACGCTTGCATGGCTATCAGCCACTTTTTTGGTTTTGACTTTATAGACGAAATTTATTCGATTGGCATGTTCCATGATGCCGGCATTGCACTGGTTTGCCAGCAAGTTGATAATTACCCTGAAATTTTAAAAAGCGCTTATGAGCAAGATGAATTAACCATAAGTGAGTATGAAGAAAATGCATTCGCGTCTTCACATGAAATATTAGGATTTTTAATCGCCCAATCTTGGGGTCTTAGCCATGAAATATCGACCGTTATTGCCTATCACCATTCTTGCCAAACAATTTTAGCCACAGGCAACTATACCGAAAAACAAATGTTTTCAGTGTTAAAACTAGCTGAACATATGGTTGGTAATGGTAAATTACTCGCTGGTGCTGTCAGTGATTTAGAGTGGGAAAAGTATAACGAACAAATAATGGATATACTCGAAATTGAATATTTTCAACTATTCGACATAGGTGAAATGTTATATGGCTTCGGGTTAGATAACGCCTACCATAAGTAACTCAATTACTTTGTAGGCAAACCCTACAAAGTAATATTTTCTACAAACTCACATATATATTAATTTCATGCTTGATTAACTCAAGACAGCGCCCATATACAAGCTAGAAACTTTAGACTGAATAGGTAAAAATATGACCATTAAGCTCGGGATCGTCATGGATCCAATTAGCCAAATAAATATAAAGAAAGATTCGAGTTTTGCCATGTTATTAGAAGCGCAAAAACGTGGTTATGAAATTTACTACCTTGAGATGAAAGATTTATATTTACAGCAAGGTGAAGCCAGAGCAACAACCCGAACAATTACAGTTCAAAACAATCCTGAGCAATGGTATCAAATTAGTTCTGATGAATTAGATATTAAACTAGGCGATCTCGATACTATTTTTATGCGTAAAGATCCACCTTTTGATACTGAGTTTATCTATGCAACCTATATACTGGAACGCGCTGAATCCGCTGGCAGCTTAATCGTAAATAAACCACAAAGTTTACGAGATGCCAACGAGAAGTTATTCACCGCTTGGTTTTCCGATTGCACACCAGTGACGCTAGTGACAAGAAGCGCTGCAAAATTACGTGAGTTTTATGCCGAACACCAAGATGTTATTTTAAAACCGCTTGATGGCATGGGCGGCGCATCCATTTTTAGATTAAAACCAAACGATTCCAATGTAGGTGTGATCATTGAAACCCTCACCAATCACGAATCTGAATACGCCATGGCGCAAAAATTTATCCCTGAAATTAAAGATGGCGATAAAAGAATTTTAATGATCAATGGCGAGCCAATTGATTATTGTTTGGCGAGAATACCGGCGAAAGGCGAAACTCGAGGTAATTTAGCCGCTGGTGGACGTGGCGAAGCCAGACCACTTTCAGATTCAGACAGAGCGATTGCAGCTAGAGTAGGCCCAACCTTGAAAGAAAAAGGACTTATTTTTGTTGGCTTAGATGTAATTGGTGACAAGTTAACAGAAATTAATGTCACTAGCCCAACCTGTATTAAAGAAATTGAAGCCGCTTATGATGTGAGTATTACCGGCAAATTATTTGACGAAGTAGAAGCCTTAATCAAACATTAACGCGCCGAGCTAGGCTAAGCTTCGTCAACACAAAAACCGTAAAATAAACAATCTTTTTTGGCAATTTCTAAATTAGACGTTGCCATAAAAATACGCATAGGGTGGACTGTGTATAGTTTACCCTCTTCGCAATAAAGTAAGTGGCTAGATTGCACGTCGCCCTGCTCGTTTCGAACTGTAAAAGCTTCAATCCCTGTATTGCTCCAACCAATAAAACAGTCAGCTCTAGTTGTTCCCATATTATGTTGTTCTATATCAGAGACAAGCGTGACATCTTTGCTTTCATCTTTGTGCTCGGCAAAAATTAAAGAATAATCGTGGTTAAATTCTAACCTAAGCGGATGTTCGACAATATCGACCAATTTTAAGTGGTGTCCGCTAAATATATCCTCAACCGCTAAAAATTCATGCAAGCCCTGATAAGCCATTTCGTGTGCAATTTGATCTTTAGCGCCACCGCATTCTAAAGTGACAATTGGACAATCAAAGTCTTGTTCCATTAATGAGCCTAACTTTAACCGCGTATACATAACAGTTTGACAAAAAAAAGAAGCTAATGCTTGAACTGCCATATCAATTCGAGTCGTGACACAAAATGCAGGGCTAGATCCGGATGTATTATGCATATCAACCACAGCTTCAGGTTTAACTTCGGCAATGGCTTGTTTGATACTTGCCGCCCGCGTTTGTACTTCGCAGCTTGTATCTTTTGAATTAAAACTGCGATTTAAATCTGTCACACCATCGACAAATCGAGTTGAAAAAAGCGGTTGTTGTTTAGCTGCTTCAACCGAAGATACTACAAACCTAACATTGGTATAGGGCGTATCTAAACTTAATAACCAACGGTGAACGGCAATAAAACCCGATGGTTCATTGCCATGAACTAATACAGAAACCACCCGCCATTTATGTTTTATTTTCCCTTCTACATCAAACACGACAGGCCCTGTTAAACTTGCAAGCCAGTCTTCATATTGCTTAGGCAGGTTTTGACGCACAACTTTGATGTATCTTAATTTTTCTAATTTAATATTCATGACAAGCTCCAAGTTGCGACGGGTAAATCGAGTTGACTCTGCTTTATGTATGATTCAAACATTAAACTAGTCGCAGTTTTAGTGTCATGCTCTTGTTCAAGCTGTTGGATCTGCTGTATTTGCCAGCTTGCACCTGTTTGTTTGTTTATCACCCGCTGTTGGATAATATTTAGATACTTTTCAGCATCTTCGAGTCCAAATCCATATTTAACTAACCCTTTTTTAGCGATAGGCAGCATAGCTAACACCACATCAGAAATAGATTCAGATCTGAGCTGAAAGTCATTCAGGTTTGGCCATAATATGTTGGCATTTAAACCAAATTGAGCCGCTCGGTAAAAGTTATAATTAGCCAAATAAAAAGGCGTTATTGCCGTCAGTTCATCTATTTCTTCGGACAAACCTATCGCGATGCCAATCGCAAATGCAGCGTTAGCGACCATATCGATATTGGTTGGCCCTGCTGGCAAAGCTCTAAATTCGATTCTAATATGGCCGTGGTTTTTCGGGCAATAAACAGGTCGATTCCAACCCCAAACAGTCCCAATATGTAAATTCAATTCTTTGAGTTCAGGTAGGTCTTGGCTATTTGATTCCGCTTCAAATAAATAAGGCAATAAGACGGGATAGACAGAAACTGCTTCTGCGTATAAATCCCAAGCCCCTTGTTTCAGCCAACCACAACCAAAATTCACTCTGGGTGGCAGCTGACACTGCATGTAATCTTTAATTCGACAATCTAACACCTGTTTTAACATGGCAATTCGGGTTTCTTGCCAAAGCTTTTTCCCTAATAGAATAGGCGAATTAGCAGCAACCGCTGTGACTAAGCATTGGCTCAATAATATTGCATTATAAATACGACCAAACTGCTCTGGTGGTGTCATCAGGTGTAATTGAAAAGAAGTATTAGCCCCTTCTGCTGTGGCATGGTTAAACTCGGTAACTAATTCATCTACACCATGAATGTTAATTTTAAACGCTTCTCCTCTCGATTTTTTTAACTGTTCAACAAGTAAATGGTATCTAGCTTGATTCGTAATCTTGCTAATCGACAAATCGTGAGCTGCTAAACTAGGTAAAATTCCGACTTGAGCAAAACCAATATCGAGTTCATCCGTTACTTTTTTTAGCTGAGTCAATTTTACATCGAGTTGTTGGTGTAGTTTTGATAAGGCTTTATCTTCAACCTTAAGCGGTGGCAAGTTAAGCTCTAAGTTATATTGGTTGATTTCAAATTGAAAATTGGGATCATTTAGTTTGTCTAACACTAACTGGTTAGACGAACTTGTCTTGCCTGCTTTATCAATCAAATACAGTTCAAGCTCAGCGCCAATTTTGAGTTCACCTTGGCCGAAACTAGTTTGCTGAGTTAGCTGTTTAAGTTGTTTTAATTGAGCAACGAGTTTTTGTCTAAAAAGAATATAATCTTCGGCGGTAAAATCTGTACTGGCAATTTTCTGGCCCATAGATATTCCTATTAATTTTAGACTTTATATAAGTCTGGAATAGGTTTCTAAATATTCAAGTTTTTAGCAAAATCTAGCGCAATATTTGGCCTTTAACTTTTGAATAAATCAAAAAATTTAAGAATATGCTTGAACTCAAACTTTAGATAACAATAATGTGCGGTGTTAATCCCCCTAAACAAATTGAGTTAAACATAAAATGATGAGTGATTCCCAAGATAGATTAAAGCGCGCCGAAGAAAGTGGCCGAGTGATACGCAAAGTAAAAAGCTTTGTTTTACGCCAAGGTCGTCTGACGAATGCTCAAGAAACTGCCATTAAAGACCATTGGTCTGAATACGGTCTCGAATACAAAAACGAAAAATTTAATTGGTCTGAAATTTTCGGCAATGACAATCCTATTGTTTTTGAAATTGGTTTTGGTATGGGGGGATCATTAATTAAAATGGCACAAGCTGAGCCAAATAAAAACTTTGTCGGTATGGAAGTTCACCTACCGGGTGTTGGTGCTTGTATTAAAGATGCAGCTGAGCTGAAAGTACCTAACTTAAAAGTGATTAATCACGATGCAGTTGAAGTACTAAATCATTGTGTACCAGATAATAGTTTGGAGAAATTACAGTTATTTTTCCCTGATCCTTGGCATAAAAAACGTCACCACAAAAGACGTATCGTCCAACCTGAATTTGCCCAACTTATCAGAACAAAGCTTAGTCTAGGCGGCGTGTTCCATATGGCGACAGACTGGGAAAACTATGCCGAGCATATGCTAGAAGTAATGAGTAATGAAGCGGGTTATAAGAATCAGTCCGAAACACAAGACTACATCCCAAGGCCAGAATTTAGACCTTTGACTAAATTTGAAGAACGAGGCCATAGATTGGGCCATGGTGTTTGGGATTTAATATTTGAAAAAATAAGCTAAATCAATAGTTAACAGCTCAAGCTTAGAACCCAATAAGAGCTTGAGCCAAAGCCCTAAATTAACCTCAATTCCGGATAACAACTTGCTTTCTTGAGGTTTTTTTCCTGATAACTGCGTTGAATTGCTAGCTATTAGGTACGCAAATTCGCCTTGTTCTAAGAAAAAATACCTCTCAAGAAATAAAAATTTAATAATATCAATAGCTTCACAGGGTTAGTTAATTTCTTATCCCCAGTTAAGGATAAATTAATTCTGCCACTACATTTTTTGATACATACCCTGCTGCATTTCTGTATAATTAGCGCAAATTTATTGCGAGTTACCGAGTTAAAATGTCCGTAAATACTTTCGATCCAAAACAGACAACTACATTAGAAACCCCAGTTAAAACCATTACAAAACAAGCTGAAACAGCCAAAGGTACAGGCCATAAAATTGGTTTCGTTTCTTTGGGTTGTCCAAAAAATCTAGTTGATTCTGAAAGAATTTTAACTCAATTACGTACCGAAGGTTACGAAGTTGTACCAAGTTACGATGATGCTGAACTCGTGATAGTAAATACTTGTGGTTTTATTGATTCTGCCGTTGAAGAATCGCTAGATACTATTGGTGAAGCCCTGAAAGAAAATGGCAAGGTTTTAGTAACTGGCTGTTTAGGTGCTAAAGAAGACGAGATCAAAGAAGTACATCCAAATGTGCTAGGTATCACGGGTCCGCATGCATACCAAAATGTTTTAGAGCAAGTCCACCAACATGTTGAAAAACCAAAACATAACCCTTTTATTAATCTAGTGCCTGATCAAGGTATTAAATTAACGCCGAAACATTATGCTTATTTAAAAATATCGGAAGGCTGTAATCACAGATGCAGCTTTTGTATTATCCCGTCGATGCGAGGTGATTTAGTATCAAGGCCAATCGACGAAGTATTGAATGAAGCAAAAAGATTAGTCGCTGCTGGTGTTAAAGAGTTACTCGTAATTTCACAAGACACTTCAGCTTACGGCGTAGATACTAAAAATAAAACTGCGTTTTGGGATGGCATGCCTGTCAAAACTAACTTTTTATCTTTATGCGAACAACTTGGTAAGTTAGGTGTTTGGGTCAGATTACATTATGTCTACCCTTACCCACATGTTGACGATGCAATACCACTCATGGCTCAAGGTAAATTATTACCTTACCTAGATATTCCGCTGCAACATGCAAGCCCTAGAATTCTTAAGTTAATGAAACGTCCGGGTAATATAGACAGAACGATACAAAGAATTCAAAAATGGCGTGAGACATGTCCTGAGTTAGTTATTCGTTCAACCTTTATTGTTGGCTTCCCTGGTGAAACAGAAGAAGAATTTGAAGAATTACTCGCCTTTTTAAAACAAGCTAAATTAGATAGAGTTGGCTGCTTCAAATATTCACCAGTTGAAGGTGCCACAGCGAATGATTTACCAGATCAAATTTCAGAAGAAGTTAAAGAAGAAAGATTCCACCGCTTCATGCAACTACAACAAGAAATTAGTGAAGAGAGACTCAAGACTCGAGTAGGTAAAATTTACGACATCTTAATAGATGAAGTAGACGAAGAAGGCGCGATTGGACGTTGTTTCGCAGACGCACCAGAAATTGATGGTTTAGTTTACTTAAATTATGAAACTCAATTAAACCCAGGCGATGTGGTTAAAGCAAAAATCATTGCTTCGGACGAATATGATTTATGGGCTGAAACGATTAATTAAACTAGTTGCGCTTTGACTAACGAGTTAGACAAACACTTAGTATTAGCCAAGTAAGTTAATACTTAACTGCTTGGCTGGTTTATTTTGATGCTGTTTCGTCTGCTTGTGTCGTTGAGGACAATTAATGTCAATCTAATACAATCAAGTTAGCATGTCCGACACAATCGTGGGCAAGGTTTATATTTTGGATAACAACTCACCATGTCGACACCATTACAGAAAAGAACCAAGCTCAGCCTGAATAAGCAAATTAAGCCAGCGGCAAAAGCTGGCTTACTACACAAACGTCATCTTCATAATGGTCAATACCAGTTTACTCGCCTAATCAAAGCAAATCCCAAATTAAAATCCTATGTTAAGTCTAACCCTGCCGGGCAAGATACAATTGATTTTAGTTGTGCAGAAGCCGTTTACGAATTAAATAAAGCCTTGCTCAAAGACATTTATCAAATTGACCATTGGGACATAGCGGCCAAAAATTTATGCCCACCTATACCGGGTAGAGCTGATTACATTCATTATCTAGCTGACTTGTTACCTAAACAGCAACAAAAATCAGCTCAGGTTCTAGATATAGGTACAGGTGCTAGTTGCATTTATCCAATCATAGGTGCTCGCGCTTATAATTGGAGGTTTGTAGCTTCCGATATTGCTAAAAAATCCGTTGAGAACGCGCAAAGAATTATTGAATCAAATCAAAATTTGGCTGGACTCATCCAAGTAAGATTACAATCGGATAAACAAGCTATTTTCAAAAATATGATTAAGCCGAATGAGTATTATGATCTCACCTTGTGTAATCCCCCATTTCATGACTCAAAAAAGTCTGCTGAGAAAGCAAATTTACGCAAAGTAAATAATTTAGCTAAAAACTCAGCAAAGCCAATAAAAGATTCAAAATTGAATTTCTCTGGAATGGACAACGAACTCTGGACTAAAGGTGGAGAAATTAGCTTTATCTTGCAAATGATTCAAGAAAGTATTCAATTTGCTAAACAAGTTACTTGGTTTACATGCCTTGTGTCTAAGTCATCTAATTTGCCTGCAATAAAAAAATCACTAGAAAAATTAAACTTGGCAGAATATAAAATCGTTAATATGAGCCAAGGGCAAAAACAATCTAGGTTTATTGCTTGGCGTTTTAAAAAAGGTTAAAGGTATCAGATGTTTTTTTATGGAAAAAAATCGAGAGAAATTAAAGGTAAGAAAATTACCGATCTACAGTGTAACCGCTGCAAACATTTTAATTTTACGCCAATAGGGAAATTAAACTATATTCATCTATATTGGGTGCCTAGCTTCATCAGTTCAAAACAACTTAGTTTGAGTTGTAACAACTGCCAATTAGAATTAACCGAAGCGCAAATACCAAAAGATAGGGTTAAATACATTAGAGCAGATGTATTTAAGCTACATAAAACCCTACCTATGTATTTAGGCTCTGTCATACTTTCATTAATCATATTTGCTGGGGTTTATGTCGTAGACCAAAAAAATAAACGTGAAGCCTATTTATTAAATAACCCTGAAGTAAATGATGTTTATATCGCTAATTTCACAAAATTATTCGATCACGTGAAAACCCGCTATGGCGCACTCAAAATAAAACAAATAGACCAAGAATCCATTACTTTTTATGTCAGTCAGGATAGTTTCGATAAAACCAGTAAGGTTACTAAAGAGTACAACTCAGGTAAGCTAGACAATCCAGAATATTTTAGTGATACCTTGTACGAATCGAATCAACAAAAACTACTTAACCTAAAACAAACAGACGTGATCAAATCAATCAAACGAAAAAAGCCAAGCAATTAAATTGCTTGGCTTTGCCTGTGGTTACTATAAATAAAGTTACACACCTTACCTATATAACCTGAACTATCGATAACTATAAATTACATATAATTACGTTTGCGCTTAGTGGTAATCGTCTCTATATAACCATGCCAAGTCGCAAAGCCCAATAAAGGCATTAACACTAAAAATGCTAGAAATTGCGTTGCAAAACCAATTAATACACAAACAAAGATGATTGCAGCCCAAATGCACATAACCAATTTATTAGACCAAACTGCATTAATACTGCTCAATACGGCAGTCATCAAATCAACTTTTCGTTCAACTAATATCGGTTGGGTAAAGGCACTTATCATAAACACAGCACTAGCTAATACAGCACCTATGATGGTTCCAACAGCTAAAAATGGAATCAGTTCAGACATATCATCCGAAATATAAGGTGGGTATAAAGCATGAATAATAGAAGCGATTCTGAGCCAAAAAATCATCACAACCATCAGTAAGATTGCAAAGGCCCATTCATGCACGCTGTTTCTGTGAACGGCTTTAATACTATGCCATAAGCTCGGAGTATGACCTTTTTCAAACTCCCAACTGACATCGTACAAACCAGCTGCTAAAAATGGCGCAACCAGCATAAAACAAACTATCGCAGGTGCAATCACTAGGTGATTATCCATTTGTTCAACTAAAAATGTGATACCCAGCGGCACTAATGTAAATATGATGCCGTAGAATAAAGTGACTAATGGTGCTTTGGCCAAATCAAGTAAACCCAATCTCATCCAATTAAATGGATCAGTCCAGTCTAAAGCATTACACGGTATAACTCGACCCAACTCATTATCATGTAATGCATTTTCTTCTTTTCGCATTGTATGTGACATAGCGTTCCCCTTTAAAGTGCTTCACATTTAAACTTCAATAAATGGATTATTCACAACTTTTCTATTAGCGACTAACTGAGCCTCCGGATGTGTTTTAGCTAAAGATTGAATAATCTCATCGTCTTTGTCATTTTGAGTATTTATCAATATCAATACTTTTCCTTTCGCTAATAAAGACTTAAACCTTGTGATTTTATCATTGTCTTTATTCATTCCAATCAGGCAACCAATCCAAGCAAACAAGCCTATATAAGCAAACATAACTAAGGCAAAATTACTAAAACTGCTCACCCAATCTTGTGGCTGTAACCCAGGCAATAATGCAAAAAAACACATTGCAGTTAATGCACCTAAGATAGAGCCTTTAACACCACTATTTAATATGTCTGTTTCTTCAAATACATTGGCAGAATGTAAATTTGAATCTTTAAGTTTTTTTTCATCGCTTGCCACAAAGTGAATGTCACTATGTTTTAACCCTAAGTCCATTAAATCATGATCAATCCTTTGTCCTGTCTGTAAATCATCCACTAAATATTGTAGCTGACTCATAACAACACCTCAGATACTACTTATACCAATCCATCCTAATTATTGATCAATTTTACGGGTTAAAAAGCTCGTAAACTGCGTTATGAATTTTGCTATTAGTTTACTAGTAGCGGCAATTCATGCCTTGTTAGCGCACTTTTTTTCTACGTAAAATATAGCTCAAAAATTTAGGTGAACTGGTACTACATTAAAATGGTCCTTTAGATCTTTTTACTCCAAGCATTATAAATATAGTCAAAAATTTCAAATAAACACAAAAAACACCAAATAAATTAACAAAAAATACACAATAGTTTTTTATGCTTAATAAATCAAAATATCAGACTAGAAGAGATACAATTTAAAGACGAGAAAGGTTACTATATTCATAACGTTATATTTTATTCAGGTTCATGATGTTACCAATTGTCCAATCCGATAAACTCAAACATGTTTGCTACGACATTCGAGGTCCAGTTTTAAAAGAAGCCAAAAAATTAGAAGAAGAAGGTCATAAGGTTTTAAAACTCAATATTGGAAACCCTGCCCCGTTTGGTTTTGATGCGCCAGATGACATCTTAAAAGACGTCATTAGAAACTTACCAACGGCTCAAGGTTATTGTGACTCAAAAGGGTTATATTCAGCTCGAGTTGCTGTTATGCAGTATTACCAACAAAAAAATATCCGTGGTGTCGACATCGAAGATATTTTCATTGGTAATGGTGTTAGTGAGTTAATTGTTATGGCGATGCAAGGACTCGTTAACTTTGGTGACGAAGTTCTGATCCCTAGCCCTGATTATCCACTTTGGACAGCTTCGGTCGCTTTGTCTGGCGGTAACCCAGTCCATTATGTCTGTGATGAAGCCGCTGATTGGGCGCCTGATTTAAAAGATATTGAATCAAAAGTAACTGAAAAAACCAAAGCAATCGTCATCATAAACCCGAATAATCCAACGGGTGCGGTTTACTCAGACGAATGCCTTAAAGGCATAATTGCAATTGCTAGAAAACACAATTTAGTCATATTAAGTGACGAAATTTATGACAAAGTGCTTTACGATGAAACTAAGCATAAACCCACAGCAAGCTTTGCTAATGACCTATTATTTTTAACCTTTAGTGGCTTATCAAAAAATTACCGCATCGCAGGATTTAGAGCGGGCTGGATGATGGTTAGTGGCAATAAATCGATAGCAGAATCCTATCTAGAAGGGCTTGATATGCTTGCGTCGATGCGTTTGTGTGCAAACGTACCTTGCCAACATGCAATTCAAACTGCATTGGGTGGCTACCAAAGCATAAACGAGCTCGTCGTACCTGGTGGTCGCTTATACGACCAAACTATGTATGCATGGAAACGAATTAATCAAATTGATGGCTTAAGCTGCGTACGTCCGAAAGGTGCTATGTACTTGTTCGTTAAAATTGATACTGAAAAATTTAATATCACTAACGATGTTCAATTTATTTTAGATTTTTTACGTAAAGAAAAAATATTGATGGTTCATGGTACTGGGTTTAACTGGCCAACCCATGACCACTTTAGAATTGTAACCTTACCTCATATTGAAATTTTAGAGACAGCACTCGATAAATTAGAAAACTTTTTATCTCAATATAAGCAGCTATAAATATGACTGAACAAAGCCACTTTTTTGCTTACATGTCGCGATTAAAACTCATTAATCGCTGGCCTTTAATGCGTAACACTACCACAGAGAATGTACAAGAGCATTCTTTGCAAGTGGCTATGTTAGCCCACGCTTTAGCCGTGATTAGTAACGAATACTTTTCAACCGATATTGACGCGAATAAAGTCACAACTATGGCTATTTTTCACGATGTATCCGAAGTATTAACGGGCGATTTACCTAATCCTGTCAAATACTTTAATCCGGAAATTGCTAAAGAATATAAAAAGATTGAACAAATCGCGGAAGAAAAACTCGTTAGCTTACTCCCAGCAAAACTAAAGCCAACTTATGATGAGCTTGTTTGTTCAAATAAACACGACGCCGAGCTTTATAAGATTGTAAAAGCGGCTGATATTTTAAGCGCATATTTAAAAACAATTGAAGAGTTAAACGCAGGTAATAAAGAATTTATCAATGCAAATAAAAGACTCAAAGAAACACTAGATAGCCTAAATAACCAAGCGGTTGAGTACTTTCTTGAACACTTTGTTGAAAGTTTTAGTTTAAGCTTAGATGCAATTACAGAGTAAACTTATTTATCCTGAACTCGGATTGTTTTATAAAACATAAGAATAAGTAAAGCGGCAACTAACGCCAGCAAAGCAGATAATGCAAAGGTTTGCTGGCCAACAAATTCCCAACTATAACCAGACACTACACTGCCTAAAGCTCCGCCGATACCAAAAGACAACGACATGTATAAAGCTTGTCCTTTAGCTTGCCCTTTACCTTTAAATTCAACATGAATAAATTTTTGCGCAGCGACATGAAATAAACCATAACTAAACGCATGAATGATTTGTAGTAAAAACAGCAGCGCTATATTTTCACCCCAAAGGCTAATGCCAAACCACCTAAAACTCGTTATTAGCAAGCAGAATAAAAATAAAGCTTTAAGCGAATAGCGATTTAATATTCGCCCTGCTATTAAAAAGATACCAATTTCAGCAATCACCCCAACTGATATCATAATGCCAATTTGGTAACCTGTGTAACCCAGCTCAGTTAGATAAATAGAAAAGAATCCGTAATAAGTCGCAAAGCTGAGCTGAAGTAAAAATGACGCAAACATAAATGCCATCACATTGGCTTGTTTAAGTTTAGCCAAGGTACCAGTATAAACTTGATCATCACTGGCTTCTAAATCTGCTTCGGGTAATCTAAAACTTGAAATAAAAAGCAGAGTTAATAAACCGATTGTAAACATCTCGACACTAAAGACTATGCCGTATATTTCAAAAAACCAACCAGCAATTATCACTAAGCAGATAAAACTAATACTGCCCCATATCCTGACCATACTATAGGCGGAAGCATTACCTTTCAGACAGGATTGAGCAACCGACTCTAATTGTGGCAGTGCCGCTGACCAAAAAAATGCAAAGCCGCCAAGTGCCAGCATAAGAACACTTGGTTCATGGCTAAATAAAAGGATAGAGAAAGAGATAAGTGCCAGAAAACAGCTAGATTGAATGCTACAACTTGGGCTAGATTGCAAGCCAGGCAAGTTTGCCCAAACCATAGGTCCAGCTATTCGGCCTATAGTCATTACAGCTAATACTAAACCTATCATTGAAGGCTCTAGGTTTAAATGATGAAGATATAAACCTAGATAGTGAGAAACAACCCCTAAAATAGCGAAATAAGCAAAATAGACTTGAGATAAACGCGTTTTATCTGAATTCAACTTACTTCGCATGCTTTAGTATGTTCAAATTTATTTTCGTGCAATATCAGGTGTATTAGAAACCACATCAGCATTTTGAGCTCTGTGTCTTAGTACATGATCCATAATAACAATCGCCAACATAGATTCAGCAATTGGTACAGCACGGATACCAACACAAGGATCGTGACGACCTTTAGTCACCACTTCTAAACTTTCACCATTTACATCAATAGTTTGCCCAGGAACAGAAATACTTGATGTTGGTTTAAGCGCCATACTTGCAACTATGTCCTGACCTGTAGATATACCGCCTAATACGCCACCGGCATTATTCGATAAAAATCCGTTAGGCGTCATAGTATCTCTATGCTCAGAACCTTTTTGTGTAACTGAATCAAAACCTGCGCCTACCTCAACACCTTTAACAGCATTGATGCTCATTAAGCCATAAGCGATTTCTGCATCTAATCGATCAAATACAGGCTCACCTAAACCAACAGGTACATTTTTAGCAACAACAGTGACTTTTGCACCGATTGAATCACCTTCTTTTTTCAAGTCACGCATATACTCATCTAATGCATCGAGTTTAGAAGTATCTGGGAAGAAAAATGGATTTTGGTAAATTTCATCAAAATCAACCGTTTCAGCTTTTATAGGGCCAAGCTGAGATAAATAACCTTTAACTTCAATGCCAAATTTTTGCTTTAAGAATTTTTTAGCAATCGCACCTGCAGCAACACGCATTGCTGTTTCACGAGCAGATGAACGACCGCCACCACGATAGTCTCTGAAACCATATTTTTGCTGGTAAGTATAATCCGCATGGCCAGGACGGAACATATCTTTAATATTAGAGTAATCTTTACTACGCTGATCAGTATTTTCTATAATCATACCAATCGAAGTACCTGTGGTTTTACCCTCGAAAATACCGGATAAAATTTTCACTTGGTCTGGTTCACGTCTTTGCGTGGTGTAACGTGATGTACCTGGCTTACGGCGATCTAATTCAATTTGAATTTCTTCTTCTGAAATTTCAATTCCAGGAGGACAACCATCCACAATACAACCTAATGCGATACCATGGCTTTCGCCAAACGTTGTAACGGTAAAAAGTTTACCTATAGTATTACCTGACATTTATCTGCCTCTTTCAAATCTATTACTTATTTACTAAATACGTGTTTATGCTGTTCTAATGTTGGCTTGTCTATCATGAAAACGCCATGACCGCCGCGCTCAAATTCAATCCACTTGAATGGAACTTGAGGATATTTCTGCTCTAAGTGAATATAACTATTACCCACTTCAACAATCAGTACGCCCTGCTCAGATAAGTGATCACAAGCTTGCGCTAATATGGTTTCAGTTATTTCTAACCCATCAAAACCAGAAGCCAAACCTAACTCAGGTTCGTGTCTAAATTCAGCGGGTAAATCATCCATGTCTTCTTGATCAACATAAGGTGGATTACTGACGATTAAATCGTAAACCTGCCCTTGTAGTCCAGAAAATACATCAGACTGGATTGGTGTTACTTGTTGCCATAAACCATGCTGGTCTATGTTGATTTCAGCGACTTCTAATGCATCTACTGAAATATCAGCGGCATCAACTTCGGCGTTTTCAAACGCATGTGCGCAAGCAATCGCAATACAAGCACTACCAGTACATAAATCTAAAATACGATTTACTGAACTCGGTTCAATAAACTGACTAAATTG
Organism: Catenovulum maritimum; assembly: GCF_001050375.1. Taxonomy (GTDB): domain Bacteria; phylum Pseudomonadota; class Gammaproteobacteria; order Enterobacterales; family Alteromonadaceae; genus Catenovulum; species Catenovulum maritimum. The sequence continues at coordinate 67,283 of NZ_KQ130490.1, read as the reverse complement.
CTTCTCAATTAATTCACCTATAGGTGATCTTGGCACCAATACACGTTCATCAACATAAAATGGTAAATCACAGAACCAACTCATATTGGTTAAATAGGCTAACGGCTTATTTTGATTAACCCTTTGTTCAACTAAATCTAATATGATTTGTTTTTCATCTAAAGTTAGTTTAGCTTGATAAACTTGGCTTAAATCATCAACTGGCAAAGAAATAGCTTGAAAAACTAGACTGCGGGCTTCATCCCAAGCATTATCGGTACCATGACCAAAATAAATATCGGCTTGGTTAAATTGAGAGACTGTCCATCTAACAAAATCGAAAATAGTGGTTAGATCTGAGCAAGCATTCTTAAGTTGTTGTTCTTCTATCATTGATTAGTCGGTGCTGAATTAAGATAATAAGCAATATTGTACACTAGAAACTAAGCAAATGACTGAAAAATCCAATCAAGATGATGAAATTGATTTATTTTATCAAGCAATTAAAGGCACTAAAAAGCTGAAGCAAGATAAAGTTGCGCCTTCTATTCAAAAACCGAAAATAAATAAAACAAATTTAGAGCTGAAAGAAGCGGCTAAAACGGCATCTTTTTATTTTTCAGATGATTTTGAGCCCTACTTTGCGGCTGACAAACCTATGCAATATGTTAGGGATAATGTTCAATCCGACTTAGCCAAACAAATCAGAAAAGGTAATTTTTATCCTGATTTAATTCTAGATCTACATGGATTAACTCAAATTAAAGCCAAACAAGAACTTGCGGCTTTAATCAATGCGGCGCTTAAGCAAAATATTGAATGTGTCTGTGTTGTTCATGGTTTAGGTATGGGTGTACTCAAACATAAAACACCTGCTTGGTTGGTTCAACATCCTAATGTAAAGGCATTTCATCAAGCGCCACTAGAATGGGGTGGTAATGGCGCTTTATTAGTTGTGCTTGATACCCAAGATTTATACTAGGCTTCTAGTTTAAGCTATATTTTGTTGTAATTGATAAGGTGAAACTATGTCGATTAAGTCACCTTTTAGTGCATCATGCTCTAGTTGAATATTGGCAATCGCCCCTGTCGCAAATAAAGGTACTTCACCAACGGCTAGTGCTTCTACTAAAAAGCAAACTAAAGGTAAATGAGAGATAACCAGTACAGATTCAACTTCGTCCGCGTAAGCTTTTATTGCAGATACAGCTAAATCACAGTCAGCTTCAGGTAATAACTCAGCAAGTTCAACAACGCTTTCGGTTGAGAGACCTTGTTTTACGAGTTCATTCCACGTTTGCTGAGTACGAATAAATGGGCTAACTAATACTAAATCAAATCTCTGATTTTGAGCGATTAACCATTGGCCTAATTTAACACACTCACCAATCCCATTAACACTTAATGGTCGGTCTGAATCAGGCATTGATAACACAGCTTCCGCGTGTCTAAGTATAGAAATTTGCATAGTGTAAACCTAAAAACAAATACAGGTTTTAAATTAACCAAACTGGCCCATTACATTAAATCTTAAAATTAAGATTAACGAAGTAAAATCTATTATACATCTAACATAAATTAGTTATCGGCAAAAATATAGCATAAATTTAAATTCATTCTGTCGAAAACGCTAAAAATGAGTAATACTTTAAATCTTAGTAACTTTTTTCTTTAACTATCAGGATATACGGTGATCAAAACCAGCCCATTGGACGAACAAGCTTATCATCATTATAAGCTAGATAACGGATTAAATGTCATCCTGATAGAAAGTCCGGCTTGTAGTAAATCAGCAGTTTCAATGTCAATTGCTGCTGGAAATTATAATGATCCCGATGATTGTCTTGGCATAGCTCATTTCTTAGAGCATATGCTGTTCTTAGGCACAGAGAAATTCCACAGTAAAGAAGATGATTTTGCTCAATTTGTTGAAAAAAGAGCTGGCCATACCAATGCTTGGACCAGTTTAGAACAAACTAACTTCTACTTTGATATCCATAATAATTTTATAACCGAAGCCGTTGAGCGATTTTCACAATTTTTTATTTGTCCCTTATTTGATCCGAAAGCGATTGAAACAGAGCAAGTTAATATTAACTCTGAATACGAGTTAAAACTAAAAGACGAAATTAGAAGACTGCATGATGTCCATAAACAAGCAGTAAACCCTAAACACCCATACTCACGCTTTACCGTTGGCAGTAAGGATACCCTAGTAGAAAAAGATGGCATCAGTTTAAAACAAAGGCTCCACCAATATTTTGATGAAAATTACACCGCAGATAAGATGAACTTATGCATACTGTCTCACCTACCTCTGCGTCACCAAAAACAGCTAGTGGATGCTTTCTTCAGTGGCATAAAAGCTGAATCAGAGACCGCTACTACTAGTTTACCGCTGCTATATCGCAGGCAAGATTTAGGGATAAAAATTCAAGTTCAAACCCTAAGGGATATCAAACGAGTTATTTTTAACTTCCCTCTACCAAGTGAAGCAAAAGATTACAAAGCCAAAAGCCTGAGCTATTTGAGCGCAATTTTTGGTCATGAATCAGAAGGCAGTTTGTTGTCTCAATTAAAACAATTGGGATTAGCGACTAGCTTAACCGCTGGTGGTGGCGTCGATAATCACATCACTCAAGATTTTAATATCAGTATTCAACTCACCCAGATGACGGACGACAACATAAATAATGTCGCCAACGTGCTATTTAATTTTATTGAGTACCTAAAACAACAAAGTTACTTAGATCATATTTACCAAGATAAAAAGCAGCTAGCCTCATTTGCATTTAATGATCTTGAAATGCATAAACCAATCGATTGGGTGAGCCAAATATCTTTAAAGATGCAACATTATGCGATTGAAGATGTGATTTGTGGTGACTACATCATGTCGGATATGAACCAAGACTGGTTAAAACAAGCTTTTAAAGCACTTGTGCCTGAAAACCTAAGGCTATCGATTCTATCTAATGCCAAAATTAATAATGCGATTTCGCCTTGGTATCATACGCCATATTCTATCTCTGAAATTAGTAAACAAGAGAAACATCTTTGGCTGACGTCTAAATACCACTTAGCATTTAAAAACCTGCAACCGAACCCTTATATCCCTAAGCAACAATTTCAAAATAAACTTGAGAAGAACAAAAGCTTAGAAAAACCAAGTATTCTCTATAAAACTGAAAATACTAAAATTTGGTATGAGAAAAACACCCAGTTCCCACAAGCTTACGGCCATATCTATGTTTCACTCGATCTTGAATCTTGCTTTACTGATATGGCAAATCAAGCCTGTATGCTCAGGTTATTTATTGAAATGTTTATGGAATCGGTACAAGCTGATAATTATCCCGCTGAAGCAGCTGGCTTGCATTATCAAATATCGGCGCATCAAGCTGGTTTAACTATACATATTTCTGGATATGCTGAAAAACAATCTGAGTTTTGTAATAAGCTACTGTTGCAACTGCTTAATAGCCAATTTTCTTTTGAACAATTTGAGCTAGCAAAAACTAAATTACTGACTAGCTGGAACAACACAAGCCATAGCAAACCGGTACAACAGCTATTTAGCATGCTGACGAATTTAGTCCAGAATAATCAATATTCTTATCCATCTTTATACAATGCTTTATCTGAAATCACCTTGGCAGAGTTTGAATATTTCAAGCAGCAATTATTTGCATCTATCAATATTGAAAGTTTTATCATAGGTTGCTGGCAAGCCGACCAAGCTATGTTGATTGGCAAAAACATCGTCAGTATTTTTGCTAATTCCAAACCCTGTCACGAATTTAATCGTTATGTTTACTTACTGCCTAAACTTCCTCAGCATGTCCATTTAAGCATAGAAACCTCAGATATTGCGGTTGTAAATTACTTTCAATCCAATAAATCGAGCGACAAAGATAAAGCTTATTACATGCTGTTAAACCAATTGTTATCTCCTATTGTATTCCAAGTATTACGTGGGCAAAAACAGCTAGGTTACATGCTAGGCTCAGCATATATGCCAGTAAATAACACTGCTGGATTAATCGTTTATGTGCAATCAAGCACCCATACAGATCTTGATATACAAACCAACATAGAAGAATTGTTATTTCATTTTTCGGAAATTTTAGAACAACTAAGCGCTGAAGAATGGCAGCAAATGAAGCAAGGCTTAATTAATCAGCTAGAAGATAAAAGCTTAAGCCTACGCGCACTTGCACAAAACAGATGGACCTCGATAGGCTTAAAAGATACTCGGTTTAATCGCCATGCAACAGTAGTTGCTGAGCTAGAATTAATTGAACTAGAGCAAATGCAGGTATTTTCAAAACAATTATTCAGAGATAATTCAGCTGGCTCACAATTGCTAATGACTGCTAGCCCGAAAGAAAATATAAAATTTATGGAAAACTACCAGAACTGTGGGTTAGATAATTTAATTGAGCTAATTAGTAACAATAAACTGAATTAACCCTTCCTTCACGAATAAGCAAAAAGTCTGTGGATTTCTTATAAAGGTAAGTCAGATTAAATTGATAAGGTTAAACTCAACCTGAAGTTTCTAACCAAAAATATTGCATATGTGGATCGAGTGATGAACGAAGCACATCCAAGGTTTTGAGGTGTGCTTCGATAATAAAAAACATAACCTATTAATTTAATTATTTTTTATGCGTGCCTGCCTAGATAGTTTTATCGTCCTGCTAGTTTTATCTCCAATCTAATTTGATTATTTAAACCATTTCCCTTGTATCATTGGGGATTGTTCTCTTTTACATATAATTCGCATCAAATTGGAAATAGAGCCGTTGGCCTTACCATGATCTAATTCGGTTAAAAAACTCTCAACAACGCTATCTTTTTCATATAAAACAATATTAAGACTCTGTTGAGCGTGATCTAAATTCTTATAATCACATTGAAAAATATAATGTAAAACACTATACAAAAACTCTGCACGTTCCTTATTTTCAGATATTACGGCGTAATCTTTTTCCGTAATTGGAACTTCAACCGTATAGTCAGCAAATCCTTTTGCTACTCGAACTAAGAGTGAATATTCTTCATTGCTATTACGAGCAATCATATCGAAATTATCAAATTTAACTTGTTCCATAATTCCCCATGTTTTAAACGTTTTCAAAATTTAGCAAAAAAGATAACGCTTTGCTAATCGCCAATAAAATAGCTGGCTAAAATTAACGATAAACGAGCAAAAGCCAGCTGTTTTTGTCCGTTTAAGTACATGAAACCTACGACCTACATCAACTTACGACCATCATAGCTACAAGATGACCATCATGGTTACAACATGACAGGCATTATTAAAAACATAAATTACAATCACTTACAATTCATATCTATTAAACTGACGTTATTTTAACGCATACCGAAAGGCTTTTCGGTAATACATCTGTAGTTTGTCATCTTGGTCAAAGTTTAAGACGAGGTAATCAAATTTAGAGGTATTAAAGTCATAATCTATTAAATAATAATAAATTCCGTCTTTATCTAAATGGTCTGGTTGAGAAAGCTTTTCTTCTATACTAGCTTTGGTTAAACCTTTAGCTAAATGCTTTTCAACCAGATCTGGGTACATTAATCTTCTGGGGTTATTATTCGTCAGGTTATCTTTGCCTTGTAGCCAAACATAGCGATTAAAACCAGCATCTGCTATTTGCTCTGTCGGGCTATCTCGCGCTTCTAAACTAGGTTTTAAGTATTCAAACCAGACATAAAAAATAATTAAGGATATGCCACCTATTGTCCAAGTTAAAATGCGTACTAATTTATAGGCTTTCAAACTCATAAAAAATCCAAGTAGCGCGCTGCATAAATTCATTTAAGCAGCGCATTTTCGAGTAGATTAACGAGAACAGCTAGGTCTTGGCTGTAAGGCTTTTATACCTTGCTCTTTGAACTTTTGAATGTGCGCACCTAGGTTATCAATTCGGGTATCTGCTGATGGGTGAGTAGACGTAAATTCAGAAGGCGCTTTACCACCGACTTTAGCCATATTACGCCACAATTGCTGCGACTCTTCTGGTTTAAAACCTGCTTTAATCAAATATTTTAACCCTATTACATCGGCTTCTGATTCGTGCGCTCGGCTAAAAGGTAATAAAAATCCATATTGAGCCGCTAAACCTAAGCCTTTTGTAGCATAAGCTTCGTATTCTGTTCCTTGTGTTGCAATTTGTGCAGCTTGCGTAGCAACGCCGGCAATTTTATTTTGTGAGGCTCTTTCATTACTATGATTGGCGATAACATGCCCTACTTCGTGACCAATAATTGCTGCAAGTTGATCGGCACTCTGAGCGACATTTAAGATACCTGTATAAACCCCAATTTTTTTACCTGGTAAAGCAAAAGCATTTACCATGTCACTGTCAAAAACCACAATTTCCCAACCTGATTGCCAATCTTTTGGAATCGTTTTTATAATTTGGTTAGATACACACTGTACATAGTTATTTAGTTTTTTATCGGTTGAGATTTTCGTTTCTTGTTTCATGGCATCAAAACTCTTGATACCCATTTGTGTCATTTGATCTTTATTGACTAACAAAACTTGTGTTCTGCCAGTTGGTGAAGTGCTAGTACAAGAGACAAGCGCTAACAAACCTAAACTCATTAATAATTTTTTCATTTTTATTCCTTTGCCATATTCACACTATTTAATACTAATCAGGATCAAATAATAATTTGGTACATTACCCATAAAAAAGCCACCTTACGGTGGCTTGATTATAAAGGAAAAATTTGATTAATTGGTTAAATCATCAAAAAAACGTTTCACACCATCAAAGAAGCCTGCTTCTTTTGGTCTGTGGTGTTTTGCACCTTTACCTGTCATTTCTGTATCAAACTGACGTAGCAAGTCTTTTTGTGCATCGGTTAAATTAACCGGCGTTTCAATTGCGACTTTACAAATTAAATCACCTACTGCACCACCGCGTACCGATTTAACACCTTTACCACGCATTCTGAACATACGGCCAGATTGAGTTTCGGCTGGTATTTTTAATTTTACTTTACCATCTAATGTCGGTACTTCAATTTCGCCGCCTAAAGCTGCTTGCGTAAAGCCAATTGGCACTTCGCAATATAAATTGCTACCGTCACGTTCAAATATGGCATGGTCTTTTACATGTACTTGCACATATAAATCACCAGCAGGTGCACCGTGCATGCCCGCTTCACCTTCACCCGCTAAACGAATTCTATCGCCAGTATCTACACCAGCTGGAATCTTAACGGATAAAGTTTTAGTTTTTTGTACTCGACCTTGACCTGAACATTTATTACAAGGATCGCTAATAACCTGACCACGGCCATGACAAGTTGGACAAGTTTGCTGAACGGCAAAGAAACCTTGACGCATTTGAACTTGGCCTTGACCATGACATGTAGAACAAGTTGTTGGTTTAGAGCCTTTTTTAGCACCAGTACCATCACATGGCGTACAAGATGCCCAAGTTGGTACTTGAATTTCGACACTCTTGCCTTTTACAGCTTCTTCTAGCGAAAGTTCCATGTTGTAGCGTAAATCAGAGCCTTGTTGCGCTCTTGATTGACGACGACCACCGCCGCCTCCACCAAAAATGTCACCAAACACATCACCGAAAATATCAGAGAAATCTTGTGCACCGCCACCGTGTCCACCGCCCATTTGAGGATCAACACCAGCATGACCGTATTGGTCATAACGCGCGCGCATATTGTCGTCACTTAAAATTTCATAAGCGTCTTTAATTTCTTTAAACTTCTCTTCAGAATCTTTATCCCCTTTCGTTCTGTCAGGGTGATATTTCATCGCAAGACGTTTATAGGCTTTTTTAATTTCTCTTTCACCAGCGCCTTTTTCCAGCCCTAGTACTTCATAATAATCGCGTTTAGACATATTTAGCTCAGTTCAGGTTACTTCTAATATTAATTGGCATAAGTCACTTATAAATTTTGCTTTAAACTATTTTAAAAAAAGATTTATAAGTGATTTAAGATACACAAAACGGGCGCAAGCACCCGTTAGACAAGAATTTACATCAAGCCGAATTATTATTCGACTTGATGCTAAGTAAAGACTTATTTTTTATCGTCGTTTACTTCTTCAAATTCTGCGTCTACTACGTCGTCCGCAGGCTGTGCTTGAGGTTGTTCAGGTGCTGCACCTGCTTCGCCGCCAGCTTGCTGAGCTTTAGCTTGAGCAATTTCCATTAATTTAGCTGAAGCTTCGATAAGCGCTTGAGATTTAGCTTCCATCGCTTCTTTATCGCTACCTTTAATTGCAGCTTCTAATTCAGAGATAGCCGTTTCAATCGCTTCTTTATCGTTGGTTGCTAATTCATCACCAGCTTCTTCAATTTGTTTCTTAGTTGCATGTACTAAGCCATCAGCTTGGTTACGTGCTTGTACTAATTCTTCAAATTTAGCATCCGCATCTGAGTTAGCTTCAGCGTCGCGAACCATTTGTTCTACTTCTTCATCGCTTAAACCAGAAGACGCTTTAATTGTGATTTTTTGCTCTGTACCCGTATCTTTATCTTTTGCAGATACGTGTAAGATACCATCAGCATCGATATCAAAAGTAACTTCGATTTGTGGTACACCACGCTGTGCAGGACGAATACCTTCTAAGTTGAATTGACCTAGAGATTTATTCGCGCTTGCTTGCTTACGCTCACCTTGAATAACGTGAACTGTTACAGCTGATTGGTTATCGTCAGCAGTTGAGAAAGTTTGTGATTTCTTAGTTGGAATCGTTGTATTTTTCTCAATTAACGCTGTCATCACGCCACCCATAGTCTCAATACCTAGAGATAATGGTGTTACGTCTAATAATAATACGTCAGTTACGTCGCCTGATAATACGCCACCTTGAACCGCTGCACCAACTGCTACTGCTTCATCAGGGTTAACATCTTTACGAGGTTCTTTACCGAAGAATTCAGTTACTGTTTTTTGTACTAAAGGCATACGTGTTTGACCACCAACTAAGATAACGTCATTAACGTCACTTACTGATAAGTCTGCATCTTTAAGCGCTTGCTTAAGCGGCTCTAAAGTTGCTTTAACCATGTCTTCAACTAAAGACTCTAATTTAGAACGAGTTACTTTAATGTTTAAGTGTTTAGGACCTGTTGCGTCAGCTGTGATGTAAGGTAAGTTAACATCAGTTTGTGAAGCTGAAGATAATTCAATCTTAGCTTTTTCAGCAGCTTCTTTTAAACGTTGCATTGCTAACGGGTCATTTTTAAGGTCGAAACCTTGATCCGCTTTAAATTGGTCTACTAAGTAGTTGATTAAACGGTTATCGAAATCTTCACCACCTAAGTGAGTATCACCGTTAGTCGCTAATACTTCAAAAGTATGCTCGCCGTCTACTTCGTCAATTTCGATGATAGAGATATCGAATGTACCACCACCTAAATCGTAAACTGCAACTACGTTATCACCTTGTTTTTTGTCCATACCGTATGCTAAAGCAGCAGCCGTTGGCTCATTGATGATACGTTTTACGTCTAAACCAGCAATACGACCCGCATCTTTAGTTGCTTGACGTTGTGCATCGTTAAAGTATGCAGGTACTGTGATAACCGCACCAGTTACTTCTTCGCCTAAGAAATCTTCAGCAGTCTTTTTCATTTTCTTTAAAACTTCAGCAGAAATTTGTGGCGGTGCTAATTTGTCACCTTTAACTTCTACCCAAGCATCACCGTTTTCAGCACCAACAATGCTGAAAGGCATAATGTCTTTATCGCGTTGTACTTCTTTATCTGTAAAACGACGACCAATTAAACGCTTAACTGCGAATAAAGTATTTTTCGGATTCGTAACCGCTTGGCGTTTAGCTGGTTGACCAACTAAAATCTCACCATCGTCTGTGTATGCGATGATCGAAGGGGTTGTGCGATCGCCTTCTGCATTCTCGATTACTTTAGCTTTGTCGCCGTCTAAAACAGCAACACATGAATTGGTAGTACCTAAGTCAATACCGATGATTTTGCCCATCTGGAAAATCTCCGCAAAATAATTAAAACAAAAATAAGTTGTCTATTTAGTAGGGGCGCACTGGTTGTTTTTCAAGTGCTGTCCTCTAAAAAATATGCCTAAAAATCTAGAACGAGTTATTTAACTTTTTCAGCAACCCTAAATAATTACTCAGTTAAATTCTCTGTTGAACTCTATGTATGATGAAGTTCTGACTTTTCAATAGTGAAATTAAAAATAATTTAATTTATTTGCGATATTTCACCTACTTTGCCTGTCTATTACATTTAAACCTTACGAAAAAGCCATTTATGACCAAGCACGATAAATATTCAGTTGATGCGTTTTATCGCTTATTCTTGCTTTTGCTATCTGGGGATGCGGCCATCACATCATCCGCTTATTAGCATTACAACTTGCTGAAACCAGCCCTTTTCATGTATCTTGAGCGCATTATTTACTCTTATATACATCAATATGAAAATCATCTCATTTAATATTAACGGCCTACGTGCCCGACTTCATCAATTACAAGCCGTTATCGATAAACACCAACCGGATGTGATTGGATTGCAAGAAATTAAAGTCCATGATGAAGCCTTCCCAACTGAAGCCATTGAAGCTATGGGTTATCATGTCGAGTTTCACGGCCAAAAAGCACATTATGGTGTTGCCTTAGTTTCAAAACAAAAACCAAGTTTTGTCCAAAAAGGATTTAAAACAGACGAAGAAGACGCGCAGCGCAGAATGATAATTGCAACTTATGCGGATGAAAATGGGCAAGCTTATACTGTATTTAATGGCTATTTCCCACAAGGTGAGAATCGTAGCCACGAAACTAAATTTCCAGCTAAAGAAAAATTCTACCGAGATTTAAATACTGAGTTACAACAAAATTACTCGCCAGATCAAGCAATCGCAATTATAGGTGATGTTAATATTTCGCATACAGATCTAGATATAGGTATCGGCGAACATAATGCTAAACGCTGGTTAAAAACTGGAAAATGTTCGTTTTTACCAGAAGAGCGTGAATGGTTAAATACTTTATTAGCTTGGGGCTTTACCGATAGTTTCCGCCACTTACACCCAACCACAGACGATAAATATAGCTGGTTTGATTATCGTTCTAAAGGTTTCCCAGATAACCGTGGCCTGCGCATTGATTTAATTATGACGACTCAATCATTAACTGACAGAGCGATAGAAAGCGATGTCGACTATGAACTTCGTGGCATAGAAAAACCATCTGATCACGCTCCAATTTGGACGACATTTAAAGCTTAATTAACCATACTTAGGCGCTAACTGACATTTTCAATCCTAATAGTTTGAACTAAACTTTGATTATGTCAGTTAATTGAGCAGCGGATTATGTTTGAAAGCATTTTTTTCGTATTTTTAGCAGCCTGTGTCTACGCCTGTTTCGATAACTCAGAATTCAAGAAATTACTCGATTCAAAATCCAAACAGCATTTGTTTTTAGGCTTTAGTACTGGCTTAGCTATGCTTTGGTCAATCCAAACCAGTATTTACGCTGGGTTAAATGTCCATTTTTTATGGCTGACTGCCTGCACTTTATTTTTAGGTTTTAGATTAGCTATTTTTGCTGGCTTGTTTGCGTTAACTATCAGCTACTTTTTTGTCAGCCAAGCCTGGTATGAATTTGCACTTCATTTTGTCTCTGGGGTATTTGTACCTGTATCCGTTAGCTATCTGATTTTCAGCTACAGCTATCATCATTTGCCTCGACACTTTTTTACTTATATTTTTGTCGCGAGTTTTTTAGCTGGCGCCGCTTCTATTATCTGTAAAATGTTCAGCCTTGCTGTATTTTATTATTCTGGTGGACAATATGATTGGCAAACCTTAACGGACAATTACTTAATTTTATTGCTGTTATTGTCATTTCCAGAAGCCTTACTTAACGGTATGACAATGACAATAGGCGTCATTTATTTCCCGAATACAGTCCGTACCTTTAGCGATAAACAATATTTAGATTCTTAACAGAGTTAACTTATGTTTTGGTTAGGCCATTGGTTGGTTACTGGCTAGTTTTTGATTGGATGTTGCTCTGACTTAAGTTACATCTAGCTAATCATGATATTTAAGGGGGTTTAATAGCCCCTCTAACCCTTCAATTTTAAGCGCTAAAGCAATTTCGAGTAAGCGCCCTAACTCACCATTTGGCCAACCTTTATCTCTGAACCAGAGTAAGTATGCTTCTGGCAAGTCAATTAGTCTTCTACCCGCATATTTTCCAAAAGGCATTGGCATGTTGGCTAGTTTTATTAAATCTTGTTTCTCGAACATATTGGTATTTAACCTGAGTAAAAGCCTTAATTTAGATAAAAAAATACAGCGACAAGCGCTGTATTTTTAGCTTTGGATAGATATCAAACTACCTAAATTTTAATTCCGTCATTTTTTGATACAGGCTGGTTAAGATATTTTCTGCACCTTTAGAAGCAGCAAAAGGCAGTTTCTCCATCATAGATTTTGCAACCTGATACTTAACTTGAACAACGTCTGCTGAGTTAATTTTTTCAATTAAGTAATCATCACTAGTACTTAATTCATCAACTAAACCTAAGTCCTTAGCTTTAGTTGCTAACCAGTGTTCGCCTGTTGCAACCTGTCGAACATCCATATCTTTTCTAAAAGTTTCAATATGTTCAACAAAGTGCTGATGTATTTCTTCTAGCTCATGTTTAAATTTTTCACGACCTTTGTCTGTGTTTTCACCAAACATTGTCAAAGTACGTTTATATTCACCAGCCGTTACTTGTTCAAATTCAACATCATTTTTCTTAAGTAATTTATGAAAGTTAGGAATTTGTGCAATGACACCAATCGAACCAACAATCGCAAATGGCGCGGCAAGAATTTTATCTGCAACACAAGCCATCATATAACCACCACTAGCTGCAACTTTATCAATTGAAACAGTTAACGGGATATTTTTAGCTTTGAATCGAGCTAGTTGAGATGCAGCTAGGCCATAACCATGTACTACGCCACCACCACTTTCTAGTCTAACTAACACTTCATCTTCAGGCTTAGCGACAGACAAAACAGCTGTGATCTCTTCGCGCAACCCATCGACTTCGTTAGCATCAACGCTGCCTTTAAAATCTATAACATATACACGACTTTTAGTTTCAGGTTCGGTTTTATTTTTCTTTTCTTTTTTCTCTTGCTTAGCTTTTAGCTTAGCTGCTTTTTCTTTTTGCTTTAATTCGTCTTTAGAAAATAACTCAGACTCGATTGCATCTGTAATATCTTTATATTTCTCAGAAAGGTTCGTTATTTCCAACTCACCCTTTTTTTGCCCCTTGCTTTTCTTAGCACTCGCGGCAATTGCCACGATTAGGCCAAAGGCAATCACAAAAGTAATTGTTTTAGCAAAAAACAAACCGTATTCGTAAAGGAATTCCATCTTTAAACCCTATAGTAATTATGTCTGCACTCAATTTAACATAAACTAATAGCCAGAGTTAAACCATTATTTCAGTTCTTTTATATCGAGCTTATCTAAATATGGCATTAAATTAGAAAAACATGCTCATATTTTACCCTGAACTTTTTTTAACCACTCTTTAAAACCATTAAAATTCAGCAAGTTAAAAAACTAACCCAACTAAACCCACACCTTTATCCACAACATTAGTGGATAAAGGTTAAAGTTATCAAACAAATCGAATAAATTAAGCTTTAAACACATTGTAAAACGATTGTGTGTGCAAATAACCAACAAATTTATACAAGAGCGAATCAAGCAAGTGAAAAGTAAAAAGAACAAAGTATCAAGCTGCTAACTGTTGATAAAATTTAACCATGAATTGACGAAATATCAGCAATCAAATGGAGACTTTTTGTCCGTGGATTAATTTTTAATCAAAACTAAATAGACTTATAAATCAGCAAGATAACAACTAACCAAAGGGTACTCAACAGACTTATCTACAAGTTTTGTGGAATTATTAAAATTATAGTCTATGGCGATTAAGCCTGTGCACAATAATAGAGTTAACCACAAACAAAGCACAGGATAACCACAAACTTACTCACAATTGATATTTTTTTAGTCTAGTCATTTTCAAGTTTTATACACCTATACTGAGAATGTAATAAATCTAAAACAGCTAAATTAGCAACTAGTCCTGATTTTAAGACGAGTTGGACATTAAGGTTTAAATTGCTTTAACGCCTTGAAACCATATACTGTAGTTATCTAACCGAAAACAAAAGCAAAATGGATAAGATTAGCTATATTGAACCAAGTGAGCGGCCAGATTGGCTTAAAGGCTTTATTGTGTCAGCTCCATGTAACGGCGAAATTTTACCTTTATCACAGCACCCTAACCCTATCATCAGTAATGGTTTTATGGGTGCAGGTGTAACCTATATCCCAAATGACAATAAACTTTCAGCCCCCATTGATGGCAGCATTGTTGAAATCGGCCCGGGTTACAGCCACATCAAATTTAAAACGGACAATGGATTAATTTTAATTTTAGGCTTTATCTGGCAAGTTGAAACTTTAATGACTGAAAGTATCCAATGTGAAGTCAGATTAAAGCAGAAAGTGGTAAAAGGTCAGACATTATTTCGGTATAATCAAACATTATTTAATAAAGCTTTAGCTAACAAAATTGGCTATTGCACTGTGGTCAACTGTAAAGGTGTCTATATCCCCTTTTATCACAAGGTAAAAACTCTAGTTGACCCTATTTTCAGTATTAGGAGTCGATAAAATGCTTACAATCTATGGCATTAATAACTGTGATTCAGTTAAAAAGTCTAAAAAATGGTTAACTGAAGAAAAAATTGATTTTAATTATCACGACTTCAGAAAAGACGGCTTAAGCTCTGATAAAGTTGATTTCTGGTTAACTAAGTTAGATTGGCAAGTACTATTAAATAAACGTGGTACTAGCTACCGTAATTTAACTGACGAAGTCAAAAGCAGTTTAAGCGCTGATAATATTGCTGCACTACTATTAGAAAACCCAACTTTAATTAAAAGACCCGTTGTAGAGTTAAACGAGAAAGTGATTGTTGGTTTTTCTGCACAATCTATGACTGAATTTTTAGAAGGCTAATTCGAATGAGCACAGAACAACAAAACACCAGCCACAGCGAAGTAATTGAATTATTAAAAGATTTGATTAGCCGAGAGTCTGTTACACCAGAAGATGCCAATTGCCAAAAAATGATGGCGGAAAGGTTAAGCGCTGTTGGCTTCGATATTGAGTCAATGGTATTTGAAGATACAACCAATATGTGGGCAAGAAAAGGTAAAGAATACCCAGTATTTTGCTTTGCCGGTCACACTGATGTTGTACCTGCTGGCAACTTAAAAGATTGGCACACGCCACCATTTGAACCAACCATAATTGATGGCTATATGCATGGGCGTGGAACTGCCGATATGAAAGGCAGTCTTGCAGCTATGATGGTTGCAACCGAGAGGTTTGTGACTAAGTACCCTGATCATAAAGGTTCAATTGCATTTTTAATCACGAGTGATGAAGAAGGGCCATTTATTAATGGTACAACTCGAGTGATAGATACTTTAGAAGCAAGAAACGAAAAAATCACTTGGGCTTTAGTCGGCGAACCTTCGAGCACGCATAAAGTCGGAGATGTCATTAAAAATGGACGCCGTGGCTCGTTAAGTGGTGATTTAGTAATTAAAGGCATCCAAGGCCATGTCGCTTATCCACATTTAGCGAAAAACCCAATTCACCTAGCTTCGCCTGCTATAGCTGAATTAAGCCAAATTCAATGGGATAAAGGAAATGAATTTTTCCCGCCAACGAGTTTCCAAGTATCGAATATAAAATCTGGTACAGGGGCGACTAATGTGGTGCCGGGTGATATCGAAATTCAATTTAATTTTAGGTACTCTACTGAAGTAACCGCGGATGAATTAATTCAACGGGTTTTAGGCATATTAGATGCTCACGGTTTAGATTATGATATCGAGTGGACTTACAATGGTTTACCATTTTTAACCGACTCTGGCGACTTGGTAAAAGCTGCCGCTGATGCAGTTGAAGAAGTAACACGCTATCGTCCTGAATTATTAACCACAGGTGGTACGTCAGATGGACGTTTTATCGCGCCAACTGGTGCACAAGTAGTTGAATTAGGTCCGATTAATGCAACAATCCACAAGGTTAATGAATGCGTTAAAATTGAAGATGTTGAACTCTT
The DNA here is from genome assembly GCF_001050375.1 of Catenovulum maritimum. Lineage (GTDB taxonomy): Bacteria > Pseudomonadota > Gammaproteobacteria > Enterobacterales > Alteromonadaceae > Catenovulum > Catenovulum maritimum. Next base: position 51,089 of record NZ_KQ130490.1, on the reverse strand, counting down.
AACTGATATATACGAAAAAATGCTAGAAAAGCTATTAGCTAAATAACCTGATTTTTGATCATGAACGCAAACGAACTCACAGGCTTAGCTGAAACCCATTTAACTGAGTTATTCACAAATCATCAAGTGAATACGCAAGTCTTAGATGCGGTTAAACAGCTTCAACAACAAGCTAAGCTTGCTGGGTTTGATTGCCGATTAGCCAGTAGTTTTCGCAGTTATGAGCGTCAAAAGACCATTTGGAACAAAAAGGCAACTGGCGAGCTCGTTTGCTATGACAGGCAAAATAAAGCGATCGATTTATCTAAGCTGTCAGATATAGAAAAAGTAAAAAGCATTTGTATTTACTCTGCAATTCCGGGTAGTAGTCGCCATCATTGGGGAACGGATTTTGATATTTACGATTTTAGTGCTTATAAAATTGGCGAATCGCCTCAACTCATTGAATCAGAATATATTCAAGATGGTAAAAATGCCAAATTAGCCAACTGGCTAATGCAAAATGCAGCTAAGTTGGGTATTTCATTTCCTTACCTTAAGCACTCAGACCAAGGCGTTGCAGATGAACCTTGGCACATCAGCTTTACGGCAGTTAGCACCAATGCTAGTCTTAACTTTAATAAAGAAATTTTGCAACAAGCTTTAGTCAGTCAGCCAATCGCCTTAGGCGAGACTGTATTAAATAATTTGGACGAGTTATATCAAGAATTTATCGAGCCTTACCAATGTCTAGCTTAACTATAATATTAATCATTGTAGCTGTACTTGCGCTTATCATAGCGCCTATATTAATGTTAAAAGATAATTTGGGGTTTAAAATCCCGAAAGATTTCGAAAACAAACAAGCCTACAAAGACGAAGATAGCGACGATTAAACTAGCAGATGTAGCACTTTGTATTATTTTTGTGCAGCAGGCTGTTTTACTCATTAACTAAGCAAAATGACTTCAGTTTAATTCGCTCAACTTTGCTTCAAACCTCAGCCTAATTGTTCATAATTAAAGCAATACCCGCGTCATTCCTGCTTATTCTGCCCTCCTTGTTAACTAAACCAAACTGTTAGTCGGACTATTTTCGAATAGTTAAGATAATTAAAGTTAAGCAGTGTTAAATATATAACCAAAGTTAATAACCTAATGTATTTTCAAATATAATAAACCTGAACTCGGAATAAGAAATTATCTAATTCTGTGACCTTATTTAGCTTTATGCGAGTCCACATCTAGTTCTTACTTAGGTATTCTTATGCAATTTTCCAAATCTATTACTGCAAGTATCTTATCTTTATTCGGTCTTTTCTTCATGTCTGTAAGTCATAGTGCTGAGTCAAAATTGAATGTATTAATGATAGCAGTTGACGATCTCAATACAGATATTACAAGTTGGGGCGGTACAGCCAAAACACCAAATATAGACAAGTTAGCACAGGAGAGCGTTCAATTTATGAATGCATATACTGTTGTACCTGCTTGTAACCCATCTAGAGTCGCTGTTATGACTGGACTAAGACCAGAGACAACTGGACAGTTTTCTAACCCAGGTAACTTTAGAGACTTGCCTGGAGGCAAAGATAGAGTCACCATGGGCCAATATTTCAAAAGCCAAGGCTATCAGTCTATCGCGGCAGGTAAAATTTTTCATAAACCCAGAGGCAATGGCAAAAACGTTCTAACTGGATCTGATCCTATCTCTTGGGATTACCAATTTAAAACAGCCACAGGCACACCCGGAGTAGACAAATTCAGAGATGAAAATGGCAAAGCCAAATGGTTAAAAGGTGATTATCAATACCAAGGAAAAAAACTCAGTGACTATATGAGCCGCTTTGGTATTTGGGGTGCGATAGAAGAAAATATTGAACAAACAGGCGATTGGAATACAGCAAATTATTGCCATGAATTTTTGCAACAAAAACATTCGAAGCCATTTTTCTTAGCTTGCGGTATCTTTCGTCCCCACTCTCCGCAATTAGCACCTAAAGCATTTTTTGAGATGTACCCTTATGCTGAGGTTGAGCTTCCGCTTGACCCTAAATCAGATATTAAAGATTTACCTAAAATATCTAAAACTAATTTTTCTTCTACTTTTGCGAAAAGAGTGCTTCAAGATAAAACCGAATGGAAAAAAGCAATGCAAGGCTATCTAGCGAGTGTCAGTTTTGCGGATGCGACAATTGGCCATATTTTAGATGGCTTCAATAAAAGCCAATATAAAGATAATACCGTTTTAGTGTTATGGAGTGATCATGGTTGGCAAATTGGCCAAAAGTATCGTTGGGAAAAATTTAGCTTATGGAAACAGGCAACTCATTTGCCATTAATTATTCAAGCGCCAAACATAAAGCCAGCAAAAGTAACTGCCGCTGTATCCTTATTAGATATTTTCCCTACCCTAGTAAACTTAACAAATTTAGAAAGCCAACTGCCATTAGAAGGGAATGATTTAACCCCTATTATGTTAAAACCGAATATGAATTGGCCTCATCCTGCAATTGTCACCTACGAAAAAGGTAACCACTCTGTGGTATATGGTGACTACAACTTTATCCATTATAAAGATGGCAGTATGGAGCTTTATAACCACAAGTTAGACCCGCTAGAGCAAAATAATATCGCTAAGCAAAAATCAAGCGCAGAGATTATTAAACAATACAAAAGCTGGTTGCCCCAATAGAGTTAACCTAACCCAATAAATTTAGTCATCGGCTTTTATTTGTTTTATTGGATTAAACTGGAAGAATTAGGAGTAGGAAAATCGAGAGGGAAGAAATGCTAAACTAAGTTAAGCACTTAGTTTAGCATTAAGGATCAAGTATTGAGGGGTGAGCTTATTCCCACTCAATTGTTGCAGGTGGCTTACCTGAAATATCGTAAACAACACGCGAAATGCCATCAATCTCGTTAATAATACGATTTGAAACATGACCTAGGAAGTCATACGGTAAGTGAGCCCAAATAGCCGTCATAAAATCAATCGTCTCTACTGCTCTCAATGAAACAACCCAATCATATTTACGCGCATCACCCATTACACCAACAGAGCGTACCGGTAAGAATACAGTAAAGGCTTGGCTTACTTTATGATAAAGATCTGCTTTATGCAGCTCTTCAATAAATATAGCGTCAGCACGACGCAATAAATCACAGTACTCTTTCTTAACTTCGCCTAAAACACGCACACCTAGACCCGGACCAGGGAATGGATGGCGGTATAACATATCGTATGGTAAGCCAAGCTCTAAACCGATTTTACGTACTTCATCTTTAAATAATTCACGTAATGGTTCTACTAAGCCCATTTCCATATCATCAGGAAGACCACCAACGTTATGGTGAGACTTGATGACATGTGCTTTACCCGTTTTTGAACCTGCAGATTCAATGACATCTGGGTAAATCGTACCTTGCGCTAACCATTTTGCTGTGGTTAGTTTTTTTGATTCTTCATCAAAAATTTCAACGAATACACGGCCAATTATCTTACGTTTTTTCTCAGGATCAGCTTCGCCAGCCATTTCGTTTAAGAATCTATCTTCCGCATTTACATGGATGATATTTAAACCGAAATGGTCACCAAACATTTCCATAACTTGCTCGCCTTCGTTCAAACGAAGTAAGCCGTTATCAACAAATACACAAGTTAATTTCTTGCCTATCGCTCTATGTAACAACATAGCGGTCACAGATGAATCAACACCACCTGACAAACCTAAGATAACTTCGTCATCACCCACTTGCTGTTTAATACGCGCAATTGCATCTTCAATAATAGAAGCTGATGTCCAAAGTTTTTCACAACCACAAATATCAAGCACAAAACGCTCCAACATACGTTGGCCTTGTTTTGTGTGAGTGACTTCTGGGTGGAATTGAACCCCATAAAATTGTTTTTCTTCATTTGCCATTGCTGCATGTGGGCAGCTAGGTGTTTGAGCAATAGTTTTAAATCCAGCTGGAATCTCAACGACTTTATCACCATGACTCATCCAAACGTCTAAAGTCGCATTACCATTTTCGATAACGTGATCTTCAATCGCAGCGAATAATTTGTTTTCAGCGATCACTTCAACTTGAGCATAACCAAATTCACGTTCGTTTGAACCTTGAACTTTACCACCTAACTGCTGAGACATAGTTTGCATGCCATAACAGATACCTAATACAGGCACGCCTGCATTAAATACATATTCAGGTGCGACTGGGCTATCTTCTAGCGTAGTACTTTCTGGACCACCAGATAAAATAATACCGGTTGGGTTAAATTCTTTAATTTGTTCTTCAGTTACATCCCAAGCCCAAAGTTCACAATAAACGCCGATTTCACGAACGCGGCGTGCAATTAATTGAGTATATTGTGAGCCAAAGTCTAAAATTAAAACTCGGCTGTCATGAATATTTGTTGTCATATGTTTTTCCAGTAAATAGAAACAAATCAGGCCAGCGATTGAGCCAGCCTGATAACAAAATCATTTTCGATTAGCTTAACCTAAACGGTAGTTAGGCGCTTCTTTGGTGATTTGAACATCATGCACGTGCGACTCGCCCATACCAGCTGATGTAATTTTAACAAATTGAGCTTTAGTGTTTAAAGCTTCAATTGTGCCACAGCCTGTTAGGCCCATAGCTGAGCGTAAACCACCCATTTGCTGATGGATAATCGCAGATAAAGGACCTTTATAAGCGATACGACCTTCAATACCTTCTGGTACTAATTTGTCAGCTTCGTTAGATTTTTGGAAATAACGGTCGCTTGAGCCTTCTTTTTGTGACATAGCACCTAAAGAACCCATACCACGATAAGATTTATAATAACGACCTTGGAATAATTCTACCTCACCTGGCGCTTCTTCAGTACCAGCGAACATAGAACCAACCATAACGCAGCTTGCGCCTGCAGCTAATGCTTTAGCAACATCACCTGAAAAACGAATACCGCCATCTGCTATCACTGGAATACCACGATCTTTTAACGCAGTTGCAGCATCTGCTACAGCTGTAATTTGTGGTACACCACAACCAGTTACGATTCGAGTTGTACAAATAGAGCCTGGACCAATACCAACTTTAACCGCATTAACACCAGCATCAGCCAATGCAATCGCACCTTCAGCAGTTGCAACATTACCAGCGATTAATTGAATTTCAGGGAAAGTTTCACGAACCCATTTTACTCTATCGATAACACCTTGGGAGTGCCCGTGAGAAGTATCAACTAAGATGACATCAGCACCGGCTTCAACTAAAGCTTTAACTCGCTCATCTGTACCAGCACCAACGCCAACAGCAGCACCAACACGTAAACGACCTAACTCGTCTTTACATGCATTTGGCTTATTTTCTGCTTTATAGTAATCCTTAACTGTGATCATACCTTCTAATTTGAAGCTATCATCCACTACTAATACTTTTTCGATTCTATGCTCATGCATTAAATCTAAAATAACAGATGGTTTTTCACCGACTTTAACTGTGACCAATTTAGTTTTTGCCGTCATCACGTCAGAAATAGGTAATGAAAGATTATTTTCAAAACGAATATCACGTGCCGTTGCGATACCAACTAAATTGTTATCTGTGTCGACAACTGGGAATCCAGAAAACTTAACTTGCTCAGATAATGCAACTACTTCAGCAATTGTCATATCAGGCGTTACTGTGATTGGATCAGATACGATTCCAGATTCGAATTTCTTAACTTGACGAACTTGAGCTGCTTGCTCTTCAATCGTCATGTTTTTATGAATGAATCCTAAACCACCTTCTTGCGCCAATGCAATTGCTAAACGTGCGTCTGTGACTGTGTCCATCGCAGCGGCTAACATTGGGATATTTAAAGTGATTTTTTCAGTTAACTGAGTTTTTAACTCAGCAGTATGAGGTAGGACAGTAGAATGTCCTGGGACTAAAAGGACGTCATCAAACGTCAAAGCTTCTTGAGCGATTCTTAGCATTGCAACTTCTCACCAAGTTAAACAGGGGTATAAATAGTTGCGGCAGAATTTTAACGACTTTGTTGTACTAGGTAAACTTAAATTTGTAAAAAAAAGCAATATAAGTGATTTTATTTGAATATATTTTCAAATAAAGCGTAAGATCAGTTCTAAATGACAAATAAATAACTTTTTCAATACTTATATATGACATCACCTCAAATATTTTCAGTTAGCGCGCTTAATAATAAAATTAAATATTTACTCGAATCTAACTTTGTTTCAATTTGGCTTGAAGCTGAAATTTCTAATTTAACCAAAGCGGTTTCAGGTCATTGGTATTTGTCATTAAAAGATGCTGATTCTCAAGTACGCTGTGCCATGTTTAAAGGCTCAAATCGAAAAGTGACATTTACGCCAAAAAACGGTGACCAAGTATTAGTCAGAGCAAATGTCAGTCTGTACCACCCTAGAGGTGAGTATCAGCTAATAATTGAAAGTATGCAGCCAGCTGGCTTAGGCCAACTTCAGCAAGCATTTGATAGATTAAAACTAAAACTATCGAACGAAGGCTTATTTGCAGCTGAAAATAAAAAGCCCCTACCCGATTTTATTGAACAAGTTGCCATAGTAACCTCAGCTAAAGGCGCTGCAGTGCACGATATGGTGAGCATAATGCAAAGGCTGAGTCCGAATATTCAAATCAACATCTATCCATGTAATGTCCAAGGAAATTTAGCTAAAGCGGAAATTGTTGAGCAAATAGTTGCTGCCAATGCCAATCAAGACAATGATTTAATCATAGTTGGCAGAGGTGGTGGTTCGCTAGAAGACTTATGGGCATTTAATGAAGAAATTGTCGCCCGTGCAATTGCCGCCAGCGATTTACCTGTCATCAGTGCTGTTGGTCACGAAACTGATACTACAATTGCAGATTTTGTTGCGGATCTCAGAGCCGCCACGCCTTCTGCAGCAGCAGAGATTATTAGTCAAAAAAATACCAAGATTTTACAAAAGCTAGAAAACCTAGAACAAAGTCTGTTAAGTGAATCAAGACACCTACTCGCAAGTAAACATCAGGCATTAAATTCACTAGAGCTTAGATTAAATAAACTAGACCCTAAATACAAAGTTGCCAATCAGCAGCAAAAACTAGATGAATACGAATGGCGTTTAAAAACCAGCATACTCAATAGGGTCGAAAAACATAAGCGAGATTTTGTGTTTTTTGAACACAAATTGAGCCAACATGATCCCGCGATAAAAATTGAAACATTAAGACAAAAATTATCCCGCCTAGATGAAAAGCTGACCGTAAATATCGAACAAGCACTAACCGCTAAGCAAAACGCTATGGCTCTTATCATTAGTAAATTAAATGCTTACAGTCCACTAGCAACTTTATCTAGAGGTTATTCGATTAGCCAAAAACCAACCGCTGAAATCATAAAATCTGTCAGCCAGATAGATCAGGATGAAATACTGATTACCAAATTAAATGACGGCGTTATCGAAAGTAAAGTTACAAAGGTTGTTCAACACAAGTAAAGCTAATATTTCTTAATCTTTTGTTTTGGCTTACAATGCTCGGCTAAAATCAAAGATAGTTTGGAAAGTAGTTTGGAAAGTACAAAATTCAGCCTAAAATTTTTTCACCCTAGATATATATTTACTTGGATAGGCATCGGCTTTTTATACATAATTTCTTGGTTACCTTACGCGTTTCAAATGCAGCTTGGTCGACTACTCGGTCGGTTATTATACAAGGTTGTTAAAAGCCGACGGAAAGTCGCTTTAAGAAACTTAGAAATTAGTTTCCCAGAATTATCAAATGCGGAAAGACAAAGCCTTTTAATCAAAAATTTCGAATCCACGGGCACGGCACTATTTGAATCTGCTATAGCTTGGTGGTGGCCGAAATGGCGAATTAATAAGATCAGTCATTATGAAGGTTTAGATAACTTAACGAATGCGCTTAAGCATGAAAAAGGCGTGTTATTAGTTGCTTACCACAACTTATGTTTAGAAGTTGCCGGTAGGATCATTGGGCAAAAACACCCATGTGTTGCTTTTTACCGCCCGCATAACAATGCTTTAATGGAATACTTCCAAGTAAAAGGACGAAGCAGAGATAATCGTTATTTAATCGGTGCGAGAGACGTAAAGGGTTTATTAAGCGCACTCGAAAATAATGAAGCTTGTTTTTATTTACCAGATCAGGACTATGGTAAAAGAAGAGCTGTTTTTGTCCCCTTTTTCGCTGAGCAGCAAGCCTGTACCACTACAGGTACCACTTTATTCGCAGGACAATCCGGCTGCCAAACTTTGCTAGTGCAAACTCAACGGCTAGATAATAACAAAGGCTACAAAATCACTTTTCATCCGGCACTTGAAAACTATCCGAGTGGTGATGATAAAGCCGATGCAGCAAGATTGAATAAGGACATGGAAACAGCAATAAGGTGTGCTCCAGAACAGTATATGTGGGTCCATAGACGGTTTAAAACTAGACCAAATAGAAAAGACCCTTCTTTATACGATTAATTCTTTCACTGATGTGTATTGGTCTTTTATGAGCCAATACACCTAGCTTTTTAACTGCTTAATCTCTTAACCCCAGCAGAATATTTTAGTTAATATTAACTAACTTCCTACCTTTACCAGTTTATTTAAAATGAAATACATCAATATCATGTTTAAGTTCGACCCCATTTAACGATAGTTTCTCGGTCGACTTCATTGTTTCATTGCCTTGTTGGTACATAACGTCCGATTCATTTTTAATCACATGAATTCGTTCATTAATTTCTTCTGCAACGTTAGTTTGTTGCTCTGAAGCGACTGCTATCTGAACGGCCATTTCAGTAATTTGGTCTAACTCAGACTTAATCGTTAAAAAGGCTTGAGTGCTCTTCTCAACAACTTGAACTGCACTCTGGCCATTCTTTTGCAGTGTCACCATTTTTGCCGATGCAGCGGCTGCTCCGCTTGTTAAAGTCTCAATTTGAGCTTGGATTTGCTCTGTTGAATCTTGAGTCCGCTTAGATAATTCTCTTACCTCATCAGCTACCACAGCAAATCCTCTCCCCGCTTCACCTGCTCTTGCAGCCTCTATCGCAGCATTAAGAGCTAATAAGTTAGTTTGCTCAGAAATCCCTTTAATAACCTGTAAAATATTACTGATTTGACTTGCTTCTTCATTTAAGTTTTCAACTATATGACAGGTATTTCCAAGCTCTTCAAACAGCTGATCCATAGTAATTTTAGATTGAGTTGCGTCTTTTTCACTTTCAACAGATAAATCATAAACACGCTTAACCGTATCTGAAGTGGATGATGACATTTTTGAAACTTCGATAATAGTTGAAGTCATTTGATTGATGGCCACTGAGATACTATCTGTCGCAATTTTTTGATTATCAATTAATTTCATCGAACTTTGCATCGCGCTAGAAACTTGAGTTGTCGTTTCATCCATAGAAAGTATTTTTTGCCTAACCGCTGATAAAGTTTGTTCAAAAGTCTCGATCAGGGAATTAAATACGCTACCAACATTACTTAGTTCATTATTACCAGGCAAATGACTACGCAGTGTCATATCTTTTGATTCTGCCAGTTGCTTTAAATCGCCCATCAATTGCTTTAAAGGTGAATTGATACTGGCAATGATTTTAGTTGATACAGCAACTAAAATAATCAGTAACACGATTATAAATATAATTGTATTTTGCACCGCATTATTAGCTTGCTCCATTAACTCATTTTTTACGGTTTCAATTTTATCTAGTACTCTTTCGGTGACACGAGTATAGGCAGCATTTATTTGTAAGCCTTGTTCTATCCAATCATCTTTACTTTCACCTATATCTGTACCAATCACCTTATTACTTTTTCGTCGAATTTGTTCAAATTTATTTTGTGCATCACGATAAAAAGCCTGACCCGCCAGTTCTTGTTTGAACACATCAACTAAATCATCTGGCGCGAAACTAATAAACTTTTGGGTATAGATATTTTCCACATAGGCTAGCTTCACAATTTCGCCAAAACTATTCCCAGACAAAACTTTTTGTAGTGCGGCATAATAAGAGCCAGTCGATAATAATGAAGTGTGCTTGGCATACATTAGATTATGGTAGGCATTTGCTAAATTAGATAAGTCCTTATTACCACTCGTTAGTAATACAACCTGGTGAACACTATCAATCAAGGTTTGGGTCAAGTTTCTTAGCGATAACAAAGTCCAAATTTTTGCTCCTGGGTTATTTGGATCCGGTTTATTCTTCAACCCTTGATCTGCCATATTCCGAACTAAGTTTAATTGCTGTTCCAGCTGCTTTATTTTATTTATGTATTCTAATAACACAGTAAAATCACTGAATTTTTCAGTCTCTGATACCATCGCCAAGAAGCTGGCTTTCGCCTTATCGACTGGTGATCGACTCGATAATAAAGCCTGTTTATATTGACTGTCACCCATGGGGTTAGATTTATCAATAGAATTTAAAAACAGCCGAGTATAAAGCCTTTCTTTTTCTAACCCAGAAATCAGAGGCGATATTTTATAAATATATTGTTGTAATACTTCTAGTTGTTCAACATTTCTAACTTCTCTATTAGCTTGCTCTAATTTATCTAAAGCAAAAAAGATTGTGGCCGCCAATGGAATCAGGACTAAAAGAATTATACGAGTTTTTATTTTGATTTGATGAATCAAATTCATACTGGCCTCATCATTTTTTTATTTTTGTAAACTTCAATACGATACAATTAAGTAGTTAACTATAATCATAATCGGTCAATTAGGAAACTTCGTTAGTAATTTCTAGGGTTTATTTTTAATTTTTCACCCAAATGAGCGATAACAGCTAGGATTTTTAATCTAGGTGCAAAACTTAAAAGCAAACAAAATAGTCAAATCAGTTAACCTTTTCTTGATATTAATAAAAGACAAGGTCAAGATGCGTTCATCATTAATTTCTGGATATATTAATTTATGTGGTTCTGGATCCGTCATTTAGCTGCGGCAGCATTTTTAATTTTTTTAGGTGTTTATGTCATATTTTATGAAGCGCCTAGTTATGACGTTAAAACCAAAAACTCGGACGCTACTTCAAGCAACTTTTCGACAACTACAAATGCAGCAGCAAAAGGATTAAGTGACTTTTATGCCGAGCTAAAAAGAAAGTTTGAGGAAGAATCCAATCCAGATGGCCAACAATTCGTCATTCATTTAAAAAGACCTAATTCCACGTTAACGAATGAATTAAAAAAAATTGGAACTACCACTCAACCCATGAGTAAAAACTGGGTAGGTGAACGTAAAAATCGTCGCTTTGTGGCGGGAGATACATTACGTAACCGTCTTGAGCACATTGCAGAGGAAGAGAATGTTAATTTGATTTGGTGGCTTGATAGAGATTTTGTTGTCAAATTAGCTTTTAGGGTAGATGAAACCGCTGTCGGTACCTTATATAAAATGGCAACGGCTATTGATAGTGATTTTGAACAAGACGTTCATGGCCTTTTTTGTCCAAGACAAAGAACTTTAGTTATCACGGATAAAATAGAGCATTTCGTCCGACAAAATTGTGTCCCAGCCCGTTCTGCTGATAGCAATATATGGCACATATTCAGATAGGATGACTAGCAAGCCAACAAATATAAAACGACTAGAATAGTTCGATTTCACCGATTTCTAAGCGGCTAGCACCAAATGAATCACCTGTCGCTTTAACCATAGTATCGTAACTAATTACCTTATTTTTGCCAGTTTCTTTACCGTGTCGCATAGCTTTCGTGGCACGCTCAATTAGTTCACTACTTAAAATACCAGGTACTGTCATAGTAAAACCTATGCTGACAGTAATTGACTCTATTCTTGGAAAATGCGTTTCTTCAACGCGAGTTCGCAGCCTTTCCAACACATCTTCCACCGTGCGTTTGCTGACATATCTAAGTAATACAGCAAACTCTTCGCCACTATAACGACAAATTAAATCACTTTCTCTAAATGATAATTCAAGTAGTTTCGAAAGTTTAATTAAAACTTCGTCACCTATAGTATGACCAAATCTGTTATTTACTAACTTAAAATCATCGATATCAATTAATGCAACACCATGTGAACTTGGTGCTTCCATATTATCCCTACGCTCTAATGCGGGCTTCAAATTGTTATCATCACCCAGAACAGAATCAGAGTAAAAACTGTTACCGCTAATCGCATCAATAAAAATATTTGGATTAAACAAACCAGTCAATGCATCTCTTTGATAAAAATATAAAACTTTGAGCTGATTTGACCATATGGTAACGAGTGTTTTTAATACCCCAACACGTGATACATCATTCGCCTCAACGCCGGTTTTAAACACAAATAAAGCTAGAGTATAACCATCGTTTAGAACACATATATATTGATACCCTTGCTCTTCGAAGCAATAAGGCATCAAACTACGTCCACTACTAAGTTCTTTTACGATTTTAATTTCGCTCTGTTCAGGCTTTGCAGAGCCATTAACATAAGCAATATCTAATTCATCGCAGCCATGCATATGATGATTCAAGTAAATTCGATAATCATACTGAGAGAGCATTTTCTGACAATAATTTAATCCAACAGCATTTAGACTTGCTACTGAAGTTTGCGATGTCATTTTCTCAAGAATTTGATGGATGTTTTCCCAGTTCATAGCAGCCTTAACAGATGAGTTTATCTAAACACTTTAAAAATAAATGATTCTTATAGAAGTATAAACTTAAAAACATATTTAACAAACGAGATTTCAAGCTGATTTACGCTTTAAAAGCCGTTAGAATAGGTATTCATATCCATCTTAGTTCAGCTATAAATGCCACATCGAATTAAAGACTTAATCGAAATTTTTGATAACTTGTTTTTCCCACAGCTTAAGACTCGTTTAATTAGCGGTGTTGACGAGCCGATATATTTACCCGCAGATGATAAAACGCCATATCATCAGGTCGTGTTTGCCAATGGTTTTTATGCCAGCGCATTACACGAAATTGCCCACTGGTGTATTGCTGGTGAAGCGCGAAGAAAACAAATTGATTATGGCTACTGGTACAATCCAGATGGCCGAGATGAATCACAACAAATTCAATTTGAACAAGTTGAAATTAAACCACAAGCAATAGAGTGGATACTTTCAACTGCGGCTAATTTTAATTTTAAAGTCAGTTGCGATAACCTAAATGGCGAATTTGAACCCGACAGGCATCAATTTAGAGCTAAGATCCACCAGCAAGTACAAATTTATTTAAGCCAAGGTTTACCTAAACGAGTCGAACAACTCGTAGAGGCTTTAAGTCAGTTTTATCAGACGCCAAATAAACTCTGTTTAGAACAGTTTAATTTAGACGAAAGTTAAGGCAGCAGACAAATATCATATGATGAACATATTTAAACTCGGCCTCATCATTAATCCAGTTGCAGGTATTGGCGGCTCTGTTGCACTTAAAGGCAGTGATGGTGAAGAAACACAGCGAAAAGCACTGGCTTTAGGCGCAACCAAACAAGCTAACCAAAGAGCAGAACAAGCGTTACAAACCCTCTCTGATATCACGGATAAATTTGAGATTATCACCGTAAGCGGTGAGATGGGCGAAATTTGCTGCCAGCAATTAAATTTATCACATCAAGTGGTTTATCAAGCTGAGCAGCCTACTACCGAAGATTCCACCATTGCTGCTGTTAAAGCAGTAGAGGCCAAAGGTGTTGATTTAATTTTATTTGCTGGCGGTGATGGCACCGCCAGAAACATAGCCTCTGTAGTTTCAGAGCACATACCCGTTTTAGGGATACCCGCTGGCTGTAAAATCCATTCTGGCGTGTATGCTATTACACCGACAGCTGCAGGCAGAGTGACAAGAAAAATGATTCTAGGTGAAATGTTATCTCTGGCAGAAGCGGACGTAATGGATATAGACGAGAGTTTATTTAGACAAGGCATAGTTCGCGCAAAGCGCTATTCTGAAATGTTAGTGCCACTGGATCTCAGATACGTCCAAGCGGTGAAAAACTCAGGAAAAGAGCAAGAAGAGCTTGTCATCGCCGATATATGCGCGCATTTAATTGATGAATTAGAAGATGACACCTTGTATTTAGTTGGCTCAGGCTCAACCACTAAAGCTTTTATGGATGAGCTTGGATTAGAATCAACTTTGTTAGGGGTTGATGCCCTACTCAACCATGAATTAATCGCCCAAGATTTAACCGAGCAGCAAATTTGGCAACTGCTGCAAGACCATCCACAAGTCAAACTCATCATTACCGCCATCGGCGGGCAAGGTCATGTGTTTGGTCGAGGCAACCAACAATTAAGTGGCCGAGTGATATCCCATATAGGAAAAGAAAATATACATTTAATCGCTACAAAAGCTAAAATTCATCAATTAGAGGGCCGCCCCTTACTAGTCGACACGCCAGATATTAATTTAAATAAGCGCTTGTCTGGCCCTATTCAAATTATCACAGGGTATAAAGATAGTATTATTTACCCTATCGCTTTCGAGGAGTAAGCATGCAACAAGCACAAGAATTTTTAGATGAGATTGAAAACAAGCTCGACGCGCTAGTCGCTAATGCAGATGAAGACACTTTATTCACAAGCGGTTATTTAAGGGGTCACATAATGCTGGCAGCTGGTTATTTAGAAAACGATAACAAGATGACCATAGACAACATAATTTCAGCAACAAATGATTCATTAGAAAAAGCAATTGCTGCTGGTGAGCTAAGTGATGAAGACCAAGTGTTAGTTAAATCACTGTGGGCATCTTTATTATAAATGTCCCCAATTGATTTATTATTGAAGCTGTTGATAAATGTTAACCAATGCATTTGCTTCAGTTTCAATCGAATATTTATCACGAATTTTTTTTACCGCCGCGTTCGATATTTTCTCAGTTAAGCTCGGTTTTTCGATTAAAAAATTAAGCCTGTCAATTGCACTTTGAGTATCCTTAATGGGAATTAAATACCCGTCAACACCATCTTCGATTACATCCGGCCAAGCACCCGCTTGAGTCGCAATGACAGCCGCATCGCAACTCATAGCTTCAAGCGCAGTTAAACCAAAGCCTTCGTTGTCACTAAGCGCCATCACAATAGAACAAGCTTTAAACAACTCTGGAATTTGCTCAAATTTTTGTTCGCCTAAAAACACAATTTGTTCGGTTAAACCGGATGATGCAATTTTAATTTTAAGCTGCTCGACTAAGGCTTTATCATCCCAAGCACCGCAAATAATCGCTGTGTAGCCTGGCTGTTTCTTTAACACGGCTAAACAGGCATCAACAAAAATTTGAATCCCTTTTTGTGCCCTCACTCGGCCAAAAATACCAATTAGCTTTTGCTGGTTAAAGCCAAGCTTTTCAACCAGTTCAGCTTTGTTTGTAGCAGGCAAGTAGCGCTTGGTGTCTATTCCATGCGGTACAATAGCGCTAGGTGGAACTGACAAATAATTAGCGGCTTGAGTGCAAGTTGAAATCACAGCATCCATCTTAGACATCAAAAAACAAGTAAGTTTAGAGTGGTATCTTTGCGCTGTTGAAGTGAATAGGATTTTGATTTTGCAGCCAAAAAGATGTTTTAAAATCAGCGCCTGTATCATTTCATCATTGCGGCGAGCGTGATAAATACGAAATAACCCCGAAGGTAAAGGCTTACGGCAAAGCTTTACAGCCTGCCAAAATGTTAAAGTTGGTATGCTATTGTCAACATGGTGATTACCCAGAATAGCAAGTTTAATTAGTGTTTTTTGGATTTTACTTGTTTGTAGCATAGTAGAAGTGACACCAGAAAACTTAGGATTTGTATTGCCCAGAATCACTTGTGTTTCAAAATCTAACTTCAATTTATTCAACCTATCATTCAACACCAAGAAGCACTCAACTTAGTCAATAGTAAAATGACTAAAACATAATTTAACTGTCATCCAAGGTTAACAAAGACAGATTAAATTTTTGCGTCAACTAAGTATAAAATTTATGACGGCTGGTAAGTACGCCAACTAAACCAAAGTAAAAAATACGTCATCTTTATTTCACCAAAATTACACGATTTAAACTTAGCCTTACGATTAAATAAAGGATCCTGAGTTTAATATGAGCCAATTTATTTACAACCAACTACTAAGACTGTTATTACCACTCCTACTCCTAAGGTTAAAAAGAAAATCTAAAAAGCAACCTGAGTATGGATTTAGATGGGATGAACGGCTTGGTAAATCAGATATTAAGGTTGAAGCAAATGGCGTACTATTTCATCTAGCTTCATTAGGTGAAACCATAGCTGCAACGCCGATTATTGAAGCCTTTATCAACAACAATCCAGATACTGCTGTCACTATTACTAGTACAACACCAACTGGCTCAGAACAAATTAAACAAACCTTTGGCAATAGAGTCACTCATTGTTATCTTCCCTTTGATTTACCAATCATACAAAGACGATTTATTGATCAAATTAAACCGAGTTTATTAGTCCTGATGGAAACTGAACTCTGGCCAAATTTAATTCGTCATGCGAAACGATCTGGCGCGCAAGTTATGGTAATTAACGCTAGATTGTCAGAGCGCTCGGCAAAGGGATACAAAAAATTTGCCCCCCTGACACGACTAATGATGCAAAATATCGATTTGGTTTGTGCGCAATTTCAAGCCGATAAACTCAGGTTTCACCAACTAGGTTGTCATAGACATAAAATAATCAAAACAGGCAACATTAAGTTTGATACCACATGCTCTAGCCTACAAAGCGAAGAAACTTTAAAACTGAGTCAAGAATTGCAATTAAATCGCCCAGTTTGGTTAGCGGCGAGTACACACAAAGGGGAAGAAGAAGAAATACTAAAAGCACATGAGTCACTGCTAGAGCAGATACCTGATGCCCTATTAATTCTGGTACCAAGACACCCAGATAGATTTGATCAAGTTTACAATTTAACTAGGAAAACTTTCACTTGTAGCAGACGTAGCAAATTGATTCGAAATAAAAAGCTCAGAACGAACTGTGAAGTTTTAATTGGCGATAGCTTAGGTGAAATGATGACTTATATTGGACTATCCGATATTGTCTTTGTTGGCGGGAGTTTAGTTGAAAGAGGTGGACACAATCCATTTGAAGCCGCCTGTCAAAACAAAGCCATTATCACGGGCCAACATATTTTTAATTTTGAACAAAGTTACCAGATTTTAGCCGAAAAAAGTGCCGTTAAAATGGTAAATGACGCGACTGAGTTAGCACATCATGTAACCGGCTTATTATGTAATGATGAGCTTAGGCAAGCACTAGGACGTAATGCATTTGAATGCCAGCTAGCATTTCAGGGGGCTCAACAAAAAACCTTAACCTATATTCAACAACAACATTCTCTAGCTAAACTCAGAAAAACAACCGAAATAGCTAAGAACTATACTATGCAAAAATCATTGAATTAGCTGTCACCATATAATTAATTTGGTTAGCCGAAAAAATGATTTCCCTCTCGCTGTTAATTGAATTGAGAATTCAACGCATTTGTCGGAAAAAAGTCCCTCAAGAAAGCAAGTTATTATCTCGAGTTTAGGTTTTTTAGTCTCATCATAGTACTAAAATGTCTATTCTGAATTCATTTTTGTGCTAGATTAATATTTTAAAAACATGGATTGTTTATATGCTGCTGACTAGCCTAAAAAAAGTAAAAAAGAAGATTAAGTTTTCTATTCGACTAACCGTTGTAAGTATCTTTATATTTTCCACATTTGTCACCGCGACGGTTGCTATCAGTCTTCAATATTACTTCAGTGAAAAATTTGCAATTGAGTCTAAAGTTAAACTATTTAATCTAACCACGCAAAACACAGCAAACTATTTAAAACAAATAAACGAAAATGCTGAGAATACGATTCGAATTCTCTCCAAAAGCCAAGAGATCATAGATAAACAAAGTACGGATAAAGTAGCACTTCGTTCTTTGTTGTCACAAATAATTGAAACAAACCCTCTGCTTTATGCCTTATATGTCGGCTATGACAATGGACATTTCTACGAAGTCATAAATTTAAATACCAGCCAAACTGTGCGCCAACAATATCAAGCAAATGTCAGTGACAGATGGCTAGTTGTTGATATCCAAAATAAAATAAAAAAAACTCACTATTACGATGAAAACTTCAACTTAAGAGTCACCCGAACAGAAACAACAAATTACAATCCAAAAGAAAGAGTCTGGTTTACACAAGCTCAAGTGGACAAAGTAAATAAGACCCAACCCTATTTATTTAGTCATTTACAGGCTCCAGGGCAAACTTATTCAATCAGATTAAACAATAGCAACACAGTTTTAGCTGCCGATATCCCCTTATCCAATTTATCGGATTATTTAATTGAGCAAAATGAAACCAGCTTACTCGAAAGCGAAATGTATATTTTCAATCAATTAGGGGAATTAATTGCTTCCAACCAGAAAAATGAAACTTCTCGGTTACCAGAGTTGACGCCGCTAACACTCAATCAACAACAATTAGCCACTTTAACTAAGTACCCTAATATTTTTATTTCGAATGAAAGCAATTGGGCCCCCATCGACTTTAGTGTTGGTGGTGAGCCGCATGGCTACGGTATTGATTTACTCTATGCAATTTCAGAAATGCTCAATTTACCTATCACCTTTATTAATGGTTTTACATGGAGTGAATTAGTTGAGAAATTCGACAAGCAAGAAATCGATATGCTCCACTCCGTTTTTTATACCTCAACAAATAAAAATAAGGGCTTACTGAGTGAAGCGCTGTTAGAGCTACCCTTTTCAATTGTGACACAACCTAATTTGCCTATTATTACTGAACTTTCCGAACTTTCAAACAAAACGCTAGCCATTCCAAAAGGATGGTCAATCATCGAAGTAGTAAAGTCTAAATACCCCGAAATAAAAATTATTGAAGTTGCTGACACGAGAAGTTTATTGCAGCAAGTTAGCCAAGGAAAAGTCGATGCAGGTTTAGATAATGAAGTGGTTTTAAGATATATGCAAAACCAATTTTTCATCAAGAATATTCAATATCATTCATTGAGCCATTTGTCAGAAAACGTATTACCAAGTTCCATCCACTTGCTCGTCCAAAAAAATCAACAAGATTTAATTAATTTACTCAATTTTGCGATTAAGCAGATACCAGCAAATTACCTCGCAGCTTTAGACGATAAATGGTTAAATAATGGCCAAGTGAAAGGAATTAAAACTATAGGTACTGTGCCCTACTCTGAGTTGACGCAATTAATTAAACAGACATCTAATTTCTCTCAACTTTTGGAAGTCGAGTTAAATGAGGTAGAAAAATACGTTTATATGATGCCAATCAGCATTAATCAAAACAAGACAGATTATCTGGCGATTACAGTACCAAAGTCGTCGGTTTTGGCCTCAAGTCGAGAAAAAATAAAAGTATCCATCGCCATCACAACTGCAAGTTTATTACTGATTTTGCCTATTTCATGGTTTTTTGCTACACCGATAGTTTCACCAATTAAACGTTTGGTTTTAGAAAACCAAAAAATTAAAAACCGCCAATTTAGCCAAGTCACCACCATGGAAAGCAGTGTTATCGAAATTCAAAAACTAGCAACGTCTATGGTAGATATGAGTAAATCGATTCAAGAGCATGAAAATAATCAAAAAGCACTCATGGAGTCCTTTATAGAATTAATTGCCCAAGCGATTGATGATAAATCACCATATACAGCAGGACATTGCGAAAGAGTACCAGAGTTAGGCATTATGCTAGCGAAAGAAGCAGCATTAAATAATAATGCGCCGTTTAAAGATTTTAAATTTAATAATGAAGATGAGTTTAGGGAATTTAGTTTAGCCGCTTGGTTGCATGACTGTGGCAAAATAACCACACCTGAACACATAGTTGATAAAGGCACTAAATTAGAAACTATTTATAATCGAATTCACGAAATTAGGATGAGATTTGAAGTTTTATGGCGAGATGCCGAAATCAATTATTATCAAAATATGATTCAACATCCTGAACGAAAACTGGCGCTAAAACGTAAGCTAAAACGCCAACAATCTGATTTAATCAAAAATTTTTCTTTTATTGCCTCAACCAATGTTGGTGGTGAGTTTATGGATGAGAAGAATACGCAAAGGCTAGAGCAACTCGCTAAGATCACTTGGCAACGTAATTTTGACGATAAGATAGGTTTGTCACCCATTGAAGAGCTGAGAGTTTCGCTCGATGAAGAAAGGCTCCCAGTCACTGAACATTTATTATCTGACAAACCCGAGCATTTAATTCAACACGATAAAGCTATCTCTTACGACGAAAAGCACGGCATTAAAATTCAGCCACCTGCGTATAAATATAATCTGGGCGAACTGTATAATCTAAAAATAAAGCGAGGCACCTTAACTGCTGAAGATAGGTATAAAATTAATGAACACATTATCAGCACGATAAAAATGTTAGAGAATGTGCCATTTCCACCTGAGCTTTCTAAAGTGCCCAGATATGCTTCTACCCATCATGAGACTCTAATTGGTACTGGCTATCCTAGAAAGCTCAGTAAAGATGACCTATCTGTACCTGAAAGAGTACTCGTTCTAGCGGATATTTTTGAAGCACTCACAGCAGCAGATCGACCCTATAAAAAAGCTAAACCACTCAGTGTTGCAATTGATATACTAGCTAAAATGGTCAAAGATCAGCATGTCGACCAAGACGTATTTGAGTTATTTTTAACCTCAGGTATTTATTTAAAATACGCAAAAAAATATCTAAGTGATGCACAAATAGATAAGGTTGATATAACTAAGTACTTGAGTAAAGCGTAAATTTGGGCATTGCTCAAGCTTCAAGGTATAACATGGAACAACTTAAACAAAATATTGAACGAATCCTTGAAAAAAATGTAATTAACTTGCCTTTTTCTGTCTACACGTCAATCCAGCAACAACGGCTGTTAAATGTGCCTATTTTAAAGCCGACTTTAATTATTGTAATCAATGGTGAAAAGGTTGTCGGTAAAGAAACTCCTATTAGTTGCCAATCAGGTGAATTTGTCTTTTTAGCTGATACTTCCAGCTTAAACATGAGAAATATCCCCAAAGCACAAAGCTACTATGCGTTATTAATAGAATTTGAATTAGAAGATTTTAGTGGTTTTGCCCCACCAAAGCGTGTCGAAAAAAACATTTATAAAGGCCAAGTAACACAAAGCTTAAATTTATGTTTAGACCAATTTATTCAATGTGCTGAGTGGGCACCACAGGCTATCTTGCCATCAAGAAGACAAGAAATATTACACTTATTGTGTGAACTTGGGCACCAAGATATATTAGCTATGATTGCTAAATCCAACATTCGCCATCAAATACTCAAGTTATACCAAGCAGCTCATTTTCAAGATTTATCATTACCCTTAATTTGTACTAAATTAGCCATGAGCGAATCAACATTAAGACGAAGGTTAAAAACTGAAAACACCAGTTTACAAGAAATTAAAGACCAAACTAAACTCGGTTTAGCACTTCATTTACTGCAAACAACTGAAGACAGTATAGGCATCATTGCAGAAAGATGTGGTTATATATCCGCGGCTAGATTTAGCCAAAGGTTTAAAAGTCGATTTAACTTAACGCCATCTGAGCTGAGAAAAACTAAAATGGCAGATTAAGGCAAAAACTTGACGGCTTTTGTTAAAGCGTAAATAGCTAAAATACCTAGAATGGATAACACGATAAATCGACAAGCAAGGAATTAAAATGTCTAATTTAATTAAGTTTTTACCTGTATTAAGCCTTTTTTGCAGCGGTAGTCTGTTCGCTGATCACTTTACGCTAAAAAGCGCTGATATTGAGGAAAATCAGTACATGTCTAAAAAACATGAATTTGCTGGCTTTGGCTGTACCGGTGAGGATAAGTCTCCACAACTGAGTTGGAGTAACCCACCTAAAGGCACAAAAAGTTTTGCAATTACAGTATATGATCCCGATGCACCAACAGGTAGCGGCTGGTGGCATTGGCAAGTCATTAATATCCCAGTGAGTGTAAATCAACTCGATACCAATGCTGGCAGCGCTAAACAAAATCAGATGCCTACAGGTAGCAAACAAATACAAAATGATTACGGTGTCGCCGGTTTTGGCGGTGCTTGTCCGCCAAAAGGGCATGGCACCCACAATTATAAATTTACTTTGCATGCACTCTCAGTCGAAAAACTAGATATAGCAGAAAATGCTTCTGGTGCGCTAACCGGTTATATGATTAATGCAAATACGATTGAAACCGCCAGTATAACTGCTTTATATAAGCGCTAATTTTTTCAGGCAGCAGGCTAGTTATTCAATCAATAATGGCATTGGTTGAATAAGCCGCCTGCTCCAGTCTTATCCCATAGTTTTGTTCAAAACAGCACACCGTAAACCCCAATAAAGGTAAACCCACCTTACCAATAGTGTAATATTAAACCTAATAAAGTAACCAATTAATATTTAAAATAAGCTAAATTAGGTTTTATTTATGTTATTTATCCTCAATTCGGGATAACAACTTGCTTTCTTGAGGGTCTTTTTCCTGATAACTGCGTTGAATTCGCTAGTAATAGCCAACTATTACGTACGCAAATTCGCCTTGTTCTAAGACAAAATACCTTTCAATAAATAAAAAACTAATAATACCAATAACTTAATGAGGCTAGCTAATTTCTTATCCCGAGTTAAGGTTATTTAAACGAATGAAAAGTGAATTTATAATAAAACAACTGTCTAAATGATCATGTTGTCAGGCCAATTGTGTTGTGTTAATGTTTTAAATGTTAAGTAAATGTTTACATTTGAATACTTAACTCTGACACAATTAAACACATGGGATCATTCTTTTATGAAAAAAATAAATACCAAAACCAAGATGTCTGCAATATTTGCACTTTGTACTTCATCGTTAATTTCTTGTGGCATATCGTTTAATCTCGCAGCTGAAAATATCAACGTTTATTCTGCAACTGAGCTGCAAAATGCGCTTAAGAATGCGAACTCAGGGGATGAGATTATTGTCTACCCAGGTACTTATATAGGCCAAAAAGGTCTAGCAAATAGTGGAAGCAGCCCTGCTCACTTTTATAGTGACCGAAGTGGCACAGCTTCTAATCCTATTGTACTTAGAAGTTACGCTAAATCTGACAAGCAAACATTAAGAGGTGAAAATGTCGATTCTGGTTATATTTTGTATTTAACTGGTGATCATTGGTTGATTAAAGATTTGAAATTTAAAACAGCACAAAAAGGCATTATGCTTGAAGGCGCGAATTATAACAAAATTGATAATATTGAAGTGTCAGATATTGGCGCAGAAGCAGTCCATTTTCGAAAATCCAGTTCTTACAATAAATTAACCAACTGTTTTATTCACAATACAGGTAAACGCAGTGGTAAAGAAGGTTTCGGAGAAGGAGTATATGTTGGTACGCATAATGGTCATGAATCTGCCACCCTAGATTCGAGTAACTATAATTTGATTGGTGGTTGTACTATAGGGCCAAACATAACGGCTGAGACATTTGATGTTAAGTCAGGCACCAAAGGTACAGTGATAGAGTCAAATTACTTAAGTGGCAAAGGAATTATAGGTACAAGCGGTAACCCTGCTGCTGATAGTTTTGTCGATTTAAAAGGAACAGACGTTATTGTTAGATATAACAAAATGGATTGGGAAAACGACAATAATCTTGCCCATGCTATTTTTACCTACCAAGAACATAGATCGTCTAACATATATGACAATGAATTTGTCTTAAGATCCTCTTCTCCTATATTTAAAATTCTCGAAGAGACAGTTCACGCGAAAAATAACATTCGGTTAGACAGTGGTACTAAAGTCGTAGAAGCTACTTATCAATTAAATAAAATGGATGATCAATTGGATAGTTCGATTGAACAGGCATACCAAGGCCCTTATGCGTGCTTTGACGAGTTAACCAATGGTTGTGGCTCTACGCCTTCTGAAACAGATCCAGAAGATCCGACTAACCCTGAAACTCCAACTAATCAAGATGATGATTCTGCCAACAACACAGATCCAACTGGCTGTGATTCAACAATTTCGATTAACTGGAACAGCAAAACGGAAATCACTTTGTCTGGTGCAACTTGTATAGATTTTGGTCAAAATTTGTCAGGTGAAAATGTACAGTTTTGGGATAGTGATACCAATCCAAGCTGTGACTTTAGAGGCTCTATTTCGTCAATTGACGGTAGTGGCAGTGTAGAAATGACAAGTAAGTATACTAGCTCAAATGGCTTTACTGGCACTATCCTACAATTGGCTTCTAATAACAGCTGTAGTTATATAAAGGTACGCGCATACTAATGAGGTGATGCGATCGTAAAAACCCTACGTTTAGCTAGCTGTAACTCCTGCTGTAGCTGGCTAAAGTGTTGTTTAAACAGTTTATCGAACCCGCCATTTTTTACTAGCCTATCTAAACCTACTGCAATATCTTCTGCTAATTTAGGCTCCGAAGGAGTAACGTAATAATAAACAGGCAAATCGGTTTGTAGTAGAATATTTTGTTCAATGACCATATTGGGGTAGTTTTTGCTGCGACTATTAAATTCTTCAATCACTTCGTTTACCCCCCTCGGAAAGTAATCAAACCTGCCTAATTCCAACATTTTAAACAAACCTTCATAATTAGAACTAGTCACCAAGTTAAAGTTATTTTGTTCAAAAATACGAGTGATAGACCAAACATGCCCTGTACCTAACTTAAGTTTTTTAAGTTCATTTATATTAGTTATTTGGTCAAATAGCGGCTGTTTGTGCTTATTAATTAATAAGACTCGTTGCCCAAGTAAACCTTTTAATAAAGGCTGTTTTATAACAATTAAAGACTCATTCCATTCTTTGCGGGCAGCAGCCCACATGACGTGAACGTTAGTTCCATCATGCATTTGTCTTTCTGCTCTAGCTTCGTTCATAGGTTCACTAAAAATCACATTGTACTTACCTGGCGCATACAAAGTGAGCGCTTCAATCAATAATCCACTCGCATAATTACCACGTACGTCAATCGGAGAACTACTTGGAGTAACTAATAAAATCGTTTTACTAATAGCGGTATTTGGCAGAAAGCATATAAATATAACAAACCAGCTCAATAGCGCTAGTCTTACTGATTTTTCAGTAACTTGTTTATATTGTTTCATGATAAGGATCTTAATTGGCTTTATCAAAGTTTAGCAAAGTATTAACTTTTAGGATAAGAGTATTGCTGCATTAAGACTCTTTTGTTTTATTTAATGTTCTCAGTGCGCGAAAGAAAAACAAACTCGTAATGAAAATAACTTAACCTTTTGTTTTTAATATCTTATTAATTACGTTGACTCTCATTTTAAATAGCTAGATCGAAATAAATATCAATTCTTAGTCTTATTTGTTTAATTTGGAGTCAGTATGGCATTTGAAAGAATAATGGGTATCGAGGTTATCGATGAAATAGGTTATCAAAAATATCGCGAAAATATGTTACCAATACTGAATTCATTTGGTGGTAATTTTGGTTTTGATTTTAAAGTGAGTGAGGTTTTAAAATCAAAAAGTGACAAGCCAATTAATCGTGTCTTTACTATAGACTTTCCAAGTGAAGATGCCATGAAGCGTTTTTTTTCTGATCCGGAGTACGTTAAAATCAAAGAAAAATATTTTCAAAGTTCAGTAAAATCGATTACAACTATTTCTCTGCAAGAAAAAAGTACGCAACAATAAAAATCCGGGAATTTAATAACTTAGCAGTTACACAGAATACGTTACAGGGTCTCATTCTAAATTAGTTGGTGCCTAGTCAATATCACTAGGCTGGCTATATTTGCTTTAGAAAAGCTCGTTATTTTAAGCTTTCTAACAATGCTTTAGCTTCAAGAATTTGTTGCTCATCACCACTATCGATTACGTCTTCTAACGCTGTTTGTGCACTTTCATAGTCATCAATCTCGAGATAAACTCGAGCTAAATCTAGTTTAGCTTGCATGCCATTGCTATCTTCTTTATCAACATCGACTAGTGAAATATCTTCTTTTTCAATAAACTCATCTAAACCAACATCTTTTAATGGTTCACTGTAAGGCTCTGCGTCGAGCTCTGCATATTCAAACTCTTCTAAAAGATCTTCAACATCCACTAACCCTTCTTGTTCAAAGTCAGCTATATCATCAACTATTTCAGTTTCAACATCGTCGCTTTCTTGACTAGCTTCAAGCTCTATAGATTCTTCTTCAGCTGCAAGTAGATCATCCATGTCTAAATCAGCTAACACTTCATCTTTATTTGATTCTGGTACAGCGTCGCTATTTTCTTCTATCGTTAGCTTTTCAAGTAACTCATCAAAATTAGTATTTTCAAATTCATCAATTTCTTGTAATTCAGCGGAATCAACAACTAGGTCGCCAGGAATTGCATCTTCATCGACTTCCGTTTCGTCACTTTCCTCAAGATCAGCTTGCAGTTCATCAAAGTCAGCATTGAGTAATGAGTCTAATTCCTCATCTTGGATTTTGCTATCCAGGGTTGAATCAGCCGTATTTAAACTCTCTTCTTCTGACAATAATTCATTAAATTCGGATTCAAAATGGTCGTCCAGATCTAATTTTTCAGTCGGAGAATAGGTTGAGGCTTGATTCGTTTCTGTCTCAGAATCATCTAATAAACTGTCTAAAGATAAATCAGCAATATCGTCCAGATCAGAACTGAGTTCTTCGTTGTCATCTTGAGCACTAGTTGTTTCAGCTGATAAATCTTCAACTAAATCATCAAAGTTTATTTCATCTTCTATTTGGTTTTCATCTAAAACCAAATCGCTATCTATCTCAAGTTCTTCTAGATCTGTGTCTGTTTCCGCATCTAAACTAAAATCGTCACCGAGTTCAAATTCGTCCGATATTTCAGTTTTATCGCTTTCTAAATCTGATTCTGGCTCTTCGATTTCAAGATCGTCTAATTCAGTCGCGTCTTCTAGTGCTGCAGTTAAATCGCTTTCTAAATCTGAATCTGGATCTTCGGTCTCAAGATCATCTACAATTAACTCGTCTTTTACTAAATCAGTATCTGATTCCGCATCTAAGCCAAAATCTTCATCGAGTTCAAATTCATCGGCTAGTTCAACTTTGTCGCTGTCCTGCTCAATTTCAAGATTGTCTAATTCAGTCGCGTCTTCTGGTGCTGCAGTTAAATCACTTTCTAAATCTGATTCTGAATCTTCGATTTCAAGATCATCTTCAATTAGCTCGTCTTCGACTAAATCAGTATCTGATTCCGCATCTAAGCTAAAATCTTCATCTAGTTCGAATTCATCGGCTAGTTCAACTTTGTCACTATC
>NZ_KQ130490.1:0-23755 GCF_001050375.1 Catenovulum maritimum | reverse complement strand
TACTAAATCAGTATCTGATTCCGCATCTAAGCCAAAATCTTCATCGAGTTCAAATTCATCGGCTAGTTCAACTTTGTCGCTGTCCTGCTCAATTTCAAGATTGTCTAATTCAGTCGCGTCTTCTGGTGCTGCAGTTAAATCACTTTCTAAATCTGATTCTGAATCTTCGATTTCAAGATCATCTTCAATTAGCTCGTCTTCGACTAAATCAGTATCTGATTCCGCATCTAAGCTAAAATCTTCATCTAGTTCGAATTCATCGGCTAGTTCAACTTTGTCACTATCCAGCTCAATTTCAAGATTGTCTAATTCAGTCGCGTCTTCTGGTTCTGCTATTAAATCGCTTTCTAAATCTGATTCTGGCTCTTCGATTTCAAGATCGTCTTCAATTAGCTCGTCTTCGACTAAATCAGTATCTGATTCCGCATCTAAGCCAAAGTCTTCATCAAGTTCGAATTCATCGGCTAGTTCAACTTTGTCACTATCCAGTTCAATTTCAAGATTGTCTAATTCAGTCGCGTCTTCTGGTTCTGCAGTTAAATCGCTTTCTAAATCTGATTCTGAATCTTCGATTTCAAGATTATCTACAACTAGCTCGTCTTCGACTAAATCAGTATCTGATTCTGCATCTAAGCTAAAATCTTCATCAAGTTCGAATTCATCGGCTAATTCAACTTTGTTGCTGTCCTGCTCAATTTCAAGATCGTCTAATTCAGTAGCGTCTTCTGGTTCTGCAGTTAAATCGCTTTCTAAATCTGATATAGGATCTTCGATTTCAAGATTATCTACAATTAGCTCGTCTTTTACTAAATCAGTATCTGATTCCGCATCTAAGCCAAAATCTTCATCGAGTTCGAATTCATCGGCTAGTTCAATTTTGTCACTATCCAGCTCAATTTCAAGATTGTCTAATTCAGTAGCGTCTTCTGGTGCTGCAGTTAAATCGCTTTCTAAATCTGATTCTGAATCTTCGATTTCAAGATCATCTTCAATTAGCTCGTCTTTTTCTAAATCAGTATCTGATTCCGCATCTAGGCCAAAATCTTCATCGAGTTCAAATTCGTCAGCGAGCTTAACTTTGTCGCTGTCCTGCTCATCTATGAGGCCTGTATCTTCTAATGCTTCAGAAAAATCTTGTGGAAGGTTCTCTTGCTCTAAATCCGCTAAATTAGCGGTATCGTTTAACGTATCTGGCTCAAGCAACTCTGCTACATCGTCAGATAAATTGTCAGCTTCAAACTCGGTATCTAAACTGGTTTCATCTATACTTGGTTCTTTGGCTAAACTAGTTTCATCATTTACATCGGGTATTTCAAGATCTTGTTCAAAAACCTCGTTAATTGCCTGAGCTTCATCCAAACTAGGTTCAATATGTACTGAGGCCTCAGCATCTGGGGTTTCTAGTTCTGCATCTAAACTTGTTTCATCATCTGCATCTTGAGTTAATTCAAGATCAGACTCTTCAGACTTTTTTTCAGTCTCCACCTCACTAAGCGAATCATTAGAGTCTGGCTCAAATTCAGCATCTAAACTTAATTCGTCTTCAAGCTGGTTTTCATTTAATAACTGATCAATATCAACCGCAGCTTCTGTAACTTGCTCATCAGGTATCTGGCTTTCATCTATTTCTGAAGCACTCGAATCCGTCGCATCAAGTAAAGCATCTATATCAAAGTCATCAACCGATTCATCAGCAACCGTATTTGTATTTTCATCAAGCAAAGCATCAATATCTACAGGCTCATTCGCCTCCATTTCATTTGAAATAGATTCATTCGCTTCATCTACGGCTATAGATGTATCTTCGGTATTTTCATCAAGCAATGCATCAATATCAAAATCATCAGCTTCTGATGCTTCACTTGAAGATTGCTCCGCCTCCAATAAACTATCAATGTCGACTGCATCATCAAGATCACTTGAACTTTCTGAATCAGCTTGTGCTGCATCCAATAAGCTATCTATATCTGTTTCATCAACTTGTGTTTCTACAGGTGAAGCTTGCTCTTCTTCAAGCAAACTATCAATATCGAAATCTTCATCTACTTTAGATTCATCAATGTTAGCACTAGTCGACATATCTTCGTCGAGTAATGCATCTAATTCATCATCTTCAGAAACATCAGTTTCAGATGAAACACTATCAAGCAAGTCGTCAATGTCTGTTTCATCGACATCTTGAGTAAGAGAATCATCTGCTGCTGTCGTGTCGGCAGCGGTATTACCTTCGAGTAAAGCGTCGATATCATCAGCATCAACGTCGTCATCTAGAGCTGAAACAGCTTCGGCGACATCCGCTTCTAATTCATCATCGTCGGCTAAAGTAGAGTCCATACCATCAAATAGGCTATCTAAATCATCTTGAGATAGTTCTTCCGCTTCTAAAGCTTCGTCTTCTGAGTCATCTAATGATGCACCTTCAAGTAAGGCATCAATATCATCATCAGAAACATTAGAATCTAAATCATCATCCTCATCGACACCGCCGACTAAGTCATCTAAGGATTGATCTAAAATGTCATCACCAAACGCATCATCATCGTCCAATGCTTCATCTGGAACATCGAGCAAATCGTCGTCATCATCTTCTGCGTAGAGTAGATCATCGTCATCTAACGCATCATCATCAACAGGCATTAATAAATCATCATCATCGTCATCTAGACGAATCGAATCATTTGTATCAGGAATAACTAAGTCATCATCGTCATCAAGTAATAATTGATCATCAGTGCTAGTCGTTGGCTCTGCTTTAGGAGAAAAGTCCATTATATCTTCAGGGCCATTATCATCCGTTTTCGCCTGAGAAGCTTTTTCTGGCTGATTTTCCTGTTTGCGCTTAGCTAAAAATCGCCATAAAAATATGCCAATTACAACTAGGCTTGAGCCCACACCAATTAAGATTTGATAAAGTAAACTTTCTTGTATTGCTTTCCACAATTGAGCGAGGACACTCTTATTCTTCTCGATTTCCTCTAACCTTTGTTTTTCCAACATTTCTGTTTGTTGGTTTAACAAGGTTTCCATTTGCTTTTGTAGTTGGCTGTCTTCACCAACTTGAGTGCGTAGAGAAACAATTTCTTCGTTAACGTTAGATAATCGGTTTTTTAATCTTTCATTTTCTTCTAATAAAGCATTGATGCTTTCTAACGAAGTGGAAAATTGTTGTTTTAATAATTCATACGATTTCAATTGTTCAGCTTGTAAACTCTGTAATTGGTTTTCAAGTTGAACTTTAGCTTGTTCTACATCAGACTGTTTGGCATTTTCTTGCCGCTTTTTTTCTTCAGGGTCTAGTTTTGCGGCTATCAGTTTCCGTTGTGCAGATGCCCAAATTTCGTCATCTAAATCAGATTTATTTTTAGCCGCCGTTTTATTGACTTTACGAACAGCACTTAAGGTTGGAAGCTGGAGAATACTGCCATTTTTAAGATTATTTAAATTATTATTGAGGAAAGCTCCTGGGTTGGCTTGATAAATTGCCACCATAACCTGATAGGTAGATACATTTGGATCTGGCTTTGCTTTAGTTGCAATCTGCCATAGTGTATCTGAACTGGTAATTGGGCCATATGTATTACCAGATAATCCGTTATCATTTTCTTTATCTCCCCTTATACGCATTTCAGCATTGGCATCATTCGAAGTGAATAATTCAATGGCAGCGTACTGTGGAAATAGCAAGGCAATCCAAGCTAAGGTGAGACAAATTTTTTGAGTCAAGCGCATCTCAAATCAATCCTAAAACCGCGCGTCAAAAACGCTATTATTATTTTTTGTAGCAAACAATGTTCCAATATCACTATACTTTATAACTTAGCCACCCGCTTGTGTCTACTAAGTATACCCAAACCAAGTCAAAATGCATGGTTTGGGTCGATCAAATTAAATAATTACATAAACTCAATTTAAGTTAGTTTATTTAATTAAAATTATTTGAGTTTAGTTTTAAAGCCTAGATCAGTAAAAGTTTTAAATAAGCTTTGGTCGCAAGTTAAATTTAGAGAAGTTAATTCGCGTCTAATAGAATACTCTTTTCTTAGTCGATCAAAGCTTTCAGAATTTTGTGCCAGTCCCATCCTAAAATCGATATCGTCATTACGAATGTCGTAAACTAAGTTGATTAAAGCGCGGTATTGCCTCTGACTTAATTTATAATTATCAGTGACCACCATGTGATCAAGCGCCATTGAAGGTAGCAAATCTTCTAATTTAATTTCAACCGGTAAATTTAAGCGCTCACAGATCAACTTATATAAGATTTCTGTACCTCTTGCCTTGCCTTCTAAGCTGTGGCCTGCAATATGAGGTGTGCCAAATTCTAAATAAGGCAATAAACCTAATTCAATTTGAGGTTCGTTTTCAAATACATCTAAGACAACTCTTAAATCTATCCCTTGCTCAAATGCAGTTAGCAATTCTTTATTATTAACAACTTCGCCTCGACAAGCATTAATCAAAATCGTTCGAGGTTTAAGCTTATTTAAGGTGTCTAAATTAAATAAATGATGCGTAGCATGTTTGCCAGTTTTGACATAAGGCACATGGCATGTAATTAAATCACACTCTAAAATTTGCTCAAATTCTGAGGAGGTATAGCTAGGGTCAGATTCTGCACGAACCGGATCATATTCAACAACCTCACATCCAAGCGCACCGAAGCGTTTTACTAGTCGACTACCAATTTGACCAACGCCAACAATACCAATTTTCTTCTCTTTTAATTCAAAGCCATATTTATTAGCCAAGTTAAAAGCAGAACTTAATACATAATCGCAAACCGCATCGGCATTACAGCCTGAAGCGGGTAACCAAGGAATATTAACTGATGCTAAATAATCAGCATCTATATGGTTATAACCGGCAGTTGCAGTACCAACAAATTGAAGTTTAGTGCACTTGTTCAATAAGTTTTCATTCACTTTAGTCGTGGATCGCGTTAATAAAAAGTCTGCATCTTTAATCTCGTCAGCTGTGACTTCGCGGCCTTTAAAGCGCGTAATTTTGCCTAAGCCTGAAAAAAATTCTTCAGCATAAAGTAATGAATCTTCAATAAAAAAATGGAGTGTTTGGCTCATCTTGTAGTCCAAAAAATCAATATACAGCTACAAAAAAGCCGCTGATAACAGCGGCTTTTTCAACATAATTAAAACTTATTTAGAATGCTTTTGGAAAACTAAAGTTGCGTTAGTACCACCAAAACCAAAACTGTTAGACATAACTGTTTTTAATTTAGCTTCACGAGTTTCATGAACTATATCTAAACCTTGTGCTTTTTCGTCAAGATTGTCGATATTGATAGAAGGCGCGATAAAGTCATTCTCTAACATTAATAAAGAGTAAATTGCTTCATGAACACCAGCCGCACCTAAAGAGTGACCAGTCATCGCTTTAGTTGCACTGATTGCTGGTTTAGTCTCACTAAATACAGATTGAATCGCTTCTAATTCTTTTAAATCACCAACTGGTGTTGATGTACCATGCGTATTTACATAGTCAATTGGCGCTTCAACAGTAGACATAGCTTGTTGCATACAACGAATTGCACCTTCTCCAGATGGAGCTACCATGTCGTAACCATCAGAAGTTGCACCATAGCCAACAATTTCAGCATAAATTTTAGCACCACGCGCAAGTGCATGTTCTAATTCTTCAACTACCACGATACCGCCACCACCAGCGATAACAAAACCGTCTCGGTCTGCATCATAAGTACGTGAAGCTTTTTCAGGTGTTTCATTATATTTAGTCGATAATGCACCCATGCCATCAAATAAACATGCTAGGCTCCAGTGTAGTTCTTCACTACCACCAGCAAATACAACGTCTTGTTTACCTAGTTGAATTTGCTCTAGTGCATGACCAATACAATGTGCAGATGTAGCACATGCTGAACTGATCGAGTAGTTAACACCCTTAATTTTAAATGGTGTTGCTAAACATGCTGAAGCAGTTGAACCCATAGTACGAGTAACTTGGTATGGTCCAACTCGACGTACGCCTTTTTCACGCATAGTGTCTGCTGCATCAACTTGATTTTGCGAAGATGCACCACCAGAACCAACTAATAAGCCGGTTCTTGGATTTGAAACTTGGTCTTCAGATAAGCCTGAATCTTCTACTGCTTGCTGCATTGCTAAAAAAGCATAACCAGCTGCATCGCCCATAAAACGCATTTGTTTACGGTCGATATGTTCAGATAGGTTTAATTTTACATCACCCCAAACTTGGCTTCTCATTTTTACGTCAGCAAATTGTTGTGAGAAGGTGATGCCTGAACGTCCAGCTTTTAGCGAGTCCCGAACTTCATCTGCATTATTACCAATGCTCGATACAATACCTAGGCCAGTGATCACAGCTCTTTTCATAGTTTTCCTCACAATCTAACAGGCACCAAGTGCCGCTTATTTTATCTGATATATTTTATGGCGGTGATTATACCCAAACATAATCGAAATGCTAGTTTGACACTATCGATATAGGCTATTCAATTTGGGTTTATTGTTTTTTTTCTTTAAAATAGCCTGAATTTATAAATTGGAATCTCTTTTTTGTCTCAATTATCCCAAGCTCAAGTTAGCTTTAATCCGGCTGGCGTTTTAACCTCTGAACAGTTTGATGACATCTATTTCTCGGTAGATGATGGTTTAGCAGAATCAGAATATGTATTTCAACAAGGCAATGATATTGAACAAAAATGGCTAGCGCATAGTTCCGATTTATTTACGGTTGCTGAGACTGGTTTTGGTACAGGGCTCAATTTAATTGCGCTATGTTTCAAGTTTGAACAATTTAAGCAAGCTCATCCAGAAACAAAAATACAAAGGCTGCACTTTATTAGTTTCGAAAAATATCCAATTACCAAAGAAATAATCAAGCAAAGCTTAACTAAATGGCCGCAACTGTCACCTTGGGTCACTAAACTAATCGACAATTACCCATATATTTTACCTGGGTTCCATCGTTTACAACTAACCGATTCGATTTCACTAGATTTAATCTTTGGTGATGTGAACGAACAGATTAATCAGATAAATGAAGTTAATCTGGGTGTCGTTGACGCTTGGTTTTTAGATGGTTTTGCACCAAGTAAAAACCCTAGCATGTGGCAACAAAATTTATTTGAACAAATGGCCAGACTCTCAAAGCAAAACGCGAGTTTTGCGACTTTTACCGCAGCAGGAGCAGTAAAACGAGGCCTAACCCAAGCAGGTTTTACAGTCAGTAAACGTAAAGGCTTTGGTCGAAAAAGAGAAATGCTACTTGGCTACCTAGCTCAAAAAGCAGAAACACAGCCTTTATCCCCTTTTTATCCCGTTGAATCTGTCCAAAATACAAATAGTAAAAAAATTACTATTTTAGGTGGAGGTATAAGTGCAATTTGCTCTGCACTTCAACTCGGACTAAAAGGTTACAAGATCGAACTCATTTGCGAAAATGAAATAGCCAGTGAAGCATCCGGCAATAAACAAGGTGCGCTTTACCCGCATTTACAAGCCGATACCAGCCAGATCACAGAAGTAAATCTAAAAGCTTTTGAATACGCATGTCAGTTTTATCAGCGAATGGCGACCAAGTTTAATTTTTCTCATGATTTTTGCGGTGTTATCCAGCTCGGATTTAACCCCAAAATCGCTGCCAAGCACGATAGCTTGTGCAAAATGGTTTGGCCAAGCGATTTACTCATGCAGATAAATACAGAACAAGTTAATGCCTTATCTAACATGCCAATCGATAACCCTGGACTTTATTTTCCAAATGGCGGCTGGCTAAATCCAGTTAGTTTTATTCAAAATGCGGTCAATTATTTAAAAGATTTAGGACTGTTAGAACTAAAACCCCATACCAAGATAAATAACATAGCTTATCAAAACAGTCAGTGGCAGCTTACGGCTAAACAAGCCTCTGGTGATCAAGTAACAATAACTGCAGATATCTTGATTAATTGCACAGGTTGGCGACTCAACCAATTCAACAACACAGCACATATTTCAATTACCCCCATTCAAGGTCAGGTAACTGAAATATCACCGTATGACTCAGAAAATTCGTTAAATCAATTAAAAACCGTTATTTGTCATAAAGGTTATTTAACTCCAAAATCTGATGACAGCTTGTGTATTGGCGCAACCTTTAATCGCCAATCAACATGTGAAAAAGCATCTCACGAGCAAGATTTAATTAACCTAGAGCAACAGAAAAAGTTTTTACCCAAGCTAGCCACAGATTTCGACCAGTCAAGTCTGGTTAAAGCTAAATCAGCCATTCGCGCAACAACAATCGATCACCTACCTATTGTCGGTAATGTCACCCCTGCAGCTGATTTATTTAAAGACTACGCATTACTCAGTTATGGTCAAAGGTGTGAGTGGAAGAACGCTGAATCTTTTCCCAATTATTATGTGTTAGCCGGTTTAGGCGCTCGAGGCTTAACTTCGGCTCCCCTGCTAGCTGAACATATTAGCTCACTGATTAGTCAGCAAAGTTTACCTTTTGCTCAAACCAGTATAAATGCACTGCACCCAAACCGCTTTAGCATTAAAAAAATTAAACAAATGGATACGCCTGAACAAGCATTAGCTGAAAGCCAAAAATATTAATCGGCTCTTGGGTGATGGGCTTTATGTAGCTTCTGCAAACGCTCAGTCGCTACATGTGTATATATTTGAGTGGTCGATAAATCACTATGGCCAAGTAAACTTTGGACCACTCTTAAATCCGCACCATGATTAACTAAATGGGTTGCAAAAGCGTGCCTTAAAGTATGTGGAGATAATTCAGCATTGACCCCGGCTCTAATCGCATAATGCTTGATTCTGTGCCAAAAAGTTTGCCTAGTCATTTCAACCCCTCTTTTACTCAAAAAAACCGTGTTATTGGCTGCTTTGGATAAATTGGGCCTCGCATTTTTTAAATACGATTGAACATACTCTAAAGCAACTTCTCCTATTGGCACTAACCTTTCCTTACCGCCCTTGCCTATTACTCTGATTAAGCCATGGCGTAAGTTAATTTGTTCAAAGGTTAAACCAACCAGTTCAGTTACCCTCAAGCCAGAAGCATATAAAAGCTCCAACATGGCTTTATCTCTTAATTCGATATCATCTTCTAATACAGGGGCGTCGAGCAATAAATCAACATCCGATTCGGATAATACTTTGGGTAAGGTTTTGCTCACTTTAGGTAAATCGACTATGCCTGTCGGATCTGACTCGGTAATTTTTTCAAGCAATAAATATTGATACAGTTTACGTAAACAACTTAACTTTCTGGCTGCACTGCGGGCTTTTATATTTTGCTCAGCTAGGCATTTAAGATAGAGCCGAATATCATCAGCTCCGACAGCCAGAATGGTTAATTGATTATGGTTTAAGTGAGTTATAAATTGATTAATATCTGTTTTATAGGCAGTTAAAGTATTCTGGCTTAATCCCTTTTCTAACCACAAATATTCTATAAATTGATTAGCAAGCTCTAAGTCTTTTGAGTTAATTGTCTGGGTTTGCTTGTTTTTGCTCATGAGTTAATAACCAACGTTTTACATCTACCTTTTGGCCAAGTCGCCACTGACCTGAATAACCACCTATACCATTTGCAGCAACGATACGATGACATGGAATCACGATTGGAATTGGATTGTGGCGACAAGCACCACCGATTGCCCTTGCACTCGTTTCTATCGTTTTAGCGAATTCACCATAAGTTAAAACATGACCATAATCTATATTTTTCAGCTGCTGCCAAACTTTGGTCTGAAAGTTTGTCCCAGATGCATAAATCGGTAAGTCAAATATTTGCAACTCACCAGCAAAATAAGCATTGATTTGCGCTACAATTTCAGCAGTTAAATTGTTTTCGCCTGAAACAGAATAAGGCATTTTATCTGCTTGTAATTCAATCCCGATTAATGCGTCTTGGGTATTCTTGACAGCAATTAACCCAATCGGTGTTGTCATTAAAGCTTGAGCTACGGCCTGCATTGCCTTTCTCCCTGAAAAATGCGAGGTTATTGAAAATAATTTTATCGCTATACTCTAGCAAGATTTTGTTACAATAGCAGTAATATTGCAAAAGAGATTAGTAAATGAAACTTGGTTTATTTTACGGTTCAACAACTTGTTACACCGAAATGACAGCAGAAAAAATCCAGGCCTTTATTGGTGCTGATATCATAGACATTTTTAATATTAAAGATTTTCCTCTAAGCAAATGCTTAGAATATGATTTCATTATTTTCGGTATTTCAACTTGGGATTTTGGTGAACTTCAAGAAGATTGGGAATCACAATGGCAAGATGTCGCCAAACTCGATTTATCTGGCAAAACAATTGCTATGTATGGTCAAGGAGATCAAGAAGATTATGGTGACTGGTTTCAAGATGCATTGGGTATGTTACACGAAGCAATTAGTCATAATGATTGTCGACGAATCGGTTTTTGGCCTAATCAAGGATATGAATTTACTGGCTCAAAAGCCCTAATTAATGATGGCCAAGATTTTGTCGGTTTAAGCCTAGATGATGAAAGGCAATATGATTTAAGTGAAGAGCGAATTCAAACTTGGATAGTTCAAATTTTAGAAGAGTATGCTAACTAGCTTAACCAAATTAAGCAGAAATTATTTAGTTAAAGCTCGACACAAACCACTGAATCAAATAATTGTCATTAATTTGCTACAAATCAACGCAAAACCAATATTTTAAGCTAAATTCTTATATATGATATTTAGCTTGAAATATTCACTATGAGCAAACGAATTGCAGTAATTACCAGTGGCGGAGATGCCCCAGGCATGAATGCCTGTTTAAGAGCTATTGTATTAACCGCCCACAGATTTCATCATACAGTTATTGGCTTTAAGCATGGTTATAACGGTTTAATTAATGATGAAAAAATTGAATTCACTATTAGCCATGTCCAACATATTATTCAGGTGGGCGGCACCATACTAAAAAGTGCAAGATGCACTGAATTTACCACCCCATCTGGATTAGATACGGCTGTCGATACCCTAATAGCAAATGAAATAGATTGTCTCATTGTTATCGGCGGCGATGGTTCATTACGTGGTTTAGAAAAAATTAGCCAAGTCTGGCAAGGTCAAACCATTGGCATCCCGGGGACAATTGATAATGATTTGAGTGGTAGTGATAATACAATCGGCTACCAAACAGCTATCGATACAGCGCTAGATTCAATTGACAAAATTAGGGATACTGCCGACGCCTTTGAACGAATATTTCTGATTGAAGTGATGGGCCGACATGCAGGCTTTATTGCACTAGCCAGTGCGGTAGCCAGTGGTGCTGAACAAGCTTTATTCCCAGAATCTATCGAAGATCCACATTTAGAGCTAGAAAGCATAGTTCAGCATGTTGAATCGCTCAGAAAGTTAAAAGGCAAATCTAGCTTCATCATGGTTATAGCCGAACATTTATGGCCAGGTGGTGTCAATGATTTAGCCGAAACCTTAACCAATCAAATTGGTATAGAATGCCGACCTTGTATTTTGGGGCATATTCAGCGTGGCGGCGCACCTGTCGCTTACGACAGAATCTTAGCCACTAAATTAGGCGCTTATGCGGTGGAATGTTTTGAACACGGTGAAACCCGAGTCATGGTGGGTGAAATCAATGCAAAACAGGTAACGACTTGTTTAAGCGAAACCTTTAATGTGCAAAAGCAATTAGACCCTTATTTAGTCAAGGTGCAGCAAGATCTATTTGATATCGTTAAAACCTTGGATGCGCCTTAACTTTACTAAACGCTAGTAACGAAAAAGCCATTGTTGAAAATTCAACAATGGCTTTTTAAGTTCTAACTGCAAGTAGACTTAGTTAGCTTATGCTGTTTCCGCTTCAGCTTCCGATTTATTTTGTTTTTTGGTAAAGAAATATAAACCAATAAAACATACGATAAGTACCGCAGGGAAAATGGTTAAATTAGATAAAGTTACCTGACCCGCATATATATCTGCTTCAGCACCCGTTAAACCAGTTTTTTCAGCAGCTGTGCGCCCTGCATCGATCCAACCACCAATAACTGGATTCCACATACTGACGGCAAACATACCAGCCCCGCCCATTAACGACATACCTAATGCGCCTGTTCTTGGTAAATATTCGCTGACAAAACCTATCATAGTAGGCCAGAAATAAGTTACACCTAATGCAAAGACCATGGCGGATACATAAATCAAACCACCCGAAGCAATACTCAACATGTATAAACCTATAGTCGCAACGATAGATGATGCAAGTAAAACACCCACAGGGTTAATCGCATGAACTAATGGACCAGCAAAGAAACGACCAACCGCCATTAACCCAGTTGTCATGGCTAAAATAAGCATAGGATTGGCATCTGTAGAACCTAAAATACGACCAACCCACTGTTGTGTGCCTAACTCGGCAGTTGCTGTTAGTGTCATACAAATAATCATAAAAATAAATAAAGGCGACATTAAAGCTTTAATATTTTCAGCTGTAGAGGTGAGCACTTCGTCTTCTTTTGGAAAAGCCTGACCGAACATTAACCAGCCATAGATAAGCGTAGGTAAAATCATAATTGCAATTTGTGCTTGCCATCCAAGATCTAAACCTGACATAAAGTTTGAACATAATGCACCTATCACTATACCGCCTGGGAACCAAACGTGGAATTTGTTCAACATAGTTGTTTTGTTATTTTTGTACATTTCGGCAATAAGCGGATTCGCACCTGCTTCAACAGAACCATTAGCAAAACCAACAAAGAAGCTAGATAAAAGCAATAAGATAAATCCATCAGCGAAAATTGTTAAAACTAAACCTAATAAATGGCAGCCAAAAGCAACAAACATTAACTTTTTAGCCCCCATAATGTTATAAAGTAAGCCACCCAACATGGTCGCCACAGGGAAACCTAGAAACGCCATCGCGTTAATCCAGCCTAACTGAGTATCAGTTAACCCAAAATCTGTACTGAGTTGACCCAAAATACCGGCTCGAATTGCAAATGTCATCGCAGTGACAATTAGTGCAACGCAGCAAGCAAGAAAAATTCTTGATTGATTTACATTATTATTCATTACTTTTTCTCTTATTTTATAGTGCTATACTATTGTGATATTTTCGTATTAGTACTCAAATAAAGTGCCCAAGATGGATGGGCACAATGCATTCACTAAACGTGTCTAGCTTAAACCCAACACACGTTTATTAAATTCTTCGTCAATTCCTGCAGCTGCAAAATCATCAAATGCTTTTTCAGTCACTCGGATAATATGCTGATTAATAAAAGGCGCGCCTTCTGCTGCTCCTGTCTCTGGGTGTTTAATACAACACTCCCACTCAAGTACAGCCCAACCACTAAAATCATATTTAGCCATACGCGTGAAAATACCATTAAAGTCAACTTGGCCATCGCCTAACGAGCGGAAACGTCCTGGACGATCAACCCACCCCTGATAACCACCATAAACACCCGAACGACCATTCGGTACAAATTCAGCATCTTTAACGTGGAAAGCTTTGATTCTGTCATGATAAATATCAATGAACTCTAGGTAATCTAATTGCTGAAGTACAAAGTGGCTTGGATCGTATAAGATATTCGCTCTTGGATGATTATCAACCGCAGCCAAGAAACGCTCAAAAGTAATACCGTCGTGTAAATCTTCACCTGGGTGTAACTCATAACAAACATCGCAATCAGCTGCATCAAACGCATCTAAAATTGGTAGCCATCTATTCGCTAATTCGGCAAATCCGGTTTCAACTAAACCTGCTGGGCGTTGTGGCCACGGATAAACTGTATGCCATAATAAAGCACCCGAAAAAGTCGCATGAGATTTTAACCCAAGGTTCTTACTTGCCGTTGCCGCATAAAGCATTTGTTGAGTGGCCCATGCGGTTCTAGCTTCATAATCGCCATGTAACTCTGCTGGTGCAAAACCATCAAATAATGCATTGTAAGCTGGATGACAGGCGACTAATTGCCCCTGTAAATGCGTTGATAACTCTGTTATTTCAAGCCCATTTTCAGCAACAATAGCTTGAACTTCTTTGCAATAACCTAAGTCTGTTGCGGCTTTTTCTAAATCAAATAAACGCTTGTCCCAAGATGGAATTTGAATCCCTTTATAACCTAAACTAGCAACCCACTGACAAATATTAGGTAAAGTATTAAATGGTGCTTCATCACCAGCAAACTGGGCTAAAAATATTGCAGGGCCTTTAAGTGTTTTCATTATTTTATCCTCTTAAAATTCGATTATGCGTCAGCTAATAACTGGTCTAAGTTATACCACTTGGTATCTTGATTGCTGCTATTTACAAAAGATTCAACTAAGGCCATACCACGCACACCTTCAATAACGTCAGGAAAATCATATTCAGATGGATCAATTGTTTTACCTTGGGCAAAATCAGCAACCGCTTTTGCAAAATTTACATATATATTGGCGAAAGCTTCTAGGTAGCCTTCAGGATGACCCATAGGCGTTCGAGTTACCCCTGCGGCACGAGCTGAATTAGAACCGCCACCCGTTCGGAAAACTTGGGTTGGTTTATCTAGGTATTTAACTGTTAATGTATTTGGTTCTTCTTGATGCCACTCTAAGCCGCCCTTTTCACCGTAAACACGAATGGTTAAATTGTTTTCTTCGCCTGCTGCGATTTGGCTGGCTTGTAGTGTGCCTTTAATACCATCTTGCATTTTCAGTAACACTATGCCGTCGTCATCTAATCTGCGTCCCTCAACAAAAGCCGTTAATTCAGCACACACATGGGTAATTTCTTTGCCTGTTACATATTCAACTAAATTAGCCGCATGACTGCCTATATCTCCCATACAACCAGAAATCCCAGAACGAGCAGGATCAGTTCGCCAGTCCGCTTGTTTATTATCCGCATCCTGCGCTTCTGATAACCAGCCTTGGATATATTCAACAATCACTTTACGCACTTTACCTATTTCACCATTCGCGACTAGTTGCTGAGCTTCTTTCACCATAGGGTAACCAGTATAAGTATGGGTTAAGCCGTAGAGTAAGCCTGTCTGTTCGACAATTTTTTTAAGCGCTTTAACTTCATCTAAATTAAGTGTTGCTGGTTTATCTGACAAAACGTGAAAACCGGCTTCTAACGCCGCTTTAGCTGCTGGAAAATGCATATGATTAGGTGTCACTATCGCAACAAACTGCATACGTTTGTCTTCGGGTAACTGGGACTCCATTTCAAACATAGTTTGAAAATCTGGGTAACATCGGTTTTCAGGCAACATTAACGCTTTACCAGAGGTAATCGACTTTTCAGCAGTGCTCGAAAATGCACCACAAACGAGTTCAATTTGACTATCGATATTAGCTGCCATTCGATGAACTGCGCCAATAAACGCACCTTGGCCTCCGCCAACCATGCCCATTCTGATCATACTCATATATATCTCCCGTCACTATGTATTCAATTATGTGATTTAAATTGTGTCGCGCTTTAAAAATTGAAAAACAAATAAAATTTTTAAACTGAACCTAGTATGAGTTGATCTCTAGTTAGATTCTGTAATAATTCAATCGAGTTTTATAACATTTTCGGCATTTGTAATTTTTTTGAGTAACTAAAGTAAACGCAGCTCACAAACCTATGCTTAAGACTTGTTTTCAGGTAGAAGTAGAACAAAATGAACCTAGATTTTTATAAGTTAAATGACTTAGATACCCCGAGCGAATTATTTGAAACTATGAGTGATAGCATTTATTTTGCGAAAAATATTAAGGGGGAATTTGTCTATGCCAACCAACTATTCCTGCAGCATTTTAATATTGAAAAGTTCGATCAAGTGTTAGGAAAAACAGATTTAGATATACTGCCAAAAAGCTTAGGCATTAAAATTCAAAAAGACGATCAAATAATCATGAAGACCGGCCAATCCATTAGCAATATAGTGGAATTAGTGCCCAACGAATCTAGTGCTATGCGCTGGTACGTAACATCTAAATCGCCACTTAGAAACCGGCGTGGAGAAATAGTTGGAATTGAAGGGGTAACTCGAGATTTAACCTTAGCAAACAAGCAATTAGAACCTTATAGTTGCTTTAAAGAGATTGTAGATTTTATCCAGCATAATTATGACGCTGTGATAGAGATACAGTCATTAGCCGATATGTTACACATGTCTATTAGCACCTTTGAGCGCCAGTTTAAAACTAGGTTCGGCTGCGCCCCGAGTCAGTTTATTAAAAAAACTCGAATTGCCGCTGCGTGTAAATTTCTCCGCGCAGGTGAAACAATCAGTCAAACTGCAAATAAATCTGGCTTTTGTGATCAAAGCTACTTCACTAAAGAATTCAAAAAAGTAATGGGATTTACCCCTAAGCAGTTTCAAAAACATTTGGCATCAGGAGAAACTCAAGTAAAGTATATATAAAAGTATATTTTTATAATGCTTTCGCTATTTTTAATTATAATTTAACATTTATAACAGGCAGGATTCGAGCTGGATCCGAATCCATTAGAGGACAAGGACATACATGAATAACCTATTTAAACTGACGCCTTTTATTATTTCAATTGCGCTTGTCAGCTGCGGCGGTGGTAAATCATCTACTCAAGCCTGTGAAATAATA
This sequence comes from Catenovulum maritimum, assembly GCF_001050375.1. Classification (GTDB taxonomy): domain Bacteria; phylum Pseudomonadota; class Gammaproteobacteria; order Enterobacterales; family Alteromonadaceae; genus Catenovulum; species Catenovulum maritimum. The sequence continues at coordinate 7,149 of NZ_KQ130490.1, read as the reverse complement.
GATAAAGTAACCCATTGGCATAGCCTGATGCAGAGCGACTATTTGTGGAATGACCAACTAAGCAGTTTAAACAGTGCAACTTCATACATCAACAGCAACCAGATGATCCAAGATATTATCCCAAGTATAGATAGATACTCAGGTGTACTATCAACTAAGGATTTTAGGGATTTTACCTCTGGTAATGTTGAATCAGAATATGGAATTCAAACATCTAACGATATAGCAAATATTGTACTTAAAGTTTCCCCTAATTCTAATGCAGCTAAAGCCGGTTTAAAACGAGGCGACAAAATAATATCCACAGTGCAAGTAAATAGTGAAACCATTAATCTCACATGGGAAAGCCCTGATGAAAACATCAGCAGCGCTAATATCACTAAATCAAGCTTTTTGCAGTCGAGTGTATTTAGCCGAAAAGTTGTCAATACCAACTCAGGTAAGGTCGGTTATTTAGCTTTCACTGACGGATTTATTGAGCCGTCGTTAAGAGAGTTAGATGAAGCTTTCAGCTATTTTAAACTCGAAGGTGGCGTTGATGAACTTATTGTAGATTTACGCCTAAATGGTGGTGGCTACGCAGCTGTAGCGGATGCATTAAACCTATATATCGCAGGTTCACAGATACACGGGCAAATATCGCAATATACTCAACACAATTCGAATTTAGCCAAGTTTGACCATACCATACGTTTTGGTGAAATGAATGACAGCATAGGGTTTAGATATAAATCGTCTAACCAAATTCTGAATAACTCAGCAAATGTAAGCCGAGTTATTATTCTGACCAATGGCGGTACAGCCTCTGCGAGTGAAAGAGTAATAAACAACTTACGCCCTCATATACCAGTTATTATTATTGGCAGTAAAACCTATGGTAAACCTGTTGGCTCATATGGATCTGATAATTTTTGCGAAGAAACATTACTCGCAACTAACTTTGAAGACTTTAACAGTGATTTTCAAAATGATTACTACCAAGGCTTTGAACCGAACTGCGCTGTAGATTATCAGTTACCCAAAGGAGATTGGGGTTCTGAGTATGATCCTGAATACAATGAAGCGATATTCTACGTAGAAAATAACCATTGTTCCGTTAATCAGAACGCTTCTAGTAATACCGCTGCTAGACCAAACTTAAAACAGCAGGCAGTACCGACAAAAGCGTTATACATAATGCAAAAATAAACTGGCTAGTAGTTCATGTCTAATATTATGAACTACTGCCTTTTCTTTAGATGATTAAGTTACACATTTAAACTCATTCAAGCTATGCTGATTAAAGTAATTTTAGATTAAACAAACAAAACGAATAGGTTGTAGTATGTTGAAAAAATTTAGCCTTTGCTGTTGTACGCTTTTCGTCTTGTCTAGTTGCGCTCAAAGCCCTGTTGAACAGCCCATAGAGCAATCCACCAGCCAAGTTCAATCGCTTAACTCAAGCCAAGTAAATATAATATTGGATGAGATTTTCGAGCAACAAGTAGCACTAAGCCCAACTTGGCAAACCTACTTAGGGCGTAAAACTAACATGGATAAATGGGATGATTTATCCGAAGAACATGCCGAATCTGTTCATCAACTCATCAAAAAACAGTTAGCGCAACTTGAGTCTATTAACCCTGAAAATTTAGACGAAACAACAGAATTAAGTTTAAAGCTATATAAACAACAATTAAGTAACCAAATCCAAGATCATCAGTGGCGATTACACAATTATCCAGTCAATCAAATGTTTGGCACCCATTCGGAAGTGCCTTCTATTTTAATCAATCAGCATAAGATAAATTCGGTTCAGGATGCAGAAAACTACATTGCTCGGGTGAATGCGATACCTAAATTGTTTAGTCAATTGATTTCTGGTTTGCAAAAAAGAGAAGCACAAGGGATTATCGCACCTAAGTTTGTGTATGCGCATGTCATTAGAGATAGTAGTAACTTATTGATTGGCCAACCTTTCGAAAGAGTCAGTAAATACAAAAGTCCAATCTTGGCAGATTTTAACAAAAAACTTAAAAGTTCTAATTTATCTCCATCAGAACAAGCTCAGTATAGCAAGGCGATAGCGAAAGCTTTACTCAAATCACTCCTACCCGCTTACCGCGATTTAATCGTTTATTTAACTGAGTTAGAGCGAAAAGCCACTAATGACGCAGGTATATGGAAATTCCCTCAAGGAGAGTCTTTCTATCAAAATAGATTGCAAAGAACCACAACTACAACACTTACAGCAGATCAAATACACCAAATCGGTTTAAAAGAAGTTAAGCGTATTCACCAAGAAATGGAACGCATCAAAGACAAGGTCGATTTTAAAGGCGATTTAAATCAATTTTTTAAGTTTATGCGGGAAGACAGGCAGTTTTACTATGCAGATACGAGCAAAGGCCGGAATTTATATTTGGCTGAGACTAAAAACATTATTAACACAATGAATAATCGCTTAGATGAATTGTTCGCCGTTAAACCCAAAGCTGAACTAAAAGTAAAAGCAGTTGAAGCTTTTCGTCAGCGCTCAGCAGGTAAGGCATTTTATCAACGTCCAGCCGAAGATGGCAGCCGACCTGGTTTATATTATGTAAACCTCTACTCGATGAAAAATATGCCTAAGTATCAACTGGAGGCTTTAGCCTATCATGAAGCTTTGCCCGGGCATCATATGCAAATAGCCATTAACCAAGAGCTAGTAAACTTACCAAAATTCAGAAAATTTGGCGGCTATACCGCTTATATTGAAGGCTGGGGTTTATACTCAGAATTACTGCCAAAAGAGATAGGTTTATACCAAGACCCATATTCAGATTTTGGCCGCCTAGCAATGGAATTATGGCGCGCTTGCCGACTCGTTGTAGATACTGGGATACACTCTTATCAGTGGACAAAAGAACAAGCGACACAATACCTAGTCGAAAACACACCTAATTCAATCAATGATTCAGAACGAGCAATTGAACGTTACATCGTTTTACCGTCTCAAGCGACCGCTTATAAGATAGGTATGCTTAAGATATTAGAATTACGTCAACACGCTAAGAATGAATTACTAAACCAATTTGATATTAGAGCGTTTCACAATCAAATATTAAAGCATGGTGCTTTGCCACTTAATGTACTCGAAGAACAAATACAAGTTTGGATCAAACAAGTTAAAGACAAGTAAATTTGAGATAAAAATAAGGGCGTGTTCCAAACAAAACACGCCCTAGCTATTCCTTCTGTTTTAAATCAGATTAAAATTTATATTCAACCCCTGCATAGTAATACGCACCATTAAAGCCAAATGGCGCTGAACGTCTGGAATATTGGAATACGCCAGCACTATCAACCACTAAATTACCTTGGCTGTCTTCAATACGACCCGTTCTAGAGTTACCTATGGTATTTTTGTCTGGGGTTACATCGAATAAATTATTAGCACCTATGCTCACAGCTGTCGACTCAGAAACTTGATAGCTTAAATTAATATCAGTTAACACTTCAGCACCATATGTTTGGCGACCGCCATCAGTCACTGTGTATTCACCATAGCGATTAAATGCCAAATTCATTTTGAATTTATCGCTCTTGTATAAAGAACTTAGGCTAATTCTATCTTCTGGTTGCCACTCTTCAATGATCGAAATATCTTGCTCGGAGAATACATCTGATACTGAAACATTCGTCAACGCACTGTTGTCAGGTGTAAACAGCTTAGTGACATCTGTTTTGGTAAAGTTTGCAGCAAAAGTGAAATCTAATGAGCCTGAAAAAGCATCTGTCCCCCAAGTTGCGACTAAGTCGACACCTTCAGTTTCAGTATCAGCACCATTTAAGAAAAATTGCCCTGCACTTGCACCAGATGACACCAAAGCAGCATCCAACTCGTTTGATAAACCTTGCCCTAATCGGTTACTGACAACAATGCGATCATCTATGTCAATTCTATAATAATCGACCGTTAGATTAATCCCACCATCAAGCTTTAAGACAGTCCCTAAACTAAAGTTAGTTGATTCTTCTTCTTTTAGCGAAGGAATACCAACTGATTTGGCAAGTTGGCTATCATTTCTAAATGTACCAACGACTTGAGCAACTGTCTGGCCATTTAAAGAAACAAACTGAGTACTGATATTATTAAAATACAGCTGCTGCATTGATGGAGCCCTAAAACCAGAGCTCAGTGCACTTCTCAGTTTTACCTCATCTGTAATCGACCAGTTCGCTGCCAATTTATAATTGATAGTACCGCCAAAACCTTCATAGTTATCATATCTCAGAGCCCCGCTAAGAATGACATCATCGACAATATCGGTTTCAACATCTACATATATGGATTTAACATTTCGTGATTCATTGACACTAGAGAGTGGAGAGATACCAGGAAAGCCTTGAATACCACCACTGGCATCTTCACTTCCAGTGCCATTGCTCATGCCTTGGTAAATTGATGTACCATTTGATGTATCGTAATCTCGATAAGCGTATTCATCACCCGGTAAAATTTTATAGCCATCCGTTCTTAGCTCGGCTCCAGCTGATAAATTAAAATCGATAAAGTCTTTGCTGTAGTCCATATTAAGCGTTTGTAAACTCAGCTCTAAGCCATAAGCTTTAGCTTGGCGTGGAATTCTATTTCTAATTTCACTAGCAGATAAATTATCGTTATACCTTAAGAAATTAGAATAAGAGGCGTTAATAGAGTCCTTGGTTGTATACTCTATTTGATTAACCCCTGTGGTATAAGATAGCTCAAAAGTAGCTCCATCATCTAAGAATAACTCGTAGCCGACGTTAAAAGACAAATCGTCTATTGTACTATTAATTTTTGGCAAAAAGCCTGCTGGAATAGTGGCGTCACCGTCTTGCAATTTAGCATTACCGCCAGAGTTGTTGTTATGTCTAAAAAAGGCAGCGGATTCATTTTCTCGACTAGAATAAGTTAAAAATGCTGCAAGTGAACTGCTTTTAAAGTCATATCCAGCATTTAAGACTAATGCGACTTGTTGAGAATCCGCATCACCGATTCTAAAAGTATTTCGTGGGGCATTTATCTCTCTAGGGTTGCTGGTAACTAAAACGCCATTTTGTTCTACACAGCCTTGAAATTGACAAGAACCATGTAAACCTGCTCTGTTAGTTGGACTTCTATCCCTTAAATTAAAACTGGCGGTTAAAAAACCGTCTTCTGCTATTTCAATACCTTTAGAAACATCTAAGTTAAAGGTTTCTCCGTCGCCTTCTGCATATTCGCCATAGCTGAGCTTAAATAAACCGCTATTTTGAACTCTATCTTTCAAGACGATATTAATAATACCGGCAATAGCATCTGAACCGTATTGAGCTGCAGCACCATCTCTTAATACGTCAATTCTTTTAATTGAGGCAGCTGGTATTGCATTTAAATCTGTTCCTGCAGTGCCTCTTCCGACAGAAGTATTGATATGAATAAGAGAAGCTTGATGGCGACGTTTACCATTAATTAAAACTAAGGTCTGATCTGGTCCTAAGCCTCTTAATGTCGCGGGTCTAAGCGCATCTGTACCATCACTGATCGCTGAACTAGAAAAATTAAACGAAGGGGCTATCGCCTGTAACATACGCCCGACTTCAACTTGACCTGTCCCAGTTAAAGCTTCCGCAGAGAGAATATCGACTGGTACTGGCATATCTTCAACTGACCGCCCAGATACCCTTGAGCCAATAATTTTGATACTTTCAATCTCGGCTTCTGCTGTTTGGGTTGATTCTGCAGCGATTATTGGCTGGCTAATCATCCCAAGTGTCATTCCAGATACAAGAGTGATTAGGGTTTGACTAATGCGTGTATTCATTCAAATTTTCCTTTTCTTATAATAACATCCAAGTAAAGCAGCTATTTTAAAAACTAAATATACCTAATTCCATTTAGCTTCAACAAACACAATAACCACTTGGCATGTACTTGGGACAAACTTAGTTAAACATAGCTTATTCAAAATAATTGAACCCTTTCAGATTAGTAACAAATCACAAAAAATCAAATACTTGAGTAAATTGAATGAAAAAAGAAGATTTTTAGAATTGAAAGCTCAACTGTTGTGCTAGTTGTTGCCCATTATGACTTTTAAGCCCGACAGATAGGCCAATTAACCTAATGCCTCTCCCTTGTGATCTTTGCCAGGCAGTATCGAGTAATTGTATGAAATAATCTTTATCTAATTGAAATTGCGAAGTTTCCAAGCTGGTTTGCTGAAAATCTGAAAACTTTAATTTAACCCCAACTTTACCTATGTGGTTAGTGGCATCATTGCTGTTAATTCGTTTGATTAATGAAGCATAGAGTTTATCAACAAACTCTAAACTTTGTTCAAGCTTGTATATATCATGCTGCAAAGTATGCTCTACACCAATTGATTTACGCACGCGTGACGTGATAACGGGTCTAGTATCAATGCCGTGGCATCTCTGGTGCAAAGTTTCAGCGAATGACCCCAAGCAACGGGTCAATTCAGATAAGTCCATTTTTCTGACATCTGCCGCTGTAAATAAACCATAAGTGTTCAATTTAGCCAAGGTTGCTTTGCCTACACCATTAATTTTTTGTAATGGTAAGTCTTTAACAAAAGATTCAACCTGATTTGGCGGGACAACACAAATACCATTTGGCTTATTTTCATCACTGGCTATTTTGGCAATGAATTTATTCGGTGCGACACCGGCTGAAGCAGTTAAGCGAGTTTGCTGATAAATATCGCGGCGAATTGCTTCCGCAATCAAGGTCGCACTACCTTGATAAAATTGACAATCAGTCACATCCAAATAAGCTTCATCTAATGATAAAGGTTCTATTAAATCAGTATACTGCTGAAAAATAGCACGTATTTGTTTCGATATTTGCTGATATAAGGGCATGTTACCCTTAGCCAAAATGAGATGTGGACAAAGTTTAAGTGCTTGTGCCGTTGCCATAGCAGAACGAACACCAAAAGCCCGAGCCTCGTAATTACAGGTAGCTATAACTCCCCTTCTGTCAGTTGCACCACCAACAGCGATAGGCTTACCGACATATTCAGGGTGTTCGCGCATTTCAACAGCGGCAAAATAGCAATCCATATCAATATGGATGATTTTTCTTAATGCTTCCACTCTTTAACAGACAAAGTTAATTGGATTTAGACACTGTATATTAAA
>NZ_KQ130489.1:183091-184476 GCF_001050375.1 Catenovulum maritimum | reverse complement strand
ATTAAAGCAGGACAAAAAACAGTTGGCTTTTGCTCCTGCGTCGCTAATTTTAGCCAACAATTTTTTGCCTCTTAATGAGGCGTTATAAGCTCTGGAGGTTCTGTGAAACAATTTATTTCTGCGTTTGTACTGTTGTTAACAGTAGGTTGTGTGTCTCCGATAAATAGCCCTAAATTATCTCAATCAAACATTGCTGTTCCAGATGAAAATAGAGCGGTATTGATAATTTATCGTAAATGGGTTCCTCCAATTCTTTACCCTGTAACGGCATATGTCGACAATGTAGAACAATTCTCCTTACCAAATAAATCATTTTCTTGGGTATATCTTGAGCCAGGTGAGCATCAGGTTAAGATTTCATGGCCTTTGCTAGCTATGACAGGGAGTAAGAAAATAAACATAACTATCCAAGCAAATAAATACTATTTTTTAGAGTTTGGCGGTAGCATGAATGCCACAGGTGTTGGTTCAACATTCTATACATCGCACAGCTTTAATTTCAGTGATGATATTGCGTATAAGAAAGATGTAAGCGATTGTTGTAGCCTTGTAAAATGAGCTTATAACAAGCCACTCAAGCGGGACTAATAACAGCTGGCTAGTCTCACTTCGTTCGCTATTTTAGCCAGCAATTATTAGCCCCTTAGTGGGGCGTTAGGTGCTCAAGGAGGTTTGGTGAAATATTTTATTATGACTGCACTTATTTTATTGCTTACCTCTTTATCGCTAATTAGTTTATTTAACGGCGAGTATTTTTCTTTTTTTGTTCAAGTATCTCCGTCCATCATTTCTATATTAAAAATTTATTTTCCGGAAAATCCTGTTATAAAAATTTTAACATCACCGATTTCTCCCCATATATACGCTGGAATAAAGTTAAGTGATTATTCAGCTCAAATGGCATTTTTTGGTTCTAAATGCTTTCTAGTTTTAATTGTCATTTATTCTATACCTCTTAGCTTTAATTTTGATTTCGACGAAAACTCTATATATTTGGCAATTTACGCTTTTGCTCTCCCTATATTTTTAGTTATGTCACTTGTTACCGCTATTTTCCATACAATAAAATATACGTATGTTAAGGTAATGAAAAAAGATAAAGTTTGGGTGGAGTAGAAACTATCTGGACAGGCACTTTTAGAAAATAATTAAATCAATAGGTTATGGTTTATCTTGCTTCTATTCTTATTGTTTAGCTTATTTTATTTGAACGATTAGAAGACGAAACAACGGCTTGTTAGTGAGATTGTGTATTTAGCTCAAATTTTAGGTGTATTGGGATGCTACAGACGGTTAATCCTGAATTACAGGTACGACTCATTCTCAAATTGATTTGATTGCTTGGTGTTTAAGAACAGGTTTTATTGGTAATAACTATGCGAGTG
>NZ_KQ130489.1:0-183071 GCF_001050375.1 Catenovulum maritimum | reverse complement strand
AACTATCTGGACAGGCACTTTTAGAAAATAATTAAATCAATAGGTTATGGTTTATCTTGCTTCTATTCTTATTGTTTAGCTTATTTTATTTGAACGATTAGAAGACGAAACAACGGCTTGTTAGTGAGATTGTGTATTTAGCTCAAATTTTAGGTGTATTGGGATGCTACAGACGGTTAATCCTGAATTACAGGTACGACTCATTCTCAAATTGATTTGATTGCTTGGTGTTTAAGAACAGGTTTTATTGGTAATAACTATGCGAGTGGGGCGCTTGGTTGTCTTAAGCCTTTAACCCGTTTTAATTGATGGTTTTTGGCATAAGTTTGTAACTGAAACCTTTGACCAACTGAATGGCTAAATTGGTTTTCTATTCCGGTTGAAAAGGCTAACCAATCTTCATCTGTTAATCCGAGTCTTTGGATTATTGAAGGAGTATTTAGTGAGATAAAGCCTCGCTTATCTTGTCTGATTTGTCGACCAGTCCAATCGACGAGTTCTAAATAATCAATTAATGAAAACGGAATATGACTGTTACAGCGCTTAAAGTTAGGTACAGACTCATTATTGGCTTTAACAAAAGGTAATAACTGGGCTGGCGCGATAGCGGTTAAATTGTCATTAGGTGTAGCTGTTTTATGTTTTTGAGAACCGTCTTTATTTTGATGATTATCTGTTTCTAATGCTTTTGGTAAAATGCCTAACCTTTGTTGAATCGAAGTGAAATCAGAGTTTTCAGGTGTATCTGCCATTTTGGCTCTAATTGGATTTAAATCAACATAAGCCATACAGGCTAAAACAGCGACATCATCTAATAAAGCTTGAGATTTAAAGCGACCTTCCCAAAAGTGACCTTTACACTTATCTTCTAAATTAGCTTGTCTGGCAATAAACTCATTTAAAAAGCGCATAAACCAAGAGATACTCGTTAGGCGTTGGCGATAATCTTTAACACAATCATTCACGACCATTAGCTCGCTCTCGGTTAAAGTATTACTTTGCTGCTTAGCCAGTAAATAACGGGCAACTACAGGTTTGGGCTGACACAAGGTATGCCAACGAAATAAAACTTCATCAGGACTTAAAGCATTCGCAGCATCAACATTGACTCTTAAAACTATGTGATAGTGATTACTCATAACGGCATAAGCAGCTACATCTATGGTGAAAATAGCAGCAAGCTTTTGAATACGCTCAACTAACCAAACTTTTCTATGTTCAAAGCTCTTTTTAGTGGTTTTATCATAGCCACACAAATAACTACGCCTGACACAACGCGCAATGCAATGATAGTAAGGGGTATCCGATAATGAAATTAAACTGCTTCTGGGTTTGGCCATAAGTTAACTGTGTTTATAGTCATGCGTGGTTATTTATACAGTTAAGTTTGGAGTGAATTGCTGATTTGTCAAATCAACAATTAAAAATAAATAGACATGAGTTGTAAGTAATTGTAATTTATATTTTTTAACAATGCCTGTCATTCAGGTTTCTCGGTGTTTGTAGCAGTAGTTTTTACTATGATGCCAAAACACCATCAGCAGAAGATGAGGCGTTAAACGTCTTGGTTAAACTAATATTTAATGAAACTGGCTGCACGTACGGTAGACGAAGAATTCAAGCAGAGTTAAAAGCAATTGGGTGTCATGTAGGGTTATACAAAATATCAAAAATAATGAAAAATCAAAGGTTAAAGGCAATAAGGCCCAAAACACAACATCATTACCCAACGTCAGGAACTGGGCATAAATACGCACCCAATAGGCTTAAACGTAAGTTTGTACCAGAAATGCACAATACTTACTATGTTGGTGACATAACGTACATCAAACACCACCAAGGATGGAGTTATTTAGCATGTGTACTTGATTTAGCAACTAAAGAAATTGTTGGTTATGCATTGTCGACTAGCCCTGACGCAAAGCTAGCAAAAGCCGCATTAGATAATGCTATTCAACGCCATCAACCTAATACTCGTAAATTATTATTTCACTCGGATCAAGGTGTGCAATATTCAGCAAGTGAATTTCGGGATAGGTTAGACACGTTGAATATAACTCAAAGCATGAGCCGACGCGGAAATTGTTTAGACAATGCGGTGATGGAAAGATTTTTTAGAAGTTTAAAAACGGAGCGATTAAATAATATTAGTTTTATTAACCATGAATCTGTGGTGTGTGAAGTTGAAAAATATATTGGGTTTTATAATTACCAAAGAAGGCATTCTGCCCTTGGTTATATGACGCCGCACCAAAAGTATATTAAAATGAAAAATGCAGCTTAGAATTTCTACAGGAAAAATTGACCATTACATCTGGTTCTGGCACGGAGCAGTCCTTTGATACTATCACATCTAAGCGGTGACAACGCTGTATGTAATTAAATGGCCATGGTCGATGCAATTGGGTGGCATAGATACAAGTTATTTTCCATTTTTAGATACTTTTAGCAGTAGAATGAAATATTACTGATAAGTTGAACCGCCCGATAATATCAAGGCGGCGTATGCATAGAATGATGATTTAGAGCTAAACCATCACACTTGTCACTTACAAGTGTGCTATTGTGCCTGTATCGCGGTTAAGGCAATTGTGTAAACGATATCGTCAACTAAGGCGCCTCGGCTTAAATCATTAACCGGTTTATTTAAACCTTGCAACATAGGTCCAATACTGACTAAATTAGCCGACCTTTGTACGGCTTTATAAGTCGTATTACCTGTATTTAAATCCGGAAAAACAAATACATTTGCTTGCCCAGCAACAGGACTATTAGGTGCTTTGCTCTCTGCCACACTTTTGACACTTGCCGCATCGTATTGTAATGGTCCATCTATCAGTAAATCTGGACGTTTTTGCTTAGCTAATTCTGTTGCTTTGATGACTTTATCGACATCGGCACCGCCACCACTGCTTCCGGTACTATAGCTAATCATAGCGATTTTAGGTTCTATTCCAAATGCAATCGCTGAATCACCAGATTGAATTGCAATTTCGGCTAATTGCTCAGCTGTCGGATCTGGATTGACTGCACAATCCCCATAAATCACAACTTGCTCAGGTAAACACATAAAGAAAATCGATGAAACTAAACTTGTATCCGGTTTGGTCTTAATTAACTGAAGTGCAGGGCGTATGGTATTGGCTGTTGTATTGACGGCACCAGACACTAAGCCGTCTACCTGACCCAGTGCTAGCATCATAGTGCCAAGCACAACAGGATCTTCTAATAATTCTTGTGCTTGTTGCTCAGTCATATTTTTATGCTTTCGCATTTCTTGCAACTGGGGCACAAATTTAGGTGCTATTGTTTCCGGTTTAATAATCTCTACCTGGTTTGGAATTTGTAATGATAAGCTATCAGCTACCAGTTTAATTTTATCCTTATCTCCAAGCAAAACACAGCTGGCAATATTTTTTTCGGCACAAATAATTGCTGCCTGTATGGTTCTAATTTCTTCACCCTCTGGTAAGACAATACGCTTTACTTGTCTGCGAGCTGATTCGATTAAATGATGTCTAAATGCAGCAGGTGATAACTTAAAGTTTCTATCTGCATTTACTTTCTCTGCCAACCAATCAATATCCAAAGATTCAGATACTTGATTCATCACAGTTTGCATTCTTTGCACGTCATCAACTGGGACGCTGCTTTCTATTTCATCCAGCTTTTTGGCTGTATTGTAAGTATTTGTATCAGCTAATAAGATAGGTAAACCCGTATTGATAGCTTGTAGACATAAGTTATATAAATCTGAGTCTGGTTTATAACCACCAGTTAATAAGATGCCGGCTAGTTGTATCCCATTTAATGCAGCCATACATGAAACGAGTAGGATATCGTCTCTATCACCAGGTGTTATCACTAGTGTACCGGCTTTGAGTGAATCCAGCATGTTATGAACACTTCGAGCACAAATTGTTACATTTGTGATACGTCTTTGAAGATTTGCGGTGTCGTTGATAACTTGGCAATTAAGGTGATTAACAACATCACTGACTCTAGGCGCGAGTAAACTCGGGGTAAAAGGGATTTTGCCGATGCATTTTAAGTCTAAGCCTTTTAATTCAATATCGGTTGGCACATTTTGAATTAGTTCGCTATCTATTGGTAATACGGCATCTTGGGTTTGTACTTGCGCCCCAACTTTATTCAGCACATAACCTAAAATTTGGCCTCTATTTTTTCCACAATAAGCATTGGCTGTGATATTAATTTGGTTGGCGACTTCCTGCTCATTTAATTGGTTTTGTGCAGCAACTAATATAATTTGGCTATCGAGTGTTGTCGCAATTTTGGCATTTATTCTATGAATAAAAGGACTGTTTTCTTGTGGCACTAGGCCTTCTAAAATTAAAATGTCCGCTGATTGAGAGGCTTTTTGACAAATATCGACAACCATTTCCATTAAGTCATCTTCCTTGCCATCCGCCATCATCTTTTGTGCTATTGAAAGCTTAATTGGTTTAGGTGGAGTAATATCTTGGATGACGTTGACAAAGTTAAGCGATGGATCATTTACCGTATTGCTTTGATGTTGTTCTATTGGCTTACAAAAACTCAATTTTAAACCAAGCTTATCTAACGCATTTAATAAACCCAAACAAACTGAAGTTAAGCCTGTACCATAACCAGTTGGGGCAACGAAAAAGCTATGTCTCATGTTATTCTCCTGACTCGATTATTGATTGGGTTTGTTTAGCTATCATTAATTCTTCATTGGTTGCAATGACCATGACTTTATAGCTTGATGTTTTAGAGCAACTGATAACACCGCTTTCATCTCCATTGTTTTTATTTAATGTTGGTTCAAGTTTTAGTTTAAATATGGCTAAATTATCGACTGTTTTCTGCCTAATTAATGCAGAATTCTCACCTATACCACCAGTAAATACGATTGCATTTAATTGTTCTAAATTGACACTTAGACTAGCAATTTGTTTGGCTAGAACATAACAGAATACTTCTAGGGCAATTTGAGCTTTTAAGTGTCCTGTCTCTGCTAGTTGACAGAGTTTGCGCATATCATTTGTTTCACCTGATAAACCAAGTAGGCCACTCTTCTTATTTAATATGCTGGTCAATTGCTCCAAACTTATATCTAATTTTTTGACTAAAAAAGCGTGTAAACCAGGGTCAATATCACCGCTTCGAGTACCCATAACTAAACCAGCAAGTGGGGTTAAGCCCATACTCGTATCGATAGATTTAGAATTCTTAATTGCACATACACTTGAACCATTGCCCAAATGTGCAGTGATAAGGCCATTTGATTCTGGGTCTAAATCTAAAGTTTCAATTGCCTGCTGCATGACAAATTGGTGACTAGTTCCGTGAAAACCGTATTTTCGAACTCCTAGCTCTTGATAATATTCATAAGGTAGAGCATACAAAAATGCCTTTTCAGGAATAGTCTGATGGAATGCGGTATCAAATACTGCTACTTGGGGTAACTCTGGCATCAGTGTTGAAATTTGTTGAATACCTAATAAGTTAGCAGGATTATGTAGAGGGGCTAGGGGGTTACAAGCTTCAATCTCTTGTTGAACTTCGTTAGTAATCAAAGTCGAAGCTTTGAATTTTTCTCCACCATGTACCACTCTATGTCCGACACCAGCTAAACTTATCTTATCGGAATGAGCAGTTATCACATCCAGTACTTTATTTAATATCGTTTTATGATCTGCATCGGGTAGTGATATTGTTTGTTTTTTTGCTGTTTCAGAATAGTTAATACTAATACTCGCATCAGGAGAATTTAAGCACTCAGCTAGACCAATAAGATGTGTAGAAGCATTATGGCTTAAGATTAAGGAAAATTTTAAAGATGAACTACCAGAATTTAAGACTAGATAGGCTGATTGTTTCAAGTTGACTCCAATGTTAACTGAATTTGGCTTGAACAAAATTATAGGTAGCTTAAAGAAAAAAAATACGAACTAGATCAACAAATATAAATTTAGCTAAAACTTGTAGAATTGTGACGGATTAGTAGACTATAGCTAAATTCATAAAATACACTTCAATATGTTATTAGTAATATCACCTGCAAAAAATTTAGACTTTGAAACTCAGATAAATAATCCAAAACACAGCCAAGCTGAATTATTAGATCAAAGTGAAATATTAATAGATAGATGTCGTCAACTAACGCCTCTAGACATAGCACAATTGATGAAAATCAGTGACAAGCTTTCCGGTTTAAACGCAGCAAGATTTGGTGAATGGCATTTACCTTTCACCCCTGATAATGCAAGACAAGCAATTTATGCTTTTAATGGTGATGTCTATACAGGTATTGAAGCCGCTACGCTGAATGAGGCGGAAATCGATTTTGCGCAAAAACACTTAAAAATATTATCCGGCCTATATGGTTTATTGAAACCCTTAGATCTGATTCAAGCCTACAGGTTAGAAATGGGCACTCGATTAGACAACGAAAGAGGCACTAACCTATACCAATTTTGGGGAGATTTAATCACGGATAAGCTAAATAAATCACTTGCCGAAACCAATTCACATTACTTAATTAATCTAGCGTCTACTGAATATTTTAAATCAGTTAAAACTAAAAATTTAAATGCGAAAATTATTACACCTGAGTTTAAAGATTGGAAAAATGGACAATATAAAATGATCAGCTTTTTTGCTAAGAAAGCGAGAGGCATGATGGTTCGATATATTGTTAAACACGGAATATCCGATCCGCAACAAATTAAGGCCTTTGATAGTGCTGGCTACGAATACAATGAAAGCTTATCGACAGATGTTAAACCTGTGTTTACGCGTAAAATAGCAGAATAACCATGTTCATTGATCCTAAACTAATCTCGGCAGATGCTTTAGAAGCTTTAGTCTCAGCATGGGTGTGCCAACAAGATTTCTCAAGCAGTGATGATTTCGAAATAAATATAGCGGTCACTCAGATAATCGGAAAATTACAACGTAAAGAGTTAATTTTAACTTTTTCTGATAATGATGAATTAGATGAAACGGATAGGTGGACTATCCAAACATGCGAGCACTTTAATCTAACGCCTTCGCAAGTTGAGTTTGATTCGTTATAAAATAAAGGCCAATATAAAACCTATTACATTGGCCTTTACAAAAGCTGTTAATTAAACTTTCTTGAAATTGATTTATCAATAGTTGGGAAATCTTGGGGGACTGGGATCGAAACTTTACCCGTTGCAGCCCATTCAGCACCTCTAGTAAAGGTGGTAATGAATCCAACACCAGCAAAGCCTCTTGAATCATGACCAAGTGTTGAGTGAAATATACGCCCTTTATGGTACTCGATCGTCATAAGGATAGGTTCGTGACGATTGGTCCCTTTTTCTGCTTTACTTGCAAAAGCGGTCGCTAATATCGTCATATTTTCTGCTGGGCCACGTAACTTATCATATAACTCATCAGTACTATGTAGCCAAAACTTAGGCAAACCTTGAGTTATAGGATGATTTGCCTCTCTGATTGTTAGTGTGAATTGATGCTTAGTGCCATGACCACCACCATTCCCTTTTTGGCTGTCTCTAATCAATTGGCCGTTATTATCATAATAAACGTAAGGCCCACTATCGTGATTACGACCGCCCCAGCCACCTAAGCCAATCATTTGGTTATACTCTTTCCAATCAGGAAAAGCATTATTGGCGGCATGGATTGAAACAAAACCACCACCGTTTTTCATATATTCGACAAATTCGACTTGTGTCGATTTAGGCCAGTTAGCCGTTTTCCAACCAAAGTTAGATATCACAACATCATAATCTTTAAAATTAGGTTTAAAATTTGGATCAGTTTCTGGATTTTTAACTTTTACATACTTCTTGTCATCATTGAGTGGGTATGAAACTAGTAATTTATCGCCACGCCACGTTTTTTCTGTTCGATACACGCTAACGTCAAATAGCCCGGTTTCTTCTAATTGTGTTTTCATCATAAAGGTTGTCTTTGGCCACTCGTAGTGATTATTTTGACCATCTATGATTAATGCTTTTATTTTACCTTTGGGAATAGCACTTTGGGTTGAAGTTATAGTAGAGCTACAACCAGTTATAAATAAACTTATGATTATAAAGCCTGAAAACATTATTTTGTTCATACATCGCTCCGTTTAAACTAGTGTTATAATGTCGATTTTTTATCTGACTAGTTTGATTGAAATTTTAATTAGTATGGTTTTTCAGATAAAACATTTCTATAACATTTAACTGTATTTTTGGTGTTATTTCGGCAAATGAAAAAAATAGACTGAAAAATTTAAATCATGTTAGGTTTAAGTCCAACTTTATTTGGGTAAAACATAATAGTACCGAGGAAAAATCACTTTTGAACGAAAAGTTAATCTCAAATATTATTGAAGCAAGTTTATTTTCATCTTCTAAACCTGTCAGTGTCAACACGTTAAAAATGAGTTGCTTAGCAGACTTTAAATTAACCAAAAAAGAGATAGAAAAATATCTTAGTGAGTTACAAGCTAAATACCAAGAATCAGGCATTGAGCTAGTCAAACTTGCCTCTGGCTACAGATTTCAAACTAAAGCTGGTTTAATGGAATGGGTGCATCAACTAAATCAAGAGAAACCGCCTAAATATTCTAGAGCCATTCTCGAGACACTTGCATTAATAGCCTATAAGCAACCCATTACGAGAGGTGAAATAGAAGAAATTCGTGGTGTTTCGATTGGCAGCCATATTATTCGTACATTACAAGATAGAAACTGGATTAAAACAGTAGGGCATAAAGAAGTTGCAGGCAGACCCGCTTTATTTGCAACGACTAGCTCTTTTTTAGATTATTTTGGGTTACAATGTATTGCTGACTTACCAACTATCGGTGAGGACGAATTACAAACTAAATTAACAGAATCTTTATCAGATTCGGGAGAATCAGATGTCAGAAAAAATTCAAAAAATTCTAGCTAGAGCCGGTCAAGGTTCGCGCCGCGAAATGGAAAAAGCGATAAGTGACGGTCGTGTAAGCTTAAATGGAAAAATTGCCACGCTAGGTGAAAGAGCCGCAGAAACAGATCAAATCAGACTGGATGGAAATTTAATCAAAATCCAAGCAGCCAAGGACGAAACTTGTCGTGTTTTAATTTACCATAAAACTTTAGGCGAAGTTTGTACTCGTAATGATCCAGAATCAAGAAAAACGGTATTTGATCGCTTACCAAAAATTGCACAAGGTCGTTGGATCGCAGTAGGTCGTTTAGATATAAACACCACAGGTTTATTGTTATTTACCACAGATGGTGAGCTTGCTAATAAATTAATGCACCCTTCAAATGAAGTAGAAAGGGAATATGCTGTCAGGGTATTTGGTGAAGTTGCTGAAAGCTCATTACATAAGCTTAGAAATGGCGTACAACTTGAAGATGGTCCGGCTAAGTTTGACAAAATTTCTTTTCAAGGCGGTGAAGGTATCAATAAATGGTACCACGTAACTTTAAAAGAAGGTCGTAATAGAGAAGTCCGCCGTATGTGGGAATCACAAGAAGTACAGGTGAGTCGTTTATCAAGAATTAGATATGGTGATATAAAATTACCAAGAACACTTCCACTAGGTGGTTGGGCTGAACTTGAAATTAAGGAAGTTAACTACTTACGTAAATTAGTTGGTCTTAAACAAGAGCTCATGAAAAAAGAAGTGCATAGAAACGCCAAAGTTAAAAATCTTAAAGCGAATCGCATTCGTAAAGCAATTAAGAAAACTGAAATCCGAAATAAGAAAGCAGAAAAAAAATAGTAACCTTAGATCAATTGCTTAGCTAATTTGAATAGGCGTTTAATTTATATCTTCTGTGAGAGATATCTTAAACGCTTAGTAACTAGATGATATTAACAAAATAAAAGGTATATTTAAGTTAAATGAAACGCGTGCGGAGAACCGATATGAGTTGGCATACAGATATGTTTATGCGCGACGGAATATTTTCTGATTTAGACGCAATTTTTAATATACATAAATACACTTCATTCCCTACACCGCATAATTTAACTAATATAGTTAGAGAGCAAAATACGCACTTTAGGTCGCTAAATTGTCAATTTATCAACCAAAATGAAAATTTTGATTGGGAAGGGCAATACTATGAAGAAATTATTTATACCAAGTCTCTAATCCCAACTCGTGAAGAAAATTGGCATGACTTTTTTAATGCTATGATCTGGGGACTATTCCCGAATACTAAAAAGTTGTTAAATAAACTTCATGCTGAGGATATTGAAGCCTTCGGTCAAAAGCAGAGAACAAAACAAAGAGATGCCATCACATTGTTCGATGAATGCGGCATTGTTTTAGCTTATGAATCAGAACAAGATAAAATCGCATTACAACAACATTTATGGCTGGATAGTTTTTGGCGACATAGAGATAGGTGGTTTAATCAAATTAGACCTTTTATTTTTGGCCATGCTTTATACGAGATGTCGTTATCACCATTTATTGGCCTGACTGCTAAAGCTTACTTTATTAAAGTATCCGATAAATTCTGGAATTTCTCTTTAGACAAAAAGTATCAAATTTTAGATGCTTTACTCGTAAAACAAATTTCGGAACAACAAAGCTTACAAGATAATTCGAATTTGTCGCCACTTCCATTATTAGGTGTTCCAGATTGGTATCCTGACAATAATCAGCAACACTTTTACGAAAATACGGATTATTTTAGGCCGAAACGTAAATCTACTAAGGCGGCTTAATAATAAATCTAATTGAGATGTTTTTATAAATTTAAAATCTTTTTGAGATATTTTATAAAATCAGCTGCACTCGATCAGATTAAGTTTAATGTTGCTCTGGTATATGTGTAAAATTATCTTTGCAAAACACAATAAAATATAACGGATAATGAATCTCTTGAGCTCATATTTTTAAGCTAACTACCAACCTAAGCCGATATAAATTTAAAGCAAACAAATGCGGAGTTACCGTTATGTTATCTGAAAATTATTATCGTTCTTTGGAAAAATCTCTTCATGATAAATCACATTTGATTAGCAGACTTAAAAGCAAAACTTTTTATTTAGAATTAATTGCACTAATGGGCTGGGGATTATTTTTGATTAGTCAGCTACAAAAAGTTTTATAGTTAAAGCGATAGAGTTACATAGGGCTAAATCAATAAAATTGCGAGTGTCAAAGCTATCATTGAAAGTTCAATTCAAGGTGTATCATCTTACGAATGTAGTAGGCACCTTTAAGATGATTCGACACAGAAATGTTCTGTCTGTGAAACGCCTAAAATCTGAGGGGATAATACAGCTAATAGTCATTTTAGCTGTATTAAATTTACTTGATTTAGAGCGAATATGCCTGCGTTAACTTATATTGATTTAGCTACACAATACAACAGCGTTTGTACTTCTTGCCTTTTCCACATGGACACACTGCATTTTTACTTAGTTTGGTTTCTTTACTGTTAAGTTGACCATCTAGGTAATACCAAAGGTTGTTTTCCATTGTAAAGTTAGATATTTCGCGCATAGTAAACAGAGTGTTTTCTATTATATAGCGTGCCTCAAACTCAACCCTTTGCTGCGCTAAAGATATGACTTCGTGTTTTATTACAGTTAATTTTATAAACTTAGCTTGGTCTGCAAAAGCTTGGATTTCTTCTGCTATATGTTCTGAATGAGTCGATTTATGTTGGGTATCGACTAAATAGCTTATATGTTTTTGATGGTATGCTGTGTATCTAGAACGCATTAAAACTTCCGCATTTTCTGCTTTAAGTTTATTGGTTAAATAGGGTTCACAGCAAACACTAAAAGGTTTTTCGGAGTTACAAGGGCATTTCATAATATATATTCAGTCACCTGTGTTGTTAGTTACATCATAACAGCGAAGGTGAATTAGTTAATTCTATTGGAAAATTTTGCCAGTAAAATGAATTATAACCTTCAAGTTATTTTAAATAGTACTAATTTTTACTTGAATCTAAATAATCTTAAGTTGGGATAAGCTTTTCAATCTCAACTTAGGATAACAACTTGCTTTCTTAAGAGTCTTTTTCCTGATGACTGCGTTGAATTTGCTAATTTCTTATCCCGTAAAGGTTATTCAGCTAAAGTATTTTCAGATTTCGGTAGTGTAATCATGACTTTTAAACCTGAACCTTGTTGGTTAGTCGCGGTAATAAAGCCTTGGTGTTTTTGGATCGCTTTCTGAGCTATTGCGAGCCCTAATCCAGTACCATCACTTCCCGTCGCTCTAGAGGTTTCTGTGCGATAAAAAGGCAGGAAAATTCGCTCTAGTTCTTCTTCATTTAGACCATTACCAGAATCGAGTATAGTAACCTTAAAAAACTCGTTACTTTGGCTTAACTCAACATCAATTTTGCTGTGAGGCGGAGTATATTTAATCGCATTTCTTAAAATATTTTCTATCGCACTATTTATTAAAATAACGTCCGCATAGCAGATGATTTCAGTTTCTATTTGTTGTTGTATCTTAATGGATTTGTCTTGCGCTTCTATCGAGGCACTGTAGCAAATATCTAATATCAGATTCGATAAATTAAATTCACTACGATCTAGCGACATGGCATCACTCTCTAATCTGGCCAGTTTTAACACATTACTCAACATATTATCTAATTTATGCAGTTCTACCTCAATTCTTTGCAGTTGCAGTGAGCAATCGGTTGGTTTTTTTAATGCGATAGCAAGGGATAACTCCAATCGCGTTAGAGGTGTTCTTAACTCATGTGATACATTGGCTAATAAACGTTTATGCAATTCTATTAAAGATTCTAACTTCTCTGCCATTATATTGAAATCATTGGCTAAATAACCTAATTCATCATTTCGATATTGATCAACTTCTAATCTATGGCTTAAATTACCAAGGGCAAATATTTGTGTTGATTTCCTGAGCTTTAAAATAGGTCTAGTGATCGTTCGTGCGATAAACCAGCAAGAAATACTTGTTAAAAATAAACAGATAGATATTTGTAACCAAACAGGCACTTGGGCGAGAGCATAGAAGAAACCAGCTCTTGGGCTGAGTTTAGTAACAAAAACCAGTTGATAAGCCTGATTGTTTCTTATCACTAGTTTAGGACCAACGATCAGATAGTTATTAACTCTAATTTTTAATGGTGAAGGCTCTAGCATTAAGAGGTTTAGATCATTTAAATCTAAACCTTCGGGAAGTTTTCTGTCATGGATAAACTCTCCCGTATTTAAGTCTTTTAAAATAATTTTATAAGCTTTAGTGGTTCTTTGTAATTGTTTGATTTGCCAAACTAAATTACTTTTTTTCATCCTTTCAAATTCAGAATGTAATGTTTCAAGTACAGTTAAGTTATTTTTATCTGGATTTTGTACTTTATTTAATTTGTTAAATTGGTAAGTAAATAAAATCGTAATGCCAATCAAGATTAAAACTGTCGCCCAAAAACCTAAAAATATTCGGCCAAATAAACTATTTAATGGGTTCACATTGATCAAAAATTGGCGATCTATTTTCATTAATTATCACCTACGATTAAACGATATCCGGCACCTCTGACTGTTTTTATCTGGATTTCAGGATCAACACGTAATTTTTTTCTTAAATTACTGATATGCATATCAATACTTCGATCAAATTGCATTAGTTTACGGCCCAAAATTTCTTCACTTATGGTTTCTTTACTTATTAAACTCCCTAGGTGTTTAACAAGATACACAAGGAATTGATATTCGGTTCCGGTCAATTCAATCTTTTCATTATCGAAAACCATACAATGGTTATTATGGTCTATCGTAATATTACCTACGTGGTTTGTTTGCGTTTCAGGTTTTTCTTGCGCGTATTCAAAACGTCTTAAAATCGCTTTGATTCTTGCGAGTAGCTCCCTGTGGTTAAAGGGTTTAGGTAAGTAATCATCAGCACCCAGCTCTAATCCGAGTATTCGGTCAAAATCGTCCCCTTTAGCAGTAAGCATAAGAACAGGTGTTTTGGTAAACTGCCTTAATCTTTTTAAAGTTTCAAACCCATCAATACCAGGCATCATCACATCGAGTAAAACCAGATCAAATTGTTTGGTTTTTAATAAATCAATACCAACTAATCCATTTTTAGCTCTTGTACAGTGCAATTGCTCACTTTCTAAATATTCAGATAATAGTTCAGATAAACTTTCATCATCATCAATTATTAGTACATGATATGACATATTTAACTCACTTAAATTGATACTTACCTCTTGTTTTATCGAGGTAATTTGTTTGAATTTTGGATGTTTTTTTTGCTATATATTAACAAGCAAAGTACATTTGGATATTGGAAATATTCAATTAATGTTTTTAAACAATTTTGTATATATCATTATATTAACCCCGAAGGTTTAATTCTGGTTTATTTTACATAACTTTTACATGTTTAAGCTGACTAAGTTGAATCCGATTCTAATTA
Organism: Catenovulum maritimum; assembly: GCF_001050375.1. Lineage (GTDB taxonomy): Bacteria > Pseudomonadota > Gammaproteobacteria > Enterobacterales > Alteromonadaceae > Catenovulum > Catenovulum maritimum. The sequence goes on along the minus strand of NZ_KQ130489.1, from coordinate 168,664 downwards.
TTATTCGCAATTTATGCATAAAACATCTTACAATAAATCAAAGCCAATAATTCTAACTATATGAATAAATTACCTAGTTTAAGAAACCTGCAATATTTAATAAAATTGCATGAAATAAATAATTTCAATCGTGCAGCAGAAGCATGTTTTGTTAGCCAATCTACTTTAAGTAATGGTATTCAAAATTTAGAAGAGCAATTTAATGGCCAGTTGATTGAAAGAGATCACAAAGCTTTCGTGTTTACTGATTTAGGATTAGCAGTCGTAGATCAAGCCAAAAAAATATTACAACAAACGCACGAACTAACTGATATGACAGTTAATTTTAACCAACCTATGGTAGGTAAAATAAAAATTGGCTGTATACCCACTATTGCACCGTATATTCTAAAGCAATTCTATTCAACCGCGTTAGCCAAGTATCCCGAACTTAATATCTTATTTATTGAAGAAACGACAGAAAAGTTATTGAAAAAACTTGAAGCAGCAGAATTAGATTGCGTTATTTTAGCTTTACCGACAGAAATAAAAGCTTGTCATAGTAAAATACTAGGTCGAGATAAATTTTGGCTAGCAGTTCATGCAGAATTTGAAGTACAAGAAGCGTTCTCATATCAACAACTACCAGATGAGAGCGTATTTTTACTACCTCAGGAGCATTGTTTAACCGACCACGCTATCTCTGCTTGTAAGTTAGTAGATAAAACTAAAATTAGTCCACTGTCAGCGGCTAGTCTGAATACTTTAATCGAAATGGTTGACTGTTTTAAGGGGGCTACATTTTTGCCCCAACTGGCCGTTAAATCTGGTCTAATTAACAACCGTGATATTAAATTAATCGAGCCTATTTCAGGTAAAGATACAAGTCGTGATATTGCTTTAGTTTGGCGCCAAACCACACAAAAATCAGCTACATTCCAACAATTAGCTGACTTAATTAGCATGGTTTTAACCGATTTAAATTGTGATAAAGTAGGCGTTTAACCCTATAACAGCCCGAAATGTTAATCTACAGGTTTAGGTATGCAGCAAACTGATTTGAATTTAAAAGTAACGACCGAAGACTCTATTAAAATAGTTAAAGAAAAAAGAAGAGTAATTGCTTTTTTAATTCCTATTATTTGCTTAATCATTAGCTGCCAAATTGCGATTTGGGACCTTATTAAACCTAGTCATACCGGTTTGAGTTATAACCAATTTTATCAACTGAGCATAGTGTTAGATGAAAAGCTTAACTTGCTTGATAACCAAATTAAACATTATCAAGATTCTAACCCTGTAAAATTGCCCCAACATTTTGAACAAGTAGATCAGGTGTTAGTTGATATTTTACAGCAAGCGATTGGTCAATCTAATTTTACTGATAGCTATTTAGTTTTTACTGAGAATAAAGCTGAACTAGACAACTTAGTCAATCTTCTTGTCCTATACAGTGAAAATAGTGATAAACATGACAAATACATAGCCAATTTTAACCATTTAAAATCTGAGTATTTACTGAGTTTAAAACCAACAATATTAAGGTTAGAAAATTTCAAGCAAGGGAATAATTTCGAGAAGTTAACCGCAAATGCCAATAGTAGTGATTTGTTTAACGCCCTAAATCAAAGACAGGGCGAAGATAAATTCGAGCAGTTACAGAACGCTGGAGAATTATTATTAACGAGTTTGGAAAATATTTTATACAATAAAAAACTTAAAGTTAATGATCAGTTAATAGAGGCGTTTAAGTTAGCAAGAGACGACTTTGAAATACAAATCTTGAGTTTTGCTGATATACCAACCAAATTAGCACTCAAAAAATGGCTTAAAACCGCTAAACAAAATGATGTATTTGATCCTAATCTCTTAGCTAAATTTCAATTTACAAGATTAACCAATATTAATAATCTTGGTTTAAATCTAGATGTAATCACAAAAAACCTGAATCAACTGAGCTTGATTAATCTTAAATTAAGGGACTACATAATCACCAATGCTTTGACCGCAGAAAAGAGCTGGGGAATTGCTTTAATCCTAGTTGTAGTTAACTTTATCAGTTTATGTTTTGCGATGCTGTTATTTTTATGTTTTTTTCATAACAGTATCATTTTATGCAAGGTTAAATTACTCGTTAATTTGTCAGAGCTACTCAAAATAAAAAAAATTAATGCTTTGTTAGGATTTAAAGTCTAATGATTTGATCTTTAGTTTTTTTCAACCATTATTATCTTTAATACTTATCTTATTTTAAGAATAATAAATTATGGAAGATCTAACCTTAGATACCGAATTATCAGCAGCCTATCTTTCCGGAGACGAAATTAAACTAGCTTGTTCTTTGTTATATCAAGCTTATCATGACGACCCATTTTTCATGAGTTGCTTTAATGCGACTGCAGCGGATTATGAGCAAAAATTAAGGGCTGCAATTCGTGAAGAATTAATGATTTTTTGGGAACAACAACAGCCAATAATAGGTGTCTATCAGGCAGATACTTTAGTGGCGGTTGCCTGCATCACATTACCAGATAATAAATTAGAGCCTCAACGCTTTTGGCACTGGCGATTAAAGATGATGCTAACCGCGGGTTATGTATCAACGAAACAGATGATAGAAAAAGAGCAAAAAGTTAAAGATGTTCTTCAATATAATGCTTATCATTTATTGTCTTTTATTGCGGTACACCCCAATCATCAACACCACGGAATAGGGCACTATATCTTAGCCGCTATTGATTCGTTAGTGGCTGAAAATTCGCAAAGTAGTGGATTAGCAGTTTTAGTAACGCTTGATAAATACACAAGATTTTTTGAGAGTTTCGCATTTAACTTGGTCGATAAAATACAGGTTGGAAAAATAGAAGCTAACTTAATGTTTAAAGCAAAAAAGGAAACATCAAGTTAGCTAATTTGTATCAAGGCAATTTATTCGTAATCTAATGGGTCTGTTTGATTATTCAATTTGAAAGCTTCAAGCCTTTCTTGGCAGGCCCCACATTTCCCACAAGCTTTTTCACGGCCGTTATAACAGGTCCATGTTTTGCTGTAGTCTAAGCCCAACTCAAGCCCTTTTGCTAAAATTTCAATTTTACTTTGATGCAAAAAAGGCGTCACTATATCGGTAGCTTGATAATCAGCAATCGCACAAACCGCTTTCATCTTTTCGACAAATTCTGGGCGACAATCAGGGTAAATAGCGTGGTCACCAGAGTGAGCACCGTAAAACACTTTTGTCGCTTCAGATGAAATTGCATAGGCGACAGCCATAGACAATAAAATCATATTCCGGTTTGGCACAACCGTCGATTTCATTGAATCTTCTTCATAATGGCCTTCAGGAATTTCAATATCATCTGTTAATGATGAGCCTGCTAAAAGGCTATTTATTGCCGATATATCGACAATCTTATGCGGGATATTGAGTTCAGCACAGACAAATTTTGCATAATCTAATTCTTTAACATGCCTCTGACCATAATTAAAAGATAAGGCCAACACTTCATATCCTTGATTTATTGCTAAATTTAAGACTGTGAATGAATCCATTCCACCTGAATATATAACTACTGCTTTTTCAGACATGCTTTCCTCGTTAAATAGCTTATAATGCGGCAAGTTTACAGATTAGAATCAAGGTTACAAGCTTACTATATGAATTACCCAGTTAATGAAATATTTGAAACAATTCAAGGTGAGGGCTGCTATACAGGCGTTCCAGCCATATTCATTCGCTTGCAAGCTTGTCCTGTAGGTTGTGCTTGGTGCGATACTAAACATACATGGGAAAAAAGCGAATCAACACAAGTTAAACAAAGTTTAGTAATCGACATCTCAAATGAATCAGATTGTTGGGCCGACTTTACAGAAAACGATATATTAAATTTGCTGGCTAAGTACACTGCAAAGCATGTTGTGATTACAGGTGGTGAACCTTGTATCTATGATTTAATTCCACTTACTGAGCTACTTAATAACGCAGGTTATTCAACACAAATAGAAACAAGTGGCACATTTGAAATTAAAACGCACGCTAATACTTATGTAACTGTTTCACCAAAAGTAAATATGAAAGGTGGATATGAAGTTTTAAATTCAGCGTTAAATCGAGCCAATGAAATTAAACACCCGGTTGCGACCCAACAACACATAGATGATCTAGATGAATTGTTAGCTAAAATTGATGATTTAACTGATAAAACAGTTTGTTTACAGCCAATCAGCCAAAAGAAGCGTGCAACCGAATTAGTAATACAAACATGTATTAAACGAAACTGGCGTTTATCCGCACAAATGCATAAATATCTATTTATAGATTAATCTGTCGCTAATTTCACAAAGCGCGTCGGGTTATTAGCGACGCGCTTATATTAATTTATATAAACTCACGTTAACTAGAATCGGTTTTTGTTCAAACAATCTATGTGCCTGCCTTGTTTAAAACTCTAAAACTTATTTAATCACTTAATCATATCCATAAAATAATTAGTTTTCTGTTCGATAAATTTACTATTTCTTATCAGCAACTTGCAATTCAAAAACTATGTGCTGTTATTAATACTTAATCAGCAAATATTTTAAAAGGTAAGTTTATGGCGATTAAATATTACACGGTTGATGTATTTACCAAAAATCGATTTGAAGGTGCTCAAATCGCAGTTGTACCTGAAGCTGAGGGCCTGACTGAAGCGCAAATGCTACAAATTGCTGGCGAATTTAATTTATGGCGTACTGTCTTTGTTACTCAAGCAAATTTTGGGGTGCCTAAATTAAGGATTTTTAACCAAAGTAGAGAGTTTGAATTTGGTGGACATCCAACAATTGCAGCAATTTATTGTTTAGCTAAAACAGGCGTCATTAAACTTTCTGAAGGTCAAAATGATTTCTTACTAGAAGAAGCTCACGGTAAGGTACCTTGTAGCGTATTAGTAAAAGATGGCGAAGCTATATTTAATCAATTTGAAACATCAGCTCGTCCTGAATATGACAAATTTACCCCTAGCGCAGATGAGTTAGGTGAGATGTTGTCGATAGATAGCTACCATTTCAACGTGAATGGCTTTACGCCTATGCTAGTTGCGACTCAAATACCATATCTAATCGTGCCCGTAGACAGTTTCGAGTCATTGAAAGCAGCTCGTTTTAATTATGATGCTTGGGCTAGATCTACAGCACCAGCAACCTGTGCTAATGCAATTTTACTTTTTAGTGGAAAAAATGCGCTTTCTAATTCAGATTTTCATTGTCGATTAGTCGGGCCTGTTTTCGGCATACATGAAGATCCACCTGTTGGTGCAGCTATGCCTGCTTTCGCTGGTTATTTAAATCAATTCCCAGTCTATTCAGAACTCCCTGTTGGTTTTGTTGCAGAGCGTGGCGCGCATCAAGGCCGTAAAAGTTTTCTTCATATAGAAATGTTAGAAAGTTTAGATGGTGAAATAAAAGTTAAAATGGGTGGCCATGCGGTATTGGCAACAGAAGGTAAGTTGCTCACTTAGATTTATAAAATTGAATATAAAATGAAAAACCCTGTTTCTAATCAAACAGGGCTTTTTAAACCTTCAGTTAGCTAAAGCGCTTACTGCCTTGCGTACTTTTGCACCCATTGTTGCACTTGAGGAGAGCTAGGCGCTATCATAGATAATTTAGATAGTGGCCTTAATATGTCATTTGTTCGGCCCAATTTCTCTAAAAATAAGACTTGAGTGGCAAGTAATTCATATTGATTAGGCCACCTTTTATCTGCATTTTGTAACGCCTGAATAGCTCTGTGAGTTTGTTTAACGCTATCTAAGGCAACAGCATAAACATATGCGTATCTTGGCTGAGCGTCGGCTAATTCAGCTGCTTCTTTTAAGTAGGAAACCGCTTCATTATACTTTTGTTGTCTAATTAAATATAAACCATAGGTATGTTGAACCGCACTACTGTCAGGCATGACTTTTAATGCGTGTTGAATGTGTTTTAACTCTAGGTCGGTTTTATTTTGGCTTCTATAGTAATCCGCTAAATTTAAAATCGCTGGAATATAGTTTGGCGAAATTTTTAATGCAATTTTGTAATGCTGCTCTGCTTGTTTCCAGTCACCTTGACGACTCGCTAAATTAGCTAAAGCAACTTGAGATGATGGCGATTCTGCCGATAGTTCTAAGCCTTTTTTATAGATACCGATTAAAGGCTTAATTTGTTGTTGCGCTTGCGCTGGTAACTGAGTCATGACATCAGATAGCGCAGAAGCGACTTCAAACCTGACACTTGCATTTGTGTCTTTAAGCATAGGTTCTAATATTTGCCAGCGCATGTCTGCTGGTAAACTCGTTAATGAAGCAACAGCTGCGCGTCTAATCATAGGGCTCTTGTCTAACAACCCAAATTGTGCGCCTTGAACAGAAATACGAGAAGGGTAGTTAGATAATTGCTGATAAAGTGTCGCACGGATAATTGGTGGTAAAGTTTCATCACTCGCTGTTGCCGCAACTTTTGCATTTGCTAAAGCATCTAATGAGCGTGCTTTTTTATTTGCGGTTATCCATTTAGCTTCTGTCTGTTTAGGTTTGTTATGCGAGGTTAGCCAGTTATTTATATTCTTACTAGCCCAGCCATTATCTTTATCTTGATGGCAATTAGTACAAGCATTTGGTGTTTCTTTATCGCTTACATCTGGGTGAGGTACTTTAAAGCCATGGTCGCGTCTATCATCAACCCCCATATATGTTCTAGTTGGCATGTGGCAACTTACACATTGCGCTGCTTCTGATTCTTTCGCATGATTGTAATGTTTAGGTGTATCAAATTCAGTTGGTAAGTGGCATTGATTACATAAAGCATTACCTTCAGCGATTAATTTACTCGAGTGAGGTTCGTGACAATTTTGACAAGTTACACCGGCTTGATGCATCTTACTTTGTAAGAATGAGCCTAACACAAATACTTCATCTTGAATTTGACCATCTGGAAAATATAAATTCTCACCAAGTAGCTCTAATCGATATTGTTCATGATAAGGTTTACCCGTTTTTATATCGGATATAGGTAAGCGTCTTGAGTGGCAACCGCCACACATATCTATATGGGTTTCAGACTTTTCACCAATCGGATTAGCAATCGGATCATTTTCAACAAACTCCCAGCTTAGTTTAGGCTGTTTAACAAAAGCTAATGCAAGCTCACTTTTAGACGTTTTCCCGTCTTTCATATTAGTGATATGTTGCTTTCCTGGGCCATGACAGGCTTCACAACCGACATTGATTTCTGAAAACGTAGTGTGGTAGCTTAAGTCTTCGACCTTAAAATTCTTTTCAACATTGGTGCTGTGGCATTCAGCGCATCGAGTATTCCAGTTTTGGAAATAACCATCCCAGAAGAATGCATGATCAGGCGTGATATTTTCATCCGGTTGCAAGTGAAACCAACGCTGACCACCTTCTGATTTTTTTCTTGAATCCCATGCAATATTAAATGCCTGTATATTACCTTTCTCTGTTTTGAGTAAGTATTGCTGCAACGGATAATGACCAAATGTGTAATCGACTTTGTAGGTTTTTCTAATCCCTTTTTTACCTATGGTATCAATATAATAATCATTGTTTTTTATGAAAAATCGGGTTTTGATATTGTGAAATTCAACAGTGACATCAGTAAAATCACCTAGTACAGTGTCAGCATTCGGTTCTGCCATTGCTTTAAAATGATCTGATTGCTGCCAATTTTCAAATTCAGCTTGGTGGCATTGTTGGCACTCTTGCGATCCGACATAGGTTTCTGAGGCGGTTAAATTAGCTTGAGCTGAGTGGCTTGCAAACAAAAAAAGGCAAGCGGAAATAATTTTTTTCATTTAGATCACTTTTTTATTTTAATATCAACCAGAGTTTAACAAACCCACTTGGAACAAACGAGATAATAAATGTAAATCTGTTGCAAATTTTAATGAGAGGCAAGCAGTAACAACAAATTGCTATTACTGCTTTGAATTTATTTCTTCTTTTTAAATAGAAGAGGGTAGATTTTGACTTGCTTAATCATGTTTTCTTGTAATTCTAAAATTTCGATAGGATAACCAAATAGCCTCATCCCGATATTAGATTCAGGTATATCTTCAAAATACTCTAAAATTAAGCCATTTAAGGTTCTTGGGCCATCTTCAGGAAACTTCCACTTATACTTTTTATTTAAGTCGCGGATACTACTGGCAGCATCGACTAAATAACTACCATCTTTTTGTCTAGTATTTTGATCGCCAGGCAACATCATAGTCGTTGTGAAGTCACCAACTATCTCTTCTAATATGTCTTCTAAAGTAATCAAACCTTGAATATCGCCGTATTCGTCAACAACAATACCAATTCGCTCTTTATTACGTTGAAACTTTAATAATTGAACATTAAGTGGCGTTCCTTCAGGAATAAAATAAATATCCCTTACTGCGCGTAATAAAGCTTCTTTACTAAATTTAGTTTTTGAAAGTAAACGTAAAATATCTCTAGCATGCACAAAGCCAACGGCTTCATCAAGAGAATCCCGATAGAGTAAAATTCGAGTATGTGTACCATGGGTTAATTGTTTTAAGATATCTTTCCATTCGTCATTAATATCTATACCAACAATGTCACTTCTTGGCACCATAATATCTTCAACCGTTACTTTTTCTAAATCAAGCACACTGAGTAACATATCTTGGTGTTTTCGAGGAATAAGTGCACCGGCTTCGTCTACAACCGTTCTTAATTCTTCATGGGTGAGGGCATCTTGCCTATTATCTAAGTTGATTCTGAATAACCTCAAAACGCCTTGGGTGATTTTATTTAAACACCAAACAAAAGGATAAAAAGGAACTAATAATGCACTTAAAATAATTGATGCAGGGTAGGCAATTTTTTCAGGAAAATAAGCCGCTAAGGTCTTAGGTGTGACTTCTGCGAAAATTAAAATAACAACTGTTAAGGCTAAGCCAGCTATAAAAGTAGCAAATGCTTCGCCATAGTCGCCTAATAAACGAATGCCGATGAAAGTTGCAATTGAAGCGGCAAAAATATTGACTAGGTTATTACCAATTAAGATTAATCCAATTAATTTTTCTGGATTATCTAGTAACTTTTGAACGCGCTTTGCTGATTTATTACCGCTTTGAGATAAATGTCTTAACTTATATTTATTTAAAGACATCATCCCAGTTTCAGAACTTGAGAAGAAAGCAGATATGCAAATTAAAATAACAAGAATAATAAACAAAGTGCTTGTTGATAATTCGTTCAACAGGTATTTCCTATATGTTTTAGTTGGAAGTATAAATATGTTTGATAAAGAAAAGAATCAAGTGTTTAACTTAAAATAAATTCTTTTACGAATCGAGAACCAAAATAACCCATAGTTAAAAATAGGCTCCCAGTAAAATTTAATAATAATACATATTTGCCGCGCCACCCTAATGTTTGGTGACCAAATAAAGCAGCAAAAAAACAAATACAAGCTAAAGAAGACAGCAATGCTTTATGCGCTTGACCTGAGCCTAAAAAGTTATCAAGAAAAATAAACCCCGTCACAATAGACAATAACAGCACTGAACTGCCTAGCTTTAACAACATAATGACTTGGTTCTCTATCGTTGTTAGAGAGGGCATAGGTAAACTTAAAATGGATAAATCATGATGTTTTAAGCGACTTGATACCAAGTTGTATTGAAAAGAGAGTAAAGTCGAAATCAATAAAATCGCATAAGAAGCTACAGACAAGAAAATATGTCCAATTAACTCACCTGACCATCCTGAAAAATTGGCATCTGCATTAGGGATAAATTGACTCGCAAGTAATACAAAACCGGAAAACAGAAAATTTACCGGCAAGGTAAAATAATTTTTGCTTAATAAGGCAAATAAAATTGCAATAACACTGACAAATATAGTGATTAAATTAGTAACTATTAATAATGAGAAGGTTTCGTATACATCTAATTGGAAATGTTGAAACACATAAATAGTGTGTAGAGCTAAACCTAAGCAACCGACTAATGAAATATTGAGTGCATTAACTTTTGTTTTATTGGTAAAAATGAGCAATAAGCCAGAGGCACTTATTGTATAAAAGATGATTCCTAGAATCGCTAGGCTCATTTTTTAATCCTTTATATTATTATTTAAAAACTGAGCTTGCTATTTTCCATGCTATTTTGTTAAACGCAAGTAATATAGCGCCTGAATATTATATAGAGTTGTGATTTATCAAAATTATATCACTTGAGTTGGCTTTTGAATGTTTCCTAGCTCGCATTTTGTTTGTCTTTCAGTTTATAATCCCACTATTTACCAAGCATTGAGTTTTATTTACTAAATAATAATTAAAATTCTATCAGCCAGTTAAGTAACTCAGTGAGTTAGCCAGGAATAATTATGTTTGAGAGTTTATCCGATCGTTTAAGTCAAACCCTAAAAAATATTACAGGTAAAGGCCGTTTAAGCGAAGACAATATAAAAGAGACCCTGCGTGAAGTACGTATGGCTTTATTAGAAGCAGATGTCGCTTTACCAGTTATTAAATCTTTCATCGCTAATGTAAAAGAAAAATCGCTCGGCTTAGAAGTGAGCAAAAGCTTAAACCCAGGCCAAGCATTTTTAAAAATCGTTAATGAAGAAATGGTCTCGGCAATGGGTGAGGCCAATGAATCATTAAATTTAGCAACACAAAAACCAGCTATATTAATGATGGCTGGTTTACAAGGTGCGGGTAAAACAACCTCAGTCGCTAAATTATCTAAATATTTAAAAGAAAGAGAAAAGAAAAAAGTACTTGTTGTGAGTGCCGATGTTTATCGTCCTGCTGCGATAAAACAATTAGAAACACTTGCGACAGAAGTCGGGGTCGAATTTTTCCCGAGTAATATAGAGCAAAAACCAATTGATATCGCAAATGCTGCGATTGAGCATGCAAAGCTACAATTTTTCGATGTTGTTATTCTAGATACTGCAGGTCGTTTACATGTCGATAATGACATGATGGACGAAATTAAAGACCTACATAAAGCAATCAATCCAATCGAGACCTTATTTGTCGTTGATGCTATGACTGGTCAAGATGCTGCGAATACAGCAAAAGCATTCAATGAAGCTTTACCGCTTTCAGGTGTGATACTAACCAAAGCCGATGGTGATGCTAGAGGTGGTGCAGCGTTATCAATTCGTCACATCACAGGTAAACCAATTAAATTTATTGGTGTTGGTGAAAAAACGGATGCGCTAGAACCTTTCCACCCAGATAGAATTGCATCTAGAATTTTAGGCATGGGTGACATGCTATCTTTAATCGAAGAAGTAGAACGTAAAGTCGATAAAGATAAAGCGATTAAACTTGCCAAAAAAGTACAAAAAGGAAAAGGCTTTGATTTAGAAGATTTCCGTGACCAACTTGCTCAAATGAGAAATATGGGCGGCATGGCAAGCTTGATGGATAAATTACCTGGAATGGGTAACTTACCAGATAATGTTAAAGATAAAGTTGATAATAAACAATTTGTACAAATGGAAGCTATCATCAACTCTATGACACCTAAAGAGCGTGCATTTCCTGATTTAATCAAAGGCTCGCGTAAAAAACGTATCGCTGCAGGCTCAGGTACGCAAGTTCAAGACATCAATCGTTTATTAAAGCAATTTATGCAAATGCAAAAAATGATGAAAAAAATGTCTGGTAAAGGCGGCATGATGAAAATGATGCGCGGTATGAAAGGTATGATGCCACCAGGTGGTGGAATGGGCGGTATGGGAGGAATGGGTGGTCCAGGCGGCATGTTTGGTCGTAAATAACCTAACCCAGCTAATATACTAAAAAGCATTTAAAAACCTGACTTTAACGATAAAATCAGGTTTTTTTGTTTTAGCCTACTTATTTCCATCTAAATATCACTCTAAACAGCTATTTACTTGCATTTAAACCCTATCTATGTATAATTCGCGAGCTTTTTGGCTCCGAGTCAAAAAGCGCCAATTTCTTTTAACTTTAATATAAATAACTATGGGTACGATATGGTAACTATTCGTTTATCTCGTGGTGGCTCTAAAAAGCGTCCTTTCTACCAAGTGGTAGTAGCAGACAGCAGAAGCCCTCGCGATGGTCGTTTCATCGAGCGTATTGGCTTTTTTAATCCAATCGCACGTGGTCAAGAAGAGCGTTTACGCTTAGATTTAGACCGTGTTGATCACTGGATCAATACTGGTGCACAAACTTCTGACCGTGTAAAAAGTTTAATTAAAGACGCTCGTAAAGCGGCTTAATTGACTAAGAATTTAAGTAGATTAAGTTATGAATAAACCAGAAAATGAAATTGTTGTAGGTCGCTTAGGTGCGGTGTATGGCATTAAAGGCTGGTTGAAAGTATCTTCTTTTACTGACTATGCTGAAAACATTTTTGACTACAATCCTTGGACTATTGGCCGGGATAATATGTGGCAAAAAGTTAACATTGTTGAGTGGCGTAGACATAACAAAGGACTCATCGTCAAATTAGAAGACGTTGATGTTCGCGAGAAAGCCCAGTTGTTAACCGGTATGGATATACTTATCTCTGCTGAACAACTACCTGATTTAGCTGATGGCGAATATTACTGGCGAGATCTTGTCGGATTAAAAGTTGTTAACTCAACTGGATATGACATGGGGATTGTAAAATCTCTTATGGAGACAGGCTCTAACGATGTAATGGTAGTTAAAGCTAATAGCAATGATGCTTTTGGTACAAGTGAGCGTTTAATACCTATGATAGATGACCAAGTCATCAAATCTGTCGATATGGACGCAAAACTGATTACTGTTGACTGGGACGCGGATTTTTAATTGATGTCGACATTAAATTGGGTAGGGGTGATAAGCCTTTTTCCAGAAATGTTTGATGCAATTACAAATCATGGTGTAACGGGTCGAGCAATCAAAAAAGGCATGATTGAGTTCCATCGTTGGAATCCGAGGGATTTTACCTACGATAAACATCGTACTGTCGACGACAGGCCTTATGGTGGTGGTCCGGGAATGTTAATGATGGTACAACCGTTAAAAGATGCAATTGCAGCTGCAAAAGAACAAGCAGGAGACGGTGTAAAGACAATTTATTTGTCGCCACAAGGTCGAAAACTTGATCAAGCAGGTGCAGCAGAGTTGGTTAATAATCCAAAACTTTTGCTAATTGCGGGTCGCTATGAAGGCATTGATGAAAGGCTTATTGAGTCCGAAGTCGATGAAGAGTGGTCGATTGGTGATTATGTTTTAAGTGGTGGTGAATTACCTGCGATGACATTGATTGATTCAGTGTCGCGTTTAATTCCTGGTGTTTTAGGTCATGAATTATCGGCAGAGCAAGATTCATTTAATAATGGATTATTGGATTGCCCGCATTATACAAGGCCAGAAACATTAGATGATCAACAAGTCCCTTCAGTTTTACTGAGTGGCGATCATAAAAAAATTGAGCGTTGGCGGTTAAAACAGGCATTGGGGCGGACTTGGTTAAGACGTCCAGACTTATTAAATAACCTAGCTCTGACTGATGAGCAAGTTGAGTTATTAAACGAGTTTAAGACTCAATTTAGCAATAATGACAGTGCATTCTAGGAAAGGTAAAATTATGAGCAACATCATTAAAATGCTCGAAGACGAGCAATTAAAAGCAGACGTTCCAGCGTTTGCACCGGGTGACACAGTTGTTATCCAAGTAAGAGTTAAAGAAGGTGAGCGCGAGCGTTTACAGGCTTTTGAAGGCGTTGTAATTGCTAAGAAAAATCGTGGCTTACATTCATCATTCACTGTTCGCAAGATTTCTGGCGGTGAAGGTGTAGAACGTGTTTTCCAAACACACAGCCCACTAGTTGCGGGTATTGAAGTTAAACGTCGCGGTGACGTTCGTCAAGCTAAGTTATACTACTTACGTGGCTTGACTGGTAAAGCTGCACGTATCAAAGAAAAATTGGCTAAGAAAAAGTAATTTTAAAAGGCTCGCATTTGCGGGCCTTTTTTATATCCCCTACAAATGAATATACACCAAGAGTTAGATCGATTTAATCAAAGCTACATTGATGCGCTTGATGAGATACTAACAGACGAAACAAATATTTTAGAATCTGAAATTTTCTCTAAGTTAAAACAACCGCCATACCAATTAATCAAACCTTTTGCTCAAGACAATCAATTTTTATTATTTCAGCAACACTTTATCTTATATAACGCCTTGTATAAATTAAGAGACATTTGGTTTAATCAGAATAAAGCACATATAGAAATTGGTTTAGCTAGAGTCAGCATCAGTAAACAAATTACGAATAGTGAAGCACTGACAAAATTAGATACTTTAAGAAGCTACTACCTTAATTGGGACAATCTATTAAATACAGATGAAGCCCAAGTCGAAACGCTGTTAGACAACTTCTGGCAACAAATCAGTATAAAGCCATTAGTAGATAAGTCCGATGTAGAAAAGGCTTTTGTGATACTTGAAATAAATTCAGACGCTAATGCAAATGAAATAAAACAAGCTTATAAAGGCTTATGTTTGAAGCATCATCCTGATCGCGGAGGTGATCAAACTAAAATAACTGAAATAAATTGGGCGTGGAGCATTTTAAAACCTTAGAACTCAGCTTAAAATTAAACAATACAAGAACCAATAAATAATTAAGCAAGAGTAAGTCATTGTTTGCTTAATCATTTATCAGCTGCAATACTGACTACAAATAATTTATAAAAATAAAATGGAGTTTCTTCATGGAAAAGCCTTGGTTAAAAAGTTATGAATCTGGTGTACCAGAATTTATCGAACCTGAACAATACCCATCTTTAATTGAAGTAATACAAGAGTCCTGCCAAAAGTTTGCCAATAAAACTGCCTTTATTAACATGGATAAAGGCATTACATACGAAGAGTTAGATAAACAAAGCACCGCCTTTGCCGCATATCTTCAAAATAGCTTAAAGTTGAATAAAGGCGATGCTGTCGCCTTGATGATGCCGAATCTACTCCAGTATCCAGTGGCTTTATTTGGTGTACTAAAAGCTGGCTGTGTTGTAGCAAATGTAAATCCACTTTATACACCTAGAGAATTAAAGCACCAATTAAATGACTCAAAAGCTAAAGCTATCGTAATAGTTGCCAATTTTGCTCATACCTTAGAGACAGTGTTACCTGAAACTAATCTAGAACATATCATATTAACAGAACTGGGTGACCGACTAGGTTTTGTTAAGAAATGCTTAGTTAATACAGTCGTTAAACATGTCAAAAAAATGGTAAAACCATTTAATTTACCTAACGCGATAAAATTCAATCAGGTTATTAGCCAAGGCGCTAAACTTAATTATAAAAAACCTGAGTTAATGCCTGATGATTTAGCATTTCTACAATATACAGGTGGCACGACTGGGGTCGCTAAAGGTGCAATGTTAACGCACAGAAACATGGTCGCCAATTTATTGCAGGCAGGCGCTTGGTTAGATAGTACGATGAAATATGGTGAAGAAGTCGTTATAACCGCATTACCGCTTTACCATATATTCGCATTACTAGCTAATTGCTTAAATTTCATGAAATATGGTGCGACCAACGTATTAATTACAAATCCGAGAGACATGCCTGGTTTTGTAAAAGAACTAAACAAGTATCAATTTACAGCCTTAACTGGCGTGAATACTTTGTTTAACGGTTTATTAAACACTGAAGGTTTCGCCGAGTTAGATTTTAGTCAATTTAAACTAGCGTTAGGCGGAGGAATGGCGGTACAAAGACCTGTCGCAGAGAAATGGCAACAAGTCACAGGCTGCAAATTGTTAGAAGCTTACGGTTTAACTGAGTGTTCGCCTGCAGTATCTATCAATCCATTAAATCTAACCGCTTATAATGGCAGTATTGGTTTGCCTGTCTCATCTACTGATTGCCGAGTTGTAGACGATTCAGGTAAGGTTTTAGGCGTCGGTGAAGCAGGGGAGTTACAAGTTAAAGGGCCTCAGGTTATGAAAGGTTACTTTAACCGCCCAGAAGCGACTGAGGAAGTGATTAAAGATGGATGGTTCTGTACCGGTGACATTGCCGAAATGGATGAAGATGGATACTTTAGAATTGTCGATCGCAAAAAGGATATGATATTAACTTCAGGCTTCAATGTTTATCCCAACGAAATAGAAGAAGTTGCTGTAATGAATAAAAAAGTGCTTGAAGCTGCGGCTGTAGGCATTCCACATGAAAAATGCGGTGAAGTCGTAAAATTATTTGTCGTTAAAAAAGATGAATCTTTAACCGAGCAAGAGCTAATCGCACATTGTAAAACGAATCTTACTGGCTACAAAGTACCAAAGTCTGTTGAGTTTAGAGCAGAGTTACCAAAAACCAATGTTGGTAAAATTCTAAGAAGAGAATTAAGAAACTAGTTTTTCGATGAGGAATTGCGTTAATTTTTTAACCTACATTAAAATTTTAATGTAGGTTGAATAAAATTAATGGGCATTGGAAGGAATTGTAATATATCGATTTACATTATTTTCGAACATTTCACAAATTTTTGCTGAAGCGTTAATTTTATCTCTTACAACGGACGCTTGTTCATAGTCACTGAATGTACAAGCTAATAAAGGCGCGTTACCCCAAGCTCTTTGTATCGTACCTAGCTCAGCGTCAAAACTTAGTAAATACTCATCATTATCTACAATACCATAACCTACAAATTCACAATCTTGTGGAAAGCCTTTTAATGCAAGGACTTGTTTTATATCTGTATTCATTTTCTAATCCTCATTATTTAAGTCATTAATTATTGTTTAATCTTCAGTCTTAATTTGAGCGACTACAGTAATTTCTCCTATGTTGAAAATATGTTATTTATTTAAAATAGCGCTTATTTGTGCTTTTGGCTAATTTTAGTGACATTTAGCATAAATTCATCGGACGGAATTTTATGCTAAATGTTAGGAAGGCTAGACATAATCAAGTTCAACCACATAAAAAACTACTAAAAGTAAGTTACTTAACTCGTGATAAAAATTAGCGAACCTCATTAAACTATTGTTATTATTTAATTTTGTCTCATAAGAGGTACTTTCTTTTAGACAAGACGAATTGGCATACGTAAAGCCGGCTATTAGTAGCGCATTCAGCCGAGCTATCATAAACTCATCAAGCGATTTTAAAGAGCGTAGTAACTAATCAAATAATGAATGTAATATCAATGCCAGCTTATTATATAAATAGTCAATTTAACATAATATACATTATGGGTTTGTTTTGGTATGCATAAACCAGTTATTAAACTGGTTTATCTTGCGCCGCCTTTATACTATTGAGTACTGATGCGATACTTTTCAATTAACTCACATGTAACTGCGAGTTCGTCTATAGCTCTTGGCGTCATTCTGTGCAGTTTATCCGAGTTAACGGTCAAAACTTGTTTGTTTTGAACTGCCGGAATACTGGTATATCGATTCCAATCTGTTACTGAGCCATTAGGTTCAGAATTAGATGTTGGGATAATAATTATTTCAGGTTTACCGACAATAATTTGTTCTTTGCTGATATGTGGATAATCACCAATTAAGTTATCAAACAAATTATCTATCTGACAGGTTCTGATTAATTGTAATGGCCACGCATTGTTTGAAACTGTGGTTAATGGCGATGTCCACAATTGATAAAAAATCTTAACCGGTTTTTTATTCTTGTATTTGTTTACTAACTGTTTGTATTGAGCTAAATATTTATCGGCAACGATTCTGGCTTGTGTTTGATGACCAGACAATCCGCCAAAATAAAGGATCTCTTGTGCAACACTTTCAATGCTATTCGGATTAGAATATTTCAAATTAATACCTAATCTTGCTAAGCGTTTTAAATCTTCATCTGGATTACCTGATTTCCAAGCAATAATATGATCAGGCTTTAATTGCAGGATTCTTTCTATCTGTAGATTCGCATAATTACCGATTCGAGGAATCGCTTTAGCTGATTCAGGATAATCAGAATGCTCTGTGGTGCCAATTATTTGCTCACCAGCACCAATTTCATAAAACATTTCGACTATGTGCGGCGCTAAAACAATGAACTTAGGCTTTGATTCTGCCCAAGCCAATTGAATAAAATTAAGACTTACAATCAGTAAAACAAGCGCCCTTAAAATCACCAATCAACTCCTTTCTGCGCTTTAATACCGGCTTCAAAAGCATGTTTAATAGATTGAACTTCACTGACTGTATCCGCAATTTCAATCAGTGCTTTATGTGCACCGCGGCCAGTTACCACCACATGTTGGTTTTCAGGACGATTAACGATAGCATCTAAAACTTCGTCTATATCTAAATATTTATAGCTAAGCATGTAAGTTAATTCATCAAACAAAATCAGATCAACGTTAGGATCTGCTAAAAGCTTTTTACCTTCAGCCCAGACTTTTTCAGCAGCAGCAATGTCAGCATCTTTATTTTGAGTTTCCCACGTAAATCCAGTGGCCATTACGTGAAATTGACAGCCAGATTTTTCAAGTAAATCTCTTTCACCACATGCCCAAGTGCCTTTAATAAACTGAACAACAGCAGTAGTCAGCCCATGTCCAACCGCTCTGGCTACAGTACCAAAACCAGATGTGGATTTGCCTTTACCATTACCCGTAATAACAATAACTATACCGCGCTCTTCTTGTGCAGCTTGTATCTTTGCATCGACTTTTGCTTTTAATCTTTGCATTCTTGCTTGGTGTCTTTCTTGTTGCATTACTTCATCTACCATAGTTATCTACTTAATATTTAGGTGTTTGTATATTGGGTTAAAATCAATGTGCGCTTCACATGCATCAGCTAATTTATCCAATGCGGATAACTGCTGCTTTACATAATCTTCAGTTTTACATAAATCAGCATTCAGCCAATTGGCTAAAATATTAACGGCTTCCGGATTATCAAATATGCCATGTAAATAACATCCAGCGACCTGATTATCTAAAGAGACAAAGCCATCTGACTTGTTTAATCCATTGGCATTATCTAACAAAGTCTGTTTAACTAAGCTTTCATCTGTTATCTGGCTAACGCCGCAATGTATTTCGTAGCCTTTAACTTGAGTTGAGCGCCCTGCCAAATTGAGTCTGTACTCTGTATTTATTAATACTTTATCTTGTTTTAATTCCGTTTCGATTGGTAAATAACCTAAGCCATGACTTTGTCCTGGGGTATATTCATAACCATTTGGATCTTTTATTAAATGACCCAACATTTGATACCCACCGCAGATGGCAAATAATTTACCACCATAGCGTAAGTGCTTGTCTATTTGCTTATCCCATTGCATTTTTCGCAAGTGTTCAAGATCTGCTCGAACATTTTTACTGCCAGGTAAAATGATAAGATCAGCGCTAGGTAAAGCTTTATTTGGGTTAGCATAAATAAGATTGATTTGAGGATGTAACCTAAGAGAATCAAAATCGGTATGGTTACTGATACGTGGAAAAACCGGAATTACAATAGTAACTTTTTCATCTGTGATAACTTGTTGCGTTTCAATTGCATCTTCAGCAGCAATCTCTAATCCTTTAATAAAAGGAAGAACACCTAAAACAGGCTTATTGGTTTTATTTTCGAGCCAAGTTAAACCTGATTCTAATAATTTAATGTCACCACGAAATTTATTAATAACAAAGCCAACAATACGATTTCTTTCACTCTCAGATAATAACTCTAGAGTACCAACAATTTGGGCGAATACTCCACCGCGGTCGATATCTGCAACTAAGACAACTGGACAATCTACTTTTTCAGCAAAGCCCATGTTTGCAATATCACCTTCGCGTAAATTGATTTCAGCTGGACTGCCTGCGCCTTCGACAATTATGCAATCAAAACTATCATTTAACCGTTCAAATGATTCAATAACAGCATTCATTGCTACTTTTTTGTAATCGTGATATTTAGTCGCTTGCATATCAGAGACGGCTTTGCCATGTATAATGACCTGTGCACCTGTATCAGAACTTGGCTTTAGTAGAATAGGATTAAAATCGACTTGAGTCTTTACACCTGCAGCTAATGCTTGTATGGCTTGTGCTCTACCTATCTCGCCTCCATCTTGAGTAACCGCACTATTTAATGCCATATTTTGCGGTTTGAAAGGTGCTATTTTAAAGCCTTTTCTGGCTAAGACACGACAGATACCGGCAACTAATAAACTTTTACCGGCATCAGAACTAGTGCCCTGAACCATAAGTGTTTTATTCATTAATCAGACTCTTTTATAAAACCACTAGCATGGCTGCCTATCGTTTTTATAACCGGTTTTGCCTGTTCATGGACACCAATCTCAATTTTACTTAACGAAGCATAATCTATTTTTAAATTGCTAAACCAGTTGGCATTTCGCCAATCAATATCAAGAATATTGGCTAATATAATTCTAATAACACCGCCATGTGTCACGATTAAATAATGTTCACCTTGATTAGCTTCCATTGTTTCTCGCCAAAACGAAATAACGCGTTTACCAAACTGCTTTAATCTTTCGCCTTCTGGTGGCGTTACTTTGTATGGATTTGCCCAAAATGCTTCAAGCTTAGACCAGTGATGCTTTAATCTGTCATATGGCAATCCATCCCAGCGGCCAAAATCCATCTCGGTAATTCTTGGATCAAGTTGATTTTTAATGTTGTACATTTCGCTGTATCTTTCAGCAAAAGTAGCGCACCTTAACATTGGTGAAGAAATAATTTTGTCGATGTTATCATCTAAATCAACGAGTTCGGCTGCCTTATGCATGTCTGATAAGCCTTTGTCGCTTAAAACTACATTAGTATGGCCATATAAGGCAGGTCGACCGGCTACACTGCCATGTCTCATTAAAGTAAATCGAGATGTTCTATTACTACTATTAGACATAAACTGCCCCTTTTAAACATTGTTCGATTCCAGCTAGCATAAAAATGACATTGTCTGAATTTTTTGCAATAGCTTGGTTTAAACGCCCTGCTTCATCTACAAATCGACGACTGATTTCATTATGTGGGATTATGCCTAATCCAACTTCATTTGAGACAAAAATAACATCTGCTTGTAAATTATTTATTAAATTAGATGTCGATTCACATAGATCTGCAAAGTCTTGTTCTGGTGAATAGTATAATTGATTGTTTAACCACAAAGTTAAGCAATCAACTAGTATTATATTATTTGGCTGATTTAATTGCTTGAGTTTATCGCCTAATTCGAGAGGTACTTCATGTAATTCAACTGTATTTTGTTTAAACCTTGCCAGTCTATTTAAGCGGTGCTGATTTATTCTTTGTTCCATTTCTTGATCAATACACTCAGCTGTCGCAATATAATGGATCATTTTCGATGTATTGTTATCGAATAAAGCTTTCGCCAAACGTTCGGCGTAATTTGACTTACCAGAACGAGCACCACCAATAATCAAATTAATCATAAAATTAACATTCCAGAATTTTGATAAATAAGCAGTAATGTGAAATAAATTAATATTTCAGCTGCTTGTTGCGCAGCGCCCAAACAGTCACCTGTATACCCTTGTATATGACGGTATAAGAAGGCTTTGAATATAGTTCTAAATGCTAATAATACTGCCAATAAGATCAGGCTGGCTTCCATGCCTACCAGCCAAACAGTTGGAATAGCCGTTAGGATAAGAATAATAAAATCAGACTTATTTTGATTATTAGCTAAAGGTTTAGATTTAGATTCTTCTATATCTGTGACGTAATCCATATCATAAATAAAGCTAGCTGCAATACCTCGAGATAATCCATAGGCGACGATTAGAGCAATCACAATATGCTGGCTTTCACTTAATAATAGAAATTTGCCTAACAGTAACAAAATCAAACTTGTGACGCCGTATGTTCCTAAACGACTGTCTTTCATGATAGTGAGTTTTCTTTCTACGGTTAAGCCACCACCAAAACCATCCGCCATATCTGCAAACCCGTCTTCGTGGAAACAACCAGTCAAAAACAAACTAAAAACCATTGCCAGCCAAATACTAATATGTTCGGAAAAGAAATGGTTGGCAATATAGTAGACAGATGCAACTAAGGCACCAAGCAACCAACCGACTAACATAAAATATCGGCTGGATTGATTTAGCTTTAATTCACTATAAGTAACTGATTTAGGAATAGGCAGTCGAGAGAAAAATCCAAGCGCTAAAAAGAATAAATTAAGCTGGTATTTCATTTTATTAAACAACTTTTTCAACAGCCGCTGAATCAAAAGTCGCCATATTATTAAAAAATTCAGCTGCGCATTTTATCAGTGGCATAGCTAAAGCTGCGCCTGTCCCCTCACCCAGTCTTAATCCAAGTTTAAGTAAAGGTTTTGCATTTAGTTCACCTAGTACTGTTTGATGTGCTTTCTCATCTCCTGAGTGGCTAAAAATCATATAATCGAGTGCATTGGCTTGTATTCTTGTTGCAATTAAAGCCGCAACTGTAACAATAAAACCATCGATAACTATCGTTTTTTGCCTTTGCGCCGCGGCTAGAATTGCGCCAACTATTTGAGCAATTTCAAAACCACCTAGCTCAGCTAAAATTTCATCAGGTTTCATTTCAGTCACAGAAAGTCTAGCCAGAGCCTTCTCAATACAAGTTAACTTAGTTGTAAGTTGCTGATTGGAAATACCAGTACCTAAACCAACAGTTTCTTTAACTTCAATTCCAGTAAAAGCAGAAAGGAGTGCACTAGCCGAACTGGTATTTGCAATTCCCATTTCGCCAAATCCAATCAAGTTACAACCTTGATCGATAATAGATTGAGTTAATACAAAACCTAATTGTATTGCTTGGTTGGCTTGCTCGACTGACATTGCAGATGTAATAGAGAAATCCTGTGTTCCAGCTTGTATGCGTTGAACTATCAAATTTTCAGGTGTTGGGGTAATTTCAGTTTTAATCCCTGCGTCAATAATTTTAAAATCGATATCATTTGCTAGGCAAAAACAGTTGATTGCCGCGCCCCCTGCTAAAAAGTTCAGCACCATTTGTTGTGTAACTTCACTTGGTGCTATGCTCACACCTTGGGCTGCAATGCCATGATCGCCAGCAAAAACTAAAATACTAGGTTTAGATAATTTAATCTCAATACCTTGGTTATTCTGATTATGTTCTTCATTTTGTTGAATAAGGGCCAACTGACTAGCGATTTTTTCTAAATCCCCTAAGGCGCCTAAGGGTTTAGTTTTATTATTAATTTGATGAATAATTTCATTTAAGCGCGATTTGTCTAAAGCCGGTACTACTATATCTAAAATCATAATTTCATTCATTTTTTCAACATCAAACTAATAAAGAATAAACTGCCAATTACCGAAGTAATGACACCTATCGGAATTTCTTGCCCTTTCACTGCAACCCTTGCGATGACATCAACCCATATTAGAAAAATTGACCCAATGATAATGCAACCAGTAATTAACTTAGCTGAAGTAACACCGAATATTTGCCTTGCTATATGCGGTATCATCAAACCAACAAAGCCAATTCCACCACAAAAAGAAACTAAAATTGCCGTTAAAGCAGCACATAACGCTAATAATACATACCTTAAAGATTTAACGTTAATTCCCATGGTTAAGGCGTTTTCTTCCCCTAACATCAGGGCATCTAATTGACGATGTAAATAATAAACTAGACTAATACAGGCAATCACCACGGGGGCAATAATCACTAAATGTTGGTTTTCAACTCGACTCAACGAGCCCATTAACCAAAAAATGACTCGGTTGGCGGCAAAAGGATCGCCAACAAATAAAATAAACTGGCTGATAGCACTGAACATAAAAGATACAGCGACACCAGATAGTAACAAAGAAGCAATTTGCTGTTTTTTAGAAATTGAATGTATGGTAACTACAATCAAGATTGCCGCTAATGCGCCAAAAAAAGCGACAAGCGGTAAGACAAAACTTGGGCTATGGCTAAACCACAAACTGACGATGGAAGCACCTAACCCAGCGCCAGACACAACTCCAAATAAGTAAGGTTCAGCTAAAGGGTTACGGGTTGTATTTTGCAATATCGCGCCCGCAACAGCTAAACCCATTCCACACAAAACGGCAACTAAAACCCTTGGCATTCTAATTTGCCAAATTAAGGTTTCTATCATTTGACTATCACAGTCATTAATTAAACAAGCTGAAACCTGTTGAATACTTAACTCTGCTGAGCCAAAAAACAAAGAGACAAAAAAACTCACCAACAAGCCAATCAGACCAAAAATAATTTTAACCTGTGTAGAAGCGTTAAACATGGCACATCTCATTTCTAAAAAACACATGCAGCTTATTGGTCATCGGATTGACACCAACATGGTTATCAAGATTAAATACCTTCTTGATGCTGTTTTCTGTTAACACTTCTTCGGGTGAGCCACTTGACTCGATTTGACCTTTATTCAGCATAATAATTTGATCACTATACTGAGCAGCCAAATTCAAATCATGAATCGTCATTAAAACGCTAATTTCTAATTCCTGTAAAAAACTTAAGATTTGATGTTGAAAATGAATATCTAAATGGTTTGTAGGCTCATCTAAAATGAGTAATTTAGGTTTTTGGGCGAGTGCCCTTGCGATGAGTACTCTTTGTTGCTCTCCACCCGATAAACTCGAAAAAACCTTATGTTTAAGAGGTTCAATTTCCAAATTAATCAGTATTTCATTTAAATCTTGTTTTAGAGACTCAGAGCTAGCTTTAAATGCTGATTGGTATGGGTATTGTCCCATACGAACTATATCTATTACTTTTAACGCAAAGTTATGGCTAATTTGCTGAGTGACTACTGAAACCTGCTTAGCAAAATCCAATTGACCTAATTGCTTTTGATTTTGCTGATTAACCAATACGTCGCCACTAAAATCATCAATTTGGCGGTAAATGCAGCGCAGTAAACTGGTTTTACCTGAGCCATTAGGGCCTACAATTGAGGTCACAGAATTTTGCGTAACTTCAACATTAATAGACTTTAATATATCAACTTGATTAATTTTCCAACCAAGGTTTAAAACTTTGAGCATTAAATAAAACGGCCGATTTGCAGCACAGGACAAAAGATTGCGATTAAATATAGGTCATTTTTAAAAGCACCTTTTTGTGTCTTCCCGCACAAAATTGAGTGTACACCTAATAACTAGGTAGATGGCTTGAAATCTTGGTAATCTGACTTATTAGATAAACTAAAACACAGTTGCGGGTACAGTTACGGCTTCAATCCGTATTCCCAAAACTTCAAATAAGAATTTTAACAGAAATAACTTTAAATAATATAGATTTAAATAGAGCAAGTTGCTTTAAATAAACTATATTGATAATTATAAATACCTATTACTAAGTCATATGAAAAAAATAAGTCTGTCGAGAAAACTCCTAACCAAAGTATTGACTATATACATAGGCTTAACTGTTGTTATAACAGCAGTGCAAATTGTTAGTGAGTATTACTTAGCTAAAAATCATATCGAAAATGAGCTAAAAACATTACAAAAAACCTTCAGTGGTAGCTTAACTCGTGCCATTTGGGAACTAAATGTTCAGCAATCATCGACGATAGCAACTGGGTTGCTTGCTATGCCATCGATAGAAGGCGTCATATTAAGAGACGAAAGTAATGAAATTATCACTAAGCTAGGTCAAATAATTGATGGGGTCGAAATACCAATTGAACCGGGTGATGAACAAATTCTGATAAATAAAGGAAATGTGGAAATTTTTGGCTATGTTTATCCACTGATTTTTGAATTTTCGGGTAGACCCATCCAAGTGGGCGATGTCACTCTGTTCTCTTCTAGTAATATTGTTATAGAGCGCATCGAAGTTGCTTTGTATTTACTCGTATTTAAAGCTTTACTCATAACGACGATTCTCTTCATCATTATTTTAGTCACCTTTAAAAGGCTACTTAGCCAACCTCTATATGAATTAACCGAGCAAATTGAAAATTTCGACATCGAAAGATTAGAACAATCTAAAATTGAACTGGGTTTAGTTGATCAAAATGAATTAGTGGTGCTGCAAGATGCGTATAACTCATTATTAGATAGGATCGCAGGCTATAGTAAACAACTCGAAAATGCACATAAAGATCTAATCGAAGCCAATAATAAGCTTGATGATCAAAACTTAATGCTCGAACAAGAAGTAGCGAAAAAGACCGCCAATTTAAGTCGAGTTATGCTCGATTTAGAATCGCAGAAAAAAGAACTAGAGAAAAGCCAAAAAGAACTCAAAGCGGGTATGAATGTCAAAAACAAAGCGGAAGAAGCTTTGATGGGCAAACACAAAGAATTAGAGCAATCTATGGAAGAGCTCAAATCAGCACAAGTTCAGCTGGTAGAATCTGAAAAAATGGCATCTTTAGGCGGTTTAGTTGCGGGTATAGCGCATGATGTAAATACCCCTATTGGCATCAGTGTAACTGCAAGTAGTTATTTAACAGAGCAAATTAAAGTAATAAATGAAAAATACCAAGATAAGACATTATCTCCAAAATCACTTGAGCGCTTTATTAATGAAGCAAATGAAAGTATTAAACTAATAACCACAAACCTCAAAAGAGCTTCTGATTTAGTTGCAAGCTTTAAACAAATCGCAGTTGACCAAGCGAGTGAAGCAATTAGAAACATTGAGTTACACAATTACACACATGATATTGTTAACTCTCTCAAGCCTCATTTGAAGAAAACACAACATACTATCGAAATTAGCTGCCCTAAAGATCTTAATATGCGTTGCCCTGCTGGCGCAATTTCACAAATTTTCACTAACTTAATTATGAATTCACTGATTCATGGTTTTGAAAAAATGAGGCAAGGGCAGATAAAAATAGCCATTACCGAAGAAGCAGATGAAACGGTTAAAATTGTTTACCGAGATAATGGTAAAGGTGTTAGTCGCGACGTACTGTCAAAATTATTTGACCCGTTTTTTACTACCAAGCGAGAAAAAGGTGGGAGTGGTTTAGGTACGCATATTACTTATAACTTAGTAAAACAAACGTTACATGGTCAATTAGTCGCGGAGAGTGAGTTAGGACATGGATTAACTTATATCATCACGATCCCTAAAGTGACCCCTGTCGAGCAAGATGTCTTATAACAAGTAGGGCTAATAATGTGGACACAAGCGGCTAGTTGGCATGAATTAGAACAAAGCAAAGAGGTTGATGTTTTAATTATAGGTGCTGGAATTAATGGCTGCGCCGTTTTTAACAAGCTATCACGACTTGGTTATCATTGTATCTTAATTGACAACAAAGATTTTTCTTCCGGTGCGAGTGGTGCATGTTCACGTATGGTCCATGGTGGATTAAGGTACTTAGAACATGGTGATATAAAATTAGTAAAACAAGCACTAAGTGCTAGAAATGACCTGCTGCAAGATTACCCTAATCTAGTTAAACCTATAAATACTATAGTACCCTGCCGCAGTTTATTATCAGGATTGATTTATTCACCGTTAAAGGTGCTAGGTTTAAAGCACCCTAATTATTCAAGAGGGGCGCTATTAATATATTTAGGCCTATTCTTTTATAAACTACTGAGTTTAAAATCAGATTCTAACTTAATCAAAAAGCCTGAATTTAAGACAAATCAACAGCTTAAATCCCGATTGCCACAATTAAATTCAGAGTTCAACTTTGCGGGTATCTATACTGATGCATTTATTGCCTCTCCAGAAAGAATGGCTATTGAACAAATTAAACTAGGATTAGCAGCATCTAATTCTAAAAATAATTTAGCGCTCAATTATGTTCAAATATGCCAAAGAAACAATAAAGAATTCGAACTTAAAAATTTACTAACAAATCAAACTCATTCCATAACGACAACGACACTTATCAATGCAACGGGGGCTTGGTGTGATCAAACCAACCTAAGCTTGGGAAGTCAAAGTAAGTTTATTAGCGGCACCAAAGGCTCACATATTATTGTCAGAGCACCGCAGATATACCAAGCTCTCCAACAAGAAATGATTTATTTTGAAACTTCAGATAAAAGAGTATGTATTATCATTCCTTGGTATAAAAACTTGTTATTAGTCGGTACCACAGACCTTAAAATATCGAGTCCAGATAAAGCCCAAATTACAGAAGATGAAATAGATTATTTACTCGCGGAATTTAATTATTTATTTCCGACTAACATGATTTCAAAAGCAGACTTAGTTTGCTGTTTCACTGGTGTCCGCCCTCTTGCTGCTAGTCAATCGACTGATACAGCAAGTATGACTAGAGAATTCAAAGTCACGACAAAGGTAGATAAAGGTGTTACTACGATTAATATGTTTGGCGGTAAATGGACAACGTTTCAAGCTCACTCAGATTTAGCTATCTCTGAAGCCCTAGCCGCTTTAAATAAAAAGCCAACACAAGTTAGCTCACCAGCCAAGGTTACAAATCAAGTCAATAAAAATGCGGTGATTGAATCTACTAGTCAATTAAGTCCAGAGTACCTAAATCTGCTTAGCAGCCGCTACAGCATAGATTATCAAAAAATTGTCGCTTTCATTACGAATTCGACTATTAGTAAACAATCAAAATTTATTGCGGACTATTCAATCGCTGAAATTGAGTATTTAATCAATTTTGAAGCTGTGGCTTGCTTAGAAGATCTGGTTTTAAGGAGAACTAGAATTGCATTAAATGGCTTATTAACGAAACATATTCTTGCTGAATTAACTCAAGTCCTCGCTGAATGTTTAGCTTGGACACCTGCACAAGCAGAAAATGCTTTAGAAAAGTGTGAGCTTATATTATCAAGTAAATATCGAATAAATCTAAGCTAACTCATTTTATCTATATATACCCAAACCACTTGGGCATAAAACTACCAATATAACCTTTTGGCTTGTGCGAACATATCCTTAATTTCAGCTGAATTTTCAATATTATGAAAGCTCAGTAAGCTTTGTTGAAGCTTTTCGTATGCAGCTTGAAAATCATCTTTAATTATAATTTCTGTAGATTTGTGGGTTTTAGGTGCAATTGTAACCTGAACCGCAAAACACTCATAAGGTTTACGATTTGGGCGTTCTCTTTTAATTCTTTTGACACCTTTTATACTGCCATCTTCTCGAAACAACTTATTGATACCAAGATCTCGTTTTAATTGTCTATAACGTTTTTTCTTATCTATGGTTTGCTGAAACTCTTCAGCTAACTTTTTGGCTTTAGCTAAGCCATGCTGCTTAATAGAAAAGTATTTTTGAATTTTTAGTTCCTTGTCTAATACTCGAAAGCGTTCTGGATTCGTTTTATTAGGGTGAAACATAATAGTCATAGGATTAATTCTTTAAATTAGCAACATTCCTTGTAAATCAATTGCTGGACAACATTTAAATATACGATGTATATTTAAATTATACTCCAGCAGTTGAATTTATCACTATTTAAAACGCATCTTTTTCCATTTAGTTATCCGGAGCATATTTGAATTACAAGCTACCCTCTGCGATTTGTGTTGTATTCGCCCACTTTAGCTGTCAATCAGCTGAGTCTGAGTTGTTATTAGCCTATCATTCCCAGTATATTAGCGAAGCTAGGCTTGTATCAAATGAAGCATTTCGATGGCTTAATCTCACTAGCCAAATCGATAAAAACTATAGCCTTGAAATAAGTTACGGTAATTCCAAAGAGACTGACGAATTTTCAGCATCCGCTTATTATCAAACCGAATTAAACCAATTCAATCTTTACGCGGGTTTAAGTCATTTTCAATTTTTTAAAGATAATGAAAATGATAACGAGCTAATCATTGGCGTAGAGTATCAAGCCACGGATCTTTTCGTACCATTCATTGAAGCAGTATACAGTCTAGAAGCTAATGCTTGGTTTATTGAGTCTGGTTTTAATAACCAGTTACTCAACCTAGAGTTATTAAGTTTAAATACATATGTTATTGCGAGTTATGACAATGGATACGCTGATGAGAACTATCAAGGTTATAATTCAAGTCGAATTGGTGCCGTAATGACTTATCAAATGATGGATTCTTTATCTGTCATATTTCAATATGAAAAGAATTGGATTGGCACTCACTTAAAACAAGCAGACTTAACAAATCAAGACTGGTTTGGCTTATCACTTGGTTATCAATTTTAACTCTGTATCGTTTTAATTTGGTGGAGAGAGAAATTGCTGTTTTAAATAACTAATCAGTAACTTCACCCGTTTTGACACTTGTTTATTATATGGGTAGACGGCCCAAATTGGATCTTGTGTGATTTCGTAATCTGTTAGGTGCCTAATTAATTCACCTGATTGAATTTTATCTTTGACAAAGTAATCCGGCAGCTGAATTAAACCAATCCCTTTCAATGCTGCATCTAATAAACCATAACCACTGTTATATCTTAAATTACCTGAAACTCTGACGCGCTTTAACTTTCCCGCTTGGGTAAATTGCCAGTGATCCGCTGTGCCCAATAAACAGTTATGTTTATCTAAGTCATTTAACGCATTCACCATACCGTAAGATTTCACATAATCTGTAGATGAACATAAATGAATTTTGCGACTCGTCAATTTAGTTGCCATCAAAGTGGAGTTTTCTAACTCGCCCAGTCGAATTGCTAGGTCTATGCCGTCTTCGACTAAATCTAGTCTTTGGTTAGTTAATTTTAGATCTAATTTAATCTCTGGATATTGCAGGATAAAATCATTTAACATGGGAATTATTGTAAGCTCGCCATAATTAGTCGGCGCTGTAATGCTTATCTTACCTGTAATTGAAGATTCGGATTCAGTTATAGAGTTAACGGCGTTATCGAGTGCATCTAGCGACAAGCGACATTCTTGGTAAAAATGACTGCCAACATCAGTTAAGCTTACTTTTCTAGTTGTTCTATATAGTAATTTCACCTTTAACCTATGCTCTAAACTATTAAGTTGCCGGCTTACATGGGCGGTCGATACATTTAGCTTTTGCGCGGCTTTGGTAAAACTTTGAGTTTCAGCCACAGCAACAAATTCGGATATACCCTGCCATTTCAACATTATTACCTCTGAGTAAAAATAATTTACAGATTAGCTAGATTACAAACCATACGGAGATAATTATAATAACTGAAAAATTGATTAAATTTAAATTAGACCTGAAGAATACTAACCTTAACTCGGGGTAAGAAATTAGCTAACCCCATGAAGCTAGAGATATTATTAAATTTTTATTTCTTGATAGGTATTTTTTCTTAAAACAAGGCGAATTTGCGTAGGTAATAGCTGGCTATTACCTACGCAAATTCAACTCAGTTATTAGAAAAAATGCCCTCAAGAAAGCAAGTTGTTATCCAGAGTTGAGGTTTACTATACTTAGGGACTTATACTTACGACACAGACTAGGAAGCTTTATGACAGACCAATTTATGAAAACTCGTGCAGCAGTTGCATGGCAAGCTAATGAACCGCTTAAAATTGAAGAAGTTGACTTAATGTTGCCTAAAAAAGGCGAAGTATTAATTCGTATTATCGCAACAGGAGTTTGCCATACAGATGCTTTTACTTTATCTGGCGCTGATCCTGAAGGCATATTCCCAACCATATTAGGTCATGAAGGCGGTGGTATTGTTGAGCAAGTTGGTGAAGGCGTTACCAGTGTTAAAGTGGGCGATCATGTTATTCCTTTATACACACCAGAATGTCGTGAATGTAAATTTTGCTTATCAGGCAAAACCAATCTATGTCAAAAAATTAGAGAAACTCAAGGTAAAGGCTTAATGCCAGACGGCACTACCCGCTTTTATAAAGATGGCCAACCAATTTTCCATTACATGGGCTGCTCAACATTTGCAGAGCACACAGTTTTACCTGAAATATCTTTAGCTGTCGTTAACAAGAGCGCACCGTTAGAAGAAGTTTGCTTACTCGGTTGCGGTGTCACGACAGGTATGGGGGCTGTTATGAATACAGCAAAAGTAAAACAAGGTGACACAGTCGCAATTTTTGGTTTAGGTGGTATAGGCTTGTCAGCTGTAATTGGCGCGACTATGGCTAAAGCCAGTCGCATTATTGCAATTGATATTAACGAAAGAAAATTTGATCTTGCTAAAGAATTAGGCGCGACAGATTGTATTAACCCAAATGACTACGACAAACCAATTCAAGAAGTGATAGTAGAGCTAACCGATGGCGGTGTAGATTTTTCATTTGAATGTATTGGCAATGTGAATGTAATGCGAAGCGCGTTAGAGTGCTGCCATAAAGGTTGGGGAGAGTCGGTTATTATTGGTGTAGCTGGATCTGGGCAAGAAATTTCAACCAGACCATTTCAACTTGTAACCGGTCGAGTTTGGCGCGGTACTGCATTTGGCGGCGTTAAAGGCAGAACTGAATTACCAGATTACGTAGAAAGATATTTAGCGGGTGAGTTTAAACTAGACGATTTTATAACCCACACCATGCCACTTGAAGATATTAATAAAGCATTCGAGTTAATGGAAAATGGTGAAAGTATTCGTTCCGTTATCCACTTTTAATCACGGCCTTTAATATGGAGCTAGGCTAGGATAATCCCCTCGCCTAGTTATTAAAATGACACTAACACAAGTTTCTTCAAGCAAAGTTTTTGCTGGATTACATCAACAATTCACTCATGTTTCAGCAGTTAATAACTGCACAATGAAATTTGCTATTTATCTACCGCCACAAGTGCAGCAAGGTCAAACCGTACCTGTTTTATACTGGTTATCAGGTTTAACCTGTACAGATGAAAACTTTATGCAAAAAGCTGGGGCATTTAAACTTGCTGCTGAGCTCGGCATTGCCATTGTTGCGCCAGATACTAGCCCAAGAGGGGAAAATGTACCTGACGATACTGAGCAGAGTTACGACTTAGGTTTAGGTGCTGGTTTTTATTTAAATGCGACTGAATCACCTTGGCAGACTTATTACAATATGTACGATTATATTGTGAATGAACTGCCTGAGATTATCCAAAACAACTTCCCTGTTAATAAACAACAAGGCATAAGTGGTCATTCTATGGGAGGCCATGGCGCTTTAACAATTGGCTTAAAAAATCCAGAAAAATACTCTAGTATTTCGGCGTTTAGTCCAATTTGTAATCCAACTAAATGTCCTTGGGGAATTAAGGCTTTCACCGCATACCTAGGTGACAATCCAACTCTCTGGCTGGAATATGATGCGACTGAGTTAATTAAACGTAATATTGCAGATTCAAACAAGTTACCTATTTTAATCTCACAAGGTGATAGTGATAATTTTTTAGCCGAGCAACTCATGCCGGATAATTTAATTGCTGCCGCCGAGCAAAACAACTATCCACTTACCTATTGTTTAGAAGTTGGCTATGACCATAGTTATTTCTTTATCTCTAGTTTTATAGAACAACATTTAAGGTTTTTTAATTCAAATTTAACCTCAAAATAGTACAAATTAGATGTTTTCATTCAGAAGGCTATTCAATTTGATTAGCCTTTTAAGGTTTTAGCCAATTTAATCAAAATATTTTAATTCGTTAATTTACTTTTTTGATGAGAATATCATCAAAATTCCCCCAAGTATTGGCTGCTTCATCTAGAATAATTTCAACTGTAAGTGAATTGTCTATTACATCAATTATCAACTCAGATTTATTCCATATTGCCCAACCGTTAAACACTATCTGTGACCAACTAGCGTTATCACCACTGGTTGCCTTTAATAAAGATTGATTATTGGTTGCATCCCCCCCCATAAAAAAACCTGAAACACTATATTGCCCATTGTCCAAAGTCAGTGTCTGGCTAATATTGGTCGAAATTGAGTTATCATTCCAAAAATGCATAGCTTGCTGCCCAGAATAAACTTCGTCTGCAATACTCGTTAGAGCTAAACCAAAGCTTTGGTCACTGATAATCCAAGGTGATATATCTGGACTTTCAAATCCAGCATTCACTAACAAGTTAGCACTAATAGGCTCAGCTTTTATATGATCTATATTACCGTAAGTATTTTCAGCTTCGTTTAATGCTAAACTGACAGTTAAGTTTTCATCAGTAACCTCTATCTCAACGCTGGATTCATGCCACACGCCCCAGCTTGAAAATTGAATGGCTGCCGTTTGGCTCTCGTCTGCACTAGTTGCAATTAACTTAGACAAATTGTTTACAGCATCCCCTCCCATGGACATTAAACTGACTTTATAACGTCCATTACTCACTTTTTGAGTTTGAGTAAGGCTTTGCAAAATATCCTTATCTAGCCAAAAATGGATAGCATATTCCCCCTTGTATACGTCATCTGGGTTACTTGTCACGATCAAACCTGCATCACCATCCCCTAACTTCCATGGCAAGAATGAGCCAGTTTCAAAGCTATCATTTAATAATGCGCTTTGGTTATCAGCTTGTACTTTTTCAATAACTCTAATCTGTAAACTTACTTCTATTAGTCCAACTAATCCTTTAATTTCATACGTGCCAACAAGATCAGATGATGCAGTGTTTTGCCATGTGACATCCACTAATCTCCAAGCATCATCAGTATATAAAGCTTTAACTTGTTGAGGTAAGTTAACCGGTTCGGCTTGTTCTACTTCGATACGAATAGGTTCGATATTTACAATGTTAGGCGGTGTTACTATTTCCTTGGTTGACACTTTCCAAAAAACATCCATAGAATCAAGTACCTTGCCTTCATAATCAAATAAAGCTTGGTTCTCCCAACCATTTGTTTTGCCTGTAGCCCAGCCAGCACCAGAGACACCTAACCAACTAGGCTCCCAGTAAAAAACACCGACACCTTGTTGATTCGGTACATTTGCAATTACATTGATAACTTCTCTTATCGCAGTTGCCTGACCTTGAGCACTTGCTTTAAAGCCAGCATTTTCTTCATCCGTGCTGCCGAAAATATTTGAGCCGCCATCAGGCCCCGTTTCCAAGGTAAATGCCGAAGCTGTTTCAACTACAATCACAGGCTTATTATACCTTTGGCTTACTGTATCTAACGTGTTTTGTAAATCAGCTAAGCTGCCATGCCAATATGGATAGTAAGAAGCACCAATAATGTCGTAATCAAGACCAGCAGTAGTAAAAGCATCGAAAGCTCGGGTGAAAACGTGCGATTTACCGCCTTCGGCTAAATGAAGCATAATTTGAGCTGTATTATTGGTTTCAGTTTCTGCATCTCTAACCGCCTTAATACCATTTTGTAATAGAGCGATCGCTGCAGCTGAAGTAACATCATCTCCGATTGGTGATACTAGCCCAGTGTTAATTTCGTTACCTATTTGCACCATATCAGGAAACACACCTGAATTATTCATAGCGATTAAAGTGTCATAAGTAAAATCATAAAGGGCTTGTTGAACTTGTTGCTCGGTTAAGTCTACCCAAGCATCAGGTATATACTGTTGGCCAGGATGTGTCCAAAAATCACTGTAATGGAAATCTAACAAAACTTGCATGCCCAACGATTTTGCTCGTTTAGCTAAATTAATGGTTTTAGTCAGATCATTAGTCCCCCCTCCGACAGCACCAGGTACATCATAGCCAAGAATATTTGTTACCCATGAAACATTATAAGGGTCATTCCATAATCTTATTCTTGCCCAATTAATACCATGTTCAGCCAAAACTTCTAATGCATCTTGTTGTTGGCCATTTTCATCATAAAACTGTCCCCCATTTGCTTCAACTTCAATTAAAGTCGAAATATCCGCCCCTTTTATAAAGTTAGTATGCAAGCTCTGAATTGGCTGTACATAAATCCCAGAGTCATGTGGTAAAGTTTGTTCATGGGTATCGGGTTCAGAACTAAGTTTTATATCTGTCGAACAGCTAGCTAAACAAATTAACAAAGACATACTTTTTAATATAGAAGCGTAATTAATCATAATAATGTAAATATTTTGTTATCGATAAATTAAAGTAAACGATTACCTTTATTTTATCAACAATTAAAGTGGATATTATTTGAGTAAACTACAAAATTCGTTATATATGGTTATAAATTAAAACAATTAAAGTAAACGATTAACTTTATATGGAATTTGATCGGCAGCAAAGATAATAGGAACAGGCGCTTAATTTAAGTACAAAAAGTCGATGCCGCCATTTTGTAGAGTTTAGGTTATTATAGAAACTTTAACCGATAATTAAGTTGATGATGTAATAAAATATTGAGAATCATTTCGTGCTTGTTATTTAAAATCAGCGCTTATTATAATGACGATTCCAGATAACCTAATATTCGTTTTCAGCAATATGGAATAACAACACTTGGATTCGATTTAATTAGTGACTAATAACCAGTGGCAAATAACAATTGTGCAGACTCTCTCTGCACAATTTAATTTTAATCCGTTTTGCTTACACCGCCTGTCCACATGCAACACCACTACTCCAAGCATATTGGAAGTTATAACCTCCTAGCCATCCGGTAACGTCTGTTACCTCACCGATAAAGTATAAACCCTTGGATTTTTTCGCTTCGAAAGTTTTGGAGCTGAGCTCATCTGTATCAACGCCACCGAGAGTAACCTCGGCTGTGCGATAGCCCTCTGTGCCATTTGGTTTAATTGTCCAGTTATGTAAATAATCAGCAATATGATTAATTTCACTATGAGTTAATTGGTTAACTGCTTTATCGGGAATTGCTTCTTCTTTAATTAAAATCTCGATAAATCGACTTGGGAGTACTTGGGTGAGACAATTTTTGAGTGATTTTTTAGCACTGGTTTGACGCCAATTTTCAATCACTTGAGTTAAGTTTGTGTCCGGTAACAAGTTAATACTAACAGCCTGCCCTGCCTTCCAATAAGATGATATTTGTAAAATAGCTGGGCCGGATAAGCCTCTGTGAGTAAATAAGATATTTTCTCTAAAACTGGTTTTATCTTCTGAGGTAACTAAACAATCTATGCTGATGCCTGATAAACCATCAAATCTTTGCTTATCATGATCATGTAAAGTAAAGGGCACTAAGGCTGCGGTTGTTGGTAACACCTTAATACCAAATTGCTCGGCAATTTTATAGCCAATCGGCGTTGCGCCTAACTTAGGCATAGTTAAACCGCCTGATGCAACCACTAGCGATTCACACACATAATCGCCACTTGTCGTATTTAATTGGTATGCTTCATCGATTTTTGTAACCGATAAAACTTCACTTCTGAGTTGTAATTGCACCCCTGCCCAATCACACTCAGTTAATAATATATCGACAATATCTTGTGCTGAGTTATCGCAAAAAAGCTGGCCAAGTGTTTTATGGTGGTAGGCTAATCCATGTCTATCAACCAGTTCTATAAAATCGTTTTGAGTGTAACGGCTCAAACAAGATTTAACAAAATGCGGGTTACCGCATAAGTAATTAGCAGGTGATGCATTTTCGTTGGTGAAATTACAGCGCCCACCGCCACTGATTAATATTTTACGGCCTGGCTTTTTACCCATATCTAATACGAGTACACTTTTACCCTGATAACCTGCAGTTGCAGCGCACATTAAACCAGCAGCACCAGCGCCTAAAATAATGACATCAAATTTATTTTGCAAACCAGACTCTTAAATAGTGAAAAATTGCATTTTAGCATAAAGTGTTTTTATTGGTCGCCAGATTATTTACGACATATATAAAGCCATTAATTGCCGATTTGAGTTTAAATAGGTATCCTTTAGCAATTAATCATTTGCATTAAGAAAAACATGACACAAACTCTTAATCAATTACAAAAATTAAAGGGCGTGCAACGTATTAGCATGCTTACCGCGTATAATTGTCCTGTTGCTCGTAGTTTAGAGCAAGCTGGTATTCCTATCATATTAGTCGGCGATTCTGTTGGTATGGTCGAAATGGGCTTCTCAAGTACACGTGACGTGACTATGGAACACATGATTTATCATATTAGCGCGGTTAAACGTGGCGCTCCTAATACTCATATAATCGGTGATTTACCCCATTTAAGTTATGAAGATCCAGCGCAAGCATTGGAAAATGCTCAAAAGTTAATTCAAGCTGGTGCCGACAGTGTTAAATTGGAAGGTCGTTATTTAGATGCTGTCAATTTAATAACCCAAAATGATATTGAGGTTGTAGCACATACTGGTTTAACCCCTCAAAAAGCGCAAAGCTTTAAAAAAGCGGGTAAAACAGATGAAGAAGCTGAGCAAATTCTAAATGATTCATTAGCGCTGCAAAATGCAGGTGCTGGTATGATAGTGCTAGAGCATATTCCGGCTGAGTTAGGCGCAAAAATAACGAATTTATTATCAATTCCGACTATCGGGATTGGCGCAGGTTCGGATACTGATGGACAAGTTTTGGTGATTAATGATGTACTTGGAATTGGTGATTACTGGCCACCATTTTCAAAACAGTATGCGCATGTTAGCCAAACAATTAATCAAGTTGTTACTGAATTTAAACAAGAAGTTGAAAGTAAAAGCTTTCCTGAAAAGTAAATCTAAATTAGAGGCTCACTTGAGCCTCTAATTTATTCAAAAGCCAATTTTACCAGCCTGTTTTTTCTGCTAATGCTCGGCCTATATCCGCTAAAGAATCAACCGTTGTTACCCCTGCTTCTCGTAGAGCTGCGAATTTTTCTTCTGCAGTTCCTTTACCACCTGAGATAATCGCACCTGCATGGCCCATGCGTTTTCCCGCTGGTGCTGTGACACCGGCAATATATGAAACGACAGGTTTAGTCACATTATGCTTAATGTATTCGGCTGCTTCTTCTTCTGCCGTACCACCAATTTCACCAATCATGACAATTGCTTCAGTTGCTGGATCTGCTTCAAATAAAGCTAAAATATCAATGAAGTTTGAACCAGGAATTGGATCACCACCGATTCCGACGCAAGTAGATTGACCAAAGCCTGTGTCTGTTGTTTGTTTTACGGCTTCATATGTTAGCGTCCCTGAGCGAGAAACAATACCCACTTTACCTGGTAAGTGAATATGACCTGGCATAATACCAATTTTACATTCGCCTGGTGTAATGACACCTGGACAGTTAGGACCGATTAAACGAACACCTAATTCATCACATTTAACCTTACATTCAAGCATATCTAGGGTAGGAATACCTTCGGTAATACAAACAATAAATTTAATGCCTGAATTAGCAGCTTCTAAAATTGAATCTTTACAAAAAGGTGCAGGGACATAAATAACCGAAGCTTCAGCACCTGTTACTTCTACCGCTTCTTTTACGGTATTAAAAACGGGTAAGCCTAAATGGGTTTGGCCACCTTTGCCTGGCGTTACACCGCCAACCATTTTTGTGCCGTACTCAATTGCTTGCTGTGAGTGGAAAGTACCTTGAGAACCAGTAAAACCTTGGCAGATAACTTTGGTGTCTTTGTTGATTAAAATACTCATTATTATTTGCTCCCCGCTGCTTTTACTACCTGTTCGGCTGCATCAGTTAAACTGGTCGCCGCAATAATATTTAATCCACTTTCTGCTAACACTTTAGTGCCTAATTCTGCATTATTACCTTCTAATCGAACGACTACTGGTACATTAACGCCCACTTCTTCAACCGCGCCAATAACGCCTTCCGCAATCAAATCGCATCGCACAATACCGCCAAAAATGTTAATTAAAACCGCATTTACTTTTTCATCCGATAAAATGATCTTGAATGCTTCTACCACTCGCTCTTTTGTTGCACCGCCGCCAACATCTAAGAAATTAGCTGGGTTGCCGCCATGGAGTTTAACAATATCCATAGTACCCATAGCTAAACCAGCGCCATTGACCATACAGCCTATGTTACCGTCTAATGCAACATAATTAAGTTCCCATTTAGCAGCGTGAGCTTCTCTTTCATCTTCTTGGGTTGGATCGTGCATTTCACGAAGGTCTGGATGACGATATAAAGCATTACTGTCTATTGCAACTTTAGCATCTAAACATAATAAATCGTCATCTTCTGTAATAACTAACGGGTTGATTTCAACTAAGGCAAGGTCTTTTTCAATAAAGAGTTTGCTTAAGCCAAGAAAGATATTGGTAAATTGTTTTATTTGTTTACCTTCTAAACCTAATTTAAATGCGAGTTCTCTAGCTTGGTAAGGCTGTGCACCTGTTAATGGATCGATTGTCGCTTTTAATATTTTTTCAGGCGTTTCATGCGCCACTTTTTCAATCTCTACTCCCCCTTCTGTCGATGCCATAAATACAACACGACGAGTAGAACGATCAACAACCGCACCTAAATATAATTCTAGCTTAAACGGACAAGCTGGCTCGACTAGGATTCTGCTAACTGGTTGACCTTTTTCGTCTGTTTGGTAAGTAACTAAATTATTACCTAGCCATTGCTTAGCAAAAGCTTCAACTTCGTCTTTTGTCGTAACTAGTTTTACACCGCCTGCTTTCCCCCGTCCGCCGGCATGTACTTGAGCTTTAACGACTAGCTTGTCGCCTTCAACTTGACTAAACGCGGCAACTGCCTCTGCTGGTGTTTGTGCAGCAACACCTTTAGCAACAGGTAAACCATATTGGGCAAATAACTGCTTACCTTGATATTCGTGGAGATTCATACCTGACTTCCTTTATTGTTGTTTACATGAGTGCTTTTTAACCAACTAAAAATATAATAAATTAGCTTGTTAAATACTAGTAAAAAAGAAGCGTTTATCGAATTAATTTAATGATATTTATCAACATTTAGTGATAAATATTATCAAGTGAGATTAAAATTCGTACAAAAAGTAAAAGAATCCATTTATAAAACCTATATATATGATTTTACGGACATAAATTGAAGCAATTAATATTTTATAGATAAAAAACTTAAAGTTTGAACTAAGGGTATTTTTGGGGAGTAAAAACAAAAAAGGCGATACCAAGTATCGCCTTTAAACTAATTTATTCTTTAATTAGATATCTAAAATTAGTCTTGTTGGATCTTCTAGTAATTCTTTAACTGTTACTAAGAAACCAACTGACTCTTTACCATCAACTAATCTGTGATCGTAAGATAGAGCTAAATACATCATAGGTAAAATTTCAACTTTACCATGTACAGCCATTGGGCGATCTTGAATTTTATGCATACCAAGAATCGCTGACTGAGGTAAATTAATGATAGGTGTTGAGATTAAAGAACCAAATACACCACCATTTGTGATTGTGAAGTTACCACCAGTCATATCATCGATAGTTAATTTACCATCGCGACCTTTAAGTGCTAATTCACGAATACCTTTTTCAATTTCGCCTAGACCTAATTGATCTGTATCTCTTAAAACAGGTGTTACTAAACCACGTGGTGTAGAAACAGCCATGCTGATGTCGAAATAATCATGATAAACAATGTCATCACCATCAAT
Source organism: Catenovulum maritimum (assembly GCF_001050375.1). GTDB lineage: Bacteria > Pseudomonadota > Gammaproteobacteria > Enterobacterales > Alteromonadaceae > Catenovulum > Catenovulum maritimum. The sequence continues at coordinate 127,394 of NZ_KQ130489.1, read as the reverse complement.
TGATGCATTAATTGCTGGGTAACGTTTTAAAGCTTCTGTAACTGCTTTAGTGAAGAAAGACATAAAACCAAGTCTAACACCATGTTTTTCTTCAAAGATATCTTTATATTTCTTACGAAGATCCATGATAGGTTTCATGTTAACTTCATTGAATGTTGTTAACATAGCAGTAGAGTTTTTAGCTTCTAACAATCTGTTCGCAATCGTTTTACGTAAACGAGTCATAGGAACACGTTTTTGCGTACGCTCACCAGTTAATGCTTGTACTGGCGCTGCTGCTGAAGCTGATTGAGCTGCTTGGCTTGATTTAGACTTAACATAAGCATCAACATCTTCTTTAGTTAAGCGACCTTTTTCACCTGAAGCATTGATTTTAGAAGCTTCTTCGCTGCTAATCCCATTTTCTGCAAGTGCACGTCTAACAGATGGTGATAACACATCACTTGGCTCTGCAGCAGCTTCTGCTGGTGCGCTTTCCGCAGGTGCAGCTTTTGCTGGTGCTTCACCTTTGATTAATGAACCAATGACTTGTTCTGCAACTACAGTAGTGCCTTCAGGAAATAAAATCTCCCCTAATACACCATCTTCTGGAGCAACAACTTCCAAAACTACCTTATCGGTTTCGATATCAACTAAATTTTGATCTCTTGTTACAGCTTCGCCTGGTTGAACATGCCAAGTTGCAATGCTTGCGTCAGCGACTGACTCTGGTAATACAGGTACTTTAATCTCCACAGCTTCACCCTTAATATCTACTGTTTGCGGTTGTTCCGATTCGTTATTTTTTAATGGCGCACTCTCGATAATAGCTGTTTCAGCATTACCTAGGTGAGCAATAAGTTGCTCACCTAAAACAGTGTCACCTTCTTGATTTAATATTTCAGTAATTACACCATCATTAGGTGCAACTACTTCTAATACAACTTTATCAGTTTCTATATCAACTAAATTTTGGTCTCTAGATACTTTATCACCAACTTTAACATGCCAAGTAGCAATAGAAGCATCTGCAACTGATTCAGGTAATACAGGTACTTTAATTTCTGTTGTCATCTATTTAATTACCTTGCTCAAGGCCAAGTGCTTGATTAACTAGCTCTTTTTGTTGTTGGTTATGAATTGCTAAATAACCGACTGCTGGTGATGCAGACGCTGTACGGCCTACATACTGTAATTTTGCACCTGCTGGAATGACATCCCAGAAATGATGTTGACTACAATACCATGCACCTTGGTTTTGTGGTTCTTCTTGACACCAAACAAACTCTTTAACGTGTGCATATTGCTCCATTATCGCTTCAATTTCTTTCTGCGGGAATGGGTATAATTGTTCAATACGAATAATTGCAACATTATCTTGTTCAGCTTTACGACGAGCTTCAAGTAAATCGTAATAAACTTTACCACTACAAAATACAACTCTATCAACTTTAGCTGAATCAATTTCATCAATTTCATCAATTACATTGTGGAATACACCTTCAGCTAAATCTTCTAATGTAGAAGTTGCTAATGGGTGACGTAATAATGACTTAGGTGACATAACCACAAGCGGTCTACGCATAGGTCTAATCGATTGTCTTCTAATCATATTAAACACTTGTGCTGGCGTTGAAGGTACACAAACCTGCATATTATGGTCAGCACATAATTGTAAGAATCTTTCTAAACGAGCTGAAGAATGCTCTGGACCTTGACCTTCATAACCATGTGGTAGTAACAAAGTTAATCCACATAAACGGCCCCATTTTTGTTCACCAGAACTTAAGAACTGATCAATAACAACTTGAGCACCATTCGCGAAGTCACCAAATTGGGCTTCCCAAATAGTTAATGTTTTAGGCTCTGCTGTTGCATAACCATATTCAAACGCCAATACAGCTTCTTCAGATAAAACTGAATCATAGATTTCAACTGGTGGTTGCTCTTCAGCTAAATTCTGCAGCGGCATATAGGTAGATGCGTCTTTTTGGTTATGAATAACCGCATGACGGTGGAAGAAAGTACCACGTCCGCAATCTTGACCTGTAATTCTTAAACGCACACCTGAAGTTGATAAATCAGCATATGCTAAAGTTTCAGCAAAACCCCAATCTAACGCTTTCTCACCTGACGCCATCAGTTTACGATCTTGATAAATCTTTTTAACACGTGATTGAGGCACTACATCTGCAGGGTATTCACTAGCTTTTACAGCTAATGCTTTTAACTTATCAATTTGAATTGAGGCATCATAAGCAATATCCCAATCATGGTTTAAATAAGGACGCCAATCTACTGAATGCTCCATCATAGGACGCCATTCTTCTACTACGCAGGCACCATGATCAAGAGCAGCTCGGTATTCTTCAATCACACGATTTGCATCTTGCTCGGATATAACCCCTTCCGAAATTAATTGCTGAGCATATAGTGCTCTAGGAACTGGGTGTTTTTTAATTTTTTGATACATAAGAGGCTGTGTTGCATTTGGCTCATCAGCTTCATTATGTCCGTGTCTGCGGTAACAAACTAAATCGATAACCACGTCGCGTTTAAATTTATTTCTGTACTCTAATGCAACTTTAGTTGCGAATAAAACAGCTTCTGGGTCATCCGAATTCACATGGAATATTGGTGCCTGAACCATTTTCGCAATATCAGTACAATATTGAGTTGAACGAGTATCTTGCGGGTTAGATGTTGTAAAACCAACTTGGTTGTTAACTACAACTCGTACCGTACCACCAACAGAGTATGCTCTTGTTTGTGATAAGTTAAATGTTTCTTGTACAACACCTTGACCAGCGATTGCAGAATCACCATGGATAGTAATCGGTAAAGCAAGTGAACCATCAGCACAACCACGGCGATCCATACGTGCTCTTACAGAGCCCATAACAACAGGATTTACGATTTCTAAGTGAGAAGGGTTAAAGGCTAATGCTAAATGGACATTACCACCTTCGGTCGCGAAATCTGATGAATAACCCATGTGGTATTTAACATCACCTGAACCTAAATTGGTGTCATGATCATGTTTACCAGAAAACTCATCGAATAAGATTGAAGGGTTTTTACCTAGTACGTTAACCAGAACGTTTAGACGTCCACGGTGAGCCATACCAATAACAACTTCTTTTTGACCTTGTTCACCGGCTTGACTGATCAAACCTTTTAACAAAGGAACTAAAGCGTCACCGCCTTCTAAAGAAAAGCGTTTAGCACCAGGGAATTTACTGGCTAAGTACTTTTCAAGGCCATCTGCAGCAACAAGCTCTTTATATAGTTTTAATTTTTGTTCAGTAGAAATATCAGGCTTACATTGAACAGATTCTAATCTCTGCTGTAACCAACGTTTCTCTTCAGTAGACGTAATATACATATATTCCGCACCGACAGAACCACAATAGGTTTTAACGAGTGCACTATGGATATCTTTAAGTTGCATTTTCTCTTCGCCAACGGCAAAAGAACCAACATTAAAGGTTTTGTCTAAATCGTCATTATCCAATTCATGGTGACTTAATTCTAAATCACGAACTCTTTCTTGTTTCCATAAACCTAGCGGATCAAGATTAGCATGCTGATGACCTCTGAAACGATAAGCATTAATAAGCTGTAAAACTTTAACTTGCTTAGTATCTGAAATATCAGTTGGAACAACAACTTGATTTCTATGTATGTTCTTAGCGGATTCTCTAAATGTATCTCGAACTAAAGAGTGTTTGGTTTCAACCGTCACACCTTCAACTTTAGGTAAACTTTCAAACAATCCACGCCACTCATCACTGACGCTTAATGGATTATCGAGATACTGTTCGTATAATTCTTCAATGTATGTTGCATTGCCACCGGCAAGCTGAGATGACTCAAGCCAAGCCTTCATGGAGCCTTGTTGCATCGTTTTACCCTTTTACCACTAAAACAAAAATTGATTTATTAAAAATAGCTATCTTAAAATCAAAATAGCTATTCAAAATAATTAAATAAACTATCTAAACTGCTTGTTTTAAGAGCATAGATTTAATTTTACCTATCGCTCTTGTTGGATTTAACCCTTTTGGACATACATTGACACAGTTCATGATTCCGTGACAACGGAACACACTAAATGCATCATCTAATTCAGATAAACGTTGCTCTTGAGCACCGTCACGAGAATCAGCTAAAAATCTGTATGCGTGAAGTAAACCAGCCGGTCCAACAAACTTATCAGGGTTCCACCAGAAAGATGGGCAAGATGTTGAACAACAAGCACAAAGAATACATTCATATAAACCATCAAGCTTTTCACGCTCTTCAGGAGATTGTAAATGCTCTCTCGCTGGTCTTGCTTTTTCATCAGGAATTAAATACGGTTTAACTTTTTCGTACTGGGTGTAGAACTGAGTCATGTCTACAACTAAATCACGAATTACAGGTAAACCTGGTAAAGGTCTAACCGTAATTTTTGAACCTGATAGTGCCGATAATGGTGTTATACATGCTAAGCCGTTTTTACCATTCATATTTAAGCCATCAGATCCACATACACCTTCACGACATGAGCGTCTAAATGCCAATGTTGGATCTTGTTCTTTTAACATTAATAATGCATCTAGCACCATAATGTCACTGCCATCTTGCAACTCTAATTCATAAGTTTGCATTTTAGGCTTTGTATCTGTATCCGGGTTGTACCTATATATCGAGAAAATTTGTTTCATTCGACAATACCTACTTAATAAGTTCTAACTTTAGGTGGAAATGCTTCACGCTTATTTGGCGCCATGTTTACTTCACGTTTACTCATAGACTCTGTTTTAGGGTCATAAACACTGTGACATAACCAATTTGCATCATCACGGTCAGGGAAGTCGAAACGACTGTGCGCGCCACGGCTTTCTGTACGGTAGTTTGCAGCAACAGCTGTTGCAAAAGCAGTTTCCATTAAGTTATCTAACTCTAAACATTCGATACGTTGAGTATTAAATTCAGAGCTATTATCAGCTAGTTTAGCTGATTTAAGTCTTTCTCTAATTTCTTTAAGCTCGCTAAGACCTTGAGCCATAGAGTCGCCTTCACGGAAAACAGAGAAATTAAGTTGCATACATTGCTGTAAGTCTTTCTTAATTTGTACAGGGTCTTCACCTGTTTTAGTGCTTTCCCAACGATTAAATCTAGACATAGCATTATCTATATCTGAATCTTGCGCTTCTCGCGCCGAGTAATCATTTAAAGCTTCACCAAGGTATAAACCAGTTGCTCTACCAAATACAACTAAATCGAGTAGTGAGTTACCACCCAATCGATTTGCTCCATGTACAGATACACATGCAATCTCACCGCAAGCATATAAACCTTTAACGACCTCAGCTTCACCTGCACTATTCATAGTTAAAGCTTGACCGTTAACATTAGTCGGAATACCACCCATCATATAGTGACATGTTGGTATTACTGGAATTGGCTCTTTGACTGGGTCAACGTGAGCAAAAGTTCTTGATAACTCACAAATACCAGGTAAACGGCTTTCTAGAACTTCAGCACCTAAATGATCTAATTTAAGTTTAATGTGTGGACCCCAAGGACCGTCACAACCGCGACCTTCGCGAATTTCTGTCATCATTGAACGTGCAACAACATCACGACCCGCTAAATCTTTAGCATTTGGTGCGTAACGTTCCATAAAACGTTCACCATCTTTATTTAAAAGATAACCACCTTCACCACGACAACCTTCAGTTACTAATGTTCCTGCACCGGCGATACCTGTTGGGTGAAATTGCCACATTTCCATATCTTGGACAGGTACACCAGCACGTAGCGCCATACCAACGCCGTCACCAGTATTAATGTGAGCATTTGTAGTTGAAGCAAATATACGACCAGCACCACCAGTTGCTAGAACTGTCGCTTTAGATTTGAAGTAAACAACTTCGCCAGTTTCTATATCAATCGCGGTACAACCAACAACAGTACCATCTTGATTTTTAACTAAATCAAGTGCATACCATTCACTAAAAACAGTCGTTTTATTCTTAACATTTTGCTGATATAAAAGATGTAATAAAGCATGACCTGTTCTATCTGCAGCAGCGGCAGTACGTGCAGCTTGTTCGCCACCGAATTCTTTAGACTGTCCACCGAAAGGTCTTTGGTAAATTCGTCCATTTTCAAATCTTGAAAATGGTAAACCCATATTTTCAAGCTCAATAATAGCTTCAGGACCTGTTTCACACATATATTCTATGGCGTCTTGGTCACCAATATAATCAGAACCTTTAACCGTGTCATACATATGCCACTGCCAATTATCATCGTGAGCATTTCCTAAAGCTACGGTAATACCACCTTGAGCAGAAACTGTGTGTGAACGCGTCGGAAAAACTTTTGATAAAAGCGCACATGTTTTGCCTGATTCTGCAATTTGGAGAGCAGCTCGCATACCTGCTCCACCTGCACCGATTACAACGGCATCGAATTCTCTAACAGTAATACCCACTTAAACACCCCACAAAATAACAGCGCCAGTTGCTAAATAACTAATCGCAGCTAAATTCAAAACAAATTGTAAGAATAACCTTAATCCTACACACTTAACATAATCAGTTAATACCTGCCATAAACCAATCCAAGCATGAATTAATAAGGCAAACAAGCTGATTAAGGTAAAAGCCTTAACCCAAATTTGAGAAAATAAAGATTTCCAAATATCGTATGTAAGCTCAGGTGTGCAAGCTAAAAAACAAACAATAAAGAAAGTGTAAGCGGTTAATATCAAAGCCGTAGCTCTGATTAAGATGAAATCATGAATTCCACTTCGACCAATTGTTGCAGCATTTGCTACCATAACCAAACTCCTGCAGCGATTGAGCATACGCCTGTAATAATTAATGTAATAACAGCACTTTGTTTACCTGATTCAAGTTCTTCCCAAAAACCAAGGTCCATCACTAAATGACGCAAGCCACCTAGTAGATGATATGCAAGTGCAGTTAAGGTGCCCCAAAAAACAAATTTTAAGATAAAAGAGTTTGTCCAATCCGACACCATATTAAAATTATCTTCAGAAGATAAAGTTAATGCTAATAACCACATTAATATGCCCATGGCAAAAAACATAATAACGCCAGTTATACGATGAAGGATAGAAGCAATGGCGGTAGCCGGAAAGCTAATAGTGTTTAGCTCTAGGTTGACTGGTCTTTGCTTTTTCACAGATGTTCCCACTTGTATTAAAATATTATAATTAAGAATAAACAGATTTAAATTTAACGCAGCTACAACAATAGCTTAAATTGTAAATCTTTGCGATTTTATACCTTAATTTTTTTTCGAAAGTTCATTTTTTTAATGAATTAAACGCATTTTTGACATGAATGCTATATAGTTTGAGGCTTAGTAGTGAATTCGGCTATGATATATCACGATAAAATAATCGATTTATTTATTCAGATTTAATTTGTAACAATTTTAAATTTGTTTAATGAGTGAACAGTTAAATATGATTAATACCGCTATTGGGTAATTAAATAGTGTTTGCAGCTCTTTATAAGAGTTTCTGATTGACTTTTTTATACAATATCAAGTATTAATATAAGACTAACCCTGTCAAATGACTTGCTCGAAAGGAGAATATTTATGGCTGACAATAAAGCCATCCTCACTATCAACGGACAACAAATAGAGCTTCCAGTTCTATCCGGCACAAAAGGCCAAGATGTAATTGATGTCCGAACTTTAGGTCAACACGGTTATTTCACATATGACCCAGGCTTTTTAGCTACAGGTTCTTGTGAATCAGAAATCACTTTTATAGATGGTGGCAATGGTGTTTTATTACACCGAGGTTATCCTATCGCCGAATTAGCAACACAAGCTGACTATTTAGAAGTTTGTTATTTGTTAATGCATGGTGAAGCTCCAACTAGTGAGCAATATAAAGAATATGTGAATACTATTAAACGTCACACTATGGTTCATGAAGGTATCGAATTCTTCTTCCGTGGCTTTAAACGTGATGCACATCCAATGGCTATGTTATGTGGTACTGTTGGCGCGCTTTCTTCTTTCTATCACAGAGATTTAGATATTACAGATCCTGAGCAAAGAATTAGAAGTGCTAACCGTTTAGTTGCAAAATTACCTACGATTGCAGCTATGTGTTATAAATACACTATTGGCCAACCTTTCGTTAGCCCGAAAAACAATTTATCTTATTCTGAAAACTTCTTAAACATGATGTTTTCTGTACCAGCTGAAGATTATGAAATTAATCCTGCAGTTGCTAGAGCAATGGATAAGATCTTCACTTTACATGCTGATCATGAACAAAATGCTTCTACGTCAACAGTACGTTTAGCTGGTTCATCAGGTGCTAATCCTTATGCATGTATTGCTGCAGGTATTGCTTCTTTATGGGGCCCTGCTCACGGTGGTGCTAACGAAGCTTGCTTAAATATGCTTGAAGAAATTGGTTCAGTTGACAGAATCGATGAATACGTAGCAAAAGCAAAAGATAAAGCTGATCCATTCCGCTTAATGGGCTTTGGACACAGAGTTTATAAAAACTTTGATCCAAGAGCTAAAGTAATGCGTGAAACATGTCATGAAGTATTAGAATCTTTAGGCATCCAAGATCCTTTATTAGATGTTGCTATGCGCCTTGAGCAAATTGCACTTGAAGATGAATATTTCATTAGCAAGAAGCTTTACCCGAATGTAGATTTCTATTCAGGTATCATCTTAAAAGCAATTGGTATCCCAACTAATATGTTTACAGTTATTTTTGCATTATCAAGAACTGTAGGTTGGATCTCACATTGGAATGAAATGTTAAGTCAGCCTGGTGCAAAAATTGGTCGTCCAAGACAATTGTACAAAGGTGAAGAGCAAAGAACCTTCAACCCTATTGAAAAGTAAAAATTTCTAGCTTTTTAATAAACCCAGCTATATGCTGGGTTTTTTTATGCATTTAAAAATGATGTAGCTTCCGAGACAGTTTTGATTTCTTACATTAAAAGCATCTACCAATTAGCCTGGCCTATTTTCGTAACCCAATTAATTCAAACCTTACTAGTAACAATAGACTTGTTAATGTCTGCCAGAGTATCTGACACAGATATGGCTGCTGTTGGTACAGCTTTAGGTATCTGGCATCCCGCTTATTTTTTTAGTATAGGCGTGATTATGGTGTTAAGCCCCGTACTTGCGCGTAGTTATGGAGAAGCAAATCATAAAAAATTGGCTGAGCAATTTAACAATGGCCTTTGGTTAGCTTTAATTGTCTGTATTATCACTTCATTAGGATTAAACTTTTCTGATCAGTTATTTAATCTGTTAAAACTAGAAACTGACTTAGCGACAATAGGCCTAGAATACTTATTCTATTTAAATATGGGTTTGCCGTTTATTTGTATTACGGCTTGTTACCGATTCTTGAACGAAGCTGTCGGCCAAACCAAACCCTTAATGATAATTAGTATTGTCTCAATTATTTTAAATATCCCTTTAAATGCTATTTTCATCTATGGCTGGTTAAGTATTCCTGCGTTTGGCGGTGCGGGTTGTGGAATTGCAACAAGCATAGTTAACTTACTAATTTTATTGTCTTTAATTTGGTTTACTTATTTATTCCCTAAAACTAAAGCAGCAATAAAAGAATTTAAATTAAAACGACCATGTTTCCATGAGTTAAAAAGACTCGCGTTATTGGGTTTTCCAATAGGCATTACAGTTTTTATGGAGCTGGCACTTTTCGGAGCAGTTGCTTTAGCAATTGCAACCCATGGGACTGCAGCAGCTGCTGCACACCAAATCGCTTTAAATGTGACTACCAATTTTTACATGGTTCCACTCAGCATAGGCTTTGCAACTACCGCTATAGTGGGTCGTAAAATTGGTGAAAATCAATTAGACCAAGCTAAACAATACGCCAGAGCTAGTCTATTAATGTCGATTAGCTTTTCAATAATCTCATGTTCGATCATTATCATTTTTAGAGATGTGTTTATTTCTTGGTTTACCACAGATCCAGAAATCACTTTAATCGCATTTGGTTTATTAATCTGGGCTGGTATTTTCCAGCTACCAGATGTAATTCAAACACTTGTTTCTGCAATTTTAAGAGGATATGCCGATACTCAAAAACCTATGATTATCGTTCTAATATCCTACTGGTTCATTGGATTTCCACTTGGTTATATATTGGCAGAAACTGATTTTCTTATTCCTGCAATTGGAGTTCAAGCATACTGGATAGGATTATTGATTAGTTTATCTACATCTGCAATTTTGTTAAGCTTAAGATTGACTTACAAAAACAAGAAGGCACAGGTGTAATCACTAGGGAATCATCTTACCAAAAATTTAAACCTCTTATTTCCTAACAATTGGATTCAATCAAAGTAAAAAACCATAACTAAAAGCAAATAAAATTGATATACAAAACCAAAAAAACTGTATTACATTTTTATTTATTTCAAGTTTTTTATCGGATTTGCACTTTTTTTGCTTTTTTTAAGTTTATCTTAACGTCACATCTATTTTTACAAAAGAAAATAAAAGGCTTAACTTTCTAGATTTAAGCCTTTTTATCATTAAGAGTTGTTATGAAAAGAATATTACCCTATTTAATGTACCTCACATTACTCATTTTTACATCTCAGGTATCTGCGCATGAGGCAGGCGTGACAGATACTCAAGTTGAATTAGGTAAAACTCAAGTAAAGCTCACTTTAACCCTGCCAAATAAGTTATTAGTTGGAGATATAAGCCAAGACAACGCAATTAAAAATAATTTAATCCAGTCGTTTTTTAAAGTAAACAACCAAAGTCAAACTTGCATAGTCAATAGAATAGTCCAAAAAGCATTGGATAATATTAATTCAACTCAATATCACCTGCTCTTCCAATGCCCAACTGCTTTGGATCAGGTTAAGCTGACTTATCATTTATCCGAAAGCCTAACAAATGACCATAAAAACTACTTAACAATTAAAATAGCAGGCAGAACCCAAGTAATTACATTAGACAGACTTAATAACCAACACCAAATACCAGTAAAAAAACTGATAGATTTGTGGCAGATTGAGTTAATTGATAATAATTTTGAGCCGAATAATCAAAATCTTGCTGAACAAAATAGCTTCTGGTCAGAAATAAGCCGAGTCTGGTCAGCAACTAGCCATTACTTTTTCATCGGTATAGAGCACATAATCTTTGGTTATGACCATTTATTGTTTTTATTAGCACTAATACTGTTACCAAGTTCAATAAGACACCTAGTTTTAACCATTACTTTCTTTACCATTGCACATTCTTTAACCCTAGCGCTATCTCTATTTGAATTAGTTTCAGTTCCAATCTGGCTTGTCGAAAGCTTTATCGCGGCCAGCATTATCTTTGTTGCATTAGAAAACATTAAACGATTGAACAAATACAGTGATATACAGCAGCCAAGTTATTACAACAACCGATTAAGAATTAGTTTCGTATTCGGTTTAATTCATGGTTTAGGTTTTTCATTTATATTAAAAGAGATGGGGTTAACTCAAGATTTAGTACCAAGTTTAATCTTTTTTAACCTAGGTGTAGAAACAGGACAAGTAGCCTTAGTGATTTTATTTATTCCGCTGCTATATGCTTTACACAAAAGCAAGAAGTGCTCAGTATTACTTCAAATATCGTCTTTGATACTGGTCTTTATTGGTAGCTTTTGGTTAATTCAAAGGATTAATTAAGTTTAAATTTCCCAAGGCAATTGGATCCAACTGTCTTGCTTAACTTTTTCAACAAAATAGTCTGTCTGACAAACCCCGTTTGGTTTGGCATACACACAGGCAAAAATAGCTTTAGGAAAATGTTGTTTTAAAAACCTTATTGTATTACCACTATCAACTAAATCTTCAATAAATAACCAACCATCTCCGTCATGGTTTGGATATTTCAATAGGTTAATTTCTGCTTGTTGATTGTTTTTATCGTAGCTACTAACACAAACTGTGTCGATTAAACGAATATTCAGCTCACTGGTAATAATTCCAGTTGGAATTATGCCACCACGAGTTACCGCAACAATTCCAGTTATGTTTTCAATAGATTTCAACTGACTCGCTAGTTGCCTTGTGTGAAGATGAAATTCATCCCAGCTAATAACCAATTTGCTTGAAGACATAGTTAGCCTGCCGTTATCTATAGAAATAAAGATGTTCTAAATGGCCAAACTCGTTAGCCATTTAGAATTATGAAAGCGAATTAAGCGTTAGTATCAACACTCGCTGCTGCAGAAACCATCACCATAGCAGGTCTTAATAAACGACCATTTAAAGTATAACCTTTTTGCATACAAGCAATAACTGAGTTTGGTGCAACATCTGGACTTGGTACCATAGACATAGCTTGATGAACTTCCGGATTAAAAGCATCACCTACTTCAGGAGAAACAGCATCAATATTAAATTTAGCTAGCACTGAATCGAAACTCTTTAACGTTAATTCAACGCCTTCAATCATAGGTGCTAAATCTTCGTTATCACGATCTGCCGCTTCTAACGCACGTTGCAAATTATCTGCAACGGGTAGTAACTCACCTGAAAATTTTTCTAATGCAAATTTATGCGCTTTTTCTAAATCTTGAGAAGTTCTTCTTCTCATATTATCAACTTCAGCTTTTGCTCGAATAACAGAATCTTGTTGGTCTAATACTTTTTGCTCTGCTGCAGCTAATTTAGCGGTTAACTCAGCAATTTGAGCTTCTGAATCAGAAACTTCAACATTTTGCTCTGTTTCAGACGTATCGACTGTTTGTTCATTTTCATTGATGTCTTGAGCGACTTCTTGTTGAACGTTCTCTTGTTCATTACTCATTATAGAAACTCCAAATTAAGGTACTTAAATTCGTATTATGCCAATATGGGGCTTTAGATTTCTTATTCAAGTAAATATTTGCTCATAGGGTGAAAAATAAATGGTTTTGAATATCTAAAGGCATGATAGTATTCATTTTCGATTAACATTGTCTTAAGTTGTCTTGCGGAATTTTTCTTTTATGAATTTAGTTTTTAAAAAAGTGGGTATTGTTGGTAAATTAAATCATAGTGATACCCAACAAACCTTAATGGGTTTGTCTGACTTTTTATTAAAACGAGGCTGTGAAGTCTATATAGAAGAAAGAATCGCATATAATTTTGATCAGCCAATTAATAGATTAAGCTTGCTAGAGCTTGGGCAAGAATGTGATTTAGTCATAGTGATTGGCGGCGATGGTAATATGTTAGGAGCAGCTCGCGTGTTATCTCGATTTGATACTGCTGTAATTGGTATTAATAGGGGTAACCTTGGTTTTTTAACCGACATTCATCCAGAAGCTTATGAAAGTATCCTCACCAAAGTGCTCAAAGGTGAGCATTCTATAGAAGAAAGATTTTTACTAGAAGTCGAAGTTAAACGTCAAGGTGAAGTAAAATGTAATCACACCGCCGTTAACGAAGCCGTACTCCATTCAGATAAAGTCGCTCATATGATGGAGTTTGAAGTCTACATCAATGATAAATTCGTTTTTAGCCAAAGAGCGGATGGTTTAATCATGAGTACACCAACAGGCTCAACTGCTTATTCATTATCTGGTGGTGGTCCTATTTTAACGCCAAACTTAAATGCGATTTGCTTACTGCCAATGTTTCCACATTCGTTAGCGAATAGACCTATAGTTGTAGATGCAAATTCTAGTTTAAGGCTTGTTGTTTCAAACAAAACAGGTTCACAGGTTGCCGTCACTTGTGATGGTCATACCACCCTACCCGTTATCGCCGGTGATGAGATTCATGTTAATAAAAACCCCAATCATTTAAAGCTAATACATCCGAAAGATTATAATTATTTCGGTGTATTAAGACGAAAATTGAATTGGGGCAGTAAACTATATTAAGCTATATCTAGTGCTTCAAATTCTACTTCATAAGAAGTGAATTTTCGGATATTGATAACACCCGATTCAAAGATTAAATACTGGCCTTTTATGCCAACTAGCGTATCTTGTATTTCTGCTTGCTTATCAAAATTATAAGATGTGATTTTAGTCGGAAATTGGGTGACTGGATATTCTATTGTAACTATCTCGTCATCAAGGCTTTCGACTGCATCCGCTCCATATTGCAAAACGATTTCAGCTAGTTTTTGCTCTATTAAAGGTTTTAACTCTACAGCCTTTTGATTCAAATCTATATCTTCAGGATTGCCTTTTAATAAATTACGCCAGTTAGTTTTATCAGCGATAAACTCAGCTAAAGCAATTTCGACTAAACCTGATTGCAATCGAGTTTGTACTTTAAAAATAGGTAAGGCCTGTGTCGCACCTTGATCTATCCAGCGTGTTGGAACTTGACTATGTCGAGTGATACCGACTTTTAAACCCGACGTATTAGCAAGGTAAACGTAATGTGGGATCATACAATTTTGTTCACCCCACTCTGGTTCGCGACAAGTACCAGCACTATGATGGCAGGTTTCAGGCTTCATAATACACATATCACATGAAGCCAGTTTTCTCATGCAATTAAAGCAATGCCCTTGAGAGTAACTCTTATTGGTTTTTTTTTGACAATTTAAACAACGGATATTGCCCGTATGCTTTAACCGAATTTTTTGACCTATATATTGGTTTAAGTTAATCAACTCATCATTAAGCGGTAAGTTATAACTAACGGGAGATGTCAGCTCTGTTTGTAATTTTTTAAGAAATCCGATCATTAAACTAGTCTATTGTGGCAAAAACACTATTGTAACTAAGCAGAGCTTAATTACATTAATTTTCTCCATTTAATGTTTTGAATTTAGAGCTAAATCTATAAGGTCTGTTGGCGTTTGATTGGCATATTTCTTCTACGTTACCCCAAATCGATTTGGGGTAAGCTGACTTTGCAGTGCATTTGTGTAGTGTAGTGCATGCACTACACTACAATCGCTATGCCTTGTATAAATACCAAAAAATAGCTGAAATTTTACTCAAAAAAATCAACATGTCCTTGGTTTATCTAAATTTTTCCAGAATAAAAACAACTTAGTCGAAACTGTTTTGACATCATGACCAAATAAATATAAACAAGGCGTAAAAATGAGTGTCGTCAGTGTCGCAAAAACAACGCCATAAGCGAGTGAGACTACCATAGGTACCAAAAATTTAGCTTGCTCTGTATCCCCAGATAGCATAGGAACTAAACCAACAAAGGTTGTAAGCGAGGTTAATATAATTGCTCTAAATCTTAACCTACCCGCTTCTTTCGCGGCCTCAAAAGCAGATAAACCTTTTGCTCTGAGTTGATTTAAACAATCAACCAGCACCAAGTTATCATTCACCACAACACCAGCAGCGGCTAAAATACCGAGCATAGAAAAAGCGCCAAAATAGACTTCGTGTCCTAAGTGCCCAAATATTGATCCTGTATAGGCAAATGGAATTGCAGACATAATTAATAGCGGTTTCAAATACGATTTAAAAGCAATTGCCATTAATACATACGAAATTAATAAAGCCAATCCTTCATAATGGTAAACCGTATTCATAAAATCATCTTTATTACGATTACGACCATTTCTATCCATGCTCACTTCAGGATTTCGTTTTAACCAATCAGGTAAATATTCTTGACGAATTTTATTCTTAAGCACATCTACATTATTGCCTGAATATTCGGCCCAAATCCAAACGACTTTTTTTCCATCTCGTCGCTGAATTCGGCTAACGCCTGGAATTAAGTCTATATCGACTACATTAATAAGTGGGATTTCCCTTTTATCACGTGTTCGTATTTTTAGCTGATATAGTGACGCGATATCTTCTCTTTCAAGCCGAGAGTATCTAACTTTAACGCGTGAATCACCGCCTTCTCTTGGTAAACGCTGTACTTCTTGACCAAAAAACGCTTGGCGGATTTGATTGCTGACATCCTTTAAGTTGATACCTAAAGCTTCTGCGCCGGGTTTTAAACTTAAAACGATTTCTTTACTGCCCTTGTCTAAGCTGTCCCTAACCATATAAATATCATCATATTCATTCATATGTAATTTGAGCTCGTTAGCAGCCTTAGTCATGGCATCTAAATTATCTCCCATCACCATAAAAGCAATTTTAGGATCTCTTTCATTTAAGGTTGCTTTAAATTCAACTTCTTCAGCATCTGGAATATCACCAATCATTTCAGTCAATAAATTAGTCGCAGTTTCAGTATCAATAATTCTATCTTGATAAGGTACTAATTTTAAAAAGCTTGAAATTCGGCTACCGTTGATTCGACTGTAATGGTGAGCAATAAAACCGCCGTCCCCCGTTTCGGATAAATCAGCGACATGCTTAGCGAGTTTTGCTTGGCCTTGGTTCATTTGAATTAGAACTTGTTGAAGTCGAGCAAAAGAGGCGTTTTCTGGTAAGGTTACATTCAAACGAATAGTGTCAGCTTCTATTTTAGGTTCAAACGATTGCAGTACAAAATTGTCATTTAATAACTTTACGGACAAACTAAACAATACAATAAAGATGCCTAACACTATGTAGCGATAACCTAATATAAAATCCATAGCTGGCGCATAGATTTTATTCGCCAAGTATTTGAGGGCATTAGCAAAACCTTGCTGAATTTTATCTAATCTGCTGAGCTCTCTATTTGCATCGTCGTCTGGCAAATGTCTTAAATGAGATGGCAAAATAAATAAAGCTTCAAATAAAGAAAAGCTAAGCGCTAATACCACAACAATAGAAATTGCCCGGGTAAACTCAGCGGTACTACCAGGCAAGAAAGCCATAGGTGCAAACACTATCATAGTGGTTAATACGCCAAAAATTACAGGTTTAGCAACCGCTTTTACACCATTATATGCAGCTTGCTCACCATGAAAGCCATTTTCATGTTGGCTGTGAATACTTTCACCTATGACAATTGCATCATCTACCACAATACCAATAACCATCATAAAAGCGAATAAAGACAACATGTTAAGTGATACATCAAAAGTTGGTAGTAACCAAAATGCAGCCGCAAACGCCGTTGCTATGCCGGCTGAAACCCAAAGTGCGATCCTTGGCTGTAAAAAAAGCAATAACAAAGTGAAAACTAAAATTAGACCACTGATTGCACTATCAAATATAGTCGTTAATCTACTTTGATAAGCATCATTCCAATCTTCCCAAACCGTCAATTTGTAACCCTGAGGTAAAGTCTTTATTTTGCGTTCTATATATTCATTTACGTTTTTAGACATCTCTGGGATGTTCATATAATCGCCGTTATATACATCAATGAGTACTGCGACTTCACCATCAAACGATGAATATCTACGACTAGCTTGTAAGCCATCGACTATTGTAGCTACATCACCTAATCTCAATATGGCGCCATCAGCTTGATGCCTAATAATAATATTTTCAAAATCAACCTGATTTTCAGCTCTATTTCTAACACTTAAACGAAACGACTCTGTTTCTCCAACAACTGAACCAGCTGATAAATTAATCGAGTTAGCCTTAACCGCATTTGAAATTTCGTCAAACGATAATTGATACTCTCTTAGTTTTTGTTCTGAAACCTCTATCGATATTTCTTCTGCGATATCACCAGAAATATCAACGTTAGCAATTAGTGGTAAGGAAGATACTTCTCTGCGAATTTCTCGGGCGACTTTATTTAGCATGAGTTCATCCATATCCCCATGAAGTGCAATACGGATCATCTGATCTCGATTGACTCTTTCAGTCACTATAGGCTTATCTGCATCACTTGGTAATCCATTGACTGAGTTAATTTTTTCTCTAATATCATCAGAAAATTTGCGTCTATCTACCCTTTCCTCACCTGTGATAGATATTTTCGCACCACCTTCCCATGCATTTGAAACAATATATTTTATGCCTTCTACATTCTTAACAGACTCTTCAAATCTAACAATAATTTGGTCTTCGACATCTCGTGGACTAGCGCCACGCCAATTCATTCGAATATCCATAATTGGCAATTTAACTGTTGGAAATGGTTCTTTTTCTACCGAAAATAAATAACTCATTATCCCAGCCACCACTAACGAGAACATGGCTAGATTTGCAGCAATTGGATTTTTAATCCACCAAGCTAAAATAGAATTAGATGGCATTAGGTTTCCCCTTTTCACCAGTCATGCTTTGCTTTAACCCTTTGTCACTTTTCTTTCTATCTTTTTGCATGGCAGATATGTTTGCTTCTGGACGTTTTTTATTGCCTCGGATTACTTCAGATGTGCCCATCTTAATAGGCAAAACCGGCATGCCTGGCGTCGGTATAGCTAAGGCAGATGTAATAACTAAGCTCCCCTTAGGTAAATCCTTCACAATTATGCTATCTGGTGTACGCTGAATGATATTAGCAGTGATGATGTTAAGCCGATTGTCTTTATCAACTGTCCAAATCAACTGATTACTTCGTAAAGACTCTTTAGGTAAAATAGATATATCATTTGCCATATTGCCGATAATTTCAGCATTAACAAATAATCCTTTTAATAAAGGTCGAGACTGATTTAAGTAACTGTTTCTGACTTGTGCGACGGCATAAACACTCCGTGTTTTATCATCAATCACAGATTCGGTTCTAACTATTTTAGCTGGCCACACAATAGTATCATTGCCAATTTGAGCCGAAAGATTAACGCTAAAAACTGACTCATCAAAGTTTGAATAATAAGCGAGTGGAATACCAATTTGGCTAATTTCTTGGGTACTTAAAGCTAAACGGACTTCCATTACTTCAGTTGAGAAAAGTTTGACTAATAAACCTGCTCGATTGATGTATTGCCCTACTGTTAGGTTTTCAGATTCGATACGAGCGTTAAAAGGGGCTGTAATTGTCGTTCTAGTCAAGTCAAGTTCAGCTTGCGCTAGTTCTGCTTGAGCTGATTCTAAAGCTGCTTCAGCTTGTTTTAATTGCGGTATCCCTAACGCTAATTCTGAAGCATTTTCTCTTCCTAGCTGTTTTAGCTCTCTTTGTGCGGCATTGGTTTCGGCTTTCGCTTTAGCCAATAACTGCTCGTTTTGTGCCACTTTTGCACGGCGCTGAATAACCGTTAATTTATAGTCTTGGTCTTCTAATTGAACCAACACTTCACCTTTAGTGATGACACCACCATTAACAAAATTAGGTGATAAATAACTAATTTTACCGGCGACTTCACTTTTTAATTCTAAATAATCTTTAGGTAAAACCTGGCCTTGGCTATAACCAATTAAAGGCTGAGAAATTTGTTTTGATTCATGAACAAATACCTTAATTTTTTTAACTTTATAGGGTCTTTCTTTAGGTTGTGGCTTATTGTCATCAAGCCAATTAAATCCTAACATCGTTAAACTAATTAATATAAGTGGAAATACCAACCATTTTTTAATAAAGCCAAGCCAGTTCGTGTTTGGGAAATGCTGATGAAGAAAAGACATGATTAAAGTATTTCCATTGTTTCGTTAATATTAAAAGATTCACCTAGAGCTAAAATTAACCTGACCCTATTAGCTAATATACTATAGCGGGTACGAGTTAATTCTGATTGAGCGTTAATACGGCGAGACTGTAGATTCAGTAACTCAAAACTTGTTGCGACACCGTCTTGATATTTTTCAATAATTCTAGCTTCTGCTGCTTTAATATGTGTATATCCATCTTGGGTCGTTTTTAACTTATCTCTGAGCATTTTTTCTAGATACAAACTTCTCTCAATTTCTTGCCACGCCACTAACAACGCTTTTTGGTATTGAACTAATGCCAATTCTTGTCTTGCTGTGCGTGATTCTTGTTCTGCTTTAATTGCGCCAGCATTAAAAATAGGCTGAGTAATATCCGCAGTTAATGACGACAACCAATACTGCCAATCAAACAGTTGAGAGAATTCAACTCGATTATTAACTTGTAAATTACCCGTTAATTTAATATCCGGTAAGTAGCCTTTATCCGCTTCTTTTTTTCGATAAAAGGCACTAGTTAATCTGTATTCCGCTGCAACTAAATCTGGCCTTTTACTTAAAACTTGTTTAGGTGAAATAACTTGGATTTGTTCTGGTATGTCAATATTAAGATCGGGATTTATCGTTAAAGAGTCTGAATTCTGTCCTAGTAAAAGATTAAATTTTTGAATGGATTGATGAAGATTAAGTTGTTGTTGAATTAAATTAGATTCTATATTTTTTAAACTATTCATGGCTAATCTATAGTCTTGGCTATCAACTAAGCCTGAATCTAATCTTTGTTCGGTAATTTCTACTCGCTTGGTTTGACTTTCTAAATTTGATTTCGCGATTTCTATCAATTCACTAGCTTGTTGGATATCGAAATAAGTCAGGATGATTTGGCTTGTCACTAATTTACTGGCAGCTTCTAAATCAAATTTCACCGCATCAAGATCGCTGATTGCGGCTTTTTCTAAGTTATCTAATTTATCCCAAATATCTAACTCCCAGCTTACCCTAAATCCTGAACTGTAACTTGTTGTCCAATTTTTCTCTACGACTTGGGACTGACCTCGACGGCCAGAAAGAGAAGCGTTTACTTGTGGCCAGAATTTACTTTCGCTGGTTGATAATGCAGCCTCACTAATTTTTAGCCGCTGATAAGCCATTTTAATATCTAAATTATTTAATCCAGCTAATTTTATATTTTCAACTAAGCTATGAGGTAAATTTATCAACACGGATGATTCTTCAGTCGCATCTTGAGTATGCCAATTTTCAGGTATAATTAAACCATCATGCAAATCCTCATTTACATCTGGCGCACTAGAGCAACTAGCCATAACAACTGAGAGCAAGACTAAATACAATTTTTTACTGTGTGTGAACATTCAATTTAGTATTAATTATCATAATTAAAAATATTATATCTAATTAAACGAAAAACAGCTTCAGTGTGGTGTAAAGATTTGGTAAGAAAATTAAGCAAATTTGAAGCTTTTGCGCACTTCGTGATTAAAGTTAATAAACTATAAAATTTAATAGTTTGATCTAGCTATAAATAAACAACAGCTAAAGATGTCAATTGTGATTGGATACGATAAAATAACTTATCTTAATTGAATTATGCTCACATATGATAGAAATCAACAATACTGAAAATTGCTTAAAAGGAAAAACCATCCTAGTAACTGGCGCTGGCGCTGGCATAGGAAAATCAGCAGCAATCCATTTTTCAAAATTTGGTGCCGAAGTTATTTTACTAGGTAAAACCACAGCTAAATTAGAAGCAACTTATGATGAAATCGTTAAACTAGGTTATCCTGAGCCTGCTATTATTCCACTCGACTTAAATGGCGCTACAAAGCAAAATTATTTGGATATGGCCAATACGATTAAAGACACGTTCGGTAAATTAGATGGTGTTTTACATAATGCCAGTTCACTCGGTACTATAATGCCATTTGAACAAATGTCAGAAGAAATGGTCGACGAAATATTTAAAGTTAATCTAACTTCACAGTTTAAAATGACACAAGCCCTATTACCTATTTTAAAGCTAGCAAAAACAGCCTCTGTTTTATTTACAAGTTCAGGTGTAGGACGCAAAGGAAAAGCTTTTTGGGGAGCTTATTCAATTTCAAAATTTGCAACTGAAGGCATGATGCAGGTTTTAGCTGATGAATATGATAATACTCAAATTCGTTTTAACAGTATTAATCCTGGTGCGACTGCGACTAAAATGAGACGAATAGCTTTCCCAGCAGAAGAACAAGCTAAATTAACTCAGCCAGATGATATAATGCCAATTTATATTCATTTAATGTCAGATAATAGTCTAAATATAAATGGTCAAGCTTTAAATGCTCAGTAATTAGCAGTTGGATTGGTTAATTTTTTGCTGCAATAAATTTTAATTTCGCTATATTGAAATTGTTAGCGAGTTGATTCGGTCAAAATAATTAACCAATTATCGCAGGAAGCTAGTTTTTAATGATCAAACATTATCAAGCCACAATTGAGCAAGCAATCGAATTTATATCCTCCATCAGCGACGAAGCTTACCTAGGTCAAAACCAAAGCAGTTCAATTGGTGCCCATACCAGACACATAATTGATCATTTTAGAGTGATTAAATCTGCGCTAGATTCCGACAGTCTAATCGTCGATTATGAAGATAGAGATAGAGGAAATTCAATCGAAACAGATAAAGATTCTGCACTTAAAGCTTTAGAGTTTTTATCGAGTTGGCTGAATGAATTAAAAATTGAAAAACTTAACCAAGAATGTGTCGTACGAGCGGAAGTCAGTAATGCTGATTCATGTATCACTAACTGCCGATCTACCATAGCAAGAGAAATTATGTTTGCTGCGAGTCATGCTGTTCATCATTATGCTTTAATGAAAAATTTGATTGCAGACATTCAACTGATTTCAGCACCAAATAACTTTGGTGTTGCACCTTCAACTGTTCAATTTCAACGTTAATGTGCACTCTAACTTGGCGTAAATTAGCCGATGGATACCAAGTATGCTTTAACCGAGATGAACAAGTTACAAGAGCGAAAGCCCAACCGCCCAA
Organism: Catenovulum maritimum; assembly: GCF_001050375.1. Classification (GTDB taxonomy): domain Bacteria; phylum Pseudomonadota; class Gammaproteobacteria; order Enterobacterales; family Alteromonadaceae; genus Catenovulum; species Catenovulum maritimum. The sequence goes on along the minus strand of NZ_KQ130489.1, from coordinate 104,895 downwards.
GATAGATTCAACACTGGAAGCGATTTACCCAACTGATCCGCAAGCTGGTGGTACTTGGATAGGAGTAACAAAAACTGGAATATGTTTTTGCTTGCTGAATAATTATCAAGCGACTGAAAATTCCAGTAAAACTAAACCACTTACTTCTCGAGGCATGATTATTTTAAATTGCTTAAGACAATTACAAAAAAGTAAACCAAACTTTAAAGATTTAGCTCAGTATATGAAAATTGAGGATTTTGCGCCTTTCACACTCTGTATTTTCACTAACTCGAATAAAAAGGATCGAATAGACAATTTACAAGTTGATTGGGATGGCAACAAGCTGTCGTACCAATCAGTCGATCAAATTGTAACTTCATCTGGTTATAAATTCGAGCAAGTCAAAGCATCCAGAATTTCCACTTTTGAAAAATTTACAGCTTCAGATCAAACTCTAGTTGATTTTCATAAAAGCCATCTTCCAGCAAAGGGGCCCTACTCGACTTGTATGCATAGACAAGATGCCAAGACACAAAGCTTAAGTGTCATCAATGTCACTCGCTCTAGTATAAAATTCGATTACTTTGACGGCTCTCCTTGTACTTCCATTTCTCCATCAACCCTTTATATATAATCTTACTCTGCTAATATTTTGTTAACCTTTGTCAAATAGTTTGGTAACTCGCTCCCTAAATACAGTTTCAGTAACCTTTCAGGGGCAGATGGAAGATGTACACTGAGTAACAAGCCTGGCGTTTGTGCAAAATTAGGGTCTATCCCTAAACAATGAAATTTAGCGCCAAGCTGATAGTACTGCTTCAGTAAAACGGGTAAGCCTTTACCATCAGGTTCAATTTGTTTTATTAACCACTCCAGACTGGCGATATCTTTAGGATATTGATTAAGGTAAGAATCTAATTCAGGTACTGGTGGGTAGTTAAAGGCTTGTTTAGGGGTAACGTCTTTACTATCAGTTACTAAAAACCGTTCAATTAAATAAACACTTAGTTTTTCATATTCAGTAGACAGTGAAACAGTACCATACAAGGTTTGATATTCGGGCTTTTGGTTAACGAAATGAGCAATGCCTTTAAATAATAATAATAATGAATAATAACTCTTTTGATATTTGGGTAAAATAAAAGAGCGTCCCATTTCTAGGCAAGCCTGAGTTTGGTTAATGAATTTCTGACCAAAATCAAACATTTGACTCAAATATAAACCAGAGCAGGCTTTATTTTGCTGTATCAGATCAGTCTGTCCCATTCGATATGCCCCAACGACAGCATTTTCATCATGGTCAAAAACAAATAAGTGGGTATACACTTTATCCAGTTCATCACCATCTTGTGGTTGACCACTTCCTTCTTTATATAAACGAAATGTCTCTTCTCGTCTTATTCTGATTTCTTCAACTAAATTAGGGATCTGATCATAATTAGCATAATAAACACTGAAGTGCTTATGACTCGCGAGCTTTTGATTCGAGTTTAAATTTTTTATTTCAGCATCTAATAAATTCGGACAAATATAAGGGGCAAGCGCTAATTCTATTTTATCAGTCAAACTAGCAGTCCAAGCTTGTTGATATTCGGGGTTTAACAAATAAGTAGATAGTCGGACTAAATCGGTAGCAGCTTGGCTGGAAGTAGCTTCTGGTAATTTGAATGTTTTGTTGGCAAATGTCATAGGCACAGCTTTCCCTTTCGCGGCTAACATTTCTCTAATTAACATTAGCAATCTAAATCTAAAATATATTTTACCCAAGTGATAAAAGCGACTTCTATTTTTACCTGTTATATAAAGCGGTAAAATATCGGCTCCCGTATTTTTAGCCAAATAAGCTAAACTTCTGTGCCAATTATGATCTGTAATGTAACCTAAATCCTTTCTAAAATAACTCACTCGACCAGCCGGAAATAAAACCAGTGCGCCATTACTGTCTAAATGTTTCTTGCATGATTTTATCGACTCTAAATTACCACTAGCACCAACTTTTAATGGGTTTGTAAAAATAAAATAAGGCGATAACTCTTTAAATATAGATAGTCCTCTATTTGCGAGTACTTTTAAATCGGGTCTGTATTGGCTGATAACATGCGTTAGTATAACCCCTTCAATACCGCCGAATGGATGATTGGCGACAATAATAATCGCCTTGTCTTTAGGTATTTGTGTCAAGTCATAACCTAATACTTTTATATCTAAATCGAAAACCTGAATAAATTTTTGGGTAAATTCATTTGGAGATAAGCCATTAAAGTCATGGCATTGATATAAATAATTTAACTTATCGATTCCGAGCAACTTATCAGCGATCTTTATCAGCGTTTTATAAAAGAAGCTGGATGTTTGCTGGGCAAAAAAATGGCTTAGTGATAGATTATTATCTTTCATTATTGATTAATTATTTAAAGTTTAAATTATGAGTATTAAAACTTGGTTGGCCGTAGCGTCAGATAAACAAATAGTAACACGTTCATTAAAAATATCTCTGATTGTTGGTAGCTTACTCACTTTAATCAATCAATATGAAATTTTCATCGGCGAAACACAGATTACAACTGCCCAATTTTTGAAAATTGTTTTGACCTATATGGTGCCATATGCAGTTTCAACCTATGCAGCTGTTTCAACTAAACTAAACAAATAAAACGTTAAGCTAACTTACCAAAAGTGAAGTTAAGTAGACTTATGTAAAATTTAATTATTAAAGCGGCTATTTTAGCGTTTTTTCTTTACTGCAGTTACCCCAAGATTAGTATATATCTACCATTACATTTTCTAGTTGTTTTATGAAAAATTTTACGCTTTACCTAGGTTGTATTTTTACTGTATCTCTTAGCTTTAATGTCTTCTCAGTTCAACTACATCCCAAACTTAACCCGCAAAATTCGTCTTGGGATGACACAAGTAAAACCATCACGATTAATAAGAGTGTCGTGTTTGGTAATGATAAAGACAAGGAAGCTTTTTATTGGAATATTCCAAAGGCAGTTAAAAAGGTTATCCTTGGCAAGGATGTCACAATCACTGGTGGTTTTAGGTTTACCGACCAAGCAGAAATAACAGGTCTTGATAGAGATTCAAGTATTATTTACGGCACGGAAACATATGCTTGGGCCAGAGGGAAAAATAAAAAACAAGATCCAGGTACTTCATGTAAAAATGGTCCTAAGGGTGACGATATAGTTCATGATTGTGAAAAATGGTCTTATGGTGCCATCAGCGTTATTGGAAAAGCCCCTAAACACTTAAGATATAAAGTATCCAACTTGACTATCATTAACCCTAGAACTTATGCCATTACATCACAAAACCATGCATTTGATATTGATAGAGTCACAATTTTAAATACTCGTATAGATGATACCCAGAGTAATTCTGATGGCATAGGTGGCGGTCCAAATACTCGTATTACCAATACCAAAATTGATACTTGGGATGATGCGATAAAGCTCTACAAAGATGGCATGCATGTCGAAAATGTAACCATAATACATAATGGTAATGGTGCTCCTTTTCAATTTGGTTGGAGCAACAAAAAGCCTGCTAATTTCTACCTAAAAAATATCTTAGTCAAACAAGGCATACCAAAACAAAGAGATAAACGTTATAACTTAGCTTTATTCACCAATTCGGGCGGTACAGTTTCGCCAAGCGTTACAATTGACGGCTTAGCTGTAGAATATACAGATCAAACAAAAATGAATATAAGAGGCTCTAAACCTACCGCTATGCCTTTGGTTTATATTCGAGGTACAGAAAAAACAAAAGTCGAGTTAAAACACGTTGAAAATAGTCCACTACACCTAAAAGTCGACCAACTTCACATTGGTAAAGGTGAAGTAAAAACCAACTTTAAATTACCAACGCTAAACAATCGCCAAGCTGAAATTACCGGCTGCCGATGCTAACTGGGTTTTGTGGCAGTTAATTTAGCTGCCACCTAATTAAGTTTTCTCCTTATAAACAGTTTTCAAAGCTAAATTTAAATTGTACTTTTTAGATAAATTTACCCTATACCCTTTTTTTTAATTCATTAGCCTTTAAAATACCTAAAATTTATTTTTAGAATCTTTTTAATGTTTGAACTTAAATACCACACCCCATTTGAATGGACTAAAGCCGTTTTAGCTGACTTTGATGCGTTTTTACAAGACCATGCTGCGGCTGAAAAAAAAGCATCGGGTATGGCAATGTCTATGCTTTCTCACTACCCAGATCGAAAAAAGCTTGTCCGTGCTATGACAGACTTAGCACTAGAAGAATTAATACATTTCAAGCAGGTATTAAAATTACTTGAAGCAAGAGATGTTACCCTTGGCGACGATAAACAAGACAGCTACATTAAACAAATTCGAAGCGTTTTCAGAAATGGTAAAGACGTATTTTTGATGGATAGATTGCTCGTCGCTGGTGTTATTGAAGCTAGAGGTCATGAAAGATTTTCACTAGTCGCTCAAGCTTTAGATGAAGGTAAAGATAAAGATTTTTATGTGGCGATTGCAAAATCAGAAGAAAAACATAAAAATTTATTCGTTGAGCTTGCTTATGAATACTTTGATAAAACAGAAGTTGATCAAAGGTTAGAAGAAATTTTAGTCGCAGAAGCCAAAATTTGTGAAGGTTTACCTTTCCGAGCGGCACTGCATTAAACTTAAATGTATAAACTTAGACCCTACCAGCAAGAAGCAGTCGACGCGACATTAGCGCACTTTAGAAAAACCAATGATTCAGCTGTAATTGTATTACCAACTGGTGCGGGGAAAAGTTTAGTTATTGCGGAGCTAGCTAAGCTAGCCCGCCGTCCCATTCTCGTTATAACTCATGTTAAAGAGTTAGTTGAACAAAACCACCAAAAATATGAAAGTTATGGGCTTAAAGCTGGGATATTTTCAGCGGGCTTAAATGCCAAACAAACTGATTTTTCTGTTACTTTCGCAAGTATTCAATCTATCTCAAAAAGCTTGGACTTATTCGATAAAAGCTATAGTTTAATCATTATCGACGAATGTCATAGGGTTGGGTTAATAAACCCAAAACAAAAACCTGATGAAAGTCAATCGGACACAAATGAATATCAAAAGGTTATCCGATATTTTACCAATCAAAATGCTAATTTAAAGATACTAGGCCTAACCGCAACCCCCTATAGACTAGACTCAGGTTGGATTTATCAAAAACATTATTTTGGCTTTTATCGAAGTGAAAAACCGGTTCAGTTTGTTAAATGCATCTATGAGCTGCCACTTAGGTATATGATAAAAAATGAATATTTAACACCACCTAAGTTAATAAATGCCGCGATTGAACATTATGATTTTTCCAGTTTAAAACCAGGTCAAACCGGTGAATATAAAACCAATGATGTGAATGAGTTATTACTAAAATATCCTAGAGTGACACAAGCGATTTGTGAGCAAATCGCGAATATAGCGACTAATAAATCCGGCGTGATGATTTTCGCTGCCAGCGTAAAACATGCAGAAGAAATAGCCCAATATATCTCAAGTTTTGATACCACTAGTTCTTATGCCTTAGTGACAGCAAAAACATCTAGCGAAGACCGAGCACAATTGATCAAGGCTTTTAAAGCGAAACAAATCCGTTACCTAATTAACGTTTCTGTTTTAACAACAGGTTTTGATGCCCCACACGTAGACTTTATCGCTATCTTACGGCCAACTCAATCTGTTAGTCTATATCAACAAATAGTCGGGCGAGGTTTACGCTTAGATCAAGGAAAAAAAGAATGTCTAATTATAGATTATGCTGGCAATGATTTTGATTTACACCATCCAGAAGTCGGTAGCTTAAAGCCAGATAGTAAAAGTATTCCGGTATCAGTTCCCTGCCCTCAATGCCAATTTAATAATATTTTCTGGGGCAAAGTTGATCAAGATGGCGATTTAATCGAGCACTATGGTAGAAGGTGTCAGGGCATGCTTGAGCTAACCAACAATCAAGAGTCACAATGCCAATTTAGATTTGTATTTAAACAATGTCCAAATTGTAATCATGAAAATGACATAGCAGCTAGAGTTTGTAACCATTGTCAGCACCAATTAATTGATGCCGATGAACTCATAAAAGATGCACTTAAACTCAAAAACTACCTAATTATTAGATGCGCTGATATGAAATTGTCTGAGCATAATCATAAGCTAAAGATAACTTATTATGATGAGGATGGTTTAGAGCTAATTGAATTTTATGATTTTAAACATAACAAAAGTCTAAAATCATTTAACCAAGATTATGGCCTGAGATTCAAACTTGGCGCTTGCCCTACTGAATTTAAAAGTATAACTGATGTTCTTAACAATAGTTCAGATTTCACTTGTCCTGATTTTGTAATAGCAAAAAAAGAAAAACATTTTACTAATGTGAAAAACAAGATATTTGATTACTCAGGCAAGTTTAGAAAAGCGAACCAATTATAGCTCGCTTTTCTTAAAACCAGAACGAATACAAATTGGACACTTGTTAAAAAGGCCAAAACTCGACAAATTTAGGTGTCATAATTGGGACACTAATATTTGTGGCCGCCAATAGACCAGTTTTAACATCGCGTGTGAATAGATTTAATTTATGATCTTTTTTATTTCCGACTAAAATATAATCTTGATTTTCAGAAAAATTAAAATCTCTAGGCCAGTTACCACCAGTGGAAATAGATTGAATATGTTTCGCTTCACCGAGCTGATCAATTTTAAATACAGCAATTGAGTTTTCTCCGCGATTGGCGACATAAATGTATTGACCGTCATCAGACAACCTAATAGCAGCCGCTTGGCTATGCTTAGTCCAATTTGGATCAAGCGTATTTAACCTTTGTTTTACTATTAGCTGACCTGTTAGTAAATCTTGCTCTAAAACCACTAAAGTATTTGAAATCTCATTGATTAAGTACGCAAAATTACGGTATGGATGAAAAGCTAAATGCCTAGGCCCATCACCAGCATCAAGTTTAACGGCCGTTTTACTTGCCCAAGCCTGAGAATTCTCATCGAAATAATAATGCTTTATTTCATCTATGCCCAAATCTACTGAGTATAAGAACTTTCCTTCTGGAGACCAGCCAGACCAATGTGGATGTGGCGAATCTTGCCTTGGCAGTTTTCCTTTGCCTTGGTGTTTAAAAGTCTTAACTAAATTCAATCTGTTTTCTTTATATTCCAACAAACTCACATGAGGTGAAACATAAGTCGCAACCGAAACCATGTTTGTCACTGAGTTAAAACTTATATGACATGGGTAATCGCCTAATCCCGTCAATTGCGTTTCTAATTGCCATTTATCCTTGTTAAGCCGATAAACAAAAGCACCTGAATTAGGCTCTTCATTAACAGCAAAGATTCTTTGTGAAGCTGAATCTATATCTATATATGACGGATCGGTTGTTTTAATTATTTGGTCGACTTTGTAGGCTTGATTAGTAGTATCTATTTGGACTTTATAAACACCAGACTTATCACCTTTATCATCACTAGAAACAGCAAATTCTAAAATTTCTGCATTTGCACTTTGTATAAAACTAGAGGCCAAAGCTAAGGTGAATAATCTTGTCGTAATTCTGTTCATTTATCATGTTTCTATTATTAAAATTATAATGATAGAAACTTAACCTAACTCAAATATTATGCAACTAATTTTAGGTTTGAGTTAGGCACAAAAATAATTTTCCTCTATAATTTTAGTTGGATTTATATTTAATAAAATCAGGAATGGATATGGATTATTCAGATTTAAATTGCTTAGTATTAGATGACAGCCGTGCGATTACAGATTTAATGCAAGTAATACTCACCAAAGCTTCGGTCAAAAGTATCAGTAGTTTTAATATGGCAATGGATGCCCTCGGCTATATAGAAAGCCAAGCAGTCCAACCTAACCTTATATTTTGTGATCTAAACATACCTGGTATTGATGGCGTTGAGTTTATTCGTTTGTTAAACCAAACTGAATTCAAAGGCCAGCTTATTATTATGAGTTCTATGTCTGCACGTGTCATTAATTCGGTTGAGAAGTTAGCTAAAAATTACAAACTCAATTTAATTGGCAGCATTATCAAACCAGTTACTGAAGCAAGTGTTTTAAATGCACTTAAATTAGCTAAAGAAGATACTGGTCATAGACAATACGACAAGCCCAATCAGCTTAGAATATACGAGTTAATTAGAGCATTAGACGAACAACATTTCGAAATTTTTTATCAACCCATCATTAGCGCATCTACCCGAGAAGTCATTGGTATTGAGGCGTTGGCACGAATGAATCATCCTTCAAAAGGCATGTTAATGCCCGATTGTTTTATTGAAGAATTAGAAAAAAATTCACTGATAAAACACCTAACTATGCAACAGCTCACTAATTTATTATCGAATTGGGGGGCTTTTAGACACCAAGATAAAACCTTATCCGTTGCAGTAAATATATCAGCCTTGTTATTAGCAGATTTAGATTTGCCTAATTTTATTTTTGAACAGCTTGATAAGTATGGTGTGCCTGCCAATTATTTAACACTTGAGATCACTGAAAGCTGCCTGAGTAGCAACCAAATTAACATGCTAGAAGTATTAAGCCGTCTGTCTATGCATGGAATCAACTTAGCAATTGATGACTTTGGTACAGGTTATTCTTCGATTGAAAGATTGTTAGAGTTCCCTTTTAACGAAATTAAGATAGATAGAAAATTTATCAAAAATGCTATTAACAACGAAAGCGAAAGAAGTACTTTAGAATCCATGATCGCCATGAGTAAAAGGCTTGGTATGAAAGTTACTTTAGAAGGGATAGAAACCTTAAAAGAATGGCAAATGGTTTGCCATTTGGGCTGTGATCTAATCCAAGGTTTTTATATCGCTAAACCCATGCCGTATAGAAAATTGAACAACTGGTTACACCATTGGCACTCAATGAATGGCTAACTCACAGAAATAGTAAATATTATACATAAACTACAACATTTAACACTTGTGGCAAGTGTAAAACATACCTAAACTAATCATTAACAATTTGGCAACTATTAGCTGCCTCTACTTTAATTTAGTCGCTTAAAGGTGATATTTAGTTATGTATTTTCTCGGTCTTGATATTGGCAGCTCTTCAACTAAAGTTTCAGTTTTAGATGCAAAAACAGGTAAAAGTGTCGCTGCGACCAATTTTCCTAAAACTGAACTAGCAATACAAGCACCACAAGCTGGTTTCGCTGAGCAATCACCTGAAACTTGGTGGGAATGTATTAAATCTGCTTGCCAAGAATTATTCACAAATGCGGACTTTGATCCGCAACAAATTGAAGCTATTGGTATTTCGTACCAAATGCATGGTTTGGTTTGTGTCGACAAAAATCAACAAGTCCTTCGCCCTGCAATTATTTGGTGTGATAGCCGAGCGGTTGAAATTGGTGAACAAGCTTTTAATCGCATTGGTCAAGACAAGTGTTTAACTCATTTACTTAATTCGCCGGGTAACTTCACGGCTTCTAAATTAAAATGGGTTAAAGATAATCAAGCTGAAATTTACAGCCAAATAGATAAGATAATGCTTCCTGGAGATTTCATTGCAATGAAATTAACGGGTGAAATCAATACCACCAGCTCAGGTTTAAGCGAAGGTATGCTGTGGGATTTTGAAACGGGTGACATCGCGGAATTACTAACCGAAGATTATGGTTTTGCCAAATCACTGATTCCAAACCTAGTACCGAGTTTTGGAGATCAAGGTCAAGTATCTGAAACAGCAGCTAAAGCGTTAGGGTTACGCTCAGGTATAAAAGTAACTTATAGAGGTGGCGATCAACCAAACAATGCCCTTTCTCTTAACGTTATGGAACCTGGAGAAGTTGCCGCGACTGCTGGTACTTCTGGTGTTATCTATGCAGTAACAGATAAGAATGCATTTGACCCTAAATCGCGAGTGAATACATTCCAACACGTTTCACATACTGAAGAAAACCCAAGAAATGGCGTTTTACTCTGTGTAAATGGCACAGGCCGTCTATATAGCTGGGTCAGAAGTTTATTAAATGTCGGTAATGGCGAAATTTCATATCCAGCCTTAAATGCATTTGCTGATGATGTCGAAATAGGCGCAGATGGCCTAGTACTTCACCCATTCGGTAACGGTGCTGAGCGCGTACTTCAAAATAAAAATATTGGTGGTCACATACGTGGTGTTGATTTTAATCGTCACCACTTAGGTCATATCGTTCGCGGTGCACAAGAAGGCATAGTATTCGCCCTCAAATATGGTTTTGATGTCCTAAAAGAAATGGGCGTGAGTAGCGATCTCGTTAGAGCTGGTAAAGGCAATATGTTCTTAAGCCCTATCTTTGTCGATGCTTTTGTCAACAGTTGTGAAACCAGTGTTGAATTATACGATACAGATGGCGCTGATGGCGCAGCTCGAGGCGCAGGGTTCGGTTTAGGTTATTACACCAACCGCCAAGAAATGTTTAACGGATTATCTATTTTAGAAAGTTATCAGCCTGATAACCAAAAAGTAGATCAATATGCAAACGCATATCAAAACTGGAAAAAATATTTAGAGTTGTAAAACATCTCTATTTAAAACATAGAGATGTTTGCATCTCATTTTTAAAATTCTAAGCATAGCTTAATTAGTAAAATAACTAGAGGTTCAATATGAGCGTAGTTTTAGGTGATAAAGAGTATTTTCCATCGGTTGGTCAAATCCAATTTGAAGGCCGTGATTCAGACAACCCATTTGCATTCAAATGGTATGATGCTGAGCGTATCGTAGCAGGCAAACCAATGAAAGATTGGTTACGTTTTGCAGGTTGTTATTGGCATACTTTCTGTGGCCAAGGTCACGACCCATTTGGTCCTGGTCCACAACGTTTTGAGTGGAACAATCCAAAAGATGCTAAAGGCCGTGCAACCGCTAAAATGGATGCTGCTTTTGAGTTCTTCACAAAAATGAATTTGCCTTACTACTGTTTCCACGACACAGATTTAATCGACGAAGAAGATTCATCTGTAACTGAATTCGGTCAAAAGTTAGATTTCATCACAGACTACGCAAAAGAAAAACAAGATGCTTCTGGCGTTAAATTGTTATGGGGTACTGCTAACTTATTCTCAAACCCTAGATACATGAATGGTGCTGGTACTAACCCACATTTCCCAACTCTAGCTCGTGCAGGTGCTCAGCTTAAGTTAGCAATTGATGCAACTATCAAGCTAAATGGCGAAAACTATGTATTTTGGGGAGGCCGTGAAGGTTACATCTCATTATTAAATACCAATATGAAGCAAGAGCTAGACAATTTTGCACAGTGGTTACATATGGCAAAAGACTATGCTCGTAAAAATGGTTTTGAAGGTTACTTCTTCATCGAGCCGAAGCCAATGGAACCAACTAAGCACCAGTATGACTTTGATACAGCGACTGTTTCTGGTTTCTTAAACAAATACGGTTTAGCTGACGATTTCAAAGTAAACATTGAAGTTAACCATGCGACACTTGCTAGCCATACATTCCAACATGAGTTACAAGTTGCTGCTGATAATAACATTTTAGGCTCAATTGACGCTAACCGTGGTGATTATCAAAATAGCTGGGATACAGACCAATTCCCTAACAATATCAATGAAACAACCGAAGCTATGCTTGTCTTCCTAGAAGCAGGTGGTTTACAAGGCGGTGGTGTTAACTTTGATGCGAAAACTCGTCGTGAATCAACTGATATGGAAGATATTTTCCTAGGTCATATCGGCGGTATGGATACATTCGCTCGCTCATTAATCGTAGCTGACGAAATCTTAACTAAATCTAAGTATAAAGAATTACGTGCTCAACGTTATTCAACTTGGGAAGAAGGTAAAGGTAAAGAGTTTACTGAAGGTAAGTTAACCCTAGAAGAGTTAGCAGAAATCGGTACAGCGGTTGGCGAACCAGAGCAAATCTCAGGTAAGCAAGAATTATTCGAAAACATCATCAACCAATACATCTAAGTGATTGTTTGATTGACGTCCTAATCATCAAAAGCCGTTCAATTGAACGGCTTTTTTATATACCGATTTTAAGCTGTAAAATTATAAAATTGAAATTGTTCTAAAAGCGAGTCTATATTCTTCCCCACCGATAGTTAAAGGTAATTCAAGCTTGCTGATCTCACGCGTATTGACTTCAACATTATTGAAATTCAATTTAATTTCAGTATCAATATTAGCAATTAGTTTTGCTTCAATATGAGACGAACTATAACGTCTCTTACTTTTTACATTACCAACAGCATAATCATCGACTGTATATTTATTACCAATGCCACTATAAAAAACTGTTTTTGATAATTTTGTATACAACTCAGAATCAACATTTTGAGACTTTATATTTAGACTGCAGCTAACGACCTTTTCTAGTTGCCGACAAGATTTAATATTGACTAGAGTATGACCCGCAACTTGGCTTTCAGTTTGATTCTGGGTACTGGGAGTTGGGGTTTGTATTTTGGCCGCACTTACTGATGTAGATTTATCCCGATTAGCCAGCGCCGACAATAATATTTTATTTTGAGCCTGCAAACGTTCTAGTTCCGCATTAGCAATGACTAGTTCACCTGTTAAATGAGAGTTCTCTTTTTTTAGCGAAGTTAATTCAGATGAATCGTTTTTTGTGTAAGTAGCAGATGAATTAAATTGGTTAATTTTAGCATCTTTAACCGCAAGTAACTTTTGATAAGCTTTTACTTTTATATTTAATTTATCCCTTTCATTCGATAGATTTTGATAGTCCTTAACTTCCAATGTTAAACTTGAAATAGTTTGTTTAGCTTGTTCAAGTTGCGCACTACAACCACCCATTTCAAAATCTAGCTCTTTAAATAAATCATCTGGACTATTAGCAAAAACAATAGTCGAGTTTAAACACAAGAGACCTAATAAAGTATAACTTTTGTAATCTTTCAGCATTCAAAAAACTCCTTTTAATTTTAAGCTAAATCGATTATTTCAATTCCTACTACAAATAAATTGTCTGCTTCTTTACGACTACGCAACACTTTTCCTTTTGCGGTTAATGAAGGTATTTGAATATTAGTCGAATTAATTTTAACACTGACATCTTCACCAGCTTCAATTTCTTGATTAATTTCGACAGCCATTCCGTTTGCACTTAAATCGCGACAAATTGCATTGAATTGCTGTGGTGCTTCAACACTATTAACAACCAAAATACATTCTGCATTTATCATCATGCGGTAATAAGAACGCTGATCATCATGCCCTATCATATACATCTCCTATGTTTTACATATTCACAAATCTAATTCAGTGGATGAACTATGTATAATTCAAACATTTTGTTAACGTCAGATAAAGTAGCATAAATTTATGGCTAAATAACACCCATTTTTTTACATTCTTCTATAAACTGGTTCACTCTTTTGGTTGAAACCGGAAAAGCAGTCCCCAATTGTTGCGCAAAAAACGAAACTCTAAGCTCCTCGACCATCCACCTAAACTGACTCACTTCAGCTGTGTTAGATTTATCCTTTTGATATAAACCAGCCAATTTGCCAGCGTTTTGAATTACCTTTTCAATTTGGTCTCGATTTAACCTATCTCGAACAGGATCAACAGGCAGCTTTTCTAATCTGCGCTCAATCGCAGTTAAATAGCGTTCAACATCTTTTAATTTATTTACCCCATGACTAGATACAAACCCTTTAAAAACTAAGTTTTCTAACTGTTGTTTGATATCCGATTGGGCTTGAATTAAATCGAAGCTAGTTTTGCCTTTAAGCTTTTTATTAATTGCATTGTATAGGCTAAGTAATTTTTCTACTTGCACAGCAACGGATAAAACTAAATCGGCAATTTCACCTCTTAAATATTCGCGGCATTGCTGATACTCATATTGGCTTCTCGGTAAAGAAGGCAGACTAGCTAGATAATCCTTAATACAAGCTAGAATACAGTCTTCAATTAACACTTTTATATTGCCGAAAGGATTAAAATAAAGTCCTAATTTGGCCTTGTTTGGCAGCTTATCCTGTAAGTAACTTCTGACTGATGGCAAATTTAGATAAAGTAGTCTCGCAACACCATCCAGCATGGCATAATTTGCTTGTAACTGAGTATCGAACAATTCAATCGCGACATCATTCTTTTTATCGACTAGCGCTGGGTAAGCCTTAATTTCATACCCTGCTTGTTTACGTGAATATTCCTCAGGTATTTTGAGACTTGGCCACTCAGTCAGACCTTGTTGCTCTATCCCCTTATCCGCCACTTTAGTCAGTGTTTCAGCAACTTTACCTTGTAGTTTATCTTTAAGTTGAGATAAATCTTTGCCTATTAATATGACCTTAGATTTCTCATCTACGACTTTAAAATTAAATCTCAAATGAGAAGGGATTTGAGTTAAGTCCCAGTCGTCTTCTTCAACTCTAACCCCTGTCATACGCAATAATTGTTTAGCAACAGCAGCGACAAAACTGCCTTCTTGATTCACTAAATTTTGCAAACATGCATCTGCATAATTGGGTGCCGGCACGAAATTTTTACGTAATGATTTAGGCAGTGATTTAATAAGTGCGACAATTAGAGCGTGTCGGTAGCCGGGTATACCCCAGTCAAAACCTGTATCTTCAATTTGATTGATTAACGCTAGTGGAATAATTAAATTAATCCCATCCGCTTGCTGGCTTGGTTCAAACACATATTCAAGTGGCAGTCTTAAATTACCTTGTTGCCATACATCTGGAAAAGCATCTTTAGTGATATGTTCAGCTTCATGTTTCATCAAGTCAGCTTCTGTCATATGCAATAACTTAGGTGTTGATGCCTTTTGCTGTTTCCACCAATGTTTAAAACTGGCTGTATCACAAATATTATCTGGAATTTTACTGGCGTAAAAATCAAATAGATCTGACTCGTCAGCGAGTATATCCCGCCTTCTGGTTTTGGCTTCGAGCAACTCAACATCATCCACCAGCTGAGTGTTGTGCTGAATAAAATCTTCTTTTAGATTAATTTCACCATTAACTAGGGCTTCACGAATAAAAATTTCGCGACTCACAACAGGATCAATTTTACTATATTGAACACGTCTTTTATGAACAATCGTTAGGCCGTACAACACTTGGCTTTCAAATGCGACAACTGAGCCGCGCTTTTTCTCCCAGTGTGCTTCGTCATACTTTTTATTCACTAAGTGTTGGGCATAAGTCTCTACCCATTCAGGTTCTATTTTTGCGACAACGCGTGCAAACAATCGACTTGTTTCAACGAGTTCTGCTGCCATTACCCACTTAGCTTTAGTTTTCGCTAGTGCTGAGCCTGGAAAAACTAAGAACTGGCTATTTCTAGCGCCTAAATAACCTTGATCTGGTTTCTTATTCCCCAAGTGACTGAGTAAACCTGAAATTAGCGCTTGGTGAATTGGCTGATAGCCCGCATCATTAGTGTTTATCCGCCAGCCTAAATCTTTTATTGATTCAGACAACTGATAAACTATGTCTTGCCACTCTTTAATTCTTAAGTAATTTAAAAACTCGGCTTTACATAGTTTTCTAAATTGATTTTGTGATAACTCGTCTTGTTGAGTCTCGATGTAATTCCATAATTTGATAAAACTGAAAAAGTCAGACTCTTTATCTTCAAAACGCTTGTGCTTCTCATCCGAAGCTTGCTTTTTATCACTCGGTCTTTCGCGCGGATCTTGAATTGATAAGCCAGAAACAATAATGCAAATCTCTCTTAAACAATTTAGCTGCTCCGCCGTAATAACCATTTTACCCAATCTAGGATCAACGGGTAATGAGGCCACTTGTTTACCGACTTTGGTCAGTTTAATTTCTTGCTTATGCTGGTTTAATGCACCTATTTCTTTAAGTAAATTAACCCCGTCTTTAATATTTCGACTATCTGGCGCTTGTATAAAAGGGAAGGCTTCAATATCACCTAAACCTAAAGCGTGCATTTGTAAAATAACCGAAGCTAAATTAGTTCTGAGAATTTCAGGATCAGTAAATTCAGGACGATTGTTAAAATCATCCTCAGCATATAGACGAATACAAATACCAGCAGCAACACGACCACAACGTCCTGCTCTTTGATTCGCACTGGCTTGTGATATCGCTTCAATTGGTAGTCTTTGTACTTTAGTTCGAGCGCTATAACGAGAGATTCTGGCGGTACCAGGATCAATAACATAGCGAATCCCAGGTACTGTTAATGAAGTTTCGGCGACATTGGTCGATAATACAATTCGTCGGCCTGCATGAGATTGAAAAATACGATTTTGTTCACTTGCTGATAAACGTGCATATAAAGGTAAAACTTCACAGTGTTTTAGTTTTAATTTATTTAATGCATCAGCCGTATCTCGTATTTCCCGCTCACCATTCATGAAAATCAATATGTCACCAGGGCCTGCATCACAAAGTTCATCTACCGCATCTGAAATAGCCTGAATAATATCTTTGTCATCTTTTTCTCTATCTTCATCAACTAAAGGACGGTAACGTATTTCAACTGGGAAGCTTCGACCTGAAACTTCAATAATTGGCGCTTGGTCAAAGTGTTTAGAAAACTTTTCAACATCTATGGTTGCTGAAGTGATAATTACTTTAAGATCTGGTCTTCTTTGTAGTAGCTGTCTTAAATAGCCCATGATGAAATCAATATTAAGGCTACGCTCATGCGCCTCATCTATTATGATAGTGTCATATTGATTTAAAAATTTATCTTGTTGAATTTCAGCAAGCAAAATACCGTCTGTCATCAACTTAATGTAAGATTCAGCTTTAGTTTGGTCGCTAAATCTAACTTTAAAACCAACCGCTTGGCCGATTTCTGTTTTTAGTTCTTCTGCAATTCGAGCTGCAACACTTCTCGCTGCAAGTCGTCTAGGCTGGGTATGTCCAATAAAGCCATTTAAGCCACAACCGGCCTCTAAACACATTTTTGGTAATTGAGTTGTTTTCCCCGAACCGGTTTCGCCTGCAATAATAACAACTTGGTTGTTTCGTATAGTTTCTACTATTTCATCACGCTTGTCTGAAACGGGTAAATCCGGATATTCAATCTTTGGTAAGTTTTGAGCTCGAGTCTGTTTAAATAAAATAGACGATTCTACTGCCGCCAACCATTGCGTAAATTTAGCTTGTTGTTGCGCTTGATTAGTAATTTTTTTTATATTGAAAAAGCGTTTCTTTAACTGGTAATAGTTAGCTGGATATACGGCTTTAAGAAGTGCTAATGATTGATTATTTAACTGAGACAAAAAACAAAAACCCCCGAATTGAAAACGGGGGTCATACTATCAAAACAAAGCAATATTTTCGAGTTAATCCGGCATATTGTATGCTTCGTGTAAGTGTTTATCGATTGCTTTCATCACTTGATGTCGAGTAATTGTACCTTCCAAAATGCCATCATCGTCTATAACAGGATAAATCCTTGGTCGGGTTAGTGCCATTTTCTGAGCTAGTTCAAATAATGCATCATAGGGTTTAACTGACATAACTTCAGAATTCATGATATCCCCTACTCGAGCCACTTGCTCACGGTAATAAGTTGATTCCAACATTTGAGTTATACAATCTTGCTCAGATAAAAAACCTATAACTTTTTTATTCTCGTCTAAAACTGGCCCACCAGACTGATCGGTAAGCAGAATTTTCTCAACGGCTTCGGCGATAGTCATTTCAACAGAAAAGGTAACCGCACGTTTAGTCATATAGTCTGATACTTTTAATGATTTCATAGTCCACCTTCCTTAAATCACTGACTCTTAAATTTAATATTAGTCTAAACGATTCATTACACTAATTTTTTTTAACAATTAAATAAAAAAAATTAGTTTTTAAGGATAGTCGAAATAATTAAGCTGTTTCCGCTATTTTTTCACTTAAACTGACTAACCAAGGTTCAGCAACTTCAAACGGGTCTGCAGTCTCACAAGCGTCTATTTCAAGTCGATTAACAATTCGCTTAGCCATAGTATCAAACATGATTTCATCAAATTGTTTACCCGCTTCACAGAACGTATTGAAATAAGAAGAATCCCCCATGCAGATAACTGCATAGAACTTACCCTTTAGATTAGGGGTCGAATCTTTCAATTCACAAAACACTTCCGCAATATTATCAGGTATGTCTCCTTGGCCAGTAGTTGAGGTAATAACGATCCAAATATCGCTATCACTTTTTAAAACCTCATCCAAGCTAGTATCAGTAAATATATTTGCTTCATGACCCGCTTTAGTTAGCAGTGTTTTGGCATTATCGGCTACGTCTTCCGCGCCACCGTAAACAGAACCCACTAATAATGCTATTCGGCTCATTTGATTTTCTCCATTGATTCGTTTGAATGTTTAATATAAAAATTGTTCGTTAAAGATCAATATGATCTAATTGGGTTAACGTCAGCATAGTTTTAAAACTTGTATCTATAGGTGCGTCAATCAGTAAATCTTCGCCCGTATAAGGGTGTTTGAACGCTATGGATTTTGCATGTAATGCTAACCTAAATTCAGGATCTAACTGCTTAAAATATCGATTATACTTGTTATCACCATAATTAACGTCGTAAATAATTGGATGCCGAAGATGGGCTAAATGGCGTCTTATTTGATGTTTTCTGCCATGCTTTGGCATTAATTCAACTAAACTAAACCTAGATTCAGGATATCGGTTAATTTCTACATTTAAAGTGGAATGACCTAAACATTTAAACTCAGTTTGAGCTTCTTTGGGCTCAGGTAATTTAGCTTTTTTATCTGCAATCTTATCTAATTTTTCAGTTAATTCATGATCGATTAAACCAGCAGATTCGATATGACCTCGCGTAATGGCTATGTAGTGTTTATGAACTTGTCTAGCCTGAAAAGCTTCGCCTATTTTTCTAGCCGATTCAGATGACAAGGCCATAATTAACACACCCGAAGTGGGTCTATCTAATCTGTGCACTGTAAAAACATGTTGCCCAATTTGATCTCTAACTAATTGCATTGCAAATTGAGTTTCATGTTTATCCAACATAGAGCGGTGAACTAATAAACCAGAAGGTTTATTAACTGCAACTAAATACTCATCTTGATATAAAATATCTAACACGCGAATAACTCATCTATCTGTTTAATGGTACTCAGCAAATCAATATGTTCAGTTTGAGTAGATGAATAGACCTGCTCTGCAATCGGCAATAAACAGAGTGATTTGGGCAGCTCTAATTTTTGAGCAACTAAATATTGCATCTTTGGTAAAAATATAAATTGTAGCCATTGCTCAAACTTTAAAGTATCAATACAAAATGGTTGTTGGCTGGCTAAAGCTTCAGTACTAGGTGCTTGACTAGCCCACAAATTAGCTTGTTTAAGCTTGGATTCTAGCTCAGTGAATAAAGCAGTTAAAGTATCTATGGTCGTTTTCAAAATATATATCTGAAAAAATAAAAACCTTATTATAAACCAGCTTTAGTCTAAAAAGGACACAAACAACGAAATTCGGCTTGGTTAACTTCGCATCTGAGTTAGCTTTGAGTATAATGGCTTAATTTGAACGATTAAGAATTTAATATGCAACAAATCAGTACATTATTTCAATTGGTACAAAGCGCAGGTTGTGATTATTGTGTTTTTGACTTTGGTAGACGAATTAGTGAAATATCTAAAACTGAGTTTGAGCAATTTGAAAATGGCACCATACCATATCCATTTCCTATCCAAAAAACAGCAAAATTTGCACTCGTTTACTGGCCCATTGGTGGCGTGAAAAACCCTTATATATGGTTTATGAATCTTCCTTTAGATGAAGAAAGTAATATAGTTGCAGCCTCTAGAAACCACTTTGCCGCTATTATTGAAGAAGCTTTAGGGGATCAAATATCATCAGGTTCAGAGCAACAAGCCTTACCAGATAACCCATATATAAAAGCACCCGATCAGAAAAAATTAGCTATCATAAATGCAAAACTAAAGCATAAATTAGGCTTGCCTGCAGCTTCTAGTTTAGCTCAAGTTGAAGCTATGTTTTCATCTGCTAATTTTGACGATTGGCAATCTCTTCAAATGCAAGGTTTAGCTGATTTCATAGCCAAGTTAGATGATACTAAGTATCAAAGTTACTTCGATAAATGCTTTTTCGAAATTCCCGAAGATTTATTAACTGAACTTGCTAGTTTTATTGAGCACCAATCAATTAGCCGAGCCTTATTTAACAAGATAGTCCGTCAGCTAGAAACAGATTTTACCGACTCTAATCGTAATCTTGCGCTTGTTCGCTGCATTGCTGCCCATGCTAACGAGCAAAAATTTAAAGCCTTATTAACTGAACAATTTAACCAGAAAAATTCGGCCTGTGATTCTGTCAATTTACTTTCGATCTTAAGTGCAAGATGTTGGCCTGCGCTTACCGATCCTTTATTGCTCACCCTATTTTTAGAACACCTAGCCCAGAGTGAAAAAGCTGGGTTATTTTCTGCTTTATTTACTGATTTAGTTGCCTTGCCGTCTTTGAGGCGACTTATCTTCATCTTGCTGCAAGACCCTAATTCATTAACACAAACTAGAGCAGCGGTGCAATTAATGGTTAAGGAAACCTATGGTACAACTCATTGATTTAATAGTTCTGATATTTATAGGTCTATTTATTTACCAGTTTTGGCAATTAAGAAAACAGAGTGAATCTGCTCTTGCTTATTCACTAGATTATTGTGAAAGAAACAATATTCAATTTGTTTCGGTTGCCAGAAAAAAAACCAAAATAAGAATATTTCAAAAGAAAATGTTTGAATGGCATAGCGAATTTGAATTCGAATTTAGTGGTAATGGTGAAGACAGTAATAAAGGTTGCCTAAGTTTAATCGATCAAAGATTAGTCGATATATCAACAGAAGCCTACCGAGTACATTAGTTAAAGAAAATTATTATGCGCCTTTTAAGAAAAGCTACACATCCAGATGTTTTAAAACTTCAAAGTTCTGACATTAAGCAGTTTACACGTAAAGCCACAAGAGCAATTGTTTTAAAACAAGAAAAAATCCTAATGCTGTATACCAAAAGGTATGATGACTACACACTTCCAGGTGGTGGTATTGACGAAGGTGAAACTATTGTTCAAGGCTTTAAACGTGAACTTAAAGAAGAAACTGGCGCGCAAAATATTAAAGATATTCAAGAATTTGGTATCTACGAAGAATTCAGACCTTGGTATAAAGGCGAACATAATGTCATGCACATGATTTCTTATTGTTATCTATGTTCAATTGATGAAGAGTTTACTGCAACACAATACGAAGATTACGAGACAAGAAACGGCATGGAACCCGTTTGGATTAATTTATATGATGCAATTAAACACAATCAAGAAACTATAGCCAGAAGTAACAAAAAAGGTTTATCGATTGAACGAGAAACTTTTTTGCTTGAAAAAATAGCACAAGAATTAGTCTGCCAACCTGCTTAAAATCACGCTTACCTTTAAGCAGGTTCAGTATTTTTTATTAAATACTTCTTAAGTACATTTTCTATGTCCTTCACTTGCAACGGCTTGCTAATATAATCAGACATTCCCAAAGAGAAGGCTTTATCTAAGTCTTCTTTCATCGCATTAGCGGATAAACCACAGATTTTAGTTTCGTTACAACCTATCTTGATAATTTCTTGGGTTGCTTGATAACCATCTAATACGGGCATTTGAATATCCATAAAAATGATATCGTAGTTACGGTACTCTTTGTATTTATCTATCGCCTGTTGACCGTCTTCTGCCATATCGATCTCAACCCCAAAGCTATTCATAATCTCATAAGCAACCAACAAGTTAATTTCATTATCGTCGACTAATAAAACCTTCCCCTTATATTTAGGCTTAGCTGAGTCAGCTGTAGTGTGTTTTGTTCCGCTATCTAATTTTTTCTCTCTATTTTGCGATAGTGAATTCAGCTTGTTAATAAAATTAGCTGGCGTGGAAGGTAAGCTTAATTTTGCAAGCCCTTTTAAATCAGTTGAAAAATATTTTCCAACTTGATTATCTTCATATAAAAATAAACAGGTTAGTCCCAGTTTATTTAGCTTAACCACAAAGTCTGCTAAAAATTTAATATCCGAATCTAAACTTAATTCAATTAAGACTAAATTAGCTGATAAACCATTATCCGTCGCTAAAGATATGGCTGATTTACTAAAGTCTGCAATCTCGGCTGAAGCCATAATGTCACAACCAAAACCATAATCTGTTAATAGCGATTTTTGAATAAAAGTCTGATTGTTATCCGCAAAATAGTAAATTTGATTAGGTGCAAAGTTAAACAAATCGGTTTGAGTTGTGTTTGATTTAGCCAATAGTTTAAAATCTGCACAAAATTCAGTTCCTTCATTTTCTACACTTTTAGCAGTTATGTGCCCGCCCATTAATTTTACTAACTGTTTAACGATACTGAGCCCTAAACCTGTTCCACCATATTTACGACTTGTCGAGCCATCAGCTTGGGTAAAAGATTCAAAAATCCGACTTAACTGTTCTGGCGACATGCCTATCCCAGTATCAATCACTTTAACGACTAAGAAATCTTCACCATTTTCATGCGATGTATTGATGACAATTTTGACCAAGCCAGAATCTGTAAACTTAATCGCATTGTTAGCTAAGTTTAAAATCACTTGGCTAATTCGTGTTGGATCACCAGTCATTTTTAATGGAACATGGGGAGAAACTTCTAAAATTAAACGATTGTTCTTTTCATTTGCTCTAATTTGAATATTTGAAATTAGGCTTTCAAGCATTAAGTTAAAATCAAATTCTATCGCTTCGATATCAAGCTTTCCTGCTTCTATTTTAGAAAAATCTAAAATATCATTAATCACATTCATTAAAATTTGGCTAGAGTAGAAAGCTTTAGATAAATACTCTTGCTGTTTTTCATTTAATTTAGACTTTAAACATAAATCTATTAAACCTACGACCCCATTAAGAGGCGTTCTTATTTCATGGCTCATGTTAGCCAAAAACATACTTTTGGCCGCTGTTGCTTGCTCTGCTTTAACTTTCGCATCTGCTAAATCGTCATTCATTTTGGCATGAAGCTTATTTTGATGTTGTGCACTTTCCAACAACTCTTTAGTTTGCAGGTTAGTTTGTTGGAATACACTCGCAGCTTGGGCTAACTCACCAATTTCATCTTGTCTTTCTTTAGAAGGTATCGCTAAGCCCGTTTCACCTTTAGCTAACTTCCTGAAAACATGGCTGATAGAGTTTATCGGGATGAGTAATCTCAAACTCAAAATTAAAACAATAAATATGGTAATAACAATTGAAAGAACCGAAAGTAGCATGTTTTTATTTCTAATACTGGAAATCTGAGTTTGGATTTGTTGGTTAATCTCAGCTTGCCGCTGTGATACTAACTCATTAAGTTCATTAGTCAGATATAAAAACTCATTAGCTGAGCCTGTCATTACGACATTAATCAAAAATACATAACCCCGCGTAATCTGTGTAAGTCGGTTAAAATCAATCTTAATATTTTTAATTGCACTGACAACATAATCAGTGTTATCCAACTGAGCCGAATTAACTAAGGTAAGGCATTCATTTAGCGACAGATTAAATTCATTTACTTTGGCAAAGTCAGCTTCTAAGACATAGTGAAACACTTGATTTTCAGCAGATAATAATTTCAGTTTAATTAGATTAATCTGAGTTAGTTTCTCATCATTTGTCACAGTAGGTAGTTCATTAATTAAAGCATTAAATTGATTGAGGATCTTAACTTTAAACAGTGTATCCCTTTGCTCTCTGCCTGAAACAACCTGTTCGAAATTCTCTTGGTAATCTTTTAAATGCCCCTGCATACTAGAAACATAATCTAAGTGTTCTTGTGGTAGTTTATACTCAGATTCGACATTCGCTAATTGGCTTAATTTAGTAGAAATAGATTCCACTATCTGCTTAAATCGAGATTGTGCAGATTCACTCCCATTATCCTTGTATATGAGAACATTGCGTTGTAGATCGACTACTTCTCGCTGTAAATCTTTAACGAGATCAATTTTGCTAATGGTTGATTGAGTATTTTCTATCCCAGAGGTGTAAGACTGCTCAGACTGATAGGAAAAATATATTTGCACTATCGTTAAACTAGTTAACACACACACAACTAGCATAATTTGTGCTTTAATTGAATTAAACATAAGCATTAAGCGCTAATAAACTCATACCATTTTTGTAAACTATATTCATACGTCGGCATTACTGTATTCCAAACAGCAACATTACTAAACCGCTCAACATAACTGCCACCAGTTCTAATATCTCCAGCTTTCACAGAAATATTTCCATCAGTCCCTTTTAAGTTGTTTTGTGCCGCTTTTCCTAAATACCAATAATTCCATTCATCTTCGGTTAAGAATGATTTTGAACGTTCAGGGTTAGAAATATAATAGCCTTGACGAGCAATAAATGCCCCTGCCCAACCATCTAACCACCAATTCATATAGTCATAAGCTGCGTCTTTTGCTTTTCCTTGGGTCATAGATGATAAGCACATCACGCCATGCCAACCTCGATAACCTTCTTTGGGCGCTGCATAAGTAACAGGAACATTTTGTCCATTTAATGCAGAAACCGCAGGAGAAAACATACTTTCAATGACAACTCGATTGCTACTCATAAATTGCACAGATTCAGGCACTGATGTCCAAAAACCACTGAAATGTTTGTTCTGTTTAAACTCAGTTAAGATCGAAAATAATTGATCCAGTTCTTGTTTAGAAATTGCACCAATATTATTAAAAGACATCAAACCTTTAGCTTGCGCAGCTAATGCTAAATCAAACAAGCCAATTGTCGGCGCATTTACTATTCCGACTTTACCTTTATATTTATCATCCAATAACCAGCCCCAACTCTCCGTTTGATAAGGAATACCTTTAGGGATGACATTTGTGTTATACCCAAATGAATCAACATTATGAACATAGGGTAAAAAGCTAATTTGATCCGTCTCTTGGGGTGATAAGTGTCCATCTGCTTGTACATTGAGTATTTTGTATGGCGCATCACCAGCACCAATTTTTGCCGATTGAGATACTTTACCAGTTTTAACTAAATTATTGATTTCACCCCAATTCTTAATTCGATTTTTATCAATTGCTTGAATCGATCCGGAACGCCATAAAACGTTAATGCTGTTGGACCACTGTTCATATAAATCAAAGGTTTGTGGTGACATTGAAGCTTTTTGTAATACCGAAGCACTTCCCTTAGCTTCAAACTCTAATTCAATCCCAAGATCAGCCATAGCTTGCTGACGTATCTCTTCTTGTAACGTAACATGTGTGCCAAGTATCCTAAGCTTTTGCTTATTTTTAGCGTAAACATAAGGCGCTTTACTGTAGACACCAATGGCTAAAGAACCGAGTAAAATTTGCTTTATATGGTTTCGTTTATTTTTATTAAATTCCATTAGCGTCACTATAATAACTTTGGCAGACAAATTGTTATAAATATTAGTTTAAGAAAAGCATAAAATCTAATAATAAACTCATTAAATCTCATGTATTTACTTACATAACTAGGAAGCTAACTCGCTAGCCGCTAAAATCTAAAAAGCTCAAACTAAGGGGTAATCATGCTAAGCTTTAGAGCAATTTTTGAGATAGATGGCACTATTTTTGATTCACTATTTTTGATAATAAGAAAATCTATTGTCGGGCTTGGGTTGAATAATCTATAATTTCACAAAGGGATAGAATTAATCCCAACTGGCAATTAATTTGAACATGCCAACCAGACTTTACTACTTTATTTGCATTTAAGCCTTTATTTTAACCCTAGTTAAGGACTAAAATTTAACCATATAAACTTTAATTAAGGAGTGCATCATGCCTGAAGGTATAGGTTACTCAAATGAAAGCATTGGTAGCAGCTTACAAGAGATACAACAACTTGAAAGCCAAGAGCAGCAATTACAAGCCACTCAAGAATCGAATGCACAAGAAACAGAACAAGCAGAGTCAACCCAAGCAAGTGAAGAAGCTCAAGTAAATACTCAATCAGCTGAAGCAAATACCCAAGTTTCAACTTCACCTGAGTTACAAGCTCAATCATTTGAAAGTGACTCTGAAGCAGACAGAGCGGTTGAACAAGCCGCGGAACAAATTGCCAGTCAGCCTTCTTTAGCACAAGAAGTTCAAGCAAATCAATCAGCACAAGAAGTACTTGGCTTATAAAAAACAATAATAGTTAAACGCAGTTAATCTGCGTTTAACTTATTAAATAACCTGAACTCGGGTTAAATAGAAAGCTTAAAAGGATACATTTTTGCGCCAATCCGATCCCATTCAACTCTATACATCAAATCAACTACAAGCCTCAGCCCCTGTATTAAGGCTAATAAAACTTTACCAAATTGGTGTGTTAGCTTGTAAAAATCAGGATCAAATCAGAGTTATTAAAGTTTTATGGTTACTAAATAAATCGCTTAATCAAGACAAGTGGCCAGAACTTGCAACTAATTTGTCGCGAATTTACTCTCACTTACATGCATGCGTGAATGAAGGTAAATATGATTATGTAGAAAAGACACTCACTAAACTTTTAGACCAATGGCAAAACCTGAATAAAGTATAATCAGTCCCAAAGTTTGCGCCAGATCAATCTTCTTCCTAATCCATTCACTACACAATTCAGATCTTGATCTAAATCATATCCGATTTTTCAGCTTGTCCTAAAGTTAATTTAACAGATAAAGCAGGAGAAAAAAGATGAGCAGCTTAGAAATGTTATTAGCCGATCCAGTCGTATGGGGTTCTTTATTTGGTTTAACAATTGTCGTTGGCTTATGTAGTTACTATGTATGGTTATTCATGACAAAAATTGCCAATGATATACCTGCCGACCAAAAGTAATCTATGAATAACAATCCATATAAAGTTAAATCAATAAAAAAAGGATTAATGAACATAGCTCATTAATCCTTTTTTATTATATAACCCAAAATAAAGCTAGGAAGTTAGCTAAGGCTTTAAACTAAACAGCCGCGACACACTCCCTGCCATTCAGGTTTAAATTATAGCGCGTCAACTAACTCTTTAGCTTGGCCAATATAATTAGCTGGAGAAAGTTCTTTTAAGCGTACTTTCTCTGCTGCTGGAATATCCAATTTATCAATAAATTCAGCCATAATTTCTTTATTTACACGCTTACCACGAGTTAACTCTTTAAGTTTCTCATACGGCTTTTCAATTGCGTAACGACGCATAACAGTTTGAATAGGTTCAGCCAGTAATTCCCAGTTTTGATCAAGTTCGTTTAATAAACTTTGTTCGTTAACTTCTAATTTACTGATACCTTTAAGTGTCGCTTGGTAAGCAATAATTGCATGTGCAACACCCACACCTAGGTTACGTAATACAGTTGAATCTGTTAAATCACGTTGCCATCTAGACACTGGTAATTTTTGAGCTAAATGGCCAAAAATAGCATTCGCTAAACCTAAGTTACCTTCTGAATTTTCAAAATCAATTGGGTTAACTTTATGCGGCATAGTTGAAGAACCAATTTCGCCAGCAATAGTTTTTTGCTTAAAGTGACCTAAAGCAATATAACCCCAAACATCACGGTCAAAATCAAGAATGATAGTGTTAGCACGTGCAACAGCATCAAATAATTCAGCAATGTAATCATGTGGCTCAATTTGAGTTGTGTATGGGTTCCAAGTTAAACCTAAGCTAGTCACAAACTCTTCACTAAATGTGTGCCAATCTAATTCTGGGTATGCTGATAAATGGGCGTTGTAGTTACCTGTCGCACCATTAATTTTACCTAAAATTTCAACTTTGGCGATTTGATCACGCTGACGTTTTAAACGTGCGTAAACATTAGCCATTTCTTTACCCATAGTTGAAGGAGAAGCTGGCTGGCCGTGTGTTCTGGCCATCATTACAACATCACGGTATTCTTTAGCCATAGACTTCAAGCTATCTAGAATTTGATCTATGTAAGGTAAAATAACCGTTTCACGAGCTTCAGTTAACATTAAACCATGAGAAGTATTGTTGATATCTTCAGAAGTACAAGCAAAATGTAAAAATTCAGTAACCGCATTTAATTCTGGATTTACTGCTACTTTTTCTTTTAAGAAGTATTCAACCGCTTTAACGTCGTGGTTAGTCGTTCTTTCTATTTCTTTACAACGAGCAGCATCAGCTTCTGAGAAATTATCAACTATGCTATTTAATACTGCATTAGCTTCTGCTGAAAACGCAGGTACTTCTACAATCCCAGCTGTCTCAGCTAGTTTTTGTAACCAACGAACTTCTACTGTGACACGATATTTAGTTAAACCAAATTCACTAAAAATTGAGCGAAGTTCAGTTGTTTTGCTACCATAACGGCCATCTACTGGTGATACCGCGGTTAAGCTAGATAATTCCATCGAATTCTCCTGATTAAATTCTAGATATTTGTTGCAAAGCTGTGGCTGAGTATTTAACCCATTTTTGTCGACGGAATAAGATATTTCGACGATTACCACCTAATTGACGCCACAATACAGCTGAGCGTATTGCTGCTAGTAATAATGCTCTCACTTTGTTTTGAACCATTCTTTGCTGTAACAAGTTTGAATTACCCATTACTTTAATACTCGGTCCCAAACGACTAATCACATCTTTGTAAATGCTGGCAAACCCCTCAATTACAACATCATGTGTCATGTCATAGTGTGAAATTTTAATTTCCATGCCCTCTATCTGACTTGCTAATTGTTGCAAGCTAGAAGCGCTTTTCATTAATTTTCTTTCTAAAGTTAAAATACTAAGCACATATCTTGTTAACTCAGCATCTTTAACTTGAGCTTTATGACCTAATTGGTCATGAATAATTTTTAATCCGTTCGAAATATTATTGATTCCAGAATACACAGCTTCTGTACTATCTGGATTCATATTTAAAATACTTTGCATTGATATTTCGAGCAGATCATTGTCTAGTTCGCCACGTCTAGCTAACTTTTGAACTAGGTAACATGCTTGGCATACCCCCGCTAAAGCTAAAGTTTGTTCATATGTGACATCAGCCATTCAATACTACCTAATTAATGAATCTATAATTGCGCCGCCTAAACAAACTTCATCAAGATAAAATACAGCTGACTGACCCGGTGTTACGGCAGACACAGGCTCGGCAAACACTACTTTGAAAGTATCGCCATCAATTTTTTCTAACTGACATTTAATATCAGCTTGCCTATATCGAGTTTTAACTGTGCATTTAAAACCATTGCTTGGGCCGACTCGATCAACCCAATCACACTGATTAACTATCATACCAACAGAGAATAATTTAGGGTGCTTTTTGCCCTGAGCAACAATTAAAACATTACGTTCAAGATCTTTATCAACCGTGTACCAAGGTTCTTCACTCGCATCTTTTAATCCGCCGATACCTAAACCTTTGCGTTGGCCTAATGTGTGATACATTAAACCTTCGTGTTTACCGATAACCTCGCCTTCTGGCGTTTCAATGTCACCTGGTTGAGCTGGTAAATACTGTTGTAAAAAGTCTTTAAATTTACGTTCACCGATAAAACAAATGCCAGTTGAATCTTTTTTAGCTGCAGTCACTAAACCTTGCTCTTCTGCAATTTTTCGAACTTCTGGTTTTTCTAAACCACCAACAGGAAATAAAGTTTGCGCAACATGCTCTTCTGCTAAAGTGTACAAAAAGTAGCTTTGGTCTTTATTGTTATCTAAGCCACGTAACATTTGCCAATGAGTTTGACCGTTTTCGTCAGTAATCATACGGCGTTGGACATAATGGCCTGTCGCTATGTAATCTGCACCTAAAGCTTCTGCAGCAAATTCAAGGAAGGCTTTAAATTTGATTTCTTTGTTGCACATGATATCTGGGTTTGGTGTGCGGCCAGCTTTATATTCGGCAAGAAAATATTCAAATACATTGTCCCAGTATTCCGATGCGAAATTAACTGTGTGTAATTCTACTCCAAGTTTATCTGCAACGGCTTGAGCATCTTTGAGATCTTCTGCGGCTGCACAGTATTCGTCCGTGTCGTCTTCTTCCCAGTTCTTCATGAACAAACCTTCAACTTGATAACCTTGTTGTTGAAGTAAGTACGCAGAAACTGAGGAATCAACCCCACCTGACATACCAACAATGACTTTTTTATCACTGTTATTTGACATTATATAAACCTGTAATTTGCAACTAGATAAAATGGAGCAGCATTTTATCATTGTTTAACTTAGGTATACAGGCTAATCAAACGGAAAATAAAGATTAAAAATAAGTTTTAACGCTTTCCAACGGTAATTCATAACCTTGACGATAATCATCAATACAAATTTTAACCATAGGGCTGCGCAATTGATCTTGCTTAGCTTCAATTTCTTTATAAGTCAGCCAATGCGCTGCAGTAATATCGCTATCTTGTGGGTTTGTCTCTGGATAATCGCCGTCTAACTCAATCACATAGCAAAACCTCAGATACTGAATACCTTTGTCTTTTACTTGGCTTTGATAGACACCCAATAAATACTCTGGATCTAAGGATAAACCCGTTTCTTCATACAATTCCCTTTTCGCTGCATCCAATAAAGATTCATCGGCTTCTAGATGCCCTGCAGGCTGATTGTAGACCTGCTTGCCGTCTTCTGTTTCTTCAACCAATAAAAATTTATCTTGGCAAACGACGACACAAGCGACTGTGGTATTTGGTTTAAACATATTTATCTCAGCTATTTATTTAATTCTTCTACTTCATCATTAGATAAGGCTTTGTACTCACCCGGCTTTAAATCACCTAAGTTTAATTGACTGACTTTTACTCGAATCAATCTTAAAGTGGGAAAACCAACATGGGCTGTCATGCGTCTAACTTGACGGTTTTTACCTTCAAAAATTGTTAACGCAATCCAAGTTGTTGGTATATTTTTACGCTCTCTAATAGGGGGAACTCTAGCCCAGATAGATTCAACTTGATCTGGCTGTAATATTTCAACTTTTGCCGGTTTAGTTAAACCATCTTTTAACTTAACACCTTTAGTTAACTCATACTTTGCGTCTTGACTAAACTCGCCTTCTACTTGTACCCAATAAGTCTTGCCTTGTTTTTTGTCAGGATTAGCTAATTTGTGTTGTAACTGGCCATCATTGGTCAGAACAAGTAAACCTTCGGAATCTTTATCAAGTCTACCTGCCGCATATACATTCGGCACATCAACAAAATCTTTTAGGGTTTTCCGATTTTGATCATCGGTAAACTGAGTTAACACATCATAGGGTTTATTGAATAAAATTACTTTAGTTTCCTCATTCAATTTTTTCGTCTCAGAATGAGTTTTGGCCGTTTTATTCAACTGGCTAGAACGCCTACCAAACACACTTTTACTCGTGCGTTTGGCTGGTTTAAATGAACTTGATTTTTTTCGTGGGTTAGGTTGAGTTGGCATTTTAATTAGTCAATTAAGCCAACTGAAAAAACAATTTTGGATTCGAAAGTTTCACCCGGATTTAATAAGGTTGTCGGAAATTGAGGTAAACTTGGACCATTGGCAATATGCTGCGCTTCAACACAAAAGCCTGAACGACGTGAAATCATTCTGCCCTTGGCTTTAACTGTCCCATCTAAAAAGTTGCCTGTATATAGCTGAAATCCAGGTTCAGTCGTTAACACATCTAATTTTCGACCCGTTTTAGGATCACTTGCCGTTGCAGCTAAATTTAATTTTTTACCATCATAGCCATCAATTAGGAAATAATGATCGTAACCTGCTCCTATCTTAATTTGCGCATCATCGGCGTCTATATCTTGGCCTATCGTTTTAGCTTGAGTAAAGTCAAACGGTGAACCCGCTACTGCCTGAGTTTCACCAGTTGGTATTTGAAATTCATTTAACGGCGTCATGTACTCAGATGGTGAATAGAAATATTGCTCTAAAACATCTTGTTCACCATTCAAATTAAAATACGAATGGTTGGTTAAATTAACCACTGTGGTTTTATCTGTCGTTGCTTTAAACGAAATAACTAGCTGATTTTGGTTGTTAAGTGTGTACTTAGTTTCGACAGTTAGATTACCTGGAAACCCTTGATCGCCATCTGGACTCACATAGGTAAAAGCCACACCTACAGCGTCATCCGTTTGAAAGGTTTCAGCATCCCAGTACTGTTTTTCAAAACCTCTTGGACCTGCATGATTATTATTTGGACCATTATTTTTTTCAAACTGATATAACACACCATCAATCACGCACTCGCCATTTGCAAGTCGGTTCGCATATCTACCTATAGTCGCACCTAAATATGGCGGGTTTTCAATATATTCAGCTAAATCATCAAAACCTAAAACTATATCGCCTAAATTTCCATCTTTATCAAAACACTTATATTCAACCAAAGTTGCGCCCCAATTAATGACACTGGCTTCAACGCCATTTTGGTTGGTTAACCTAAATTTTGTAATTTCTTGCCCATCTGGGGTTTGCCCAAAAGAATCAGATGTTATATTTAATTGTGAGTTTAGGTTTAAGCTATTAGAATCATTAAGCATGCTTTACTCTTTTTATTTTGTAATTATGACAATTTAATAATCACAATATTAGCATGATGATTTATTAAATAAATTCATTTTATCCTTCAATACAACAAGCTACTTATAAATATGACTATTAAATATACAGTTTCTATCGAGCAAGCCAAATCACACTTATTCAATATTAAATTATCAATCCCTAAGCACAAAAAGCAGCAGCTGACTATTTCTTTACCAGCTTGGATACCTGGCTCATATATGATTAGAGATTTTGCTAAAAATATTATCCAAATTTCAGCCAAATCAGTTAGTAAGCAGCAAGAATTAATTTTAAACAAAATTGATAAACAAACATGGCAACTCGATACTCAAGGTGAAAACTGCGAAATAAATTATCAAGTCTATGCATTTGACACATCAGTCAGAACCGCATTTTTAGACGATAATAGAGCCTTTTTTAATGGCACTAGTGTCTTTTTACAAGTCAGTGGCTTTGAACAAACTAAGCAAGTTGTTGAATTTATCTCACCAAATAAAGCAGAATTTAAAATCGCTACTGGTTTACAACGTGCTGAACAAACCAAAATTTTTGGTTTTGGTGAATACATGGCGAATGATTATGCCGAACTCATCGACTGCCCTGTAGAAATTGCCGATTTTGATTGTATTGAATTTGAAATAAACCAAATACCGCATTATCTGATATTAACCGGTAAACATTATGCCGATAAAGAAAGAGTTAAGCGTGATTTAACCAAACTGTGCCAACACCATGTTGATTTATTCGAAAAAGAAACAGGTGGTGTGCCGCCATTTAAAGAGTACTGGTTTTTAACCAATATTTTGCCAAATAGTTTTGGAGGTTTAGAGCATAAAAACTCAACTGCCCTACTTTGCTCTAATTTTGATTTTGCCAATAAAAATCGACCAAATGAATTAACCGAAGGCTATCGCACATTCTTAAGTCTAGCTTCGCATGAATACTTCCACACATGGAACGTGTGCCGTATTAAGCCAGTTGAGTTTATTCCGTATCAAACACAAACCGAATCTTACACAACACAATTATGGGCTTATGAAGGTATAACCTCATACTACGATGATTTAAGCTTATATCGCACTGGGATTATTTCATTTACTGAATACCTAAGCATAATCAGTAAAACTTATACTCGAGTTTACCGCGGTAGTGGCGAATTAAAACAGACCTTAAATGAATCCAGCTTTTATACTTGGACTAAATTTTACAAGCAAGCTGAAGATGCAGTTAACAATATTACCAGTTATTACACTAAAGGCAGTTTAGTCGCACTCTGGATGGATTTAACCATTCGAAAAACAAGCCAAGGGGAAAAATCACTCGATGATTTGATGCGTCATTTATGGCAAAACTTTGGCATGCAGAACAAAGGCACTCAAGAAACAGACTTTATTGAAATATTTAACCAGTTAACCGGACAAGACAATACTGCGGAATTTAAACATATACTCAATACGCCTGAACATTTGCTACTAACAGAACTGCTCGATAAATTTGGCATTAAGTTGCAAATTACCAGTGCGAAAATTTCAGATACTCTGGCTAAAGAAACCGACAATTACCAACCTTATCTAGGTGCTATTTATAAAAAGCACAATTTAGGTCTGCAAGTGATGGCTGTGATTGAAAACTCACCGGCAGAAAAAGCAGGTATAAATCCAAAGGATATTTTAATCGCGATAGACAATTTACAACTTGATGCTCAGGCCGAAAATATCTTGCAGAACATTCAAGCGAATACAGAAGTAAAATGCCATTTATTTAGAGATTCTCAACTTATAGAAACTCAATTAGTATTAAGCTTAAATGAGTGCCAGTTAATTGAGTTAACTGAATCGGACAAAGCATTATCAGCTAAATGGCAGCAAATAATTTAACAACTAAATCAATTTAGCTAGGGTGTGTTGACGTTTTCTGTACATATTTCGTTCTAATTAAACGCTTTTTGCTCGCGACGCGAGATATACAGCATAGTTATTCTATGTAAATATCGAGCAACAAAGAGCAAAAAGTGTTTACGACGAATCCGAAGGACAGCGTTTGTTTGAAATTTATACTGCTGCAAAATCGTACTCAAAAGATCAACACACCCTCGGGTCTATTTAGCAACTTGCTTTGCTTATTATTAAGCTAAGTTAGCTTAGGTTGATTTTTATCAAAAATTGAAAAGAATAGTTACAAGCCGCAAAAAACAAGATGATAAACAATTGATTTATAACAAATAAAAGTCAAAAGCCTTTCGCCCTAGCTAAACCAGTCAAAAAATCTGATTCATTTCTGTGATATAAAAATCCTCATAATAATATTTATCTTTGTTTATCTATGAGAAAACTTCTTACTTCACTTGCAACTATCCTGATTGTATCGGCCTGCAGTCACACAAGTATCAATTTGAATAACACCTCAAATCACAAACAATCAAGTCCGTTAACCGATGAGTTTATCCAACAAATCAAAAGCAAAAACTACATAGCATTAACACCAGATGAAAAACGTAAACTCGTCTTGGCACATCAAGTAGCATTTCAAGCACTTGATGAAAAAATTAGAGATCCCTTTATAACCAAAGGGCCAGATAATTTTTATTATTTAACTGGCACCACGGCAGGCAGTCATTGGGGAGACACGGTTGGCGTTCGACTTTGGCGCAGTAAAGATTTAGCCAACTGGCAAGACTTAGGCTTTGTTTGGCAGCTAAATAAAGAGGGAAAAGCACAAAACTCTTGGCATCATACCAAACCCGTTAAACGTCCTGATTTTATCAACCCTGTGGCAATTTGGGCACCTGAAATTCACTACATGAAAGGCACTTGGTGGATCCCACATTGTATAAATGGCGGCGGACACGGTTTACTAAAAAGTAAAACAGGTTTGGTTCAAGGCCCTTATGAAGCCCTCCCAGCTATGATGGATAAATTAATTGATGCTCACTTATTTAAGGAAGGCGAAGACATATATTATGCATGGCAAGCCGACTATATCGCCAAGATGAATTCAGATATGACAGCTTTGGCTGAACCTGCGACTAAACTACAACATAATGGCAAACATGAAATGGCCTATGAAGGTATTTTAATCATTAAGTTTGGAGATAAATATCTGCATATAGGCTCAGGTCGATATGGTTATGAACCTAGCGACAGCTACGACTTATTTTATGCAGTATCTAATAACCTAAAAGGTCCGTATGGCAAACGTAGAATGATGATTAAAAATGCGGGCCATGGCAATATCTTCAAGGGCCCTAATGGCAAATGGTGGAGTACAGCTTTCGACCATGAATACACAACTAAATTTGACCAGAAAAACAAATGGAGTTTATGGCTAGTCCCTATTGATATCAAAGAAACAGAGAAAGACATAATTGTAGATGTTAAAGACGCCAGGTTTACTCCCACTCCAATAGACCAATACTTTATAGACAGACTCTCAGTGACAGGTAAACCCAAAGCCTGGCATGGTATAGCCCCTTGGACTAAACCGAATGAACTAGAAGCCGCAAAAACCCAAAAAGCAAAACATAAAAAATTACAAATGCATTGATACTGATGATTAACCTTAACTCTTAATGAGAACGCAGGAAGTTAAATAAGTTGTTGATAAAAATAAATTACCAAGGAATTAGAGAGCCGTCGGCTTCAATAAATTGTCCAGATTGCGCTTGCGTGAGCTTTTCTATAGATTTAGTCATTAGTTGAACCGCTTGCTCAATAGACATAGGCGCTTCATCGCCTCCCATATCGGTTTGAACCCAGCCTGGATTTATCAATGTCACAATAATATTTTGCTTAGCGACTTTGGTTGCAAGTCTGCGTGAAATTGTATTCAGCGCAGCTTTACTTGCAGCGTATGCATCTAAACCAGCATCCGCTGCAATATTTAACTCGAGTGAAGCGACACCGGAAGATATTTGCACGAGTTTACTACCAGAGGACATTAGCGGAATAACAGCTTGGGAGACTAATGCTGGTGCAATACTGTTCACTATGAAATGCTGTATAAAAGTACCCGTGTCCCATTGTCCTATGTTTTGTAGTTGTGAAATTCCAGCATTATTAATGACTAAATCAAGCTTAATTTGGCGAGCTGTTAGCTTGTCTGTGAATTGCTTTATGCTGTTTTCATCGGCCAAATCGACTAGATGAACGATTAGCTGATCGCGATATTTCAGTTTTAGCTCACCAAGCGAACGACCAAAAGGTTCTCGTCGACTTGTTGCAATAACTTGATTCCCCAAAGATAAATAATGTTCGACAAAGGCTAATCCCATGCCGCGGTCTGCCCCAGTAATCAAAACCCATTTTTGCATTATTATTCCTAACCTTTACATTAAAAAAAATTGAAGATAGTTAACAATATCACAGGCAATATAATACTAAAAAAATTAATTAAAGAGTAAAGAGCTAATCTGCTGGTTACACGATTTTTAGGCACTAAAACTCCATAGGTTCTTGGTGAAGCTAACGAGAAGTAGTTTAAATAAAAAGAGATGTCAAAGCCTAGGCCCTAACACTAGAAATAGGAGATTAGAAATAAAAGACTAATAGTTAACAAGATTTAATCATGCATATAAGGTTTATTTTGTTTATAAAAGAGCAAAACGCGTTGAACAAACCACTGACTTAAATCACATTCAATGTACCCGAATAAGGGCAATTTTTACAGCCATTGCTACAGCAGCTACCTCGCTTTAAGTGGAACCAAGACGTGAATACATGAAAGCCATTTTCTAGATTAAAATCTATTCCTTCGACCATACTAGGTGGTTTAGCAAAAGGTGCAGCTATCACTAGCATTTCATCTAAAGTTTTTTGCACCATCAAAGTGTTAATTTGTGCCGTTATTTTGAGTTTTAAACACTCAGGGCACAAACATTGGCTCTTGCTTGGGTCGTTATTGGCTGTATTTTCACCTTCAGTATTCACCTCAGATAAACTAGCAATATTTGGAAGTTTAATACACCAGCAAGCTGAATCTAGATTCGACTCGACTCCGCAACCGAAAGCTTGCTGGCAATGATGACAAGTAGATTGAGTGCTCATTTAAACGTGCAGTAATCTCGCTCTAAATGAACGGCCTTTTAATTTACCTTGGCTAATTTTTTGAAACGCTTTTTTCGCAATTTTTTCATTTACCGCAACATAAGCCCAGTTATCAAATAAGTTAATTTTACCGATTAACTTACCATCAATTTCTTTACCTGCAGTGAGTGCTCCTAAAATGTCACCTGCACGTACTTTTTGTTTTTTACCACCATCAATTTGGATAGTTTTAAAACTCGCGTATCTAGGTTTCACATTTAAGATGTCTTTATCTGGTAATGTATCGTAATTAACCACAGGATCAGATGGTAAATCCAGCAATTCGACTTTATGGCTTTCTCTATCACTAAATAAAGAACAAGCGATCCCTTGATTACCGGCTCTGCCCGTACGACCAACTCTATGAGTATGAGTATCTGTATCGTGTGCCATATCGTAGTTAACAACTAACTCAACAGAATCTATATCTAAGCCCCTCGCTGCGACATCTGTCGCAACTAAAATGTTCGCGCTTTTATTGCTAAACATTATGATAGCTCGGTCTCGATCTCTTTGTTCTAAATCGCCGTGTAAAGATAATACGGTGAAGCCAAAATGCGATAAGCTATCAGCAACAGCTTGGGTATCTTTTTTGGTATTACAGAAAACGATGGCACTTTCTGGTTGATGTTCTAGTAAGATATATTTAAGCGCGCTGGCTCTGTGATTTGCACCATCTACCTTATAAAATCTTTGTTGTATGCTATTTTCGTCGTGGGTAGATTCTGCTTCTACCATAGCAGGTTTAACCATGTAGCGTTGAGCAATTGATTCTATTTGAGGCGAAAAAGTCGCACTAAACATAAGGGTTTGCTTTTGTTTCGGAATTTCAGCCAGAACTTCTTCTAAAGAATCTTGAAAGCCCATTTCAAGCATACGATCTGCTTCATCTAAAACTAGAGTGTCCACATTAGATAAATCGAGCGTACCACGTGAGATATGATCTACAATTCGTCCTGGTGTGCCCACAATAATATGCGCGCCATGCTCTAAAGAACCAACTTGCGGGCCAAATGGCATACCACCACATAAAGTTAGTACTTTAATATTGTGTATGCTTCGCGCTAATTTTCGAATTTCGTTACTAACTTGATCAGCTAATTCCCGAGTTGGGCATAGTACGAGTGTTTGGATTCTAAATTTCTTAACTTGCAGTTTATTCAATAAGCCTAAAGCAAAAGCGGCCGTTTTACCTGAGCCAGTTTGACCTTGGGCAATGACATCTACACCCTTTAATATGTGAGGGATACTTTTCGCCTGAATTGGCGTCATAGAGTGATAACCTAGCGTTTGTAAGTTTTCTAATAAATCGGTTTTTAACGCTAAGGTGTCAAATTTGGCTTGGCTCACTGGTTTTCCTATTATGTTTTGTACGGACTATTTTGTTTTGCATGTAGCATATCTAAATATAAAGCTTCAACTTTATCCCTAGCCCATTGAGTTTTACGTAAAAACTTTAAACTCGATTTAACGGATGGATCACTTTTAAAGCAGTTAATATTAATTTGTCTCGCTAATGACGGCCACCCATAGTATTCAACAAGTTCTGTGACTATGGTTTCTAATTTTACACCATGTAGAGGGTTATTAGGCTGGTTGTTCATGTATCTTCTAGCTAGGGATTAATTATGTGTTAAGGATACAGATAAAAAACTTAAATGTCGCGAAAATCAGTCTTTCGACTGATTACAATTGTTAAACTTACGATTATTTTCTAATTTTTTAATAAATTGACGCTCGGCATATTTTCGCCACAAACGACTTGCACCAGATACCAAACCAGCAATGATAATTGCGCCCCATAAGAATGGGTTGGTAAATGGATTTTGGCTATTTTCAATTAAACCTGCGCCGCCATTCAATAACCAATAGACAAATAAAGCAAAGCTAATCATTAAAGCCGCGGCGATTAAAGCAACCAGTGTTTGATTGAAAATATTTTTTAACCACTTCAAATTAATTTGTACCTTTATAAACCAAATATTTTATACCAGGGTAAGTAAACTAGGTTTGCTATACTGGTTGCCATAATTGCAGTAAAGGTTAACCCCATACCAATTACTCGGCAATTCAGTTTATCTTTTAATATGCCAAATGCATGAACCGAGCGACCTAATAACATGATAATAGCGATAATATGTAATAAAATTATCGGCGCTAAATTAAGCTCTAAAATCATCATTAATACTAGAAAGAAAGGAATATTCTCATAGGCATTTAATTGCGCAGTTCTGACTCTAGCCAATTCTTCACTATCGCCATTGGCGTATTTAATCTGCTCTTTTCGACGAACTTTTATCACTTTAAAAGCAAGATAAAACATCAGAGCTGTAAGCAATACTGCATAAAATCCTGTAACCATGTTATAACCTCAGTAAAATCCCTAGTTCAGTCGTATAACCCGCTACTTTAGAGCGGACTTCAGCCTGATTTGTCACCACATAATAGCTTGGATAAGCTGATATCTTAAATTTTTGTTTAACTTCTTCATTACCTAAGTAAACCGGAAAAGATAACTCGTGCTGTGCAATAAAATCTCTCACTTCTGTTTCGCTTTGATAATCTAACGCAATAGCGATAATCTGAGTCGTATTTTGATCATTATGCACAGCTTCTAAATTATCTATGCTTAGATGGCATACACTGCACCAAGGCGCAAAAAAATAGACCAGAGTATCTGTTTCTCGCTGCTTAAAATCAAAAACTTGTTTTTTTAGCCCTGTTATTTCGATTAATTCAATTTGGCTGTCTTCAATATTTTTCCCCGTTTCTAACATATTTAGAGTTTGGATCCAGCTGACAACAGCCACTACAAGTATAATTAAGGCCGAATTGATAATAAATGGCTTAAGATTTCGTTTTATCCAAGCAGTTAACTTGTAATTCATAACTAAGTTTCCATATAATTTGGTATAACTAATGTGAACTGGGAATACCTTGTTGAATTTCAATAATTTTTATAAATTTTTTACCTTATCACTCGTATTCCCGCTTATTTCAGCCTGTGATAATGGTCCATCGTTAAGATCCATCTGCGAAACTCACAGTGAAATTTGTCAAGATTTAAACACAGATGCTTGGTGTCGTAACGAGAGAAGACTGGTTATCTTTGGTCGATACGAAGAAATGTCGACCCCCACAGATGAAGTAAGATACCAACTTATTCAAAATTTTGAAGCTTATTCAAAATGTGTCCACAAAGCGTCTTTGATTGAACATATTAAATTAAAAGAAAAAACCACTTCTAGAGTCAATGGCTATGTAACGTCAATTAAAGAATTAAAACGCCTGTCTGAGGCGACTAAAGATAGTAATCACCCTCACCTACTTTATTGGCACTGGTCGCGTAATGGTGATGAAGCAGCACTTAGCCGTTTCTTAAAATTAAGAGACACAGGCGTGTTACAAACACCTGAGCTGCAATTTAAATTAGCGACTCACTATGTAAAATATAATCAAGATCTCACAATAGACACACTGTACCACGCGCTTGAACTATATGATGGTTCTGAGCCACTCAACACTGAAATTTTGACAACTTTAAGTACTCTGTATTTAAAACAAGAAAAATTTAAACATGCTTATGTGTGGGGAAAAATAGCCAAAGAAAATGGCGCGACAGACATAGATTTAGCACCTTTACGCGCTATGTTGGAAAACGACAACATACGCGTAAGTGATCTAGACGGTCTAGCCAATGATTATTTTAGTGACATAAACTCAGGTAAGTTTGTGCCACCGAAAAGGTAGCTAAACCAGCCCTTCGCGCTTACTGAAAATAATCATATGGTAAAGCCTGAACTAGACTGACAAATATTCGATAATTTTTTGTGCTGCTAATTCAGGATGCTCTAAATGAAAATGATGACCGCCGGGAACTTGAGTGTGCTGCATATTGTTAAAGTAAGCTTGGCGGCGCTCTAAGTCTTCACTAATCGATTTAAAACCAGTTTCACCCAATATAATTAAACACGGCACATGAATGTGTGACACCAGTTCAACCGCTTGCTCTTCAGATAAACGAATTGGTGATAATGTTTTTAACCTAGCATCACTTCGCCAAATAAAAAACGCATCTTTACGTTCAATATTCCTTTCAATCAAGATGCTAGCAATTTCTTGATTGAAATCACCGGCTTTACATCGTGAATCAATTAAACTCGCTAATAAAGATATAGGCCGTAATTTATTTTTTTCCGAGTGAGATGTTTTTATCGCCAGTTGGTCACGGCTGGTAAATGCCGCTTTTAAATTTTCCACTAGATCTTGGTTGGGTTGCACAAATGCGCCTGCGGATTCAAGCAAGATAAGTTTGTTAATTTTGTCTTGCTCTAAAGTTGAATAGATAGAAGCTAAAATACCGCCAAGTGAATGGCCAATTAAGTTAAATTTGTCTAGTTCTAGTTGCTTGACCACAAGTTTAAATTCATAAACCCAATCCACTAAGTGATAGTGAGCATCCGCACCTATATGATCAGATTTACCATGGCCTGAAAGCTCAACTAGATAAATTTCGTATTCATCTAAAAAAGACGTTATTAATTCAAAACTGGCCGCATTATCTAGCCAACCATGAACAAAAACTAATGGTAACTTGTCGTTTTCTCCAAGCTTATGCAGCACAGAAACCTGACGACCTAATACCTCAACATATTTTTGCTGCCAATTGGGCTTTTCACTAAGACTCATTAATCTTTTCTTTTTTTGCTTTTTTTATTAATCGATTTAGTCTGAATATAGTACGGGTGGAGCCTGTGATACCTAGCCCAATACCAGTTACTTGAATATGGCCAAAATGGATCGCGCCAATGGTCATGTTCTTGCCTTTCTTTAACAATGGGCCATAGATAAATTTTGGCGTCTTTAATCACAGGATACAAAATATCTTGCTCACCGATTTTATCTTGCTCTGACACTGCAATTGTACCTAACGCTGAAATTAATCTACCTTCTTTATAGATACTCGGTTCAAGAAAATGCTTTACATAAACTCTAAATCGACCAATAGAGTTATCAGTCACCTTAGGCTTAGTGCTTGAATGCGCTTCAAAGTGAACTATCTCTAACATAGTTTCACCAGACAAATTATCAATTTTAGCAATCACGCCACCCCAGCGTGCAAGCTGGTTTAAGTTTTGGTTAGGATTAAGTGAAACCTCTTTATAGCTAACTAATTTACTATCATCAGCTACTTGTAGATCTTTTGGCACTATTGCGCAGCTCGTTAGCCATAAGCTAACTAAGACAATGGCAATCTGTTTAAAATTATTGTTCTGCATAAGTACTCCGCCATGTTTTATATAGGCCTAAGCAACCAAGAATAAACCAAACTGCAACCCAAAATATTTCAGGTATATAAGTTAGTTTAGCTAATGTAGCGCCATCCCCCAAAGAACGGCCGTCAATTAAATACAAAGGGCTGTAAATTGCATTTAACATAGTTATGATACCTAAAAACATCATAAATGGTTTAACCCACTGAGTCGCAAGCTTAGTTA
The DNA here is from genome assembly GCF_001050375.1 of Catenovulum maritimum. GTDB lineage: Bacteria > Pseudomonadota > Gammaproteobacteria > Enterobacterales > Alteromonadaceae > Catenovulum > Catenovulum maritimum. The sequence goes on along the minus strand of NZ_KQ130489.1, from coordinate 61,762 downwards.
AAGGTAAAGCTAAGGTAAGAGTGACAGCTATTATGACTAGCATACTCAAGATATCGCGAATCCAAAGTAGTAAACTTAAAACACAAATTAACACTAAACTTAAAGAGATAAACTTAACCACTTTGGCTTTTAAGGTGGCCGAATAAACCATCAGCATACCCCAACCAACTGCCCCAGCATAACCAATAAACGAAGTTAATAATTGTATTCCGCCTTGACTAACACAAAGACCGCCACCATTAACATAAAGTTCGATATATTGGATTTTCCCACCTGTTAATATTGCCATTAAGCCATGGCTTAACTCATGAAAATAAGTCGCAAGCCATTTAAAAGGGAGATTAATAAACGGTAGCCATTTCACGATTAGAGCCAAGAGCAATAAAGACAAAAAGTACCACTTTGAATTCGTTCTAGTCATAGTTTTGAATATCTTTATATTGCACCAAGATTTTTAAGCAATGCGAGCATTTCATCTTCAGTTAAAACATTCACACCTAGATCTTGTGCTTTAGTTAATTTAGACCCAGCGCTTTCACCAGCAACAAGATAATTTGTCTTAGCTGAAACACTACCAGATACTTTAGCACCTAAACTCTGTAAATGCGCTTTAGCATCATTTCGTCCCATACTGGTTAAGGTACCCGTTAAAACATAGGTTAAGCCAAGTAGAGGTTGTTCGCTTTCATCTTTAACTTCTATCTCTGGCCAATGTATGCCTTGTTCAATCAAATCTTGAACAACTGCTTTATTATGGGGTTCAGCAAAAAATGCTTGGATATGCTTGGCAACAATAGTCCCAACATCTTGCACTTCAATTAACTGTTCATAACTCGCAGCTTGTATGGCCGCTAAGGTTTTAAAATGGTTAGCTAAATTACTCGCAGTTGCCTCACCGACTTCGCGAATACCGAGAGAGTATATAAATTTAGCTAAGGTAGTCTTTTTAGACTTCTCTAATGAATTAAGTAATTTTTTAGCTGATTTTTGCCCCATTCTATCTAACATAGCGACATCAATTTCGACTAATTTAAACAAATCTGCCGGGGTTTTGACCATTTGTTTATCAACAAAAACTTCAACTAATTTATCACCCAGACCATCTACGTCTAAAGCTTTACGTGAAGCAAAATGAATAATAGCTTGAGTTAACTGAGCCTGACAAATAAGGCCACCAGTACAACGTGTCACAGCTTCATTTTCGATTCGTTCGACATGAGAATCACAGACTGGGCAAGTCGTTGGAAATTCAATCTCTCGCGTGGTTTGCTCTTCTCGTTTCGCTAAAACCACAGATACAACTTGAGGAATAACATCACCAGCACGACGGATAATCACACTGTCGCCTACTCTAATACCTAAACGCTCTATTTCATCAGCGTTGTGCAAAGTTGCATTTGAAACCGTTACGCCGCCAACAAAAACAGGCTCTAACCTAGCAACAGGGGTGATAGCACCGGTTCGTCCAACTTGAAATTCTACATCTAAGACTTTCGTCATTTCTTCCTGTGCAGGGAATTTATGAGAAGTTGCCCAGCGAGGTGCTCTTGCGACAAAACCTAGCTGTTGCTGCAGTTCAATACTATTAACTTTGTAAACGACACCATCAATCTCATAAGGTAGCGCATTTCGTTTGGTTCCGATTTGGCTGTAAAATTCAGCAAGCTCTTTGCTGCCTTTTGCCAATTTAACTTCTTCGCTGACTGGCATGCCCCAGTGTTTTAATTGCTCAAGTCGACCAAGGTGAGTTTCAGCCAATATAGCTTCATCATCAACCACATGACCAACAGAGTAAGCATAAAAAGATAGTGGGCGCTGCGCTGTAATTTTTGAATCAAGCTGACGTAAACTGCCAGCAGCTGCATTTCTAGGATTGGCAAAGGTTTTTTCATAGCGTTTAATTTGGGTTTGATTAAGTTTTTCAAACCCGGCTTTCGGCATAAACACTTCTCCTCGAACTTCGAGTTCAGCAGGGATATCATTACCTCTCAGTTTTAGTGGAATACAACGAATCGTTTTGATATTTTCGGTGATGTTTTCACCAACTTTGCCATCACCACGCGTTGCGGCTTGGACGAGTTTTCCATTTTTATACAGGATAGCAACGGCTAAGCCATCCAACTTAGGCTCACAGCTAAACTCTAGCTGGGTAGTATCTTTCAAGCGGTCAAATATACGCTTCTCAAAAGCGATTAAATCTTCATCTGTAAAAGCGTTGTCTAATGAAAGCATAGGTAAAATATGCGTCACTTGCTCAAATGCAGATAAGGCTTTACCGCCTACTTTATTGCTTGGTGAATCCGCTGAATTATATTCTGGAAAGGCCGTTTCTAATTCTCGTAATTGCTTAATTAATCTATCATATTCAGCATCTGGCACACTTGGCTGATCGAGCACATAATATTGATAGTTATAGTTTTCTAATTCTTGTCTTAATTGCTGAATTTGCTCTAATGCGGTTTCTGACATAATAATTTTTTATACGTTATTGATTGAATGGATAAATTGCCAATGTTCGGCAGTAACAGGTTGAACAGATAATCTAGCTTGTTTGATTAAAGCCATATCTGATAGCACATCTATTGATTTAATCTGCTTTAAACTAACTATACGATTAAATTTTGTTTTAAATTTAATGTCAATGTTAAACCAACGTGGATTTTCAGGGGAGCTTTTTAAATCATAAAGTGTTGATGAAGTATTAAACTGCTCAGGATCTGGATAAGACGCTTTCACAACTTCAACAACACCAACTATTCCCACCGCCTGACAACTACTATGGTAGATAAAAGCTAAATCACCGAGTTGGATGTGATCTCGAATATTGTTACGGGCTTGATAATTTCTAACGCCATCCCAAACCATAGTTTGCTCTGGTGAGTTTTTAATATCATCAATAGAACACTCGTCTGGCTCTGTTTTTAATAACCAATATTTCATCTATTCAAATGTGTTAATTAAAAACGTAATTGTACTTGAGTTGATTTTAAAATGCAGAATTAACCGTTAAATTTGCTAGCTTAATTCTTTTAAGCAAGAAAGGTATACAGGATTAACTTAGCTTAACTAATCCTGTATAAGTAGTGAGGTTAAATGCTTAAATGCCTAATTCATCCAACAAATCTTGGCCTGCGTCGTCATCTGGCTTGTCCGCTTTTTTCTCTTTATTTTGCTTGTCCATGTGTGCACCTCGAATAATATCGTCTGGATCAAACTCTTCAGGTACAAAATCATGTAATTTAATAAATTCGGTTCTATCCATAGCTAATTCTAGATAGAATATATTGCCTTTTTCTGTCGTAAAAGTAACACGTCTAGCTTGCGGTCTATCTAAATTAGTATCAATCGAAATCATTAACTGCTTATTCACAGTTAACATTTTTGGCTGACTTTGAGTAATTGACGTTTGTAATTCTTTACCGACTAACCCCGTAAAATCACCTAAAATTTGATTTAGCAGTTCCCCCATGACATTTCCAACATCATCCGAAGTATGTTGGGTTGATAATTCACTTAGAGGGATCCCCATGTTCGTCATATATTTTTGATAAATTTCGATTGCGGTTGCAGCGCTAAAATTAATAACAACTAACCCTGAAAATCCACCATCGAATAATACAAATGAACCTATGTCTGGTTTAAGACTGGTTTTAGTGATCTTTTGCACCAGAGCTGAATAAGTGACCATATTAGCATTCGCATTCGCTAACACATCCGTTACTGATTTACACAACATGACTAAAATATCGTCGGTGGTAATGACTGTTGTTTTATTTGCCGACTTAACTGCTGGTTTATTCATTAAATTAAGATCCTATTTAAAACTGAAACGCGCTGATAAATATATTAGTTTTATTTTAGTATTACCTAAAGGTAGGCTCAGCAATGAAAGTTATCAAGCTTTATTAGATTAAAAAGCTGATTTTTAATTTAAATTTATCAACTTACGAGAATATTTAAAGTAGAAAATTAAATCGCTACCATTTCTGGCATACTTATCCGATTACGCCCTGCTATTTTTGATTGGTATAAAAAGCTGTCAGCATGTTTGATAATATTCATTTCTGCCTTATTGCTTTGAGCTATGGTTGAAATACCAATACTCAGGCTTAATACTTTTTCTTTCGATTTGATGTGCTCAATATTTGCTAATTTAATATTTTCTTGTATCCGTTTAGCAACATAAAAGGCACCATCTAAATATGTTTCGGGTAACAAAATAACAAACTCTTCGCCGCCATATCTAGCAACAAAATCTGTCGGCCTTTTTAAGGCAGATTTGAGAATATTGGCGACTATTTTTAAAGCTTTATCCCCTGCTATATGACCATATGTATCATTGTATTGCTTGAAATGATCTATATCCATAATCAACAAAGCACTATCAGTGTGGGTTCGATTAATATGCTCTATTTCTTTAATTAAATGTTCATCAAAATAGCGACGATTATAAATACCTGTTAAACCGTCTATATAAGCCATATTCGCTAAAATGTCGGTTTGATATTTTAAGGTTAGATGCGCTTTAACCCGATTTTTTAAGGTTATAGGATTAACTGGTTTGGTTATAAAGTCTATACCACCATTTTCCCAACAAGCAGTTTCATCTTCTTGTTCCATGACAGAAGTTAAAAAGATAATTGGAATCCGTCTTGTTCCTTCATTTTGTTTTAAAATTCGGCAGGTTTCTAAACCACTCAACCCAGGCATAATCACATCTAATAAGATTAAATCGGGTGGCGTATCGTAGCAAAGGTCAATCGCATCCTCACCACTCGTAGTTGCTAGTATTTCATAATCATCCGACAGTAAGTTGTAAATTGTTTGAATGTGAACAGGCTTATCATCGACAACCAGTATTTGAGCTCTGCTCAAATCTAACTCGGCATTATCTAATAATAAATTAATCGGCATATTCTTTATTCCTAATGCTGACTAGAAATTCATCTACTATGACTTTAGCTTTTTTAAACTCTAATTTATTCAAACACTCTAGTAATACATCTGTCTGCGACATAGAAATCAATCTCAAATTAATACTCACTTGTTTATAAGTATCAATCGCGTGCATTTTTGAGTGGGATAATTCATCGGATAATATCTCCAATAACATTTGGAATTCTTCATTTGGCAAAGCAGGCTGTTCAGAGCTATCAGTTTCAATATTTTTAAGGCTCTCGACTAAGTGCTCAACTGCAGAGATTGACGCATTCAAAATAGGTAAAAATTGACTAAATTTGGCATCATTATCAAGTTCAACTAATCGAGTTTTGGATTTTTCAAACAATTCAGATTTTTCTGATAATTGAGTAAGGCCGAATGAAGCGGACGTGCCTTTTAATGTATGGAAAAACATTTTTAGTTCCGTTTCATCCCAAACTTTATTTTTATCTTGTATTTCATCTAAGCAAATATACAAATCAGTTAAAAATATCAGTAATGATTTTAATAATAATGGGTATGAATGATTAAAGCGTTCTAATGTTGTATCTAGATCTATTTGATATTTAGCCGCAATATCAGCTATGTGTCCCACTTTATTATGACGTTTATCTAAGGTATTTTCTGTGAATTGTAAAATCATAGAAACCAGCGTATTTAATTCATATGGTTTTGCTATATGACCATTCATACCAACTTCAAAACATTTTATTTTATCTGAATTCAATACATTAGAGGTTAAAGCTAAAATAGGTAAATCATAAAATTTGTAATTACTTCTAATTTTACGTGTTGTCTCATAGCCGTCCATATCAGGCATTTGTATATCCATTAGTACGAGATCAAATTCTATAATTGAGTTTTCGAGTTCCTCTATTGCTTGCAGACCACCAGATGAAACAACAACATGTGCACCCTCACTGCTAAGTAGGTTTTGTGCAATGGTTTGATTTATTGGGTTGTCTTCAACTAATAAAATTCGTTTATCAACCAGTCTTAAACCTAAATTCAAATCCGTAGGCTGAGTTATATTTTGTGCAAAAACAGCATCGCTCACTGCATCTAATAAACTCAGCTTAGTCACAGGCTTAGTTAAAAAACCATTTAACAACTTCTCCGGTTCTTGGGTATGTTTTTGCGCTAACATTTGTCGTGTATATGCCGTAATCATAATAACGAGTGGGATATCTGCCTGTAAGGCGTCTGAGCTTCTAAGCTGTTTGGCCAGTTGCCAGCCATCAGTTTCTGGCATATTCCAGTCAATCAGGGCAAGATCAAAATGCTTACCTGATTCTAATATTTGCATTGCTTCTGTTGCTGAGTTAGCCGTCGTCGCAACCCAATTTAATTGTTCAGCTAAAGTAGATATGATGCTTAAACAAGTTTTATTATCGTCTACGACTAGCACATTTAAATTTTTGTTATTTTTTAAGTTAATTAGGCTATCAGCATCGTCTTTAATTTTATTTATAATAATCGAGAAGCTAAATGTAGAACCTTCACCCTCTATGCTATCCGCTCTAATTTTGCCATGCATTAAATTAACCAACTCATTTGATAAGGTTAATCCGACACCCGAGTAATTACTACGATTTGATAATTGGTTTTGTGCGAAAAACTTATTAATTTGTTCCAATTTTTCGGGCGAAAGACCAACACCCGTATCCTGTATATCAAAACCTAATTCTAAAACATCCTCATATTCATTTAAGATTTTACACTTAATGACAATTTCGCCAGCTTCAGTAAATTTAATTGCATTTCCTGCAATATTTAGTAGAACCTGTTTTATTCTTTTTTCATCGCCACTGAGCTTTATAGGTAATTTTTCATCTATGTCATAATGAACTTCAACTTGCTTGCCCTCGGCCATAATGGTCAATACAGAGCCCAATTCAGAAAACAATTCAAAAATATCAAACTCCTTGGGTAATATTTCTAGATGGCCTTTTTCTGCTTGAGTCAAATCAAGTATGTCATCAATAATGTAAGTTACATTTTGCAGCGAATGTTTCGCATCGGTAACATAATTAAGCTGTTCAGGATCTAGCTCCGTCAACTCGATTAATTGCATCATGCCTGATGCTGCATGCAGTGGTGTTCTGATTTGATGGCTCATATTGGCCAAAAATTGAATTTTAGCTTCATTCGCATAAGTAGCTTCCGCTAATGCTTTATTTAGTAACGCTTCTTTTTCTATCCTATCTGCAATATTTTTAGCTGAAATATAAACGATCTCTTCAGCATTTATATTTAAGTAACAAATTGCCAACAGCATAGGTATTTTGTCAAGATTCGCCAGCTTGTAATTACACTCTATGCTAGCTCTATTTTTTAACGACAAGTTCAGCCATATCTTGTTCCAGTCTGATTCAGATATATCAATGATATCCCTAACACTTATGTTTTTAAGTTGGGCATCTGTATAACCTAATTTGACTAACGCATAAGGATTATACTTAAGGATTTGTCCAGCTCGACTGATCCAAAATAGAATATCTTCAGAATTATCGACTGAAGCTTGGATCATATTAAAACTTTGTTCTAACAGCTTATCTTTAGTTAAATCCTTAAGCTTGAAGACATAGCCTAGCAAATTTAAATTATCATCTTTAACTTCTGCCGAAGTTAAAATCAGCTCAATCGAATTGCCAGCTTTGTTTAGTAATTGCCACTCTGCTTGCCCATTAGTTTCATGATCAAAGACGGTCAGTAAAACATCAAATTTTGACTTAAAGCTGAGATTATACTGTTTTACAACACTGTCTTGTTTCATCAAAAAATAACTTGAATCAAATAGTGTTTCCACGATTGATTCCCCTAAGACTTCTTCGTGGTGATAACCTAAAATGTCTTCTGAACGTTTATTGAATAAATTAATATGACCCTGTGCGTTAGTGACTATTATGGCTTCTTCACTATTATTTAAAATGCAATGTTTTAAACTTAAAGCATGGCTTAATTGACTTGCTTGTTCATCAAATGAAGCTTCAAGCTTTTTATTTTTACACTGTAGCTCACTTTGCAACCCGACTAATTTGGTAACATCCACAATACTTAAGGTTGCGCCAATAAACTTACCATTTTGATTTAATGGCATAAAGTTAAGCTCTAAATGTAAGATTTTTTCTGCTAAGTTCATTTCAATAGAGAAATGCTGAACGGCTTCACCAGCCGTTACCTTTTTAAAAATATTTAATAGGTTTTCAGTTGAAGAGTTAGTTTTGATTAAATTTAAAATAGGTTTGTTGCGATCGCTAGTTTTGAGACCAATCAAACTAGCAGCTCTATCGTTCCAATTTTTAACACAAAAACTAGAATCCAAACCTATGATGCCTTCCATCGCATTTTTAACTATCGCGGCGAGCTCAATTTTGTCCCGATAGGTTTTATATTGTTTAATGAGATAAATACCGACAATGGTTACAAATAAGCAAATCAATACAGCAAAAGCCTGCATTTCGATAAATTTAGTATGGGGATTATTAAGATATAAGCTATCTATATAAGCTTGATTTGGATGAGCTGTCACTTGCCAAGAACGGCCAAAAAGTTCAAATTGTATCTTTTGTAGTGACTGATTATTGGTTGCTGATAAGTTCTTGGGGTTATAAAAATTAACCTTATCATCAGGGGCAATGTCTTCGATAGTGAATTCGAAGTTGGGCGATTTTTTTTGAATACTACTAATTATTTCATCTATTAGTAATGGCGCATAAACCCAACCAGCTAACTCACCTTGGGAGACAGACTCTTGTTGGTCATAAAAGACCGGCTTTAATAATAAAAAACCGTGTTTAATTTTTTCTTCAGCTTGCACTAAAGTAATAGGTGCTGTTAGTTGAACTGTTTTAGAAATAGCAGCATGAATGGCAGCTAAGCGGCGGTTTTCTTCAGAAGCAATATCAAGCCCCACTGCCTGTTTGTTGTTATCTTCTGGTTCGATAAATTGAATAATGAAATGATTGTCCCAAGTCTCGTCTATTGTTTTAATGGCAAAATCGCCATTTTTTGAAAGTTTCATTTCTTCAACAAAGCTATCCACTTGGTCTAAATCTATCTTTTTGATAAAACCAAACCCTCGAGCACCAGGAAATTCTTCAGGATAGTTTCTGTGCTTAAAATAACTTAGATTATGCTGATAACTAAAATTATCAGCACCGACAGATTTTATTGCGCCATGGAGCCCATTTAAACCGTAAACGTATAATTCGAGACTTGATTTAATATCTAGGCTGGTATCGGTTAAATGTTTAGATATTTCCGCTTTAATACGATTTAGATTTTTACTTTCGACGCTATTTTCTACAAAGCGAGCAAAATTGTAGCCTGATATAAGAATTATAATTGGGATAAGATAAACGCATAAAAACAGTAATCGAATCAGATCACGTTTAAAATTTACAGCCATTTTTGCATCAAGCACCACAAATATCCTTTTGTATTTTTGCCTAGAAAAAACCAATTGTGTAAACGTCATTTTTAATATAGCACTATATAAGTTTTTGTACTGATTAAATGGATAAAAATATTGGAAAATAAATAGATAAAATTTGCATTCATGAATTTTTAGTCATACTTAACTGACAGGATTATCCAAATTGAAATTAATTTTGGTGCATGCGATGACATTTAAAGGAAGACAGCCCCTGTTTAAACGTTACTTTCCCATCTTCAGCATCATAACAATTATCATACTTGGCGCATTTTTTATGTTGTTAAGTAAGGAGTATATCTATCAAGAAGCAGCGCAATCAGGTACAGATAAATTAATAAAAAGTGTCAATAATCAAGTTAATATTCTAGAACAAGAATTTAATTTGAGCAGAAATGATGCTGCTTTTTTACATGCACTGCCGCCTATTTCAGGCCTAGCCAGATCAATAAACAATAATGACTTAGACCCATATGATGGTACTCAAACTGAACAGTGGAAATTAAGGTTACAAAAAATATTTGTGGCTTTTATCGAAAAAAACCCAAGCATTCGTCAAATTCGATTCATATCTAAATTAAATCAGGGTAAAGAAATTGTTAGAGTGGAACGGCGCAACGCCAATATTAATATCATTAACCAAGATTTACTCCAGCAAAAAGGTGAATCAGACTATTTCAAGCGCAGCCAAACCTTAATACCTAACGAAATTTATATCTCAGACATAACACTCAATAAAGAATTTGGAAAAATTGAGACACCTATTTGGTCGACATATAGGGTTGTCAAACCCATTTATTATCAGCAACAATTCTTTGGCGCTGTGGTTATTAACTTTAATGCATCTGTACTCTTCAACAAACTAAAACAATACCAAACACAAGGCAATCTCGAGCACTACTTAGTCAATCAGAATGGTGAATTTTGGCTTGCTCCACAATCAGAGTATGCATTTGCTAAAGCGTTAGGCAAACCAATCTATCAATGGTCACAAATAGCTGAAGAAGCCAACTTATCCAAATTATTAACCAAGCCTGTTGCGACCAAGGTTAATGGCGAACACGCACTTGTCTTAGCTAAAAATATTGACTTAGACATCTCGCCTGATTTAACAAGAGAAATTTACATCATTTCTGTGCTTAAAGCGGATTCAATAGAAGCAGTCTGGCTTACCCAAAAAAATAAACTAGTCATTATTTATATCGTGGTTGTTATATTATTAGGCAGCATCATTTGGTTTTATCAAGTTTACGTAAATAAACTAATTTATCTTAATGATAGTCAATCTAGATACCAAGCCATAGTGACTAGCTCTTCTGATGCTATCGTCGGTATCGCTGAGAATGGAGATATTTTAAGCTGGAACCAATCCGCACAATATTTATTTGGAATAGATGAGATAGATGCGATAGGCAGGCCATTTTGGGATCTGTTTAATCTCAAGTCGAATGATGCTATACAAAAATCTGTCATCCGAAAGGCTATAGAAACTAACGAATCTAAATTTATTGAAGTAGAGAATGATTCAGGTTGCGAACAAAAAACCATACTCAGTATTTACATATCGCCAGTCAAAACACCTGACAATAAAGCAAATGAAATTTCAGCTATCATTCGCGATATAACGGAGCAAAGAATAAACGAAACAAAAATTAAAAATATGAATACTAACTTGGAGCAACAAGTACAACAAAGAACCGTACAATTAGAGCAAGCTAAGGAACAAGCTTTAAGTGCCAGTGTCGCAAAAAGTGAGTTTGTAGCCAACATTAGCCATGAAATAAGAACCCCATTAAATGGCATATCAGGCATGATTGAATTGCTAAAAAAGGACACATTATCGACCAAACAGCAACATTATTTAAGCATGGCTAGCTGTAGCGTTAATACCTTATCAGTCTTGATTAATGACTTACTAGATATGTCAAAAATTGAATCAGGCAAACTTGATATTGAATGCATAGAATATGATTTAATTGAAATAGTTAACACAGTTATCAGTAGTTTATACATTAAAGCAAGTGAGAAAGGGCTGGAACTTATATTGGATCAGCTTAACTTGCAACATAGATTCTTAATGGGTGACCCAACGCGATTAAAACAATCTTTGACCAATTTAATTGGCAATGCGATTAAATTTACCAGTGAAGGTGAAATAACCATAACACTCTCAACCAGTCTCTTGCCAACCAATCAAATCGACTTAAAACTGGAAGTAAAGGATACCGGAATTGGTATTAACCAAGCACAGCAAGATAAATTATTTAAACCTTTTACCCAAGCTGACTCTAGTATTTCAAGGAAATTTGGTGGGACTGGCCTAGGCTTATCCATCACTAAGCAATTAGTGGAACTAATGAATGGAAAAATATCAGTAGAGAGCAGATTTAATCAAGGCTCCAACTTTACCATTAATATCACAACAGAATTAGCTCAAACGCAAAGCCAGAATGAATTATTACAACCGCTGCTGTTAGGTATCAAGATTGCCCTCTTTATAAAGAATAATAGTTTACAAAATTACCTCATTAAGCAATTTAATTTCTGGAAAGCTGAAATCACTAATCTAAGTGATATCGACAAACTAAATTTAACCTCAGATAAAATGGCGAGACTACCTGATATCATTATTGTTGAAGAAGAATTTATGACAGATAGTTTATTTCGTTTTATTCAAGCGAAAAGCAACACCTTATGTATTTTAATTTCAGTTAACTTAGACATTAGTACAGAATACACATCCCCAAATATACGGCACTATCCAAAGCCTATATTGATTGACAGCTTAATTGATGAAATTAAAACGCGTAAACAAAGACATGTTAGCAGCGCAAATAAATCAATTAACTTCAATCATTTTTCGACAAAAACCTTAGACACCATTAGTAACAAACATGTACTCATTGTCGATGATAATGAAGTAAACCGGATTGTTGCCGCGGGCTTACTAGAAGAGTTGAATCTAAAAATAAGCATGGCGATAAATGGACAGGAAGCAATCAATGTTTTATCCAAGGTCCAAGATAAAAATCAACTACCATTAGTGTTAATGGACTGCCAGATGCCTGTTATGGACGGGCTAACTGCAACCAGTTTAATTCGGCAAGGAAAAGCAGGTCAACTTGCATTAAATACGACCATCATAGCAATGACAGCCGGCGCTATGGATAGTGAACAAAAAGCTTGTATCAATGCGGGTATGAATGACTTTGTATCTAAACCCATAGACACCAAGAACTTTGTAAAGAAAATCATTCATTGGTTAGCAGAAAAAGATGAAGTTGAAGTTGAATTTATCGACTAGACTAAAATTTCCCCCCTCACCAAACAGACATCTTTCACCCAAATAAAACCAAAACAATCAACTCAAATTATAATCTGGCCTAGTTCCTGTTTTATATCTTTCATCAAATTTAATAAAAAGTGTCATCGCATTTTCACCCGAATTTAACTTACTAAAGCTAGTGTACTGCCGAATTTATTTAAATTTAACAATTTCGGGGAACACTATGCTTCAAACAAAGACAATCGTCTTTTTGTCATTAATTTCGGCATTACCTCAAGTAGCAGCTGAAACTATTTTTAAAGAAGACTTCTCGATAGGTCTTTACGGTCAGTTCACAGCTTTTAGTGCAAGCAGTGACAAAGATTGGTACTACGATACCTATAATGGCACTAGTTCAGCAGCTATGAATGGTTATGCAGGTTCGGCCGATAGTAGCGACTGGTTAATTTCGAAAACCATAGATTTAACTTCGACCAAAATCCAAGCCGCAAGCTTGTCTTTCACCTCTAGAGTCCGTTTTGATGGACAAAATATTAGCGTAAAAGTCGCAACTGATTATCAACAAGATCTAACGCCTGATTTAGCAACTTGGCAAACATTATCAACTGTATTACCCAATGATGGACAAGGTTCATCTGGTTCTAATTTTGAACCTTCTGGCAATATTGACTTAACTCAGTTTGTCGGCCAAGAAATTAACATTGCATTTCATTACCAAACCGCAGCTGATGTGAATGGCAATAACGGTAGCTGGTATATAGATGACATCATTGTTGATGTGCAAGGTAACGAACTTGAGTTACCGCTAACAGCAGCTATGGCAGTTAATAACACTGAGCTTCAGTTATATCAAGAGATTGAATTCAAAGCGCTTGCTTACAATGGTTTAGGCGAACCTTATTCGTATCTTTGGGATTTAGGAGATGGTACTCAAAAGTCGGGGTCAGAAATCACTCATAGTTACGCTCAAGGGGGTAACTTTACAGTCAAGCTAACCGTTACAGATAACTCAGGTACAGAATCATCTGTCCAACTTAGCAAACAAATCATAGTTGAAGCACCAAATCCATACAAAGTTAAAACTAAACAATCCGATCAAAGCATTCGCTTTGCCAGCTTTAATGTCAGTATGGAAGCTGAAAACTATACCTCAGAAGATATTGAAACTAAGCAATCACAAATTTTAGAAAATGAACTTGCTAGTGGTAATAACTCGCAAATTAAAAACATAGCTGAAATCATTCAACTCGTTAGGCCTGATGTTTTACTGTTAAACGAGTTTGATTACATAGCTGATGAAAATCTTGGTGTAAAAATGTTTATTAGCCAATATTTAAACATTCCACAGTCTGACCAAGCTCAATCAATCGACTATCCCTATTATTATCTAGCCACTTCTAACACTGGAGAAGCAACAGAATTTGATTTAAATAACGATGGTAACTTTGATTCAATCAAAGACGATGCATACGGATATGGTCGCTTTCCGGGTCATTACGGCATGGTTTTACTTTCTCGTTACCCGATAGAGGCATCCGAAGTAAGAAGCTTTCAAAAATTTTTATGGAAGGATATGCCGAATAACTTAATGCCGATTGACCCAAGCACACAAGAAGCTTGGTACAACCAAGCGGAAACAGAGGTTTTTAGACTTTCTTCTAAATCTCATTGGGACGTACCAGTCAAAATTAACGACAAAACCATTCATATTTTAGCCAGCCACCCGACTCCACCGACTTTCGATGGTGACGAAGACAGAAACGGTAGGCGCAATCATGACGAAATTAGACTCTGGGCTGATTATGTATCGGCTGACAATTCTAGTTATATCTATGATGACAATGGCCAATACGGCGGCCTTAAACAAAACGAAAGATTTGTCATTTTAGGCGATTTAAATGCCTCAATCGAAGGTGATGCTTACCCTGGCACGATAAACCAATTGCTACTTCATCCAAATGTATATGGTGAATATGCACCATCATCTGAAGGTGGCGTAGCCAATACCCCATCCAACCCAATATCTGCTCATCACACTGCAAGCTGGAGAATGAGAGCTGATTACGTACTAGCCGCAAGAGCTGGCTTAAACGTAACCCAAGGTTCTGTATTTTGGCCAACATCCGACCAGGACTTATACAGACTTGTTGAATCAAGAGCTGCAAGTTCAGACCACAGGCTAGTTTGGTTGGATATAGAAATAACCGAAACAGATTCAACACAAGATGACGCTGATACAGGAGGTTCTATCAATATATTTTTAATCTTCCTTACGCTCGCTGCGGCAAGATTTAGACAGACAAACCATAGATCACAATAAAATAAATCCATAAAACACTTATCTGCGGAGATAAAAAATGAAGACAACAAATTTATTTAAATTAAGTCTAATTTCAACAGGTTTAACACTGGCACTATCTGCCTGTTCTATAGATTTTGGTTCAGATAATGATGATAAAAAACCAGAGCCACAAAATCTAACTTTATCATTTGCTGAAATTTCGGTACCCGTTACTTTAGATGCTCAGCAAGCTGTAAGAGCAAGTCGTGAAGTCAGCATTAATGGTAAATTACAAACCATAGGTTACCAAAAAATAATGTCGACTGGTAAAGAAGACACTATTACCAAAGAAGTCTTTGGTTTATCAAAAGATTACATGGATCAAGCTATTAGTTTTGAAGATGGTAGTCCATATATTTGTAATGGCACAAATGCAGGTGTTGGCTCAGGTTTAGATTACAACAGCTTGATTCAAAAAAACGACAAGCTGTATATGGTTTCTCAATTTGAGTGTCAAATTGGCTCTTTATACGTACAAGAAATAGCACAAGACGCTGCGGGTAAACTAACTCCAGTTGAAGGCACGCTTGAGTTTATCAGTCAAAAAGATGATTTTGGCGGTTGGGTTCACTGTGCAGGACAAACAACACCTTGGCAATCTCACCTTGGCTCGGAAGAATATGAACCACCAGGTGACTTAACAGTTGGTGATGACGGCAAAACGGGTAATTTTTACTATGATGCAATTGCGCCATATTGGGGTGATGATCTCACACAGGCAAATCCATACTATTATGGCTGGACGCCAGAAGTTGAAATTAATGCGCAAGGTAAAGCAGAGTTTACCAAGCACTATAGTATGGGACGTTTTGCGCATGAACTTGCTTATGTAATGCCAGACAATAAAACGGTTTATTTAAGTGATGACGGCACGAATGGTGGCCTGTACATGTTTATTGCTGATCAAGCTGAAGATTTAAGCTCAGGCACCTTGTATGCAGTAAAATGGAATCAAACATCAGCAGAAAATTTTGGTGTAGCAGATTTAGAGTGGGTTAATTTAGGCCACGCAACCAATGCTGAAATTAAAGCTGAAGTATCTAAAAAATTACATTTATCAGACATATTTGACATGGTTTCACCAGCTGACGATGCGTCATGTGCATCGGGTTTCACTTCTATCAATACAGCGGCTGGCCATGAATGTATCAAGCTAAAAGATATTAACAACGACACTATGATAGATGCTAAAGATGAAATGATAGCTTCTCGCTTAGAGACTCGTCGTTTTGCATCTTATAAAGGCGCAACCACTGAATTCAGAAAAGAAGAAGGCATTAGTTATAACGCCAGAGATAAAAAATTATATCTCGCTATGTCTGAAGTCGCTCGCGGTATGGAAAACTTCCAAAGAGGTGGTTCAGATAGAGACTCTTATGATATTGGCGGCCATAACGACATCCAAGTGCAATACAATCCATGCGGCGTAGTTTACGAAATGGACGTGAGTGAAAATACTCAAGTTGGCTCTATGTATGTGGCGAATAAGATACAAACATTAGTTGCGGGTATTCCTAAAATTTATGAAGATGGCCACGAGTTTGCTGGTAACTCATGTGATGTTAATGGCATAGCTTCACCAGATAACGTTTCTTATTTAGCTGATTCAAACACTTTAATCATAGGTGAAGATACCTCTAAGCATCTAAACAATATGATTTGGTCATATGACTTAGAAACAGCTAGCTTAACTCGCATCTACACTTCGCCGTTAAAAGCAGAGACAACCTCACCATTTTGGTATAAAGATATTAATGGGTTTGGTTACTTAACTGCTGTGGCTCAGCATCCTTCTGGTCGAGCAAGCGATATGGAAAGCGAAGTTGGTTATGTGGGACCATTTAGATTTATGTCTAATAAATAATCAATTTTGATCTTTAGTAAAAAGAGAAGCCTAGGCTTCTCTTTTTGTCTTTTGTTAATTTATTCAAGTTGTGAAAAATGAAATTGCAAAGTTTAATTCCCTACTCTTTTTGTCTATTCAGTTTAATTTTAACTGGTTGTAATACAGAGCAAGACCAACAAACACAAGCCGTGTTTTCCGAGTTAAAACAAGCCTTAGCAAATCAAACATATCGCCCTGCAAAAGTGATGTTTAATGAAGCCGCTTATGTGCCTGCTCAGTGCTACACCAAAACTCAAGATGAAGCCAATAATACCTACAACCCCTGCTATGTTTGTCACGCAAATGGTAAAAGACCGAATTACATCAATGGTACGGATCTACAAACAGAATATGGATTCACAGCTGAATATCTTCAAACTAACAGATGGAAAAATCTATTTCGTGATTTTTCCAAACCAATCGCCGCGCAAAGCGATCAAGAAATTACTCAATACATAAGAAGCTCCAATTACTTTAATGCGGACAATCAAATAACCCTAGCTGCAGAATTAGCTAAACCAAATAAAAATTGGGACGTAAATAACAATGGCAAATGGGATGGCTATACACCTGATGTGTACTTCAATTTTGACGCAAAAGGTTTTGATAAAACCCCGAATGGTCAGTATACCGGATGGCGAGTTTTTGCTTACGCACCTTTCCCTGGCGCATTTTTACCGACCAATGGTTCCACTGATGATGTGTTAATTCGATTACCCGAGATATACCGTCAAGACAAAGACAAAAAGTTTGACCTAAAAGTATACGAATTAAATTTAGCCATAGTCGAAAGTTTGTTAAAAGAAGAAAACATTCAAATTCCAAGCACAGATGAAGCCCTATACCAAGTAGATTTAAACAAAGATGGTAAGCTCAACCTAGCCTCCCAAATTGTCTATCGATGGGCACCTAAACAAAATATTTACATGTCTTATGTCGGGTTAGCAAATTCACTTTTTGACCAGCAAGCAATAAAAATGGCTGCCGGTTTATATCCTGAAGGCACCGAGTTTTTACATACGGTCAGATATATAGACCATAACGATAAAGGCCAAATGCAAATGTCAGCAAGAATCAAAGAAGTTAGACATAGCATAAAAACCAGCTGGAATACTTATGCACAACTACAAAACGCAGCGCTCAGCGAAATTAAAGAAAAGCATGATTTTCCAGAGCGTTTACGACAATTTTCAGGTAACGCTGAAACTGGCCTATACACAGGTTTTGGTTGGCGCTACCAAGGCTTTATTGAAGATAAGATCGGAAAATTAAGACCACAGACCTATGAAGAAACCGTCGCTTGCATGGGCTGCCATTCAGGTATCAGTGCAACGCTAGATAGCAGCTTTGCTATGCCAAGAAAATACAATCAAGATCAGTTTAAACTAGGCTGGTATCACTGGTCAGAAAAAGGCTTAAAAGCATTACCAGAATATCAATACTCAGATGGCAGAGGCGAATACACAACTTACTTAAAACATAACCCTTGGGGAGATGAGTTTCGATCTAATGCACAAATCTTTAATAAATTTAATCCCGTAAACGAATCTGCTAAAGCCAGTTTAACTGCGCAAATAAAACAAGATATAAGTATTTTGCTTGAACCTTCTCAGGAAAGAGCACTGTTGCTGAATAAAGCTTATCGCGCCATAGTGCAAGAACAAAGCTATATATGGGGCCGCCAAGCTGTATTAAACCCAGCAAAAAATATCCATCAATTTATTGAGTCCGGTACAGCAACAGGCATAGAAACTGCTATTTTAAAATAGCGCTTTCTAACCATAGATTGCGACAGCTCACGCCAACTTTCTAAACCCACAAACCAAAAGACCAGACCAAAATCATTGATTTTGGTCTGGTCTTTTTAAATTAATGAACAAAGCTTTAAACCAAGTTTAATTACCTAACTGTGTTTGGGTAGTCCTCTGGTGCAAAACTATCCACTGCGATAGCCGCTTGTCTCAGCTCGTCGGCTCGTTTAATTTTCGCAGCTTCCTCAGCTGTAATTAATTCGATTTCTAATGCTTTTTCAATTGCTTTCGCGAGCGGCACTCGACGTGGTAATTTACCTGTTTTTTGCGCACCGTGGATCTTAAGCTCAATAGACTGACACTCGTGCATGGCATTAAATGCAGCTTCAATACTACCAACCGCGTCTTTCTCATCTGTTCCCATATAACAAAGGTGTGTAATTCTATCCCGTGCAGGAGACGATTTTAGCAATGTGCGACAGATAGCTCGCGCTAAACTATCACTTGGCTTGCGATACGATATACCATATGGAAAAACGACTCGTCTTAAAATCGAGCTCAGCCATTTAGGTTTAAAGTTTTCGAAGTAGCCATCGAAGGCTTGTCCCATTTCATACAAAGCGTTTTGGATAGAATAATGGACTAGCGGTAAATCAGATACCTGACGACCATCAGCTTCGTAACGCTTTAATACAGCAGAAGCTAAATATAATTGGCTAAAAACATCCCCTAGCCTAGCCGATATCATTTCTTTGCGTTTTAACGCACCGCCTAATACCAACATAGAAACATCAGAACAAACCGCTAATGCCGAGCTCATTCGGTTAAGCTGTTTGTAGTAATCAGCCGTTTCACCTGCCACAGGAGACTGAGCAAATTTAGAAGCGGTTAAACCACTCAATAATGTGTAGCCAAAGTTTCTCGCGCTAAACGCAATATGCTTAACTAATAAAGCGTCAAAGTCTTTTAATCCTTGCTTAAAGTCTGAGTTTGCTGCAGCTTCCATTTCTTTAAATACATATGGATGACATCGAGTCGCACCTTGGCCAAAAATCATTAGATTACGAGTTAAAATATTCGCGCCCTCTACGGTGATCGCAATCGGAACGCCTAAATATAAATTCCCTAAATAATTTTGCGGGCCAAACTGAATCGCTTTGCCAGCATGAATATCCATAGCATCATTTAAAACCGTACGTCCAAGCTCTGTCATATGATATTTTGAAATCGCAGTGACAACAGAAGGTTTAGCCCCCATATCTAGCGCTGAAGTAGTAAATCGTCTTGTCGCTTCTAATACATAAGTGTGTGCGCCTATTCTCGCCAACGGCTCTTGAATACCTTCAAATTTACCGATAGATAAGCCAAACTGTTTTCTCACATAAGCATAAGCTGAAGTTGTTTTAGTACTAATGTGACCAATCGCGGTTGCTAAAGCAGGTAGAGAAATACCACGCCCAGCAGATAAACACTCAACCAGCATTCGCCAACCTTTACCAGCATAATCAGCACCACCAATCACCCAATCCATCGGAATAAATACCTCTTTACCTGAGGTGGTACCATTCATAAAGGCCAAGCCCATTGGCATATGACGATCGCCAATTTCGACGCCAGGATGATCGGCCGGAATTAACGCACAAGTGATACCTATATCTTCGGTTTCACCTAATAATTTGTCTGGATCATATAATTTAAATGCAAGCCCTAACACAGTAGCAACAGGTGCTAAAGTTATGTAGCGTTTATCCCACGTCAGTTTTATACCTAAAGTTTTAACCCCATTAAATTCTTCTTCACACACAATACCTTTATCTGGGATGGCGCCAGCGTCTGATCCGGCTTCTGGCCCAGTTAAAGCAAAACAAGGTACTTCTGTACCGTTAGATAAACCCGGTAACCATCTATCTTTTTGTTCTTGGGTGCCGTAATGCATTAACAATTCGCCTGGGCCTAGGCTATTAGGCACCATAACGCAGACAGCTGCACTGGTACTTCGAGTTGCTATTTTGGCGACTATTGTGGAATTAGCGGTTGCCGAAAACTCCAAACCGCCGTACGACTTTGGAATTATCATGGCAAAAAAGCCTTCACTTTTCATGTAATCCCAAACTTCTTTTGGTAAGTCATGCGCTTCATGAACAATTTTAAAATCGTCAATCATAGCTAATAAAGTATTAACTTGGTTATCTAGGAAATCTTGTTCTTCCTTAGATAAGCTGGCATCTGGGTAGTCATGCAGTTTTTGCCAATCGGGTTTGCCACAAAATATTTCGCCATCCCACCAAACATCACCTGCTTCCATCGCAGTTTTTTCAGTTGTTGACATAGGGGGTAATATTTTCTTAAAAGCGACAAATATTGGTTTTGTTAGATACTTAGTTCTAATTTCTGTAATCGTAAATAACAAAACAATAACTAAGATAATTAAGAGTAAAAACGTCATGTTACACCTCACCTTGAGTTAGGTTTATTTGGGTTTGAGTAGCTAAACTTGCATTAATAAATGGAACGAGCTTTTGCATTAAATGGTTTACATTTATGCTAGCGCCCCAGTCAGATTCTGATATTTCAGATAAGGCAGAACTTGAGGACATAGTAAATACCATGGCACCTAGACAAAAATGTAAACGCCAAAATAGCGCTTCTTTGTTTAAGTGAGGCGTTACCCGGTTAAAGTGTTCAAAAATTTGGTTAAGTTCTTGGGCATAACTTGATTGTATGTAACGCCGTAAATGGCCTTGAGATTCTGAGTATCCTCTGCCAACTAACATCAAAAAATTTTTAGCACTGTCAGAGTTTATTGTGTCCAATATTCTTAGCGCGTTAAAAAAGCAATTAACTGTAGAGGCTAGGTTGTTTTCGGCTTGATCGAGCTCTTTAATAAGTTGCGGCATAAAAAGCGCTAAATATCGAGAAAGAACAGCCTGAATTAATGTTTTTTTTGAACCAAAATGATAGTTAACCGAAGCTAAATTAACCTCTGCTTCGGTTGTAATTTCGCGAAGCGATGTCGAATTAAATCCCTGCTTAGCAAACAGCTTCTCAGCGTGTATCAAGATTTTGGTTTTGGTATCAAGTTTTGCCAAATGCTCACCTATCATAAATTCAAACAAGCGTTTTAAATTTATGTTTAAAACTGGCAATAGTCAAATTTAGCTTATCATTTTATTAACAAATTTATTAAACATAAACTGTATGTAGGAACAGCCGCATAAATTTGAGGTTAATTACAGCTTTTAATGACAATACACGGTTTAATTTTAGCTTAAACTTTAAGAATATTCGTAACGAATAATAGATAAAAATGAATTGATACAAACTCAAACAAAAATAAGCAAAGATTTGATTATTAAAAACTAAATATTTATCCTAGAATAAAAGTAATCGTTTTTGCTACATTCAATCCCGTTGGATTAAATGTTACTTATCAAGGCTCTATTTATTTTCAATGAAAAGATTCTCTGAATTTAAATCATCTATTTATGCTTTTATAGCCTGCATATTATTAACCTTGATAACTTCTCACCTGCTCAACAAAAAAAATGATCAAACTATCTTCTTCGAAAAAAGTGCAAAACTTAAACAAATTGAAGAACAGTTTAAATTCAATTTAGAACAACAACTTTTTTTGTACCAATGGATGTCGAACATTTGGATAAGTTCTGATTTAACTCAAGCCCATAAATGGCAACAGCAAGCAGCACAAATAAGCCAACAATATGACTTTATAGATGGTTTATATTGGGTAAATAATAAGTTTGTGATTGAATGGGTTCAACCATTAATTAGCAACCAAAATTTGATTGGTTACGAGTTTGAAAATTCATCTAGCTTACTGCAAAAATTTAAAAAGTTAGAATCTGAGAAATCTTGGTTTAGTTATCCCTTACCAAATTTAAAAACAATTCAGGACACACTGCTAATTTCGGTATCCGTTAAAGATCAAGACAAATTTTTAGGTTCGATGAGCGCTTTAATCAATCTCAAAAAACTGAATGCGTCTCTTATTTCTTCAGCCTATGACGATGGTTTTATCGTCTCTATATCAGTCAAACCCATATCTACTGCACCACACCAAATCATTTTTGAGCGCGTTATTTTAGATAATCAGTGGTATTTTTCGATTATGCCAACCCCTAAAAAGTTATCTAATAAAGCAAATACTGAAGCAAATTGGGTACTTTTAGTCGGTTTCATTTTGTCATTATTTTTTGCAAGCTTTGTTAGGTTTAATAAGCTAACTCGCCGTTACAGTAAACATTTGAATAAAGTAAACCAAAATTTAAAACTTCAAATACACAAAACCCAACAAACAGAAGAAGCTTTAATAAAAAACGCGAAAACAGACGTGTTAACTACCTTGCCTAATCGTTTTGCTTTTGAAGAATTATTAATCGAAAAACTAGCAAATAAAATTAACCGAGATGTTGCGGTTATTTTAATTGGTTTAGACAATTTTTCCGATATCAATACCCTACTCGGACATAAGGTAGGCGACCAATTGCTATTAAAAGCAACATCGAGAATCCAGAAATTATGTACATCTGACAGTTTTTTATGCCGCTTTGGTGGTGACGAATTTGCTATATTTATTGATGATGCTGATTGCAACATCACGATTAGTCGTTTAGTTAATCGATTGCTGTGTTTACTGGAAGTTAAATTTAAAATTGATGGTTATGAGTTTCACACCAGTGCGAGTATAGGTTTCACCATTGAAAACATTGCTACCACATCAGAAATGTTACTACTTCAGCATGTTGATAGCGCATTAACACAAGCTAAGAGAGAAGGAAAAAATCAGATATGTCGTTACAACTCTCACCTAGATAGTTTAATCGCGGACAGAATTTCATTATTAAAATCACTCAGAAACGCCATTCAAAACCAAGAGTTTGTGCTCTACTACCAGCCTAAAATAAACTATAAAACAAAAAAATATATTGGTGTTGAAGCTCTCATTCGTTGGATAAATCCAACTACAGGTGAAATTAAAACACCTGATGAATTTATTCCGTTAGCTGAAGAGTCTGGCATTATCATTAATTTAGGTAAATGGATTATTGAAACGGCTTGCCAGCAATTAAAATTATGGCACGAAATGGGCTTTAATCATTTAACCATGGCGATTAACATTTCAGGACGCCAAATTGAGTCTGATGATTTGTATCAAACGATTAGAACGGAATACCTAAAACAAAATTTTTCAGCTGCATGTTTACAGCTAGAATTAACCGAACAAGTATTTATTGAAAATGTGAAACATAATGAAAGTGTTATGCGACAAATCGTTGATTTAGGTTGCTCACTTGCGATTGACGATTTTGGTGTTGGTTACTCATCTTTAACTTATTTAAAGCAGTTCCCTGTCGATACATTAAAAATTGATAAATCATTTGTCCAACAATTACCTAGTTCAGCTGATGATCTCGCAATTGTTGAAGCCGTGATAGATTTAGCCCACAACTTAGGCATAGATATCATAGCTGAGGGTGTTGAAAGCCAAGCCCAAGCTGAATTTTTATTAGCTAAAGACTGCAAAATTCTACAGGGCTATTTATTCTCCAAACCTGTATCTGCAGATACACTAACCCAAGCATTTTTAAATGATGAAAACTGGTCATAGCTATATTGATTTAGCCCTAGCTAAGACTTTTTATTCCTAAGCTTTATTTAGCTCTATTATATATTTAACTGTGATTTTTACGCTTCTGATTCAATTTTATATTAGAATACAGCCCAAGTACTTTAGTAGTGGGTCTTGGCATTGCAAAACGACAAAATAAATACGGCTAACTTAAAATCATTTTTCCCTTTTTTTAAACATAACCCTGATTTAACTTATTTGGATAATGCCGCCACAACTCAAATTTGTCAGCCCGCATTAACCGCAATAAATGAGTATTATTGTCGATCGCACTCAAATGTTCATAGATCGAGTCACACAACCGCAAAAGCCAATACCAATCAATTTGAACAAGTAAGGCAGAAACTTGCTCACTGGCTCAATGCCGATTCGAGTAAAGAAATCATTTGGACTAAAGGGGCAACAGAAGCCGCTAATTTACTTGCTTACTCATTATCTAATCAATTTAGTTCTGGCGATGAAGTTATTACCTCAATCACCGAGCACCATGCTAACTTTGTTACTTGGCAACAAATGTGTATTAAACTCAATTTGAAGTTAAAAATCGTCAGGTTAACGGATGATCTCAAAATTGATTTAACCCACCTTGAAAGCTTAATAACCCCTAAAACGAAAGTGCTTGCTTTAGCGCATGTCGCGAATGCCACAGGCGTTAAACAACCAATTGAAGAAGCCATTAGCATAGCTAGAGAAATTAACCCTGAAACACTGTGCGTCATTGATGGTTCACAAGCAGTTTGCCACTTAAACCTAGATGTAAAACAAATAGATGCAGATTTCTATTTTTTCTCTGGTCACAAAATGTTTGCCGGTACTGGCATAGGGGTTTTATATGGTAAGCAGATTAGATTAGAACAGCTTAATCCATTTCATTTCGGCGGCGAAATGGTTAATCAAGTGAGTGTTGAGGCAACAAGCTTCAATCAACTTCCGTACAAATTTGAAGCAGGTACGCCCAATATTGCAGCTGTTTTCGCCTTAGGTGCCACTGTCGATTTCCTATCTGAAATACAGACAGATACAGTCAGGCAACGAGAATCTCAATTAATAGACTATTTGCTACACCAACTGCAACAAGTGCCAAACCTTAGTATTTTAGCTAAGCATGATTTAGTTGGTGCTGTATCATTTAATATTTCAAATTGGCATCCGAGTGATGTGTCTGAAATTTTAAGCCAAATGAATATCGCACTTAGAGTTGGAAAGCACTGTGCTATGCCATTATTTAATGAAATTAATCAAGATGGCAGTGTTCGGGTATCAATTTCTCTTTATAATGACAAACAAGATATAGATAAATTAATCGCAGCACTTTTAGATTTAGAAAACTTTTTATGACCCAATTATATTCAGAGCAAGCACAAAGCCTTATTGATTTTTTCCAGCAGCAAAATGGTTGGGAATACCGTTATCGACATTTAATGAAATTGGCAGCAAAACTCGAAAAAATAGCTCCTGAAAATCTGTCGGATGATAAAAAGATTGATGGCTGCGAAACCAATGTCTGGATGCAGTTTGATTGTTCAAATACGTTTAATTTTACTGCAAATTGTGAAGCACGAATTATGAGCGGGATTTTATACTTACTTCAAGCTGCATTAAACCAACAAACTTTACAGTATGTCAGCGAATTCAATCTATCTATTTATTTAAATCAACTAGGTTTAGCTAACCATTTCAGTGAATCCAGAACCAATGGACTTAAGTCAATTGAGGCTCAAATAAAAAAACACGCTATTAGATAGAAATTAACTTGCATTGATTTGATCTAGCACTAGTCTTAGTAATGTAGAAAACACTATGCTTGAGCTAGGCTTTAGCAATTAGGACTGACTATGTGGCATCAACTCGAAGCAACTTTATCCGATAGTTTAAACCTCAATTTTGTTATTAAAGACAAGCGAAGTATATCAGGTGGCGACATAAGCCAAGCCTATCTAATTTCTGATGGGACATTTCAGTTTTTTGTTAAAGTTAATAAGACTCAATTTATTGATAACTTTAATTGTGAAGCCCATGCCCTATCAACAATTGAACATACAGACTCAATTTCCTGCCCTAAAGTAATCTGCGTTGAGCAATCTAAAGCCCATTCATTTTTAGTTTTAAATTATTTAAATTTTGATGACCAACAAGGTTGCGACTGGGAAAAAGCCGGAAAGAAGTTAGCCAAGATGCATCTAAATTCTGCACAGGCTATGTTTGGTTTTGAAGACGATAATTACATAGGAAATACATTACAGCCGAATAAATGGCATAAAAACTGGGCTAGTTTTTTTTCCGAACAAAGAATAGGTTATCAATTAAAACTATTAGCAGATAAAGGCATTCGTCTGGGTGACATAGATGAAATAGTTGCCGTTATTCATAATTTATTAAAACCAAGAAAAGCTCAAGCTTGTTTACTACATGGTGACCTTTGGCGAGGCAATATAGGTTTTCATCAACAACAAC
The DNA here is from genome assembly GCF_001050375.1 of Catenovulum maritimum. Taxonomy (GTDB): domain Bacteria; phylum Pseudomonadota; class Gammaproteobacteria; order Enterobacterales; family Alteromonadaceae; genus Catenovulum; species Catenovulum maritimum. The sequence goes on along the minus strand of NZ_KQ130489.1, from coordinate 35,019 downwards.
CTTTTATTTATGACCCCACTAGTTACTATGGTGATAACGAAGTTGATCTAGCAATGACTGAACTATTTGGTACTTTTCCGGATGAATTTTATCTAGGCTATTATTCTAAAATACCAGAATCCGCTGGGTACCATCAACGTAAAGAGATATATAACTTTTACCATATTCTTAATCATGTGAATTTATTTGGGGATAGCTACCTAAATCAGGCAAAATCTATGCTTAAATGTATTGCTCAGTTCTAAGCTTTACGTCTGTATTTCACCTTTAGCTTAGTTATTTTGTTTCCGCTTAAAACCGCTTGATTGTCTTACACCCTCCAATTAATTGTGTAAATTATGCTGCACAAAAATCAGCTTTAAAACCTATCAAAGTTTGTAACAAAGTATCAAATCTCAAATCAGCAGCTATGATATAAATATAAGGTTTTTGGTTGGAGCATCTAAAACTATAGTTAATAATTTCATAAAGTTAACTTACCTACATTCGGGTTTATAAATATAGTTTTTAGCTAAATTTATTTCATTCATTAATAGGAATATAAAGATGAACTTAAAAGATCAATCGACTGAATGCCCGCACTGCGGCCATCATATTCATGTGATTTTAGATGATTCAAATGGAGACCAAGACTATTTCGAAGATTGTCCCGCTTGCTGCAATGCAATACACATTATGTTCCATCTTAACGAGAGCGCCGAAAAGTTGGAATTCCAAATCCAAGCTGAGTAAAGTTAAAATTGAGTGAATGCTTGTTTGCACAAGTTGATTCACTCAAGTAAAGCACCTCTACTCATAAATTGCCGATTAAATTGCTTCTAAAGCTTGGACCAGTTTGGTTACAGGTATAATTTCCATGCCTTCAATTTTTTGCTTTGGTACATTTTGCTTAGGCACAATCGCTTTTTTAAATCCGTGCTTAGCAGCCTCTTTTAGCCGCTCAACCCCATTCGGCACTGGGCGAATTTCACCAGATAAGCCGACTTCGCCAAATGCGATTAATTCTTGAGGTAACGTTGTATTTTTAAAGCTAGAAACAAGTGCCAGCAATAAAGCTAAATCGGCGCCGGTTTCAGTCACACGAACACCACCAACAACGTTAATAAACACATCTTGATCACCTAGTTGAAGTCCACCATGGCGATGCAGAATAGCTAACAGCATAGATAAGCGATTTTGATCCATACCAACTGCGACTCGCCTTGGATTACCCAACTGAGAAGTGTCAGCCAGTGCTTGAATCTCAACTAATAAAGGCCGAGTCCCTTCCCAAACTACCATAACAATACTGCCGGATGATACGGATTCGTCTCGAGTTAAAAAGATAGCAGATGGGTTAGTAACTTCACGCATGCCTTTGTCTGTCATGGCAAAAACGCCTAGCTCATTAACCGCACCAAATCTATTTTTATGACTTCTTAACGTTCGGTATCTATTATCTTCTGAGCCATCGAGTAAAATTGAACAATCGATACAATGCTCCAGTACTTTAGGTCCAGCTAAACTGCCATCTTTAGTGACATGACCAACCATAAAAATCGATACGTGATTTTGTTTAGCATAGCGAGTTAATACTGCCGCGGATTCTCGAACTTGGGCAACACTCCCTGGTGCAGATTGTATATCAGGTAAATGCATTACTTGAATAGAGTCGATCACCATCACACTGGGTTTAACTTCTTTAGCAAGTACACAGATATTTTCAATATTTGTCTCTGATAATAACTGCAATTTATCTTTAGGTAGACCAAGCCTTTCCGCTCTCATGGCAACTTGTTGTAAGGATTCCTCACCCGTAATATAAAGTACTGACATATTCTGCGCTAAAAAACACATAGTTTGCAGTAACATAGTACTTTTCCCGGCGCCAGGTGACCCACCAATTAAAATTGCAGAACCGGGCACTATACCCCCACCTAACACTCGATCAAGCTCAGTTAAACCACTTGAAAACCTTGGTAGGTCTTTTACTTCTATACTAGATAAGGTTTCGATTTTGGCGTGTGTTTGTCCAGCATAGCCTGCATATTTTTCTGCCTTAGTGTCTTTAGCAATACGCATTTCAATAACGCTATTCCAAGCTTTACATTCCATGCACTGACCCATCCATCTAGAATAATCAGCGCCACACTCATTACATACCCATGCCGACTTACTTTTTGCCATTTATCTCTACCAAATTAATTTTCTTTCTTGCTACTAGTTTACATTAAACTTATATTTTATCTGACCGATAATTATGTTTAATAATGGATTACTATTATAATTATATAAATCAGCGTTTTATCAAAAAACCTCCAGAATTGGAAAATAGGTTAAAACTGGCAAGAAATGAGAAAATTAGACCCAGCATTACAAGATTACGCATCCATAATTGAAAAATTAAAACCAGTGTCTAAATCGGAAGATTTAGACAGCGTACTTAATTCTATTGCGTCAGACATACCAAAACCCAAACGATTCTTAATCAAGATGGAGCTCAAACGATTATCATCGCCATGTAAAATCAGGCTAGACCTGAGAGGTCATGTAGATGGCATTTGTCGCGAATATGACTACCAAGGTATCACTCATTATCTAGATGATGTTGGCGTTAAAAAGTTCGAAAAGGGAATTAAAATTTTTGGCTTATATTCTACTGGTGTTTATGAAGACGTTTTAAATGCTGAAAATAATTACCGGGTGATGCAACAAAGGCAAAAAAATCCATCCCGTCCACTAAAAGCATCTACTTTTACAGAAGAAGCAACTAGTTCAGTTCAATATCCAGCGAAAGCCGTACTCTTTGGTAATAGAGGTGTCAGAGTTGAAGAGCGTATGATTTACGCAATTGCTGTTGATATAGAATTAGGCATTTCAACTATTGTTCGAGCGGTTACCACAGATTTGTCTGTAAGTGGTTGCCGTTTAAAAATAAATGATAAATACCCGTTAGAGAAAAAACAGTTAATTTATCTTCAATATACAGGGCTCGAAAAAGATTTTGCTTTAGGACTTAAAGACAAAATTCAATATGAAGTGGTTGGAATAGAAAAAAAACAAGGCTTCATTTATGCCCGCTGTAAACGAACTTATGATGTTACTACAGACTCTTTTGATGACTTTTTAGACAATTTTATCAATGGCAACAAACGTAGATATAAATTAAATCTAGATAACACAGTAGACGCTGTGATTACTAAAGGCTACGAGCAATTCTATTTACCTCGGATCAATTCTTTACCTATCTTCATTAACGAAAATGAGCAAGGTGAATACAATGCAGCTATGATGCTGTCTAACGACAACAACAAGCACATAATCCGGCACTGGCTGAACGAATCTAATGTCAATTGCTTAGGTCAATTACTGACAGATAAAAGAATTAAAGACTTAAAGCAAAAACCAGGTCGAATTAAAGAAGGTCTTTTATATTGCTTTACTCACATTGCTAAAGGCAGAATCTTTTTTTATTCCGCCACGATTGACGAATTAAACCAATCACCCGAGTTAAAAACCCTATATTTAGGTTTTGGCGCAAATAAACCCAATTGGATGGTCTATAAAATACAACTGATAGATATCGATCCAAACTTATCATTCTTGCCACTTACCTTGCCCGATAATGCATCTGAAGAAGCAAAAAAATGGAATAAGCCGCCTTCGGCTAGAGTAATGAAACACATTAGTCAGTTAAGATATGTTGCATTACTATCTGACTTTAGTGACGAAGAGGGACAAAATGCCTACAAAAACACTGAAATAGATCTTTCTCAAGTAAACAAGTTGCAAGTATTTGGCCATAGTAAATCAGAGGAAATACCGCTAGTTGAAGATATTGCGATAAAATATGTGAATTTAAGATCTGAGACCCGCTTTATCTATAAAACTCAAGTTGTCATTAGCTCTGATTTATTTGATAAAACCGGTATTACCAGAGATTTTTCTTCAAGTGGCATGCAAATCGAGTTTCCTGAATCATTAAATCTAGAAAAATCTAAAATTATAAAAATAGCTTTACCTGAGTTACAGAAGATATCTTCTAAATTTAAGTTAAAAAATTTAGAGTATGAAGTGGTTGGCTTAAATAAAGCCAAAACAGTCGTCAATCTTCGCTTATACGAACAAAGAGGCACAAATCATATAGGCAAGCAATTCTTCGATGAACTAATAGATAAAAATATTAGTCGCTTAAAAACCACAAACTTAGGCCATGTGATACCTGGCTTGGCTGAAGCACTCAGAAACATTTATGCTCAAAGAGTCTTAAATACTGGGTTTTTCGTTCACAAACAAGGTATTAGACACGATCTTAAAACGATAGGTTATTCTCACATCCCTAACCCAGTTGTCGATTTATTGTCGACCGAAAGTAGTGAGACTGAACATAGTCTTTATATTCTACTCAGACAAAACTATTTAAATAGCTTCATCATCAATATGCTTCGCCGCTTACAGCGGCACTCTAAACCCCTGTACCAAGATTTATATGTCCGTTGCAAGCTAAGTGAAAGTAATGAAAAAGACAGGTTTGAATCGATACTTGCTCATGAAATTCGTAATGAAGCGGCAAGAAAAATCTTCATACAAAAATCGATTCAGCCCAAAATGATGTTTTTCAGTTTAAGGGTTTATTTGTCTAGAACAGGTCGACCAGACACTGAGTTTATCGCTAAAGAGCTTGCTTATGTTAGTCAGTACGCAATTCATAAAGCTAAGAGTTTAGAAGAAGAACTCTGGTCAGTAACAGGTGTCGGTGACATTATCGATAATACTGAAGAAACCATGACTCGATTCAACTTCCCTGCTGACAAAATTGAACAACAATTAAAGCTTAGACATGAGCATAGTTAAATAACATTTTAATTGTAGTACTTGAGAGACTTACTAGTGAACTAGACAAACCTTAGTGTAAGTGTGACATTACGAAAAACGCATAAGTATTTAATAAGCACCCGTACTTTGTAATTTAGAGCAAGTCCTTCAAGATAGTATTGTTTTGTGTCAGTGGATGATTAATAGAAGTGTATATAAGTCGCCTAGCTCAAGTAGAAGCCTAGGTTAACTTAGGCTTCTACTAAGGATCTAAAGACTAAACAAGGCTGACTACCGAATCAATAGCCTTACTTGTGGTTAAACATTGAATTGAGTTTTTTGCTGATCTTTATAAAAATTTTTTAATTTAGAGATATCACCTTCTAAATCCTGAAGCTGGCCAATAACTGAGGAAATCATTTTTACATCATCTTCCGGACGTTCTGGCAAATCAAATTGATTATTATCTAGCACAATGACACTTTTCATTTTCTTAGCCTTTATAGATATACTCTATATTTATATCGTTAAGGCTAATAAAAACTTAAGCAGTAATTAGCATAATTTAACGCGAATAATTACTCGGGCACCTAGCCTCAATATAGTTACGATCGACATAATTGTAGGTTCGGATAAACAAATCATAACGAGTTAATTTTTGCCAAAACTCATCATGGTCACGGTCCGGACAAATCGTTTGTATAATATAATCTTTGTGCTGAGAAGCAGATATATCTAGTCTGTCAGGAATTTGAATATAAATGGCGATTCCTTTGTCAATTGCCCTAGCTCCACGATAACGCCAAACCCCTTTAACAAACTGTGGCGCCATTTCACGATCTACATCTTTTAATAGTGCAACAGAAGCATAGTTTCTTTCGTCTGTGCACATGATCAACAATGGACATAAACAAAATAAACTTAAAGTTCTTGTTAATTTTTTAAAAGATGTAGAAATCATAATTATGTCTGTCTTGCTAACGGATACTTATATATCGACAAGCTTTATAATAGCTAAAGCTATACCATTCTTAATAAACAAGTTACTTCTTCTCTGTCATGGTAAAGATGTTTGATTTCTAACCTGAACTGCTTACCAGATGTATAGAGTGTTTCTAGCATAGCATTTCGAACCGTTTCTAAATTTTGAAACCTTTGCTTCATCGGTAATTTGAGGTTAAATATAGCTTCTTTACACCAAGAGTTCATAACCCATTTACACATGAGCTGTCCTACCCGATCTGGTTTTTCAACCATATCGCAGACTAACCAATAAATCTGGTTTTTCTTAGGTTCAAATTTAAAACCATCTTCTCTGTAATGTCTAACTTGGCCTGTTTCCATCAAGCTTTCAGCCATAGGACCATTATCAATAGCAATGACCATCATGCTCTGCTGCACAAGTTGATATGTCCAGCCACCTGGCGCTGCTCCTAAATCAACAGCTTGTAAACCAGAAGCCAATCGTGTTTGCCATTCATCTTTAGGAATAAAATGATGAAATGCTTCTTCTAGCTTTAAAGTGGAACGACTAGGTGCTTTAGAAGGAAACCTAAGCCTTTGAATGCCCATATTCCATGGACTATTATTTGACTGGTAGCTTATGCCAATCCAGATATTGGACGAATCAAATAAGAATAAATGTAAGATTTTTGAATGTTTATCTTTTAATTGATTTTTTTGCTTTAAAGCTTGCCTCAAAGGCACAGTAAATTTTTTCGCAAAGTTAGCAATTTCTTTGCCTGAATTAGTATCAGGATATTCAAGTCTTAGATCACCATATTTATTATCTGCGATCACATCAAGAATTGGCGATAGCCTATTTTTCTCGGGTAAATCAGTCAGCTTTTCGATCAAGCGAATCCATTGTCGAGTAAAAACTAAATCTCTAAGTTTAATTTTTTTAAATAATAAACCTGCTTCAGGTTCAGACACTTCAAATTCAACAAAACCTTGATTATCTTTAAGTCGGCAAAAGCCAAACATTTCAACATCTGTTGATCTTGCTTGAATTTCTGCAGCACAGTCTTTTTCAAAGCCTGCACGGCAATATAATACGTATATACTCATTAGCATCTTCTATTATTTATTTGGGCGGTATTTAAAGGCAAAAATAATTAGTAAAACCCAACCCATTATTAAAAAACTACCACCTAGTGGTGTTAGCATGGCTAACCATTTCTTACCTGTCAGCACCCATAAGTATAGTGTGCCTGAAAACCCTAGAATACCTAAACAGAAAACAATTGCAGCAAGCTTAAGTTGTTTATATTGAGTTAATCTATAGCAAATTGCGACGGAGATTAATGCAAATGCGTGGGTAAATTGGTAATTAACGGCAGTATCAAAAACTTCCATCTCTTTGGTTGTTAACATAGGTTTCAGCGCATGCGCACCAAAAGCACCTAAAATAACAGCGGTTAACCCAAAGAAAAAACCAGCGAAGAGTATTCGATTAAATATTGGCATAAATAAACTCAATTATTTTAGCTGCTGTCGTGTTAAGTGCTTCGTCATGACTAATACCTGTCGATTTCAAAGGCTTTAAACTATGATCTGCTTTCTCAATCCAACAAAGCTCTATATCAGATGAAAGTGAATAAGTTTGAACTTGATCAAAATTTCCAAAGCTATCTCTTTCACCTTGAATGATTAAACCTCTACCTGAAAAATCGTCTAATCCTTCCAGCCTTAACTTATCTAATTTACCAACAGGATGAAACGGATAACCTAAAGCAATATAGCCCGAAATTTTATCGCTTAGATTATGTACCTGTAATGCAACACGGGCACCCATAGATTTACCCGCAACAAACACTGGGATGTTAGAATTAAGCTGTGCAACTTGAGCTTGAAAGCTTTCCAATAATTTTGGCATACGATCTGGCGGTCGTTTTTTACCAGTTTGTGCTATTTGTTGCATATATGGAAAATCAAATAACCTAACTTTGATCTCAAAGTTAGAAATTTCTGTAATTTTATTACATATTTGTTGCATGAATTCGGATTGACTCCCCGCACCTGCACCATGGGCCAATACTAATATAGCTTTAGCCTGTTCTTGATTCATATCACTTCTTCTTGTTTTATTAAGTCTAAAATCCAATTTGTAAAAGCAATCACCTTAGGATCTGCTTGGTCTTGGTCTCTGCTCACTAAGTAATAAGCATCTTTTGAATAAACTCTATCTTTAAATGGTTCGATAAGACGGCCTGATTCTATTTCAGGTCTAACCAATACACTTTGCCCAAGTGCGACCCCTTGACCTAACACAGCCGCTTGAATCACCATGGAAGAATGACTAAAGATGGGGCCATGACTAACATCTAAGTTCTTAGGTCCTATCTTTCTGCCCCATAAACGCCAATATTTACGGCTTTTATCATGCAGCAAAGTATGTTTTCTTAAATCCTCTAAAGAATTTAAAGGCTTGTTATTATCTAACAAATAAGGTGAGCAGACTGGCGTCGAATACTCTGTATGAAGTTGTTTTGAAACTAGGCCAGACCATTGCCCCTGGCCAAAATAAACAGCAATATCAACACCTTCTGTTAGTGACCCTTCATCCATATCAACCGCATTTATCCTAACATCGATATCAGGATATATTTGAGAAAATAAAGACAACCTTGGTACTAACCATTGAATCGCAAAGCTAGGGGGTACACCAACCGTCAAATTACCCGATTCTGCATTAAAAGATAGCCTTTCAGTCGCATCTTGAATTAATTGAAACACCTCATGTATATCAGCAAAGTAGCTTTCACCGGCTTCTGTTAACACTAAACTGCGATTACGACGCTGAAATAACTTTAAACCTAGGTGTTCTTCTAGTGACTTAATTTGATGTGACACAGCAGCTTGGGTAACAAACAACTCATTTGCCGCACTGGTAAAACTTAAATGCCTAGCCGCAGCTTCAAAACTACGCAACGCATTAAGGGGTGGCATTCGTTTCATAACTATCACTAACTCAAAAATTCACATTAGTTTTTCTAATGCGAGACTTAATAATTTTCTAAATTGTAATTTAATTACACAAATATATACTATCAAACGTCAAGTAAATGAAGAGATACAGAGAACTTGGCGAATTGTTAAATAATTATGAAATTAAATTTCAAAAATATATTAGCTGTTAAAACAGCGTAGGAGTAAATATGTTTAAAAGTAAAATCAAAACAGTCTTATTAACAAGTTTAATATTTTCAACAAATCTTGTAGCAGATGAATTCACTAAAAAAGAATTAGCAAGTAAAGCAAAATCTGAGTTGTTCACTCAATCAGAAGGTGCAATCAAAGAAATTGCTGTAGACTTAAATTCTAAAAACACATTCAAATTAAATTTAGATAAAGCTGTTATTCAAAAAACCAAAACAGCGACGCCAGCCGAAACTATCATCGCTGAATAAAAGCTTTGATAGTTTCGCTTAACGCGGAATATCAATTACCTCAAAGCTTTTAACCAAGTCATCTACAGCCTTAATTTGACTTAAGAATGCTTCTAGCTTAGCTAATGGGAAAGCAGATGGTCCGTCACACTTAGCTGTATCTGGATCAGGATGCGCTTCCATAAACAAACCTGCAATTTTAGTTGCCATACCCGCACGAGCTAATTCAACTGTTTGATGTCTTCGACCACTAGATGCTGCCCCACCCGGCTCACGACATTGTAGCGAATGAGTTACGTCGAAAATAATTGGACTACCATTAGTGACTTCTTTCATCACTGGAAAACCTAACATATCAACAACTAAGTTGTCGTAACCTAAGCAGCTTCCGCGTTCGCATAATATAACTTTTTCATTCCCACTTTCGGCAAACTTCTCAACTACGTTTTTAACTTGCTCTGGAGACATGAACTGTGGTTTTTTGACATTGATAACCGAACCTGTTGCAGCCATAGCTTTAACTAAATCTGTTTGACGAGCTAAAAATGCTGGTAATTGGATAACATCTGCAACTTCAGAAACTGGTTGGCACTGATCAATTTCATGCACATCAGTTATTACAGGCACATTGAAAGTTTTTTTGATTTCTTCAAATATTTTTAAGCCTTCTTCCATACCTGGCCCTCGGTATGAATTAATTGAAGAGCGATTAGCTTTATCAAAAGAAGCTTTGAAGACGTATGGAATATTTAGTTTAGAAGTTACTTCGACATAAGACTCGGCTATTTTCATCGCTAGATCACGAGACTCTAGCACGTTCATACCGCCAAATAATACAAATGGCTTGTCATTGTTAACTTCAATAGAGCTAACTTGAATAGATTTTTGACTCATTATTTATTCTCATTTATAAATATGCGCTAATGATAACTAAATTAACGAAACAAAGAAAATTTGATGAGTTAAATATCTAATAAAATGATAAAAAATGAGATTAGAATTTAATGCTCTGCCTGATAAGTGTTCAGCATATTTTCGATTTGTAATTTCAATAAGCCAGCAACCGGATCCTGGGGACATTTCTCAATAAAAAATTCAAAATCGGCTTTCGCAAATTTATCACATTCTAATTGTTGTAATATGAAACCGCGATCTCTTCTTTCATATGGATTGTCTGGATCTTCAGCCAATAAAATCTCGATATAGTTAAACGCTTCTAGATATTGGCCATTATCAATTAACTCAGATTTTCTCAAGCTAATAAGGCTTACAATCAAATCTTCTTGAGTAAAACCTTCGCAATCTTCTGGGCTAGTAAAATCATGGTCTTGACCGATAAAACTAATTACCTCTTCCCAATCCAGGCTAGTACCGCAATCCGGATTAATAAATATATACTCCCCACTTGCAAGCCTAATCTTAACCAAGATTTTTTGATTTTCGTAGATGGCACAAGCTTCAATGTCAAATTGATTACAGAGATCAATTAATAAAAAACCGAGTAAGAACTCAGAACCTGAATGAGTATCGAATAACCTAGAGATATCATAAGCAAGTAGTTGCTCTGATTTACTAGGTAAACTATATATTTGCTCTAAATAGTAGAAATCTAATAGTGCTTGAACTTTTGCCAAATCATCCATATCTTCGACTAATTTAAGTTCAAACTGGGTTAATAAATCATGATATTTATTAATTATTGATGAGTACTTTTCAGAAGAAATATAGGCTTGGATCTTTTCTAAATAATTTAAAATTAAATTATGCTCTGGTAACTGCAACTGACTCAAAATAAAGCCCTAAAATAACTAACAAACTCCTGCTATATATTGAGGCTAATCGTCATTTATCAAGAGCCAGTGCAAACTAATTTTTATAGTCTTTTTTTATCTAAAATCTTAATCCGGGTAATCATTTAATACAGCTTCAAACTTATCAAAGTTTTTAACAAAGACATCGACTAATTTGGGATCAAAATGTTTACCCGATTCGGATTTAATGAGATCTAGTGTATCGTCAGCGCTCCATGATTCCTTGTAGCACCTTTTATTTCTCAAAGCGTCATATACATCTGCAATGGCAACTATTCGCCCGTAAAGGTGTATATCTTCACCTTTTTTACCATCAGGATAACCTGCTCCATCCCATCTTTCATGATGGTCTCTTGAAATCAAAGCGCCGGCTTTAATTATAGGCCTTTTGCTACCTTGTAATATCTCATAGCCAAGATCAGCATGAGTTTGCATAATTTTCCACTCAAGCTCATCTAATTTAGCAGGTTTATTAAGTATATTATCCGGTATACCTATTTTACCAATGTCATGTAACGGTGAAGCCAGTACGATGTTTTCAACTTCTTCTTCACTCAAACCTAAGGCCTCAGCAAACAACTGACAGTACATAGCAACCCTTTTTACATGGTTACCTGTTTCTTTAGAACGACATTCAACGGCTTCGCTCAATCGCATAACAATTTCTTTTTGCGTATTCTCTATATCTTGGGTTAGTAAAACATTATCAAACGCGATTTGAACATTCTGAGTAAATAATTCGATTAAATGCCTATCGGTTTCCGATAATTGCTCAGATATATCTGAAATATACAATAATGCTCCATGCTCACAATGGCTTTCACAAAATGCGACGACAAAATCTTTACCATAAACGATAGATTTTTCTGCAATTGCTTGGTTAAATGCGGCTCTCATATCTTCTTGGATAACATCAAAAACCGGCTTTCCGACAAATTCAGAAAAATCGCCTTGACCCGATACGATAACTAATTCTCCAGCTTCACCATGATCATCTGCAACTAGTGATGTCACATACATAGCCTCATCTGAGCAGTTAATAATTGAAGTGAGCTGCTGAATGATGCCATTGATAAAGCTTTCCATTGAATGGTTTGAAAATAGATCGGCTGAGGCTTTAATAATAGTTTCTAAGCCCTTTCTATTTTTTTCCAACGCCATTATGTCACGATACGACCTTAGGCTAGCCATAGTAACAGTGAAGAGTTTCTGAGCTGTTAACTCAGTTTTAGATTTATAGTCGTTAATATCGTAATTAACTATAACTTGTCGCTCAGGAGCTTGACCCGGTTGACCAGTTCTAAGAATAATTCTGACAAATTGGTTTTGAGCTTCATTTCGGATAAATTCGGCGACTTGCAAACCTGCATCGTCCGTTTCCATCACGACATCTAATAATATAATTGCAGCATCTGGATGTTCCAACATCACTTCTTTTGCTTCCGCGCCTGAATAGGCACTAATGAACTGCAAACTTTTATGTTGAAACACAAAGTCACTTAAGGCTAGCTTGGTAACCGCGTGGACTTCTGGCTCGTCATCAACAATTATGACTTTCCATTGCGATTCGTATTCAATTTCGTCTTCAGCTTCCTCGTCCGAAAACAAAAAGTCATTTGGCATATTCAACGTCCTCAATTATAAGCATTTATCTAAAGCTTTTAATTAAAATTAGTCGATTCAAACTAAACTGCCAATAAAAAGCTTAATTTAATTAACATAGTTTTTTTACCAAAAAAAATGCCGCTTAAAAAAGCGGCATTTTATAATTTAATCATTCAAACTTATTACTAGTACTCGGTGTTACCCGAAGACTGGTTTTTTTCAGCTTGAATTCTCATGTAAATCTCTTCTCGGTGAACCGAAATCTCTTTAGGCGCGTTAACACCAATTCGAACTTGATTACCTTTTACGCCTAGAACAGTGACAGTAACTTCATCACCAATCATAAGTGTTTCACCAACACGTCGTGTTAATATAAGCATATTGTGCAGCTCCTTTCCTAATCCTATACCGTCAACAGCGGTTAAACCCACTTGCTAAAATTTAGCTCAAAATTGATTAATAACCAGTAATTTACAAAAAAATATCAAAAGTTATTAAAAGTAAGGTTTAAACCAAACAATGTATACTACTATTTTAAGCTTTTGTTGCAAGCCAAGATGATACACTTTCAAGCGCTTTTGCAAGATTTTCAGGTTGAGAACCACCCGCTTGAGCCATATCAGGTCGACCACCACCTTTACCACCAACTTGTTGTGCTAGGTTACTAACTAATTCACCTGCTTTAACTTTAGCAGTTAAGTCGGCTGTTACCCCTGCAATCAAGTTGACTTTATCTTCACCTTTAAGGCCGAGTACAATCACCCCTGAACCCACTTTTTGCTTCAGCTGATCTAAAGTGCCTCTTAATGCTTTCGCTTCAACGCCAGATATTTCCGCGGCCAGTAGCTTAACGCCATTCACTTCAACGACTTTACTTAATAAATCACTTCCAGCTTGGCTTGATAATTTATCTTGTAATTGTTGGTTGGCTTTCTCTAAACTCTTATTCTTATCAATTAAAGCTCTTAACTTATCGGCAATACTTGCTGAATCAGATTTAAGTAGAGCCGCTAGCTCACCAATTGATTGTTCAGCTTGTTTTACCGCGTTATAAGCCGCTTGACCAGTTACCGCTTCAATTCTTCTAACGCCTGCAGCAATACCAGCTTCTGATGTAATCTTGAAGAAACCTATATCACCTGTTCTTTGTACGTGCGTACCGCCACAAAGTTCAGTTGAAAATTCACCCATAGAAACAACACGAACTTCATCGTCGTATTTTTCACCAAATAATGCCATTGCGCCAGCAGATTTAGCTTCGTCTATATTCATTAACTTAGTTGTTAACTCATTATTTTGACGGATTTTTTCATTCACTAATGACTCAACTTTTTCTAACTCTGCTGCAGTCATGCCTTCAAAATGCGAAAAATCAAATCGTAATTTGTCTGGCTGAACTAAAGAGCCTTTTTGGCTAACATGTTCGCCGAGTACCAATCTAAGCGCAGAATGAAGTAAATGCGTCGCTGAGTGATTTAATTTAATTGCTTGACGACGGTCTGAATCGACTTCTGCGCCTAAAGTTGAACCGATAGATAGTTTTAACTTAGTTTGACCTTTATGCGCAAAAGCATCACCAATTTTAACTGTATCTGAAACTTCAAAAGCATCTTGGCCATCAAGTGTTAAGCGTCCAGTGTCACCAACTTGACCACCTGATTCAGCATAAAATGGTGTGTTTTCTAAAATCACTAAAGCATCGGTTCCAGCTTCAACAGAATCAACTTGCTTACCATCAAGGATAATTTCGCTAACTTTACTTTGATCCTGCTCTAACTCATAGCCTGTGAAGCTTGATTGTGTATCCGTACTAATCGCATCATTATAATCAACGCCGAAGTTACTTGCTTGCTGCGCGCGTTTTCTTTGCTCAGCCATGCAAGCTTCGAAACCAGCTTCATCTATGCTGTAGTTATTTTCACGTGCAACATCATTGGTTAAATCGACAGGGAAACCGTAAGTGTCATAAAGCTTAAATACTAAATCACCTGGAATGACTTCGCCATCCAGTGTTTTGAGTGCATCGTTAAGAATATTTAATCCACGATCTAATGTTTTTAAGAATTGTTCTTCTTCAGATTTAAGCACTCGCTCAACCACAACTTTTTGCTGTTCTAGGTATGGATATGCTTGACCCATTTGCTCAATTAAAGCTTGATAAACTTTATAAAAGAAAACTTCATTAGCACCCAATTGATTACCGTGACGAATCGCGCGACGTATAATGCGGCGCAATACATAACCTCGACCTTCATTTGACGGCATCACACCATCAGCAATCAAGAAACCACAAGAACGAATATGGTCGGCAATAACGCGAAGAGACTTATTATCTAAATCCGTAACGTTAAGTAATTGAGCAACATATTTAATTAAATTTTGGAAAATGTCGATTTCGTAATTACTGTGAACGCCTTGCATAATCGCAGAAATACGTTCAATCCCCATGCCTGTATCAACAGAAGGCTTAGGCAATGGCTCCATAGTGCCATCTGCGTAACGATTGAATTGCATGAAAACAACGTTCCAGATCTCGATAAATCTATCACCATCTTCTTCAGGCGTGCCAGGTCGACCACCCCAGTGAGATTCACCATGATCATAGAAGATTTCAGTACAAGGTCCACAAGGGCCGGTATCGCCCATCGCCCAGAAATTATCTGATTCATACTTTTTATCTGGTGATTTATCACCAATGCGAATGATATCTTCCGCTGCTACACCGATTTTTTTATTCCAAATTTCGAATGCTTCTTCATCATTGTGATAGATAGTTACACATAACTTTTCTTTTGGTAATTTCAACTCTTGGGTTAAAAACTGCCAAGCAAAGCTGATAGCTTCTTCTTTAAAATAATCACCAAAACTAAAATTACCCAACATTTCAAAAAACGTATGATGACGAGCTGTGTAACCTACATTTTCTAAATCATTATGCTTACCACCAGCACGGACGCATTTCTGACTTGTAGTTGCGCGTGTATAACTTCGCTTTTCTGCGCCTAGGAAACAATCTTTAAACTGATTCATACCGGCATTAGTGAATAACAAAGTAGGATCATCTGCAGGCACAAGTGAACTACTATCAACAATTTGGTGATTTTGTTGTGCAAAGAAATTTAAAAAAGTCTGCCTAAGTTCCGCAGTTGTCATTGTCATGTTGGCTTCCTGTAATTCTAGATAGGTCTGGAATAATGGGATTTGAGATAACTCTTACAAAAAGAGCCCTAATTATTGGAGGCGAAATGTATCATATTACACACTGATAAGTTAAGCCCTGAGTTTAATTTTGTTCGCTTTGTTGCTGCCAAAAGTCTTGAATTTGCTCGCTGGTGTAGCCTCTTTGATAAAAGAAACGAAAACGTTTTTGTTTTTCTTTAAAATCAGTAACTGGCGTCCGATATTTTCGCTCGTTTAAATCTATTAATGCTGAGAGCCAACAAATCTCTAATTCTAACTCTAGGGCGTAAAAGTCGACTTTAATTTGGTGCTGTTGGAAGATTTGTTTGATTTTATTTGGGCCATAGCCAGATTGCGCTTTAGTGCGCATCAGTAATCTGGCATACCTTAAATCTGATTGCCAACCGTTTTCTTCAATCAGTAGCAAAACCGCCTCTATAATTTGACTTGGGTACTGTTTTTGTTGAAGCTTTTGCTTAAGGTCAAACTGAGAATAATCACGTCTAGCTAACAGCCAAGTTAAATAATTAATGGCTTTTTGTTTTATTTCAGCTTCGGTTAAATTTGAAAAATCTAGGTTAGGTTTCTTCATGCACACACTACTTTGCTCATAAACTGATATTTTATCTCGACACATAGATTGGTTAATTGGATTAAATAGTCTCGATATTAGGATTGAACCATGTCGAATCACCACTGGTTTTCTTAATAAAAATATCAGCAAAACTCTGATTTTGATTGAGTATAACTAACTGCTCTTTGACGAGTTCTAAAATGGCTAAAAAGGTAACAACAGCACCTGCCCGTCCTTCAGAAACAGTAAAAAAATCATTAAACGCTATGTAATTAATATCATCTAGCTGAGCTAAAATTTTACTCATTCTTTCACGGGTAGATAAAGCCTCTGCTTGTATTTGATGATGTTTAAAATTATCAACCCGTTTTAAAACTTGACTGAAAGCCAATACTAAATCATTTAAATCCACATGAGTTTCAGTTTCTAGCTTCTTAGCTTGCGCTGGAATATGTGTTGTCACAGAAAAAAAGTCACGCTCTTCTCTTGGTATTTGATCTATTTCATGTGCTGCATTTTTAAAAACTTCATATTCTTTAAGCCGTTTTATCAACTCCACTCTAGGGTCAGTTTCATCATCCGTTTCGATATGGATTTTAGGTAAGAGTAATTTAGATTTAATCTCCGCTAGCATAGCCGCCATGACTAGATATTCAGCAGCCAATTCCAGATTAACGACCTTCATCACTTCCACATAGCTCATATATTGCTCTGTGATTTGAAAGATAGGCAAATCTAAAATTTCAAATTTTTGTTTTTTTATCAGATATAAAAGCAGGTCAAGTGGACCCTCGAAACTTTCTAATATAACTTCAAGCGCTTCAGGCGGAATAAACAAGTCTTCTGGCTTAACAACACGCTCGCCTTTTACATAAGCGAAAGCCAATTCTTGTTGAATTGGCTGTTGGGTTGCCTCTGTAGCTTGAACCATACTAGTCGATTTTCTTTGTTTAGCGCTATTCAAGGCTAAGCAAAAGCTGAAATATCACCATTACCTTCTCGGATAATTTCAGGCGTGTCTTCGGTCAAATCAATCACACTTGTCGGTGTTTCACCTAAATAACCACCGTGTAAAATCAAATCAACTTGGTTTTCGAGTTTATCGCGAATTTCATCTGGATCGGATTCCGTAAAATCTTGCCCAGGTAAAATCAAAGATGAGGAGAGTAAAGGCTCACCATATGCTTCTAGTAAATCTAACGCAATTTGATTATTTGGAATTCGAATACCTAAGGTTTTCTTTTTAGGGTTTTGCAATCGCTTAGGCGCTTCACGTGTTGCTTGAAAAACAAAAGTGTAAGCACCTGGTGTGTTATTCTTTAGCATTCTAAATGCTTGATTGCCAACTTTGGCATAATTAGATAATTCTGACACATCTTTACACATCAGAGTAAAGTCATGGTCTAAATCTAATTGACGAATACGACAAATCCGCTCTAATGCGGCTTTATTGCCGACGCCACAACCTATCGCATAGCCAGAGTCTGTCGGGTAAATTATAACGCCGCCGTCTTTAATAATATCAGCGGCCTGACTTAATAGTCTTTTTTGCGGGTTTTCAGGGTGGATATAAAAAAATTGACTCATCACTCACTCCTAGTGGATAAATTCATCTATTTATCTGAGTACCTAAAAATAGATGTCGCATTATATATTCTTAAGAGAAACGCTGGATTTCTTGCCAACTTGACCATACTGGGTCGACATTTTCGGGCATAGGTGCATATCGCCCTAATTCAGTATAGGGTGAAACACGGTGAAAGTCAGAGCCTGCAGAGGCTTTTAAACCTGCACTGTTAGCATATTGCGCAAGTTGGATGGTTTCATTTTTACTTTGACGAGGCAGAGCCACTTCAATTGCGTCACCGCCTAAAGCTGAAAACTCATCCACTAAGCGTCTGATCCATTTATTATTTAGCTCATATCGAGATGGGTGCGCTAGCACAGCTTGGCCACCCGCCTCTTTAATCCAATTAACTGCTTCTTCTATACTGATCCAATTCGGCGACACATAAGCTTTTTGTTTGCGACCTAAATATTTGTCAAACGCCTTTTGAATCGTATTCACTTCACCTAAGCTTAGCAAATACTTAGCAAAATGAACTCGGCTAATACATTGACCATTCGCTATTTTTTTAACTTCTTTCAAGCAATCTTTAAAACCAAACTTTTCTAATTTTTCTGCAATTCGGTGCGCTCGGTTTTCACGTGTTTCAAGTTGCTGTGAGAGTCTTTGTTGAAACTGGGCATCAGCTCGATTTACGTTCAAGCCTAAAATATGAATTTCAAAGCCATGCCACCAAGTGGATATTTCAACGCCATCAATAAGGTTTAACTTTAAACTATATTTTTCAATTGCTTGATGCGCGCTGTCTAAACCATCAATAGTATCGTGATCGGTAATAGCTAAAACATCAATATTACGGTTAGCGGCGCGAAGGACAATTTCCTCCGGCGTTAATTCGCCATCAGAGAATTTTGTATGGCAGTGTAAATCTATTATCACTTGGTATATCTTACAGAAAGGTTTAAAAACCAGTTGACTTTAACATAGATATGCGTTTCATTAGGCATACTATTTTGACAAAAACGACAAAAGAACTGAAACAAGATGAAATTGAATAACTTTTATACAATTTTAAACAACATTTGGTGGTGGCCTTCGCATTTGCGTGGCTGACTTGTATATTTTTGTCAAATCTAATACAAAAAAGCCCGCAAATAGCGGGCTTTTTTGTTGGTTTTTCGGGTAGAATATAGACCCTCTTTATATAACAAAGATAAAGAATAGAGATTAATAATAGTGAACTTTGAGTATAAAAATTTAGGCAATTGGCGATGGCGAAGCTAGTCAGCACAGAAACGCTATAAATCGAACTAAAGCGTAAGCGTTAAAACCCAAGTGTTTGATTGATTACGAGTTTAAATCGTAACCGACCAATAATTTAAGCCTGCTATCGGATGCGTAAATATTATTTAACCGCGCACAAATAAAAAGCAGCAGCCAAAACACGGTAGAGCCAAACCATGAATATAAATGTTAATACAACAAAAGTATCAACCCCGTACATAGCCGATCCTTTATCGGTTTATTCTGCCTTAGCAGATGATCACGTCAATACCCTACTGCTCGAATCTGCAGAGATAGACAGCAAGGATAATTTAAAAAGTATTTTATTACTGGATGCCAGTTTACGTATTGAATGTAATGGCAGAAGTGTTGAGTTAGTTTCACAAAATCAAAACGGCTTACAAGCATTAGCTTACATTAACCACAAACTTGCCGACTACATCAGCCAGCAAGATGAAGCCAGAACTACTTTCACTTTCCCGCATAGCGCGAATGATTTAACCGAAGATGAAAGGCTAAAGGTTGCAAACCCATTTGAAGTATTAAGAACCCTTACCGCTATGCCAAATACAGATAAAGAACATGCTGTATTTTTAGGTGGAGCCTTAGGTTACGATTTAATCGCTGTAGTAGAAGATTTACCTCAGGTTAAAGATGGCGAAAATGCCTGCCCTGATTTCTTATTCTATTTAGCAGAAACTTTACTCATTTGTGACCACCAAACACAAACAGCTGAATTAGTTCACTTTAATTATGATGAAGCGGCTAAAGACAACAACCAAGCAAATCAAGTATTGGCTAGCTACCAAGCAAAACTAAAACAAGTCAAATCTGTTGAAGATAAAACCATTACACCTGTACTGCAACAGTCGGATATTCAGGTCGATATGTCTGATGAAGATTTCTGTAATGCCGTGGTTAAGTTAAAAGAAAATATTAAACTCGGTGATATCTTTCAAGTTGTTCCATCTCGTAGTTTCAGCTTACCTTGTCCAAAGCCAATTGCAGCTTATCGCAAATTAAAGATACAAAACCCAAGTCCTTACATGTTCTATCTCAGAGATGAGAAATTTGAAATGTTCGGCGCATCACCAGAATCTGCAGTTAAATACACTAAAGATACGGATGAACTCGAAATCTATCCAATAGCAGGCACTCGCCGTAGAGGCTTTAACCCTGATGGTAGTATTAATCTTGATTTAGACAGCAGAATTGAGCAAGAGCTAAGAAGCGACAAAAAAGAGTTATCTGAGCATATGATGCTAGTGGATTTAGCCAGAAATGACGTCGCTAGAGTTTGTGAACCAGGAACTCGCTATGTATCTGATTTACAAAAAGTCGACAGATACTCATTTGTTATGCATTTGGTATCTCGAGTAAAAGGTAAATTAAGAAAAGATTTAGATGCGTTACACGCCTATCAAGCTTGTTTAAATATGGGCACCCTAGTAGGCGCGCCAAAAGTAAAAGCAGCAAGTTTGATTCGACAAGTCGAACAAAAACGTCGTGGTAGCTATGGCGGGGCTGTTGGCTATGTAACAGGTAAAGGGGATATGGATACCTGCATTGTCATTAGAAGTGCTTTTGTGCAAAACCAAAAGGCTTATATTCAAGCTGGTGCTGGCGTTGTTTATGACTCAATTCCTCAATCAGAAGCAGACGAAACTCGAAGCAAAGCACAAGCTGTATTAAATGCGATTATTAGCTCACAGGAGGTTATCTAATGTCAGTTTTAAGCCAAGCGAAACAAACCACTATTTTCTTATTAGATAATTTCGACTCTTTCACTTACAACCTAGTAGATGAATTAAAAACCCTAGGTTATGAGCTAATTGTTTACCGTAACAGTGTGGCAGCTAAAGTGATTTTTGATAAAATGCAAGCTTGTCCAAACAATACAATATTAATGTTATCACCTGGTCCAGGTAATCCTCAGCAAGCAGGCTGCATGCTTGAACTGATTCAACTGGCTAAAGGCAAATACCCAATAATAGGCATTTGCTTAGGGCATCAAGCCATAGTTGAAGCTTATGGCGGTGAAGTTGGCGGCACAGGTGAAATCGTTCATGGAAAAGCCTCTTTAGTCGATCACACAAACCACAGGGTTTTTGATGGTTTATCTAATCCACTTTCAGTTGCACGTTACCATTCACTGATGGCAACAAAAGTGCCTGACTCATTAGAAGTGATTGCTGAAGTGAATGATATTCCTATGGCGGTTGTCCACGAAGCAGATAAAGTAATTGGTTTCCAATTTCATCCTGAAAGTATATTAACTACCTTCGGCTCAAAATTATTAAAACAAAGCTTAGACTTTTTAAGCGAAGCAGTCTCAGATTCAGCAAGGAAATAATCATGACGACAAATGCCCCTAATGAATTTATTAATAACGTATTAGCTGCAAAAGATTCAGACCAAGGCGTTAGCTTTGAGTTTTTTAACCAAGTCATGCTAGGTCAAGTCGATCCACTTGTGCTAGCTGCGGTACTAGGCGGTCTAAAAGTTAAAGGTGAGAAGCCAGAAGAAGTAGCTGGCGCGGCCCAAGCCATGCGTGAAAATGCATTAGCATTTAATCGACCTGATTACTCGATTGCAGATAGTTGCGGTACAGGTGGTGATGGTGCAGATACCATAAATATCAGTACCACAGCGGCAATCGTAGCCGCAAGCTGTGGTATCAAAATGACTAAACACGGTAACCGTAGCGTTTCTAGTAAATCTGGATCATCTGATTTGCTTGAAGGATTAGGTATTAATTTAACCCCAAGTCCAGAGCAAGCTCGTAAATGTTTAGATGACGCTGGTATTTGCTTCTTTTTTGCACCTCAATACCATGCTGGTGTCAAGCATGCTATGCCGGTTCGTCAAGCACTTAAAACCCGAACCATATTCAATATTTTGGGTCCATTAGCGAACCCTGCAGCGCCAGATATTCAATTGCTTGGCGTTTATAGCCCAGAGTTAATGCGCCCCGTTGCAGAAACTCTCAATAAGTTAGGGACTCAACGCGCCATGATAGTTCATGGTTCGGGCTTAGATGAAATTGCGATTCATGGTGAAACGCTAGTTTGCGAAGTGAACCAAGGACAAATTTCTGAGTATAAACTCACTCCTGCTGATTTTGGTTTTAATACTAGAAGCCTAATCGACATTAAAGGTGATACACCTGAAGTTAATAAACAAATTTGCCTTGATATGTTATCTGGTAATGGTCAACAAGCTCATTTAGAAGCGGTTGCTGTTAACGTATCTGCATTATTAGTTATGTCAGGTAAAGCAGATAACTTTGAGCAAGGTGCTCAAATTGCACTCGATGCGATGAATTCAGGCAAAGCAAAATCAACATTAGAAAAATTTGTGGAGTTGTCAAATGGCTAATGTCTTAGAGAAAATTTGTGCAGATAAAGCACAGGAATTAATCCAGCAAAAATTAGACATGCCACTTGATACTTTTATAGATGGCTTAACTAAGTCGGATAGAAGTTTATTTGATAACCTTTCTAAACCAGAAGCCGGATTTATTTTAGAGTGTAAAAAAGCGAGTCCATCTAAAGGGTTAATTCGCCCTGTCTTTGATTTAGATGAGATTATTTCAGCTTATCAACCTTATGCAGCTGGCATTTCGGTATTAACCGATAAAAAGTACTTCCAAGGAGATCATAAATATTTACAGTACGTGCGTGAACGCGTGACTCAGCCTTGTATCTGTAAAGATTTCTTTATCGAGCCTTATCAAGTTCACCTTGCCCGCTATTACGGTGCTGATGTTATCTTATTGATGTTGTCCGTATTAAATGACGAGCAATACATAGAGCTTGCTGAACTTGCTAATTTTTATGCGTTAGATATTTTAACTGAAGTATCTAACCAAGAAGAATTAGATAGAGCAATAACATTAAAAGCGAAGATCATAGGCATCAATAATCGTAACCTAAGGGATTTATCAACCAACTTAGAAACGACTAAACAACTAGCACCTCTGATCCGCGAAAAATGCCCTAAAGATACAGTTGTTGTTTCGGAATCAGGTATCTACACTCATGACCATGTTTCTGAGTTATCAAACTTTGCGGATGGTTTTCTCGTTGGTAGTTCCATTATGGCGCAAGCCGATTTACCAAAAGCCGTTCATAAACTCATAGTTGGTGAAAATAAAGTTTGTGGTTTAAAAACGCCACAAAGTGCGCAGCTTGCTAAACAAGCAGGCGCTGTATATGGCGGCCTGATTTTTGTTGAAAAATCACCTCGCTGTGTCGACGAAGCCAGCGCAAAAACAATAATAGAAGCAGAGCCTGAGCTTGAATACGTTGGTGTGTTTGTAAATGCGCCTGTACTAAAAATAGCAGATACAGTGAAAGCACTAAATCTTGCAGCGGTTCAGCTTCACGGTGATGAAGACCAAGGCTATATAGACAAGCTTAAAACTAAATTAGCCGATTCAGTGCAAATCTGGAAAGCGCATAATATTGCTGAATCTGCTTTGTCTCAATTAGATAAAATCGATCGCTGGTTACTTGACTCTGGCAACAGCCAAAATCGAGGCGGCACTGGTGAAGCTTTTGATTGGCAATTAATTAAAACTTGTAATAACAAGATCCCTTTTATGTTGGCAGGTGGCATAACGCCGGACAATGCTAAACAAGCGGCTAAATTAGGCGCGATAGGTTTAGATTTAAATTCAGGGGTGGAAGACTCACCCGGCATCAAATCAGCAAGTAAACTCTCTGCTGCATTTGCCGCACTCAGAAAATATTAGAATTATTCGAGGAAATTATGACAACACAGCCTGAAGAGATGCAAAAACCGCATCTAGATGCTTACTTTGGTGAATTTGGCGGTATGTTTGTGCCAGAATTACTCGTGCCTGCACTTGAGCAATTAGAGCAAGAGTTTATCAAATCACAAAATGATCCTGAGTTTCAAAAAGAATTCGAAAAGTTATTAAATGAATACGCAGGTCGACCAACGCCTTTAACCCTAACCCGTAATTTTTCACCAAACCCCTTGGCTAAAATTTACTTAAAACGTGAAGATTTACTCCATGGTGGTGCGCATAAAACTAACCAAGTTTTAGGCCAAGCCTTATTAACTAAACGTATGGGCAAAAAGCGAGTAATTGCTGAAACTGGTGCTGGTCAACACGGTGTAGCGACTGCCCTAGCCTGTGCTTTACTTGGCTTAGAATGCCGAATTTATATGGGTGCAAAAGATTGCGAGCGCCAACAGCCAAACGTTTTCAGAATGAAACTTATGGGGGCAGAAATTATCCCAGTGACAGCCGGCTCAGGTACTTTAAAAGATGCAGTTAACGAAGCACTTCGTGATTGGTCTGCAACTTACGAAGACAGCCATTATTTACTTGGCACAGCAGCAGGCCCGCATCCATTCCCGACACTAGTACGTGAATTTCAAAAAATGATCGGTGAAGAAGCAAAAGAACAAATTGTTAAAGCCGAAGGTAGATTACCTGATTATGTATTAGCTTGTGTTGGCGGTGGTTCAAATGCAATTGGTATGTTTAATGACTTTATTAAAGAAGAAAGCGTTAAATTAGTCGGGGTTGAACCTGGCGGCCATGGTTTACATACACTAAAACACGGTGCAACTATCTGTAAAGGGACTAAAGGTATTTTACACGGTGCAGTCACCTACATAATGCAAGATGAATTTGGTCAAATAGAAGAATCTTATTCTGTCTCTGCTGGCCTAGACTACCCTGCTGTTGGGCCTCAACATGCGTATTTACATGCAACAGGTCGAGCTGAATATGTTGCAGCAACAGATAAAGAAGCATTAGATGCATTCCAAAAACTATGCCGCAGCGAAGGGATTATACCTGCGTTAGAATCTTCGCACGCATTAGCTCACGCGCATAAATTAGCTGAAGCCGCAACAGAAGAAACCATTATAGTGGTTAACTTATCTGGCCGAGGTGATAAAGATTTAGCACACGTATCAAAAGTATTAGAACAAGGTGGTCATTATGAGTAGTAGATACCAAAAGCTATTCCAAGATTTAACAGCTAAAAAGCAAGGGGCTTTTGTACCATTTGTTACCATTGGCGATCCTAACTTAGAACTCTCGTTTGAGATTATTAAAGCACTGATAGATAACGGAGCAGACGCACTTGAATTAGGGATCCCTTATTCAGATCCGGTTGCGGATGGACCAACGATTCAAAGTGCGAATATTCGTGCAATTGCAGCTAACGTAATGCCACCAGATTGTATGGATATACTCAAACGAATTCGAGAATATAACGCAGATATTCCAATTGGCTTATTACTCTACAGCAACATAGTTTTTGCTAAGGGGATTAATCAGTTCTACCAAACTGCCAATGAAATTGGAATAGATTCAGTATTAATTGCAGATGTGCCAGTAAGAGAAAGTGCGCCATTTGTTAAAGCGGCTAATGATAATAATGTAGATGCTATTTTCATCGCGCCACCGAATGGTAGTGAAACCTTATTAAAGCATGTTGCTGAACAAGGTTCTGGCTATACCTACTTACTCAGCCGAGCTGGTGTAACAGGCACAGAAACAGTTGCTTCTATGCCAATTGATAGCGTGATAAATGCACTTAAATCTTACAATGCGCCACCAACATTATTAGGCTTTGGTATATCTAAACCTGAGCATGTTAGTGAAGCCATTAAAAATGGTGCCGATGGTGCAATAAGCGGCTCTGCAACGGTCAAAATTATTGAAAATAATTTAGATAATCCAGCTAAATTATTGGCTGAAATCGCAGAGTTTACTAAATCAATGAAAGCAGCGACGCAATACTAGTCGCTGCAATTTTAAACTGACTGAAAGCAGATAAATTATGCAAAATATGTTCGACCTATTTCACCTGATCGTATTTTTCGCCGTTTACAAAACGGTTGATATATATGCGGCGACTGGGGCATTAATTGCTTCAACAGCAGTCCATGTCGGTTATGAATGGTTCAAAACCAAGCAACTCCCTAAAAAACAATTTTATTTATTTTTAATTGTATTAGTGATGGGTGGTATGACGATTTACTTCCAAGATGATGCTTTTATTAAATGGAAAGTGACTGTAGTAAATCTAATTTTTGCGGTTGGTATTTTTGTCAGTCAAGCCTTCTTTAAAGTAAGTCCAATGCAGAAAATGCTAGGCAAAGAAATGAAATTAACCGATCAATTATGGGCAAAGATTTCATATGCTTGGGCTGCATTTTTCGCGGCTATCGCTGCGCTTAATTTATATATTGCTTACAACTTTTCACAAGATTTTTGGGTCAACTTTAAAATGTTTGGCTTAATGGGTCTAACCTTTGTCTTTGGTATTTTAACCGTGTTGTATATCTACCCGCACTTGCCAAAAGATGAAGAAAAACAAGAGGAAAAATCATAGTGTTATACGTTATTTCTGGCCAAGATGTAGAAAACAGCTTGCCACTACGTAAAAAATCAAGAGCTGCACACATAGATAGATTACAAGCATTAAGAGACGCTGGTAAACTCATTCTTGCTGGACCAAATCCAGCGATTGATGCTGAAGACCCAGCAGAAGCTGGCTTTACAGGTTCAACTATAGTTGCTGAATTTGATTCGTTAGAAGCTGCAAAAGCATGGGCTGATGCCGATCCTTATATTGAAGCTGGTGTTTATAAAGAAGTGTCAGTTAAACCATTCAAACGCGCCTTTTAATACAAAGGCGTAATACTTATATAGCCGGAATTCAGGCTAAATAAATGGCAGACTCAATTTATATGCGCTGCCATTTATTTTTTCCAAATTTGAAGCAATATAGGTTTCTAAAACAAAACGACGGATAAGGTAAATACAAAGACACAGAAATTAAAACTTTAGGTAGTAATCTCGGCAAAGTGTTTTATATTCACTTGTATATTGATTTTGCTCATCATAAATCACAAGCGATTCAATTATAGGCTTAGTGATTTCCATCCGACTAAACCTGAGACAAACTCTTTTTACCTCTTGCTCTATCATTTTAGGTTTTATTTTAACTAGATGGCTTAAAAACAAATTTGATTGGAGAGCCGCCTGTTTAATTTCAGATAAACAAGTGTATGGCGCGACCATTTCAAACACACCATGCGAGTTTAACAACCTAGACGCATTTAAAAACAAAGCTTGCCAGCTTAAATGCTGCGTATGGCGGGCATAAGATTTGTTTTTATTGTCAGGTTTAATGCCCGAGAAATAAGGCGGATTCGAAATAATCCAATCATAAAAATTGTCTGGGTTAAACTGGTTAATATCTTGCTGCTTAGCTTGGATCCTGTGTGAAAACTTTGACGCTTGAATATTTTCCAATGTTTGCAAATAGGCGACTTCAGCAATATCAATCGCATCAAGCATTACCGTTTCATCTGTTTTTTGTGCCAGCATTAAAGATAAAATGCCGCTACCACTGCCGATATCAAGTATCTGAGCCTGTTTACCTAACTGATTTGCTTGGCTCCAACTGCCCAAAATCAAGCTATCTGTATTGACTCTAAGCCCAACATTATCCTGTCGAATGATAAATTGCTTACAACGAAAAGAAGACATAAAACTAGTGTTTAGCCTTAAGCTTATATCCCCCACCACCTGGGGTTAATATTTTAAGTCTATCGCCATTTGATACAGAGAAATGACAATTGCTAGCTAAATTGATCTCTTCGCCTGTTTTCTTAAAGAGTATATTTGAACCAGTAGAGCCATTAGCTGCACCATTTAACCCAGCTGGTGCCACAATGCGACTATTGCTTAATATGTTAACTTCTAAATCGGTTAAAAATTCTAATTCGCGAATTAAGCCATTGCCGCCATTAACTTGGCCTTGACCACCTGACTTTTCACGGATTAAAAAATTACGAATAACCACAGGCATGCGCTGTTCAATAATTTCAGGATCTGTAAGTCTAGAGTTCGTCATATGGCTATGTACGGCATCTGTGCCTGAGTACAGTTCACCATTTAGAAGCTTACCAGCCCCAGTACCACCTGCTATGGTTTCATAATATTGATAGGTTTGATTACCAAATGATAAGTTATTCATAGTGGTTTGTGAGCCTGACTGTACGTCCAGTGCCAATAATAAAGAAGTCACAATAGCTTGTGAAACCTCAACATTACCCGCAACAACAGCCGCCGGATAAACAGGCGATAACATGCTAGCTTGCTCAACAATCACGTCTAACGGCCTCATACAACCCGCATTTAACGGCATAGGTTTATCGACTAAACACCTAAATACATAAATCACTGCAGCATCGACGACAGATCTAGGAGCGTTGAAATTAGAAGCTTGCTGCGCTGAGGTGCCCGTAAAATCGATGACAGCTTTAGGTCGCTTTAATTCTGATTGTATCAATTTAATTGATACCTTAATTTGAGATTGATTGTCTAGTGCTAAACAATATTCTCCATCTTTTAATTGGTTCAACGCATTTTCAACCGCTAACTCACCATTGTCTAAAATAGCATTCATAAGCGCTTGTATATAAGCTTCTGAATGTGCTTGAGTTAAACTAATTAGAGCTTGTTCACCGGTTAGGTTAGCCGCTAATTGTGCCGCTAAATCTGCGATATTTTGTTCAATATTTCTGGCGGGAAATTCTCCCTGTTGAAATAATTGCTTAATTTTTTGTAAATCTAGCTGATGATTTTCAGCAACTATTTCACCTGAAAATAAAATCCCTTCTTGATTAATATTTTGACTATTTGCAGGCATAGAACCTGGCGTTATGCCACCAACATCTGCATGGTGTGCTCGCGAGGCAATATAATAACTAGGCGTGGTAAACTCAGGTAAAAAAACAGGCGTCACTAAGGTCAAATCAGGTAAATGCGTGCCGCCAGCATATGGTGAATTAATTAAAAAGCTCTGACCTGCTTGCATATTTGTGTTCTGCTCAATCACAGATAAAACAGAATGTGACATTGAACCTAAATGAACTGGGACATGTGGTGCATTAGCAATCAGCTCACCCGATTTATTAAATAAAGCGCAGGAAAAATCAAGCCTTTCTTTTATGTTAACCGAGTGTGCTGTTTTTGCTAGTTTCAGTCCCATTTGCTCTGCTATCGACATAAATAAATTATTAAACATCTCAAGCTTAATAGGATTAATTTGCATACTAGACTGCTGCTCTTGAACCAGATCATGAGTCTTTGTACTGGTATGCTTTGTTAACCTGAGCACAAGGTTATCAATTACTTCGGCCTGCCATCCTTGCTCTATATAATTAGTACCCGTTTTTTCTACAATTAGAGCTGGGCCCGAAATTGTTTGACCAACTGTAAGTTCATCTCTGTAATAGACAAATTCAGCGTTAATGTCTGGTTTGGTAAATGATTCAACACTAGAGATTTTAGTTAGCTTTTGCCCTTCATCTAATCTATGTTCAATCGAAATGGCATCGAGCACTAGATCTGCATGACTTAGATAACCGAACTCTTTTAAATGTGCTTGTTCGAAATCAGCTTTCATTTGCTCAAACTGAGAAAATGGCACTTCTAATCTAACTTCAGCGCCTTGGTATTTCACAAGTGCAATTAAATGTTCAGATAAAGGGTTAGCTTGTTGTGAAGTATTAAACTGGGTTAATTTTTGTTTATGTGTTTTTCTAATTGGCTCTAAATAAGGCTCAATGCGCTCGTAGCTTGCATCAATCAGCGGTAACTGAATACTTATTTCACTCATCAGCCCTTGTTCAGCTAAGCCAATACCAAACGCTGACAACACACCAGCATAAGGATGAATTAAAATAGTGTTCATTTCTAACGAATCGGCAATTAGGCATGCGTGCTGCCCGCCTGCTCCACCGAAGCTGGATAACGCATAATCAGCTAAATCATAGCCACGTTGGGTAGAAATTTTTCTCACCGCATTCGCCATATTCTCTACTGCGAGCTCTATAAACCCTTGCGCAATTTGCTCGACTGACATGTCTAACTTATCAGCTTTTAACGCCTGTTGAATTTCAATAATTCTCTGCAATGAGGCTTGTGGATCTATGGCTAAATTGGCATTTTTACCAAATACTTTGGGGAAAATTTCTGGCTGAAGCTTTCCAATCACCAAATTACAATCTGTAACTGTGAGTGGACCGCCATTTCGATAACAAGCAGGTCCAGGTGACGCCCCCGCAGATTCAGGTCCAACTTGAAAGCGACCATCTAGGTACTGGCAAATTGAGCCACCACCCGCTGCTACTGTGTGAATATCCATTACAGGGGCAGAAATTCTAACGCCCGCTATCTCGTTGTGATAACTGCGCTCTAATTCCCCAGCATAGTGAGAAACATCAGTTGAAGTGCCTCCCATATCAAACCCAATAATTTTGTTGTAACCGGCTTGGTGGCATGTTTTAACCGCGCCAACAATGCCCCCTGCGGGTCCGGATAAAATAGCATCTTTACCATTAAATTGATTCGCAACGGCTAATGCGCCATTTGATTGCATAAAAAATAAAGGAACATCTTCCAACGCCTGCGCTATTTGTTGCACATATGCCTGCATCACAGGTGTTAAATAGGCATCAACAACGGCTGTATCGCCTCTAGGGATTAGCTTGATCGTTTGACTTGCTTGATGCGATAACGAAATTTGCTCAAACCCAACTTGCCTAGCAATCAGTTCAAGCGCTTGTTCATGTTGAGGGTTTTTCCATGAATGGATTAAGACAATCGCGATAGAGCGATAACCTTGATGGTATAGGTTTTCGAATTGAACTCTAGCTTGGCTAACATCTAAAGCTTGTTCAATCTCGCCTGAGACTAATATTCGTTCGTTAATTTCAACAACATCAGAATAAAGTAATTCGGGTAAATCGATTTTTAGAGCAAATATATCTGGTCTATTTTGATTCGCAATTCTAAGCGCATCTTTAAAGCCTTTAGTGATAGCTAATGCAGTCGTCTCACCTTTACGTTCGAGTAAAGCGTTGGTTGCAACTGTTGTTCCGACTTTTACAGATTCAATCTCGCCAGTTGGTATAGCTTGCTCATATGACAAGCCGAGTATATCTCGAATACCTTGAATTGCAGAGTTAGTATACTGCTCTGGAATGACAGATAATAACTTATGAGTGACCTGCTGACCACTCGGTGACAGCGCTACTATATCCGTAAATGTGCCACCCCTATCAACCCAAAATTGCCAACCAGTCAAAATTAACTCCAATTACTTAATATTAAACTGATTTAATTATACCAATTTAGCTGTAACTAATTCAGAATTAATTCTAAATATCCACTTTCAACTTCATAACGAGTAAAAAAACAGCAAACGATTCAAAACATTAAAAAAATACTTGATTAGAGACTATCGAGTCTATATTATCACCGCCGTTCCACAAAATCTAAATGCGTCCTTAGCTCAGTTGGTTAGAGCACCACCTTGACATGGTGGGGGTCGGTAGTTCGAGTCTACTAGGACGCACCATTCTTAAAGGCTTTCAGTCGAAGTACTTAATATCAAAACTCTCATACAATATAATTTGTGGTCGTTCTGTGGCAACAAAAATCGATTCGGTTTAATAAAATCTCGTATATTCACCACATATTCAATTTAGTTTTAATAGCTGGTTTCTAAGTTACCAAACCTTAAATAGCTCACTACTTCTTGTTAGTTACTGTTCGTTTAAACGTAGAAATAACCTCTGATTTTTGTACAGGATTTTAATGTCGTCCTACATAATCAAAAATAGCGGACGTTGCCGCTATTTTTTACTTCATCTGCTAGGTTGTGAATAAGTGGTTGGCATTAATAGGTTTTTTAAATTAGAATTATCCTAATTTAAAAAAGAACGGACGGATTAGAGTTGGTTTAGCCGTTCAATATAATGTTATGTGGTTAAGGAGAGTTACGAGTGATATTGAAAGTTTTATTTCCAATTGTGATGTTAATAGCATTAAGTATTGAGTCGTATAAAGCCTTTAAAAATGATGCTGTAGACAAATTTTTTAATTTTTCTATGATTTGGACAGGTATTGCTTTAGTTAGTTTCTGCTTCAGCGTAATGATGTTTACAGTATTAGAGGTGATTTTGGGGTTAGTTCTAGGATTAATCTGTTTTGCTTCAATTTACATCTCAATGAAGTTTAAGAATGCTGTAAAAACCACATAATCGGGTAGCCGAGGGTATCTAGCCCTCAGCCCCCACAACACCCTGCATGCGGCTCCGCACAGGGCGTTTCATCTAACAATTACCCGTTAGGATAATTGACTTTGATCCACCCATCTCTAAGTGAATATAGACCTTCAGATTTTAGATACTTCAATCCTAAAGCCTGTTGAATACCAGGTGTTTTTGAACTGCGCCAAGGCCCCTTACTTGTGATCCCACAAGCAACGGCTGCTTGCACATGCACACCCCGTTTCATCAAATTTCTGACTTTGGTTCTGGGTTTTCGCCATTGTCGCCAGTAACACATTCTAACCCTGCGCCTGATCCAGTGATCTAAGTCAACACACTGCTGGTATGCATTTGCAATTCCGTAGTAGTTGATCCAACCTCTTAAATATTGGCTTAATTTGAACAGCTGATAGTGCATACTCACGCCCCAGTTTCGGTTTGTTAAGATACGCACTTGTTGTTTAAATTTATGCAGTGTTTTGTCATGCCATTTGATTAATCCACGTTTAAAGGTAAATCCTAAAAATTTACTCTGTGTGGTTTTAACCACCTGACTTTTATCTGTGTTGACTAACAATTTGAGCTTGGTTTCAAGGAATCGAGTGACACTGGCAAGGACGCGTTCACCCGCACGTTTTGATTTTACTAAAATGATAAAATCATCTGCATAGCGGGCGAATTTATGGCCTCGTTTTTCCAATTCTTTGTCTAAATCGTCCAACATAATATTGGATAATAAAGGCGAAAGTGGACCACCTTGTGGCACACCTTCTAAACTTGGAACTAAAGTGCCATTGTCGTCAATTCCAGCTCTCAAATAGCAACCAACGAGTTTAAGCAAGCGTTTATCTTTGATATGACGTGATAAATTTCTCATCAGTAAGTCGTGATTGACTCTATCAAAGAACTTCGACAAATCGACATCTACCGCAATATTGCGTTTAGATTTAATGATTTGTTGTACTTGTCTTACTGCTTGTTGGCCGTTACGATATGGCAGCAAACTATCTAGACAGGCACTGATAGAAAACAATTAAATCAATAGGTTATGGTTTATCTTGTTTCTATTCTTATCATTTGCATATTCACTTTGAACGATTTGTCGGTGAAGCTACCCCTTATCACTGAGATTGTGTATTTAGCTCAAATTTTAGGTGTTTTAGAGATGCTACAGACGGTTAATCCTGAATTACAGGTACGACTCATTCTCAAATTGATTTGATTGCTTGTTGCTTTAGAGCAGCCTGTTTATTAGATAATAGCTAGGTGGGCGTTGCGCTTCACTGTCTTAAGCCTTTAACCCGTTTTAATTGATGACACACAAACTATCTAGACAGGCACTGATAGAAAACAATTAAATCAATAGGTTATGGTTTATCTTGTTTCTATTCTTATCATTTGGCTTATTCACTTTTAACGATTTGTCGGTGAAGCTACTACTTATCACTGAGATTGTGTATTTAGCTCAATTAATAAGTGTTTTAGAGGTGCTATCGGTTGTTAATTCTGAATTACAGGTACTGAGCATTCTCAAATTGATTTGATTGATTGTTGCTTTAGAGCAGCCTGTTTATTAGATAATAGCTAGGTGGGCGTGGCGCTTCACTGTCTTAAGCCTTTAACCCGTTTTAATTGATGGTTTTTAGCGTAAGTTTGCAACTGAAACCTTTGACCAACTGAATGGCTATATTGATTTTCTATTCCGGTTGAAAAGGCTAACCAATCTTCATCTGTTAATCCGAGTCTTTGGATTATTGAAGGAGTATTTAGTGAGATAAAGCCTCGTTTATCTTGTCTGATTTGTCGACCAGTCCAATCGACGAGTTCTAAATAATCAATTAATGAAAATGGAATATGACTGTTACTGCGCTTAAAGTTGGGTACAGACTCATTATTGGCTTTAACAAAAGGTAATAACTGAGCTGGTGCGATAGCGGTTAAATTGTCATTAGGTGTAGCTGTTTTATGTTTTTGAGAACCGTCTTTATTTTGATGATTATCGGTTTCTACTGCTTTTGGTAAAATGCCTAACCTTTGTTGAATAGAAGTGAAATCAGAGTTTTCTGGTGTATCTGCCATTTTGGCTCTAATTGGGTTTAAATCAACATAAGCCATACAGGCTAAAACAGTGACATCATCTAATAAAGCTTGAGACTTAAACCGACCTT
Source organism: Catenovulum maritimum (assembly GCF_001050375.1). GTDB lineage: Bacteria > Pseudomonadota > Gammaproteobacteria > Enterobacterales > Alteromonadaceae > Catenovulum > Catenovulum maritimum. Next base: position 523 of record NZ_KQ130489.1, on the reverse strand, counting down.
CCCAAAAGTGACCTTTACACTTGTCTTCTAAATTAGCTTGTCTGGCAATAAACTCATTTAAAAAACGCATAAACCAAGAAATACTCGTTAAACGCTGGCGATAATCTTTAACACAATCATTCACGACCATTAATTCGCTTTCGGTTAAAGTTTTACCTTGCTGCTTAGCCTGTAAATAACGGACCACAATAGGTTTAGGCTGACACAAGGTATGCCAACGAGATAAAACCTCATTAGGACTTAAAGCATCCGCGGCATCTGTATTGACTCTTAAAACTATGTGATAGTGATTACTCATAACGGCATAAGCAGCTACATCTATGGTGAAAATAGCAGCAAGCTTTTGAATACGTTCAACTAACCAAACTTTTCTATGTTCAAAGCTCTTTTTAGTGGTTTTATCATAGCCACACAAATAACTACGCCTGACACAGCGCGCAATGCAATGATAATAAGGGGTATCAGATAATGATATTAAACTGCTTCTGGGTTTGGCCATAAGATAACTGTGTTTATAGGGCTA